>NZ_JBHLXJ010000035.1:0-152589 GCF_042432465.1 Affinundibacterium danionis | reverse complement strand
GAAACCCAAGGGTGGGCTCGTCGTCCCATAGCAATTCCAAATAACTTTTACGCTGCAAATAATTGCATCGTAATCATTCAATTCTAACGGATTGGATGAACTGTTAAGATACAAGGGTGGGCACGCTCTTTGTGCCCACGCGAATCGACCAAAACCATTCGATGAGCTTCATACGCTATGCCATTCTGAACCGTAACGCGTGGGCACGATGAGACCGTGCCCACCCTACGCATCCGCAAAATAATTCGCATATTATTCCAATGCAAGCTGATTTTGCATCACATCCCACCTCGGAAAAACACAATTACTCGTAAATCGGTAAGGCAATTTTTCGTAGGACGTCAATAGCCGTAGGCGTATTGCGCCGGTTAGCGCGTAATCACGGCTAACTGACACTCATCAAAAAAATTTTGATTACGAATTAATTTCTCCGCCGTTTTTCGAGATGACGTCGGATGACGCAATATGTCTGCGGATATTGACGCCCTACTTCCGTGATCAACGCGCTAACGCGCGGCATTCCAGATAGCATTAAAATCCAATGACAGTTGGCGGTGATGTTTAATGAAGAGCAGATAAATGTGCGATTTGCCCTTTTTCGCTATCGGTGCATAGAAAATTAAATCTAACGCAAGTTGAATCCATTCTGGTCAAAGAAAGTCGCCTTGCTCTAATGTCACACAAAGCATGAACAAGCTTAAATCTTATGCGTCCCTTCCCCATCCCTAAAAAGGACAGAGTTCGTCACAAAATTCGCAATATGAAAGATCATTTGAATCGCAAATACGTCACTTGCTTCTATATTTCCATAAATATAGAATTATGGAAATGACTCAACGATTAGAAATTACAATTCATGAAAACCACAACTGCCATCACCGCACTAGCCGCACTAGCACAAGAATCCCGTCTCGCGATCTTTCGCTTACTGGTTGCTGTCGGCCCAGAAGGCCTAGCAGCGAGCAAAATCGCGGAAGAACTCGAAGTTCCTTCGTCGTCGTTGTCGTTTCATTTGAAAGAGCTATCACATGCCGATTTGATCGTGGCACGGCAGGATGGGCGATTCATTATTTACTCAGCGAATTTTTCTGCAATGAACGATTTGATAGGATTTTTAACTGAGAGCTGTTGCGGCGGTAACCCATGTGGACCAAGCGTCGCACCAAGATCAGCGACGAAAAAATCAGTACCCAAATCGGTCTCGAAGTCTGTGGTGAAGGCTTAATTCTTTTCCTCGTTTTTTACTATTTTTTTCTTTGAAACTTGTTCGATATTTCTTCAATACTTCTTTGACCACGCTTTTATGTCTTCAAAAAACATTTTACTGAAACGCATCGTTGCCGAGTTCCTTGGCACTGCCTTTTTACTCGCTGTCGTCGTTGGCTCTGGCATCATGGCGCAGACGCTTTCTGCTGGTAATGCTGCCATCGCTTTGCTCGCCAATGCACTCGCCACTGGCGCAGGTTTGATTGCCTTGATTTTGATGTTTGGCAATTTATCGGGAGCACATTTTAATCCTGTGGTGACGCTGTCTGAAGCGTGGCAAAAAAATCTTTCTGCACATTTCGTTCTTCCTTACATCATCGCGCAAATTGTTGGCGCTTTTGCAGGCGTCGCCGCCGCACATGGCATGTTTGATTTGCCGCTATTTTTCGCATCGACGCATGCGCGTACTGGCGTCTCACAATGGTGGAGTGAATTCATTGCGACCTTTGGTTTGATTGGCGTCATCATCAGCACCTCACGCACACGTCCAGCAACCACGCCATTTGCGGTGGCGGCGTATATCACGGCAGCGTATTGGTTCACTTCTTCAACCTCATTTGCGAATCCCGCTGTGAGTTTGGCGCGGGCAATGAGCGATACCTTTGCCGGAATACGTCCTAACGATGTGCCCGGTTTTATTGTGATGCAGTTGTTAGGCGCGGCATCTGCGACTGTGCTGTTTAACTGGTTATATCCATCATCTTCCCCATCTGCATCAGCTGAGGTCAGCTCATCATGAACGTCTTATTTCTTTGTACAGGTAATTCTTGCCGCTCTATTTTGGGCGAGGCGACTTTTAATCACCTAGCACCTGCTGGTTGGCGCGCAATGAGTGCAGGTAGCAAGCCAACTGGCCAAGTGCATCCACGTTCACTCGCTTTATTGGCGCGCGAAGGCATCGCGACCGATGGTTATTTCAGTAAATCCTGGGATAACTTGCCAGCGACGCCCGATATCGTGATTACGGTTTGTGCGAGCGCGGCGGGCGAAACTTGCCCTGCCTACTTAGGTCCTGTATTACGCACCCACTGGGGCGTCGAAGATCCGGCACACGCCACAGGCACCGATGAAGAAATTGACGCTAGCTTTATGCAAGCCTATCGTATTTTGCGAGCGCGTATTGAAGCGTTTTTTGCCTTACCACTTGCAAGCTTGCAAAACGATAAAGTGGCTTTAAAAGTAGAGATGGATAAGATCGCTAATCTCATGGCTTAAGTGAGTAAAAGCGAACAAGTATACGCCAGCGCAATGCGTTGCGTGCAATAAGTGCTGTAATGTAGTTGATAGTCACACCTCATCATCGATACTAGAAATAACATATGAAAACCCTACAAATATTTGATCCCGCTATGTGTTGTAACACCGGCGTTTGTGGTGTCGATGCAGATCAACAACTTGTCAGTTTTGCTGCCGATGTGGATTGGGCGAAAAAACAAGGCGCACAGATAGAGCGATTTAATTTGGCACAACAGCCAATGGCATTTGTTGAAAATACGGTAGTTAAAAGTTTTTTAGAGCGCTCAGGTCAAGAAGGCTTGCCCTTGATTTTGCTTGATGGCGAGATCGCGTTGACCAATCGCTATCCGCGTCGCGCAGAATTGGCGCGATGGTTGGGCTTAAGTATTCTGCCTGTTGCTGCTGGCAACGCGAGTTCTAAGCCCTGTTGCGGCGAAGGTCAGACTTGCTAAAGACCAATTTGCTAGCTGCTATTTTCGCTTTATCAATTCGCTGTATCAATTCGCTTTATGATGATTGGATAAGCTCGTGAAATTTCTTGAACAGACTCCTAAGTTTTTATTTTTCACAGGCAAAGGTGGCGTTGGTAAAACATCGCTGGCTTGCGCGACAGCGATGCATTTTGCTGATCTTGGTAAACGAGTGCTATTAGTTAGTACCGATCCTGCATCGAATGTCGGACAAGTATTCGGTATCACGATAGGTAATCACATTACCGCCGTGAGTGCGGTGGCGAACTTATCCGCTTTAGAAATTGATCCGCAAGCGGCAGCGCAAATCTATCGCGATAAAATCGTCGGTCCGGTACGTGGTGTATTGCCCGATGCGGTAGTCAATAGCATAGAAGAACAATTATCCGGCGCCTGCACTACCGAGATCGCTGCGTTTGATGAATTCACTGGCTTACTGACTAATCAAGCTGTGATCAGCCAATTTGATCACATCATTTTTGATACCGCACCGACAGGTCATACCATACGCATGTTGCAATTGCCCGGTGCGTGGTCTGACTTTTTAGAAGAAGGCAAAGGCGATGCGTCGTGCTTAGGTCCCTTGGCTGGTTTAGAAAAACAACGCGAGCAATATCATGCTGCGGTGGAAGCCTTGGCTGATCCGCAACGTACGCGCATGGTCTTGGTCGCTCGTGCGCAAACAGCTGCCTTGCGCGAAGCCGCCCGAACTCATGAAGAGCTGGCTGCGATTGGCTTCCAACGGCAATACTTAGTCATCAACGGTGTGATGCCTGAAGCCGAAGCGGTACATGACAAATTAGCTGCCGCGATTGCGCAACGCGAGCAAATCAGTTTGAATGCCATGCCTGCTGTGTTAAAAGAGGCACCGTGTGATCAACTTCCTTTGCTTGGTTTTAATTTAGTTGGTTTGTCGGCCTTGCGTGCCTTGCTCAATCCATCGCCTGCGGTGTCGTCTTCCAAGTCGATTACGGAAGCACCAGCCTGCCCAGATTTGTCGAGCCTGATTGATGATTTAGCGGCAGATGGGCATGGTTTAATTATGACCATGGGCAAAGGTGGCGTTGGCAAAACCACGGTGGCGGCGGCACTCGCAGTCGAATTAGCGCGGCGCGGTCATGCAGTGCATTTAACCACCTCGGACCCCGCCGCCCACGTGTTAGCAGCGCTAGGTGGTGAGGTTGAAAACATGAGCGTCAGTCGCATCGATCCACATGCAGCAACAGAGGCATATCGTGCGCAAGTGATGGCGAGTAAAGGCAAACATTTAGATGAGGCTGGGCGCGCTTTGCTGGAAGAAGATTTACGCTCGCCTTGTACCGAAGAGATCGCCGTGTTCCAAGCGTTCTCGCGCGTGATCCGTGAAGCAGGTAAAAAATTCGTCGTGATGGATACCGCGCCGACTGGACATACCCTGCTCCTACTTGACGCAACGGGTGCCTATCATCGCGAAATTGCGCGACAAATGGAAAGCACAGGCGTGCGCTTCAATACGCCAATGATGCAGCTACAAGATCCACAGCAAACTAAAGTGATCATCGTGACACTGGCAGAAACCACGCCGGTATTGGAGGCGGCTGGTCTACAAAAAGATTTGCGACGCGCAGGCATAGAACCATGGGCTTGGGTCATTAACAATAGCTTGGCACTAGCGCATCCGACGTCTGCTTTATTGCAAGAACGTGCGCAGAATGAATTAGCGCAAATTCAAACAGTCGCCGAACAACATGCCAAGCGTTGGGCGGTGATCGCTTTGCAAGAGCAAGAGCCGGTTGGGGTTGCGCGTTTGCAGGGCTTGTTGAGGAATGATGTGGCGGGGTAATGATCACGCCCCTCTCCTCCGTAGATTCCCGCCTCTTCAAGGCATAGGTATCTACACAAATTCGGGTTCGGTTAACAAAACTCATTCTCCCGCAAGCGGGGTAAGGCTGGGATGAGGGTGATTCAAGTTTGCGAAATCCAATTTCAATGTTAAATCCGATTTTGGAATACGTAACACAAACATGCTTCTCGCTTGTCAGCCGCCCTCACCCCAACCCGCTCGCGGGAGAGGGAGTATTAGTCATCGTACAACCAATACTCTTTAATCTAAATTTTCTCTTTTTCCCTAACATTCAAACCCATTTCAATAGTAAGGCCTTATCGGTTATCATACGAGAAACAACTCTACTACACGTGATCGCTCTGTAGACCACTAGATCACCTTCGACAAAGAATCGACACCGTTATGAATGCCTCAAACATCAATCCTATTCCCATCCGCAGCAAGCCACGCAATCTTGCCAGCGCTGTAGTTGAACATCTGACCGCGCGCATCAAAAGTGACGATTTACAAGTCGGCGAAAAGCTTCCGACTGAATCTGAAATCATGCAAGTGTATAGCGTCAGCCGGACTGTAGTACGCGAAGCGATTTCCCAATTAAAAGCTGCTGGATTGGTTGAAACCCGTCATGGCATAGGGACCTTTGTACTCGCGCCATCACATCATCTAGGTTTGCAAAATTCTTCTATCGTCACGGTCAGAGATGTATTGGACGTTTTGGAAGTTCGTATCAGCTTAGAAACCGAAGCCGCTTGGCACGCCGCAACACGTAGAACCGAATCCCAGGTTGATGAGCTACGTGAAGTATTGCAACAAATGCGCGACACGGTTGCAACCGGCGCGCATTCAGTGGAAGCCGATGTTCGTTTTCATTTATTAATCGCACGAGCCACTGGCAATCAATATTTTATGGAGTTATTAGGACACCTAGGACATACACTGATTCCGCGCGCGCGCTTGAATACAGCGCAGCTCAATCACGATGATCCGGGTGCGTATTTAGGTCGAGTACAACATGAGCACGAAGCTATTTTTAATGCGATTTTGCGTAAAGATTCAGAAGCTGCACGGGCGGCTATGCGTACTCATTTGAGTAATAGTCGGGAGAGATTGCGGTTGGCGCAGGAGGTGATTGAGGGTGGGGCTTGAGTTGATTTGTGTCTTTCACCTTATTAAATTCTGATTCTGCACTGGCAGCATATTTGTCACACATCATTCGTTCTCATCGTCTTTTGGTCGGCTGTGGCCCGACAGCTAATTCCCTTTTTTTCAGAAAAGAAGCGGCCTTAGATTCACACTATCGAATTCCATTTCTCCGCCTGCTGAAGTGAAATTTACCTTCATCCTTTCTCATCGTTTGCAGGTCGGGTGTGGCCCGACAGCCAATTACCTTTTTTGGCGAAGCAAAAAAGGTGACTAGCTGTTGGTCTACCACCGACCTACAGACCAATCAGCAACCAAAAAAAATTCACTCAATTCCCGAAAAAAAACCCATCCCCATCCCAGCCTTCCACCGCGCCGCTTGCAAGCGGCTTAGAAATTGGTGGCGCGAACCATGCTTTGTGAAACCCCACCAATTTCCCCTTGAAGGGGAAGGTGTAACGCCAATCACGCCACACATACAAAGCATCCGCTGGCAAATTCCCGTCCAATAGAATATTTCATTAAATACAAAAAAAGCCCCACTAACAATAAAAAACCAAAAACCCTTTGCAAATTCCAATTTTAAGTTGTACGATGACGTATCACTTAAACGTAATCACATAATTTTTTCTAACTCAACCCAATTTCCTGCCTTTACTACTGGAGACACTATGCATCCGCAAGACCTCAAAAAAATCCTCTCATCTGGACTCTTATCCTTCCCTATCACCGACTTCGATGAAAACGGTGATTTCCGTGCTGATACTTATGCTGAACGCTTGGAATGGTTGGCTCCATATGGTGCTAGCGCTTTGTTTGCGGCGGGTGGTACTGGTGAATTTTTCTCTTTGACACCTAATGAATACACGGATGTAATCCGCACTGCGGTCGAAACTTGCCGTGGCAAAGTACCTATTTTGGCAGGCGTTGGTGGACCTACTCGTACCGCGATTGCATTGGCTCAAGATGCGCAGCGTTTGGGTGCGCAGGGTTTGTTATTGTTGCCGCACTATTTAACTGAAGCTAGCCAAGACGGTTTGATCGAACACGTTGCCGAAGTCTGCAAATCCGTCAGTATTGGCGTGGTGGTATACAACCGTGCTAACTGCCGTTTGACACCGGATTCTTTAGAAAAATTAGCAGCACGTTGTCCAAATCTGATCGGTTTTAAAGATGGTATCGGTGATATCGAATTGATGGTATCTATCTGGCGCCGTATGGGTGATCGTTTTAGCTACCTCGGTGGTTTGCCAACCGCAGAAGTTTATGCGGGCGCTTACAAAGCGATCGGTACACCGGTGTATTCTTCTGCGGTCTTTAATTTCGTGCCAAAATTGGCGATGGATTTTTATCACGCTACAGCAGCGGATGATTTCGCAACGACTAATCGTCTGATCGATGAATTCTTCTTACCTTACTTAGAAATTCGCAACCGCAAAGCTGGCTATGCCGTGAGTATCGTAAAAGCGGGTGCGCGTTTGGTTGGTCATAGCGGCGGTCCAGTACGTGCGCCATTGACTGATCTGACAGCAGAAGAAGATGAAATGCTGTTGAAATTAATTCGTGCACAAGGTGCGCAATAGTTTCCTAATTGCTGGTAGTTGCTGGAAGCTGATTTACAGTTTTCAGCGCCTACATCAAGCTAAGTCGTAACAAAAACAGAAAACGGGCTCGCCCGTTTTCGCCACATTTTAAACAAGCACATAGGTTTTATCAGGAGTAATCAATGCAAATCACAGGAAGCATGATCATCGGTCAGCAAACAGTTTTTGGTAGTGCTGGTTCGGTCAAAGCGATTAATCCCGCCACCAATAGTGAATTCGAACCCGCCTTTGGCCTCGCTACTAATGCAGATGTCGAACGTGCATGTCAGTTGGCCAACGCCGCATTCGACACTTTCAGAGAAACCAGTCCAGAACAACGTGCGAGCTTCTTAGAAAAAATTGCCGACAATATTTTGGAATTGGGCAGTAGCCTAATTGACCGCGCAACCTTAGAAACGGGATTGCCAGTAGCGCGCTTAGAAGGTGAACGTGGTCGTACCATGAATCAATTGCGCTTATTCGCAAAAGTCGTTCGCGACGGTCGTTATTTGTCTGCGACTCTTGACTCAGCTTTGCCAGAACGCGCACCACCACGTCCTGATTTGCGTTTACGTAAAATTGGTTTGGGACCCGTCGCGGTCTTTGGCGCAAGTAATTTTCCTTTAGCGTTTTCTGTGGCGGGTGGTGATACTGCGTCTGCCTTAGCGGCTGGTTGCCCTGTTGTCGTCAAAGCACACAGCGCCCATCTTGGTACTTCAGAATTGGTTGCTACAGCGATCCAAAAAGCGGTGCGTGACGCTGGTTTGCCAGAAGGCGTATTTTCAATGGTGATCGGTGATGGCCGCCAAATCGGCCAAAGCTTGGTATCACATCCTGCAATTAAAGCGGTTGGTTTTACCGGTTCTCGTCAAGGTGGCATGGCGCTGGTTCGCACCGCGGCACAACGTCCTGAGCCTATCCCAGTTTATGCAGAGATGAGTAGTATCAATCCTGTGTTTTTGTTGCCAGGTATTTTGGCAGAAAAAGCGGCGGGCATTGCTCAAGCTTTTGTAGATTCACTGACGCTGGGTGCAGGCCAATTCTGTACTAATCCTGGCATGGTCATTGCAGTTGATAGTCCTACTCTACAGAGTTTTATTCAAGCAGCATCAGCAGCAGTTGAAGGCAAACCTGCCGCAACTATGCTGACACCAGGTATCCATCAGGCCTACAGCAGTGGCGTTAGCCGCTTGCACGAGATCGATGGCGTGACAACTTTAGCGCAAGGTCAGGAAAGCACAGGTAGCGCATGTGCAGCACGTGCTAATTTGGTGCAATGTAGTGCGCAACAATTTTTGTCGAACACCGCTTTGCACGACGAAGTATTTGGCCCGTCTTCTCTGGTCATCGTGTGTGCCGATCAAGCTGAAGTATTAGCGATCGCTGAACATCTAGAAGGTCAGTTAACGGCGACGGTACATGCTAATGCTGCAGACTACGCCGCGGCAGGGAAATTATTGACGATCTTGGAACGTAAAGCGGGCCGTATTTTGTTCAATGGTTTCCCAACCGGTGTGGAAGTTGCACATGCCATGGTGCATGGTGGCCCATTCCCATCCACTTCAGATAGTCGTTCTACCTCGGTAGGCGCGTCTGCTATTGATCGTTTCTTGCGTCCAGTTTGCTATCAAGAGGTGCCAGCTGAGCTGTTACCCATCAGTCTGCAAACCAGTAATCCACTCGGTATCCCGCGCGTTATCGATGGCGAATTGAAATTGCCTGCCTAAATAAAGAATGGCGCTGATACCACCCCATCAGCGCCATTTTTTACTGGTCTTGAGAAAAACATCCCAAAGAGCAAGCAGACAAAAATAAAACCGGAGACAAGAAAATGTCATCATCAACAAACGCAGACACAAAACTAGCAGAAAAAGACAGCGCACAACAGCAAACCACCGCGCAGGGTATAGGCAAATATCGCTGGACCATTTGCGCCCTGCTATTTTTTGCTACCACCATTAATTATCTGGATAGACAGGTATTAAGTTTGCTCGCGCCAGATTTAAGTAAAGAATTCGGCTGGACCAATAGCGATTACGCTAATATCACCGCCGCATTTCAATTCGTCTACGCGATCTCTATGTTATTTGCAGGTCGCTTTATCGACAAAATAGGTACTAAAAAAGCGTTTGTACTTGCGATTACGATTTGGTCTATCGGTGCCATTATGCATGCGTTTGCCATCGCATTTGGTACTGCCATTAACAGCGTATTTACCACACTAGGATTGGCAGCAGTGCCGATTTCTATCGCTGGCTTTATGATTTCTCGCGCAGTTTTAGCTTTGGGCGAAGCAGGTAATTTTCCTGCTGCAATCAAAGCGACCGCAGAATACTTTCCGAAAAAAGAACGCTCCTTCGCCACCGGTATTTTTAATTCAGGTGCTAATATCGGCGCGGTATTGGCACCCATCACCGTGCCTATGATTGCCGACGCCTGGGGCTGGCAAGCAACGTTTATTATCATTGGTGCTATCGGCTTTTTATGGCTGGGTGCTTGGTTGGTTTTTTATGACAAACCTGAGCAACAAAAACGCTTGTCCTCTGAGGAACTTGCATACATCAATCATGATCAAGTACGTGACGGCGTGATTGATAGCGGAAATGATGAAGGTCGAAAATTCTCATGGTTTCAATTACTCGCCTATCGTCAAACTTGGGCCTTCGCTTTTGGCAAATTTATGACCGATGGTGTTTGGTGGTTCTTTTTGTTTTGGTTGCCGAAATATCTCGCTTCCCAATATGGCATGAAGACAACTGATTTCGTTTTCCCTTTAGCGGTTTTATACAGTATGACCATGGTTGGTAGTATTGGTGGAGGTTGGTTACCAACTTACTTTATCAATCGTGGTGACGCTCCATATGATGGTCGTATGAAAGCCATGTTGATGATTGCTACTGTGCCATTGCTGGTATTGTTAGCGCAACCTCTAGGCTATCTGAGTTTTTGGGTCCCAGTTATTTTGATTGGTATCGGTGCGTCAGCACATCAAGCATGGTCAGCCAATATTTTCACCACAGTCTCCGATATGTTTCCGAAAAAGGCAGTCGCTTCTGTCGTTGGTATAGGCGGCATGGCAGGTGGTTTAGGTGGTGTCTTAATCACTAAGCTTGGCGGCTGGTTATTTGACTATTACGGTAGCCAAGGTCAATTGCAAACGGGCTACACTATTATGTTCGCCATTTGCGCACTCGCCTATTTAGTAGCATGGAGCGCAATGAAAACACTGGTTCCCAAATATAAAGTCATTAACGATTTGTAGATTCACGACCTTGTTATCTACCAACCAAGTATAACTAAGTTTAACTAAGCTCACACAAGCACGGAAAATTCATGTCAAACACCGTAGAACTCGTCGACATCACACGCGTTGGTAATTCATCTCACACTATCCGTTGTGGTGTTGGCGAGAGCCCGGTTTGGCTGGATAGTCATCAGGCTTGGTTTTGGGTTGATATTATCGGTAGAACGATTTGGTCATCTGACGCAACTGGAAGTCATCTACAAAGCTGGCAAACAGCGGAAATGATAGGCTGCCTGACGCCTACGCGAAGTACAACGGCAAACGCGGGGCAGCCCTTAGAATTTATTGCGGGCATGGAGAGTGGGATATTTACCCTTGTGCTCGAAAAAGAAGGCAAGCTTAGCTCACAGCATCTAGCCGCGCCTGCAGAATTACAGCCGGGCATGCGTTTTAATGATGGTCGCTGCGATCGTCAGGGGCGATTCTGGAGCGGTACTATGCTAATCGATATGAGCGAACCGCGCGCCGCAGGACATCTGTATCGCTATTCTGCAGAACAGGGAGTTTCAGCACCGGTAGTCTCGAATTTATTGGTACAAAATGGATTGGCATGGTCGCCCGATGGCCGCACTATGTATTTGTCCGACTCCCATCCCAATAGCCAACTAATATGGGCATTTGACTACGATACCGATAGTGGCACGCCACACAATCAACGCGTATTGGTCGATATGAAAAACTATGATGGCAGACCAGACGGTGCGGCAATTGACGTGGATGGTTGCTATTGGATTTGCGGAAATGATGCTGGGCGAATTTTACGCTTCACACCCGATGGCAAACTAGACCGCCAAATCGCTGTGCCTATGGCGAAACCTACCATGTGTTGCTTCGGTGGAGCCAACATGGATACTTTAATGGTGGCATCCATCGCGGCAGGCCAGTCTCAAGATGATGTTTGGGCTGGTGCGACCGTATTACTTCGGCCGGGCGTACAGGGTTTCGCTGAAACTGCGTTTGCGACTTAGTCTATAAGTGCTAACTGCACTCACAAGCCCCGCCGAACACTAGCAAGCACTAACGAGCGCTAACTCATTCCAGTTTTTAAAATAGGATATCCCATGATCATGATGGATAAAGTACTGCCCTGCCTGTTCCTCTCTTTACTATTACCAGCATTGAGCGACGCCGCACAAACTAACGGTCAAGCTGTGAGTCCTGCGCTATCCAACACGCAAAAAACCGTATGGGAACCCGACCTTGGTAATGGTCGCTACCGCAACCCCATCATTCATGCTGACTATTCAGATCCTGATGTCATCCGCGTAGGTGATCAGTATTATATGACCGCATCCAGTTTCAACAGTGCCCCAGGTCTACCTTTATTACAATCATCAGATATGATCCACTGGTCACTGGTCGGTCATGCTCTCCCCAATTTAGTACCAGCAGAGATGTTCAGTACCCCACAACATGGCAAAGGCGTGTGGGCGCCCAGTTTGCGTTTTCATGATGGGAAATTTTGGATTTTTTATCCCGATCCGGATGTCGGTATCTATGTCATGACGGCGAAGAATTTTGCTGGGCCTTGGAGCTCCCCGCACTTGCTCATCGCAGGGAAGGGGCTGATTGATCCCACGCCTTTATGGGATGATGATGGTAAAGCTTGGTTATTGCACGCTTGGGCCAAAAGTCGTGCAGGCTTTAATAATCAATTGAGCCTCAAAAGTATGAGCAGCGATGCTAGTCAAATTTTAGAGGACAAAGGCGTCGTCATTGATGGCAATCAATTAGCAGGCTATACCACGCTAGAAGGCCCTAAATTTTATAAACACAATGGCTGGTATTATGTGTTTGCACCTGCTGGCGGCGTTGAGCATGGCTGGCAAACTGTGTTTCGCGCTAAAAATATTCTAGGCCCGTATGAAGAAAAAATCGTTTTAGCGCAAGGTAATAGCAGCACCAACGGACCGCATCAAGGCGCCTGGGTAACAGCACAAGATGGCAGCGATTGGTTCTACCATTTTCAAGATAAACGTGCATATGGGCGCATCGTGCATTTGCAACCAATGACTTGGGAAAATGATTGGCCTGTCATGGGTGTGAAGAATGCAAAGACAGGCATAGGTGAACCCGTTGCTGAATGGCGGAAACCTCTCGGCAATGCGCTCGCTGCTGCAGTATCCAAAGCGACACCGGCTGAGTCTGATAATTTTTCACAACCACAACTTGGCTTGCAATGGCAATGGAATGCCAACTGGAAAGCTGAATGGTATTCACTAAGTGCACACAAAAATCATTTAAGACTGTATCCACAGACACTGGTAGAAAGCAATTCGCTAATTGATTATCCTGCGATCATTTTGCAAAAAATACCCGCACCAGAATTTGATGTAAGCGTCAAAATCAATTTAAACACGAATACAGACGGAGATCGTGCGGGCTTAATCTTGTATGGATTAAATTATGCGTGGCTAGGGATACAGCGACATCAAAGCCACTATGAATTACGTTACACGACTTGCACAGGTGCTGGTAAATGCCAGGAGAAAGTTTTGGAACAAAAACCGATAAGCAGCTCAGAATTACACTTCAAACTGAGTATGCGAGCTGGTGGTATCGCACAGTTTTATTACAGCGAAAATGCCGATCCAAGTGCTAAAGATTTCACCGCAATTGGTGCGCCTTTCGTGGCGGCGCAGGGGCGTTGGGTGGGCGCTAAAATTGGGCTATTTAGCACTACACCTGCTGCCATAGCTACTACCGCAAGTAATAAAAATAATTATGCTGACTTTTCAAAATTCATGATCAAAGCGGCAGACTAAGAAAATTGTAGGATAGGTTAGCTTTAGCGTAACCCGCCGCTCACACCTTAAAGCACGTATATCATGTGCTGAATTTTTATCGAATAAGGTAATGAGTTTTTTTGTTTCTAATTTATTTTTGTACTCCCTTGGCGTTCACAGGTCGGGGGTGGCCCGACAGCCAATTACCTTTTTTGCTTCGCCAAAAAAGGTAATCCAAAAAAGACGACCGTAGACTCGCCCCTTTGGGGTGCTTACGCTACGCTTCAGCATAATTTATGCATCACAAAAAATGGGAAAGTGTTGAAACTCGCCTTCGGCTCAAACAGCAACACTTTCTTATCCATTTTCTGTGAGGCACAAATTACATCGTCTCAAACGGGGGTAAGTCAAAGTCAAAAACAGAGTCAAAAGCAACACCAACACCAAAACATGCAGTCTCGACGAACGCATATTTTTCTACGGGCTTCTCGGATTCGCTGGTTTCGACTTTGTTTTTGACCTTCACCCACTTCTGACACTGCCAATTGTGCGGGACAGAAAATGGATAAAGAAAGTGTCGTGTTTGAGCGTAGCGAGTTTCGACACTTTCCCATTTTTTGTCTTGCTCAATTGGGAAGCCGAAGGCCAGTGGCAGCGTGGTCGCCTTTTTTGGATTACCTTTTTTGGCGAAGCAAAAAAGGTAACTGGCTGTCGGGCCACTCCCGACCTGTGAACGATGTGAACGTTTACTGGTCAGTATTGGGATGAAGATAAGTGACTTATTCACAAATAAATTGGCTATTTCTAGATGGGTAATGAAACCAGCCCACCTTACCGGCTACGTCACTGACTTTTAGCCAAGGGTTGGATGCAACCCGCACCGCCAGTCCGTCAAGTGTCTGAACAGCACGGGTTGCACCCGCCCTACGAGATGAATAAAGCTAAATCTAATTTGTATGCGCGACCGCCAAATTCTTACCATCTGAATTCTTCTCCGCCTCCAAACGCGCTTTTTCATCTTGATCTGCTACACGATCCGACACATGAAATGGTGCGAACCAGCAGGCTAAGAAAGAAGGAATCGTCGCGACCATCACCAAGACAAAATAACTAATGTAGCCGAGTTGCTGTTGTAAATGTCCACTTACCACGCCAGTCACTAAACCGCACAATCCCATAAGCCCAGTGCCGTAGGCATAATGCGTCGTCGTATATTTTCCGGGTGCGAGTTCTTGCATCAAATAAATCATAAAGCCGACCGAACCAAAGCCAAAAAAGAACTTCTCAACGATTACACCCGCACCTATCCAATACAAATTTTCGGGCAAGTAAATACTCATCAGAAGAAAAGTGACATTCGGAATATTGACCGCGCAGCACAACCAAAACAAGGTCGATTTCAAACCACGTTTTGCCACCAGCCAGCCACCGAGCAAAGAACCTAACAAGACCGCGGCCAAACCATAGGTGCCATAGATAATCCCCAGCAATTCATTGCTTAAACCCAAACCACCTTTACTGGCCGGATCGACCATAAAGAAAGGCCCAATTTTTTCTAAAAAACCTATGCTTAAGCGGAATAGGAAAGCAAACGCAATCATGCGCCAGACATCACGTTTTTCAAAAAAGCTCACAAAAGAATCCGCAATAATTCTGCCCGTCGCAGCAACGCTGGTCGGCGTGTTACTGGCGCGTTCGCCATCGGGCATTACACGCGCGTGCCATACCGCCATCAATAAAGTCAAACCTGCAACCAAGAAGAAAATGACGCGCCAAGATTCCATCCATTCTTCACCAAAACTGCCACTACTGTGATGGAATACACCCGTATGTAAGTGTCCACTGAGGTAAACCAAACCGCCTGCCGCAACGATGGGGCCGATATTCCAACTCAGACTTTGTACGCCACAATATAAAGATTGACTGCGCTGATCAAGCGAAGTCACATACACGCCATCACAAGCGATATCTTGCGTCGCACCGACAAAAGATAAAATCCAGAATAAAGGAATCAAGATTACCATGTAATTCGGCAAAGACATGGCTAAAGCGACACCGGCAAAACCCAAGCCAATTAACACTTGTGCACACAAAACAAAGAATTTTTTGGTGCGATACATTTCTACAAACGGCGCGAATAAAGGTTTGATTGTGTACGCCAAAATAAACATGCTCGAATACTGCGCCGCACTTCCATTATCCATGCCCAGATTCTTGAACATGATGGCACTGACATTAGTCAGCATCATGAAGCCCAGCGCCATGGTGAAATAACCGGTTGGCACCCATAGTAATGGAGAGCGTGTATTAAGTTGGTTTTGCATAATCATAGACCTCTTCTTTTTGTGCTTTTTGTATAGCCTGAACACCGATAGCGTCCGGCAAAGAGTGGTTGGCTACAAGTGTCTCTTCTTGTAGTGTGTTTTTAAGATTTACGAAAAACAGGCGATGACGTTATTGTGCTCGCCTCACCGTGCAAATGCACAGTCTTCGGCGCTACACTTAATCCACGCAATTTTACATAAGTCTCATTTTTCTTTGGCGCAATCTGCGAACTTATTTGCGAGCTCGTTTGCTGATTTTTCTGTAAATGCTGATTCAATAAAGCGGCTGCACCAATAAATGCAGGCTGTTGAGCGGTAATGACATAGGTAGGAATTTGTGCGGTGAAATCTGAAAAACGTCCCTTCTTTTCGAAGCGACTACGAAATGAAGAACGCGCAAAAAAATGACCTAATCGCGGCACCACACCACCACCAATATAAATCCCACCTTGGGTAAATAAAGTCACCGCCAAATTGGCCGCGAAAGTACCGAGCATACCGCAAAAACATTCTACGGTCTCTAGACAAATTGCATCACCATTGAGCGCGCGACTAACGATCATTTCAGTCGTCAAGGTATGATCCACAATCCGTCCGGCAGCCGCGGCTAAAGCGGCATGTATCAGACCAATGCCCGGGCCAGAAGCCAAACGTTCAGTCGATACATGTTCGTATTTTTCCCAGCAATAACGCAAAACCGTGATCTCTCGTTCGTCGCTAGGTGCGAAAGCAACATGTCCACCTTCACTTTGCAAAGAACGCCATCCACCAAGCTCAGGCACTAACATCCCAACCCCTAAACCCGTACCTGCTCCCAATATGCCGATGACCGCATCTGGCTTAGCCGAACCGCCACCAATTTGCTGCAATTCGTGAGGCGCGAGACTTGGCACCGCCATTGCCAAGGCAGAAAAATCGTTCACCATCAACAAGGTTTGCAAGCCCAATTCAGCTCGCGCTGAATTGACTGAAAATGCCCAGTGATGATTCGTCATCTTGATGGCATCCTGACCGACAGGATTCGCAATCGCGATGACAGCATGTTTGATAATTAGTCGCGCTTTTTGGTCTAACTTTTGGCCTAATTGTTGACCTAACTGTGGATCTAAATTCGGATCAGTATTCAAATAAGTAAGCTGCGTCAAATAGCTGAGTGCAGCATCTTCAAACCTCGGAAAATCTATCGTGGCCAGGGTTCGAACATGACTAATTTCACCTGAAGGCATTTCCAATGCAAAGCGCGCATTAGTGCCACCGATATCTGCCAGCAAACGTGGCTCATCAAGATAATCGTGCATAGGCATGATGATTTACCTCGCGACACGTAATTGTTTGACGTCACGCTGCTGTTGACAATAATCGCGATACCATAGAGCGCTATCTTTCAATGTTCGTTTTTGCGTTGCATAATCAACGTGCACGATACCAAAACGTTTTGAATAGCCAGAATTCCATTCGAAGTTATCCAACAAACTCCATAAGAAGTAGCCACGTACTTCAACCCCTTGCTCCATCGCGGCCGCCAAGGCAGACAAGTGATCACGCACGTAAGCGATACGTTGTTCATCAGCGATTTTTCCGTGCTCTAACTGATCCGCGCTTGCCATGCCGTTTTCAGTAATATAAATAGGAGGTAATGTATATTCCGCCTTCAGCGCCAATAGCAATTCGGTTAAACCTTGCGGGTAGATTTCCCATCCCATATCGGTCACTCCGTGTACAGCAGGTGCTGAACGCGGTGGATTTTCCGCGGAGCAGAACGCACGGAAATAATAATTGACACCTAAAAAATCGATTTTTTGCTGTATCACCTGCATATCCCCCGGATAAATAATAGGCGCTTTATCTCCATGTGCACGTAGTGCCAGTTCAGGATAATGTCCTTTAAAAATCGGGTCCATAAACCACTGCACAGAGCACGCATATTCCAATTCCGCCATATCACGATCGGCTTGGCTGTCGGTCGCAGGGTCGGCGGTCCATTGATTTAACACGATACCCAGCTGTGCTGGGACGTTCAACTCGCGCATGGCTGTCATCGCCAAACCATGCGACAGCAATAAATGATGTGAGACTTGAATCGCACTTTTAGCGTCGGCCACACCTGGCGCAAACTGCGCATTGCCATGGCCTAGATTGGCGGTACACCAAGGTTCATTATGGGTTGCGATACTGGCTACTCTATGCCCAAAACGACGTGCCACTTCACGCGCATAATCAGCAAAATAATAAGCTGTGCTACGTGCAAGCCAACCGCCTTCATCTTGCAAGGCCTGCGGCAAATCCCAATGATAGAGAGTTAAATGTGCTGCAATTTTCTTTTCGTCTAAGGCGTCGAGCAAGCGCTCATAAAAAGCGAAACCTGCTTCATTCCAAGCGCCTTTTCCTTCGGGTTGTACCCGCGCCCATGCCATTGAGAAGCGATAAGTATCTAGGCCTAGTGAGGCGATAATCTCCACATCTTCACGATAACGATGATAGTGGTCGCAAGCAATCAGACCATCACTTTGATCTTTAATATTCGTTGGGTCTTCACAAAACTTATCCCAGATGGATGGGCCTTTACCATCTTCGTAAGCAGCGCCCTCGATTTGAAAGGCACTAGTGGCAACGCCCCAGGCGAAGTCGGCAGGAAAGTGTGGTGCATGCGTCATAATAATAGTCAACTTCCAAATACTTGCGTACACCACACCACCATCAAACCTACTCAGCTAATAAATTGCTGATGTTCAGCTCATATTCAGCTCATAATTAGTTCGCAAGCTATCCTCCAGAATCATTTTGCATTCTGGAACACACTTGTCGAATATTGATGTATGGCGAGTGACGCGGATAATAAAAATAAAGACCTATCCAGCTACCCTGCATCGCCAGTAAAAGAACGATGCAGAGTGCTGAAATAAAAACTACCGAAAAGTAGTGTCAATCACCTGCTTAGAAATTAAACCCTGCATTCACACCAAAGGTACGTGGTGGCAGATATTGAGCAACCCAAATACCGCCAGTGTTACCATTCTGTGCGCTGGTTTTAACGTTGCCATTACCCACATTACGTACGAAGAAATCCATATAGAATTTATCGCCTTCATAGCGCAGGCCAAGATCGGTACGTGAGTACGCGCCTTGTTTATCCGGTGCACCAAAATAATCAGAGAAGACACTCAGATTACTTTCAGATTCGTAATGCACACTGATGCGTGGCGTCAATGTTGCGTTACCTAACTGTATCGTGTGCTGATATTGAATCTGCATTTGAATTTTAGGTGTATGCGCCATCGTGACACCCGTGACATCGACGCAATTTGATACCGTTTTATCGGCCACACAAGTAGGGATCACATAGTCATTGGAACCCGCCAAGAGCTTGCCCAATTTAGCTTTTGGTGTGTACGCTAAGGACACTTGTATCTTGTCATCCTTAGTCAACTTCGCAGCGATCTCAGTTTCAAAACCAGTGATCTTGGCACCTTCGGCACTGGTCGTTGCCAAAGTACGGCTACCATCAGGATTGGTCACAGGTGCAGAGAATTGGTAGTCTTTGAAGTTTTCATAGAACAGCGCATTGCTGATCTTCACAGCGCCATCCATCAAAGTGTGTTTAGTTCCGAACTCATAGTTGGTCAGGGTTTCTGCTGCATAAGTGCGGCCACCATCTTGTAAACCACCGGATTTATAACCGGTAGAAACGCTGGCGTACCACATATTATTTTTGTCCATGTCATAGCTAACACGAGCAAGACCCGTCAACTTACTTCCTGAATATACACCATCATTCAAACCTGGAGGACCAAAACCAGAATTGGGATCCCATGGATTAACATTTTGATTCACAGGAATCTGTGCCACCGTTGCTGGTGTCGCTGGGTAATTCGCCCAACCGTAGCCACGACCACCAATATTAGCGCGATCATCTTTGGTATAACGAGCACCACCAGTTAAATGCAGACTATCAGAGAGATTCCATGTTGCCTGACCAAAAATCGCTTTAGAGGCGACTGTTTCTTTTGGCTGAATGAATGAACCTTGCCAACCCACTGTACCTTGTTGCGTGCCGTTCATGATAGGTAAATCAAAACGGATGTCATTGGTTTCTGCCGCATAGTACAAACCGAGCAGCCAATCTACTTCTTTCTTGCCAGTCGATTGCACTTCCAATTCGTGACTGTAGTTCACATAATTAGATGAATTCGTATTATGTTCACGATGACTACCGCCAGTCGCAAAACTAGTTGGCACAACCACACCAGCATCACCATCAAAAGTTTGTGAACCGCTGAATTTTGCATAGCCAGCGATATAGGCCAAGGACACATCGTCGCTTAATGCGGTTTCGAAACGACTGCGCAGCGAATCAGAATCACGTTTAATGCTCGGTGCTGTATCAATCAAGGCTGACCACATTTTTTGTCCAGCACGTGGTGTTTGCATCAAGTTCATATTCGGTGCACCACGATCTGCAAATTTTTCGTATGACAAATCCCATTTGCTGGTGCTAGTTGGCTTCCACAACATAGATAGGCGCACAGCACTTTGTTTTTGCGCGCCGTATTTCATACCACCTGTCAAAAACAGATTGGTATTAATAGGTTGAAAATCAGCAGCTGCACCGCCACCCGCGATAAAAGCAGCGCGTTGGCTAGCCAAAGGAATGCTTGGCATAGTTTGGTAATCGACATAGCCATCATGCTGCTCATTGACGAAGGCAAAACGTAAAGCCATGGAATCGCTCACAGGTACATTGAACGCACCGCGCATACCCAAACGATTGTAACTACCTGCGCCGCCTTCTACTGTGCCGAAGGATTTGCCAATCACAGGTTTAGCTGTTTGCATATTGACGGCACCGACCGTTGCATTGCGTCCCCACAATGTGCCTTGAGGCCCACGTAATACCTCAATCGCTTCTAGGTCGAATAATAAAGCGGTCGCGCCTTCCGGACGCGGTGAATAGATACCATCAATAAACGAGGCAACCTCTGGATCGGCATATTCAGTTTTTGCACTGTCATTACCCACGCCGCGCATAGTCATGGTCATCACACCATGATCACCTTGCGCTGTCGCGGAAAATCCGGGAACCAAGTTGACGATGTCTTGCAAAGTCTGCACATGGTTATCTTCAAGGGAGGCCGCGCTTAAGGCGGTAATCGCAACAGGGGTACGTTGCAAAGAAGTCGTGCGCTTGGTACCGGTGACCAAGACTTCTAAAATTTTGTCTGAATTATTTGCTGCTGCGGCTGCTTGAGCGGCAGTAGGCTTTTGCGTATCGGCGGTAGCCGCATTTTGCGCTTGGGCGGCAGTGCTACCTGCCATTAAGACGAGCACGGCAAACTGTATGGGGGTAATCGCCCGCTGCTTCGTTTTTAATACGGTGGTTTTCATTGTGTCTCCATTAGGAAATTATTTTGTTTACAGGGTTTTAACAACTAAATTCGTCGTGAAAACGATTTCATTTACTGTGAAAACGTTTTCATGATACATTTGGCTTAAAAATGATGTCAACAGAAATTTCAAGTGGTATGGAAATTCATAAAAAATAATTTAGGAGATCTCTCATGCGTAAATGCAGCAATATACTGATCGTAGGTGGGGGCACAGCAGGCTGGTTGACGGCCGCTTTTTTAGCAAAAACACTGTCAACAAATGACAACAATAGTATAAAAATTCGCTTAATTGAATCGCCCGAAATCGGCATTATCGGTGTTGGCGAAGGTAGTTTTCCGTCGATACGCGGCACATTGGCAGCGATAGGCATCAGCGAAGCGCGTTTTATTCGCGAGTGCCATGCCACCTTTAAGCAAGGCATACATTTTTGCGACTGGGTACGCCCTGCTGGCGCGGATTCCCACCTCGGCGCCGATCATTATTTCCACCCATTTAGTCAACCTAGTCAACGGTCCGACACACCCGAATTACTCCCCTACTGGTTGCACGGCTTAGCCGGAAAAGAGTCAGCTTTTGCCCAAGCGGTCACTATGCAAAAGCGGATTGCCGATGCGAGTCGTGGCCCGAAACGCAGCAGCGATAAAGACTTTCTGGGGCCTATGAATTACGCCTATCATTTTGATGCGGGTCGCTTCGCGCTCTTATTGGCCGACCACGCACGCGAATTGGGTGTACAACATTTGCGCGGAAATGTGGACGCAGTACACTTAGACGAAACTGGCACAATCGCCAGCGTACAGACTAAAGAATACGGCGAATTACACGCCGATTTGTTTATAGATTGCACCGGTTTTCGTGCGCGCTTAATCGGTGAAGCCTTAGGTTCAACATTCAAGAGTGTCAGCGACGTGTTGTTTGTTGATCGGGCATTGGCAGTACAAATTCCCTATGCCAAACCAGATCAAGCGATTCCGTCCTATACGATTTCCACTGCGCATAAAGCGGGTTGGACTTGGGATATTGGATTACAAGAAAGACGTGGTATCGGCTATGTTTATTCGAGTCGTCATAGCAGCGATGAGGAAGCGGAACAGGTCTTACGTCAGTATGTAGGTGCTGGCATGGATCACCTGCAAGCACGTCAGCTCAAACTACAAATTGGTTATCGTCCAACTCAATGGATAAAAAATTGCGTCGCCATCGGTCTCTCCGGTGGATTTTTAGAGCCCTTAGAATCTTCTGGCATAGGTCTGATCGAAACCGCCGCTTATCTAGTCAGCTTTTTATTTCCCTACAACGGTGATTTTGAACCCATCGCGAAAACCTTTAATCACCACATGAATGAGCGCTATGAGCGCATCGTCGATTTCATCAAAATGCACTACTGCCTGAGTCAAAGACGTGACTCAGCGTTCTGGATCGAAAATACCGCCAATAACTCCATACCAGAATCGCTACAAGACAAACTACGCATGTGGCGCTCCCGCCCTCCTAGCCGCCTTGATTTCATTACTGATCTCGAAATGTATCCGCCATCTAGCTGGCAATATGTGTTGTATGGAATGGAGTTTTCTACCCAATTGCCCGCCAACCTCATCCACCCCGATCAGGTGGCGACTGCCCTACAAGAGTTTAAAAATATCGCACTGGTAGCGGAACATGCACTAAAAGATCTGCCCGATCATAGACAATTAGTCGACCATTTCTGTCGTAAGGCTGATGCTGAACAGCAGAATAAGAAAACGTTTTCAAACATTTAGAATTGAGATAATGCTGGGCTCAGATTCAAAGAAAAGCGGAGTTAAAGTGATTTTTATACAAATTATTCTACTTTTAACAGAAATTAAGCTCAAAACACTACCAAGAAAATGTTTAAAAAACATCACATCAATAATTGCTGCCAAAATTTTGTGGTATTCTTCAAAAAAAGCGCTTTGAAAAGGATTTCATTTGAATCTGACATAGATGCCAATTGAGTTCCGAGTGCATTTTTGTATGCTTAGTACCAAAATGATGTAAATCTAGCTACATCAAGTATCAATAAAGCAAGTAAAACCCCACAAGGAAGCAGCTTTGAGCGAGAATCACGACAGTCCGTCCAACCCACATTTGAACGATATGAGCACGCTCGATAAGCCAGACAGTAATAGCACTAAGCTAGGTAGCCCAAGCACCCTCGCCAGTGGCGATAATGATGCGCCCACTACCTTAATTGAAGTCGCACGCACGGCAGGCGTCTCCCCCAGCACGGTATCGCGTATTTTGAATGGCACGGCCAAAGTCTCAGACGAAAAACGTCAAGCTGTCATGGACGCCATTGCCAAGACCAACTTCGCACCAAATCAAATGGCGCAAGGTTTAAAAAAAGGTAAATCCATGACCATAGGGATTGTGGTGCAGGATATTTCCAGCCCCTTTTTCGATGAAACTTTGCATGGTGTTGACGATGCTTTAAAAGGCACAGGCTACGCCTCGGTGATTGTCAGTGGCCACTGGAATGCAGCGGAAGAGATAGAAAGAATACGCTTATTATTAGCGAGAAAAGTTGATGGCATTATTCTGTTATCAGGTCGCATCACGGATGAATCGGTATTGCAGTTTTCCCAGCATCGCCCTATCGTCTCCACGGGTCGCGACATTCATACCGATAAGGCGCTGGGATTTAAACTAGACAATGAATATGGTTCTTGGCTGGCGGTACGCCATTTAATCGAATTAGGTCATCGTCGTATCGCCTTCATTACCGGACCATCAAATAATTGCGATGCTGCCGAACGTTTAACGGGCTATCAACGCGCCCTACAAGAAGCGGATATTCCCTTTGATGACAAACTCGTAGTCGAAGGTGATTTCCATGAGAGTAGCGGTATGCGTGCTATCAATCATTTATTCGACACACAGCAACAATTCACCGCCGTTTGTGCCGCCAATGATTTAAGTGCCTACGGCGCACGCCTCAGTTTGTACCGCAAAGGGATACGTGTTCCTGAAGATATTTCTTTGGTCGGTTTCGATGACCTGCCTGGCTCTTCTTACACTACGCCACCGCTCACCACCGTCAAACAACCACTGTACGAGATTGGTCGAATCGCGACTAAGGCCTTACTCAATATCATTAACGGAGAAGTCGTCGAGACCAGCATCCCACCGCTAGAGTTAGTCGTTCGCGAAACAACACGCCGCACGCGCTAATTACTGATCGATAATGCAGGCGATAGCTATAGAGAAAATTCAGCCAATATTGCCAGCGCGCCTTGAAAATCTAAATCTTGTATTTGCTGTGACAGTTGCGCAAGACTAGTCGCGGGAATTTTATGGCTGAGGTTTTCTTTCAGCTCGGCAAACACATCTACCGCGGCGATATCGTTCTGACTCAAACAAGCGATTAATCTCTGCATTAATATTTGCGCTTCTTCAGTCGCAAGTATCGCTACCGATGCTTGCTTGTTATCGGCGCGCTTTTGCGCCAACCATAGTCCAGCAGCTGTCATGGTTTTTTGCAATTCCTGTTCTAAGTCATGTAACAGCTCGGCTATATGATCATCCTTGCCTTCACGAATTTTATTCTCAACTTGTAGACTTAAAACGGCAAAATCTTTTGCTCCCAAAGTCCCAATTGAACCGCGCATGGTGTGCAACAATCTGGCGGCATCATCGCTTCTACGCGCTTCCAAGGCTTGTTTCACCTCACCCATTTGAATACCAGCGCGCTCTACCAACGCGTTGATCGATGACAGAATTTTTTGCTGATTTTTAGGATCGGCGGCGGCCAACATTTCAAGCGAACGTGGATTAAAGCAAGCAGTGTTATCGGCACTTAATTGAACAGCTTCTAAATGAACAGCGTCTGAATGAGTAGCTTCTGAATCAGCTGCCCCTAAAATAGATGGGTCTGATTGATAGACGAGATTATCTGGAGAAGCTTCGGCAACTTGCACGACTACATTTGCAGCAACTGCTTGAGCCGGCTGTTCAGCGAGCTGACTTTTTTCAGTTAGTAATTCGTTAGGTAAAAATCGAATAATCGCAGCAAACATTTGTTCGACATCAATCGGTTTTGCAATGAAATCATTCATGCCTGATTGTAAGCAACGATCGCGCTCGGAATACATCACACCTGCGGTCATGGCGATAATGGGGATAGCTAGATGCAGCTCATTACGTATCATTCGAGTCGCACTGATACCATCCATAATAGGCATTTGAACGTCCATCAACACCGCATGATATTGGCTGGCATGACTGCGCAAATGTTCGACTGCGAGATAACCATTCTCCATGACCTCAACTTGAGCGCCGCCCTGTTCCAAAAAGCCCTTGGCAACAATTTGATTAAAGGGATTATCTTCCACCAACAGTAAGCGCGCGCCCATTATTTGATTGGCCCGCGTCAATACCGCTTTACTATAACGTGGCATGGCCTCCACGCCGGAACACAGCATAATCGCTTCATGCACAGTATCAAACACACTGGAACCGGTAATCGGTTTCATCAAAATCGCATCGGCAAATTCGGAAGCCTGCTCTTGCAACATGCGGTCGCGACTAAATGCACTCACCATAATAACTAGAGGAGTACGGCCAGCAGGTAATATCTCGCGTAATTTTTTTATCGTGACTAGGCCATCCATCATAGGCATCTGCCAATCAACAATGATCGCATCAAAATGTTGTTGCGCCGCTAGACGTGCACTCACTATATCAATGGCCTGCTGTCCATTACTGGCAGCCTCTACTTCCCAATTCCAGGATCGTATAGTGCGACAAATATAGTTATTACTGGTCGAATTATCGTCGACTACTAAAATCCTTAATCGCTTCTTCGTTACCTCACTAATTTCAGCTATGCCGCTACTGCACTTTTTCAGAGGCACTACAATTTGAAACTCACTACCGCGCCCGACCTGACTCAGTACACTAATCTCGCCCCCCATCAGATTCAAGATACTTTTTGATATCGACAAACCCAGACCAGTACCACCGTACTGGCGCGTAGTGGACGCGTCAGCCTGAGA
Organism: Affinundibacterium danionis; assembly: GCF_042432465.1. NCBI lineage: Bacteria > Pseudomonadati > Pseudomonadota > Betaproteobacteria > Burkholderiales > Oxalobacteraceae > Affinundibacterium > Affinundibacterium danionis. The sequence goes on along the minus strand of NZ_JBHLXJ010000035.1, from coordinate 126,315 downwards.
AAACGGCTGAAATAAGCGCTGTAACTGCTGCTCATCCATTCCTATACCAGTATCGCGCACGCTAAATTTGAGATTAACTAGCGCATCGTCGGCTTGATTAAATTCGCTGCTGTGCTGACCGTTGCTGTGCTCGCCACTATCAGGCGCGATTTCAACGAATACGGACACTTCACCTTGCTTGGTAAATTTCAAGGCATTCGCTGTCAGGTTAGTCAAAATTTGTTGCAAGCGTAGCTGATCGCCGAATAGGCGTTTAGGTACATCGACATCCACACCGATAGCGACTTCAATGTCTTTATCGCCGACCGACACCGCCATCATACTGGCCAAAGCACCTAGCAAATCATCCAAGAAAAATTCGTTATTAGACAACTCCAAACGATTCGCTTCAATCTTAGAAAAATCCAAAATATCATTCAATATTCCCATCAATGATTGACCTGAAATTTTGATCATCTCAAGATATTTGCGCTGCTCAGAACTTAAATTAGTGGCCGCTAATAGTTGCGACATACCCAGCACAGCATTCATTGGCGTTCGGATTTCATGGCTCATATTGGCAACAAAATCACTTTTCGCACGGCTAGTTTGCTCTGCATTTTCCTTGGCACTGATTAATAATTTTTGTAATTCACGCTCAGCAGAAATATCATTCGCGATGCCCAAATAACCTGTCACCTGCTTCTGAGTATTGATGATAGGTGTTACCACCAAACGCACAGGAATGTGCCGTCCTGACTGATGAACATAAGTCCATTCACGGGTTTCACTAATACCTAATTTAGCCTTGGCCACAAACACTTCAAACCCAGTCACTGGACGGCCCAATTCACTGCTTATTTCAATTGCACGAGTCTCCATTTCACTTTTCAAGTGCAGGATCGCGGGTACTTTTTTTCCGACAAACTCATCCGCCGTATAACCCAACATTTTTTCCGCACCTTTACTGAATAAACTCACCACGCCACTCAAATCGGTTGTGATGATAGAAAATTCGGTCGCGGAATCAATGATCAATCGCAGCTTCTCTTGGGCTGCCCGCTCAGCACCTTGCGCCGCCTTGACGCCGCTAATATCACTAAGAATGGCATAGACACCATCAATTTTCCCATCTTGATAACATGGTACATACGAAGCCAGCGTCTCTTTTAATACACCGTTAGAGTCCGTAATTGTGCGTTCAAACATCTGCGGCTCACCACGCAGAGCCGCCTGCATATAAGGTAGATTTTGATTAAACAGAGCATCGCCCACGACGTCACGCACATGCATGCCAAGAATTTGATCGGCTGGCCAACCAAAATAATCAAGATACAGACGATTAGCAAATCGATTTCTCAAATTGAGATCCCAGCAGCCTATCAATGCAGGCACATTGTCCACGATAGTCTGGATTTCCATATGCTTACGCTGTAGCTCTTGCTCGATCTCACATTTTTGTTTGTCTTGCAAGCGGAATAAATTCATACTCGCAGCCAAAATTAAGACAGGGATAATGCTGATCAAGATGGGCAAATAGTTGAGAAAACTTAGACTACTTCCAGTATTTGGGACAGGACCAAATGCCCCCACATGCATCATCCCGCCTATCACTAATGACTGTAGAAAAACCACCCATGTGACGGTGCGTGTATCTGCCTCAACAGCTGCCAACAACAGAGGTATGATCAGATAAATAAATGGAAATGGCAGGCAATATAGGGCAATCACACTGGTAGCAAAAGCCACAAGGGTATAAAAAAGTGGGGATCGTTTAAGGGTAACAGATGAACTTTGCAATCGAAAGTCAGGGTTAAGCGTCAAGAGGAATGGCAGTAGCGAAACAGTACCTATCGATGAACTGACAAACCAAGAAGGTAATGCTTGTAAGAACTGTGTGTAGCCGGAATTTTCTAAAATGCTTGCACCAGCAAACGCGCCTATCCCGCATGGCAATAAACAAACGAAAAATATAAAGCGCAGCATACGCTTGGGGGACTGGTCAAAATCCTGAACGATATTAAAATGTCGAGCAATCCAAGTGGCAGTCAACATTTCTAGTACATTCGGTATTACAAATGCGATTGACAACCACCACGAGCTACCTGCCAACCAATTTGCACCTAAATTTGCGATGGCTAGTCCTGCGGCTAAAGGCCAGATATTTTTTTTGTCAAAGCGCAATAAAAAGAGAATTCCGATCGCATTCGGGTACCAAAAATGCGCTATCGTTTCGGCACCTCGCGAAAGATAGATAGAAATGAGTGCTAAGCCAAAATAGGCAAGCGCGATTAATAAGATCTGCACAAAAAAGAAATTACTTGAGGGGATTTTGTTCTTCATTTCTGAGCATCACTGTATTCATCATCTACGCGGTTTGATCATTGACCACCTCAGCTAACACGGAAAGTTCAACTATTAGATGGTTTCAATTTTGAAGCTTATTTTAAAATTGACATCTCGTCCGAACTCAAACCTAAGCTAGCTCAGCAAAAAACTGACAACGATTTCTACCATTATTTTTTGCCTGATACAAAGCTCGATCAGCTTGTTCTAAAAGCTTGCTCGGGGAGGTATCCTGACTAGGAGTCATCAAAGAAAGGCCTACACTGATAGTGATATGTTGAGAACAACGCGAGGCGGTGTGTGGTATCTGCAAGGCGCGTACTGTTTCGCACAGCATCAGTCCATATTGCAACAAAATGGATTTATCGACCTGAGGTAAAAGCACGACAAACTCTTCACCACCATAACGCGCCACCAATTCTCCGGGTCGCTTAGTTGCTAACTCTAATGCTTTTGCAACGGCTATTAAGGTTGCGTCCCCAGCTATGTGCCCGTAACTATCGTTGTAATTCTTAAAGTAATCAATATCAACTAGGGCGATACCCAAAGGTAGGTGATGTCGTTGCAAACGGCGATACTCCGACTCTATCGCCTGATTGAAATAACCACGGTTATACAAACCGGTCATGGCATCATGCTGAGCCAAAGACTCCAGTGCGGCTGAGTTGTGTTTTAAACGTAAATGAGTACGGACGCGCGCACGCACAACAGGAGGGTTAAACGGCTTGGCAATGAAATCAACTGCGCCAGCGTCGAGGCAAGCAACTTCTACTTCCATGCCCACATTGGCTGTCATAAAAATGATCGCACAATTACCAAAAGCGTCATCATGTTTTAAGCTGCGACAAACTTCGTAGCCATCCATAGGCGCCATTTCTACATCCAGCAAAATCAAATCTGGCTTTTGCTCTTTGGCGATTTCCAGTGCCTTTTCACCGCCAGTAGCAAATAAGATGCGACCAAAATCCTTCAGTATTTGACTCAACATATGAATCAAATTGATATCGTCATCAACAATAAGGATTGAACTTTGCTTGGATAAATAAGCCGGCATTGTATTAATTTTGTTAAATAAAAACTACAAGGTAGCTTTTAGAAATTAGGAACAATGTCGCACCAGAACGGTCAACGCAACACTAGTGTCGGTATTGCATAGGTCCTAGATTTAATTTCTAAAATTCAACAATACCTCAAGCCCCCCTTTTTATCCAATTTTTTTTAAGCAAAGCCAATACAAGTGATCGCAAGATCACCCAATAGCTCAAGTCATACCCATATGTTTATACTAATACAGACCTAGAGACCCAGCTGAGCTAGGAGCACTCTGCACCAGACAATAGATGGCAGATACTTTGCGCAAAAACTAAACACTGTGCACTTTATTTAATACTTCTCCATTGATCATCACATTTTTCAAATTCAAATCCTGGACGTTGTACAAATACAATGGATGTTCTCGATTGGCAGTGTTACCAAAATCGCAGTTTTCTATATGGACATCGCTCACAGGTAAAATCTTAGGTGTAGGAAGACTGCCGTTATAGTCAGAAGCTACCGGCCCTAGAATGACGATAGCCTGATAGCAAGAATGCTGACCTGTTTTAGATTTCACATTACCGACTTTGACGTTAGAAATATGCACATGACTCACCTCGGGCGGGCGAGTGCGCACATTATCGGCAACAGGTGCGTAATCACAATCGAAAGTCACCACCGCACCAGCCGCGGTCGCAACTGTGCGGGAGGCTATCGGAGAACCGGGCAAGGTGGCATAAAATGAAGGACTGGTTTGCACTCCATTTGGAATAGAGATGTTTCGGACGTAGAAGTGACGCAAAAATCCACCACGATTCATATTGGTTTTTAGGCGGATCGCTGTATTGAGTGGATTGGTCGCCCAATTGATATTTTCAAATAAGAGATTTTGCGCATAGACGTTTTGTATGCCACCCGCCATCTCACTGCCCAGAGTCACTGCACCGTGACCGCTTTGCATAGTGCAATTTTGAATCACGATATTTTGTGAAGGACCGTATTGGGTGTCGCGATTTTTACCTGCTTTAATCGCTATGCAATCATCACCCGAATCAAAAGTACAAGACTCGACCAACACATTATCGCAAGCCTCGGGATCGAAGCCATCGCTGTTGGGGCCATGACTTCTCACTAGCACTTTATCAATCTTCAGATCGCGACAATTCACTGGATGATGTACCCAAAATGGCGAATCCTTAACCTGATAGCCTTGCAGTAAAACTTTATCGCAAGCTATCAGCTGTATCATCGGTGGACGCAAATAATGGCCCTGACCAAAAACACGTTTTGGCAAAGGAACATTCGCTTCCGATAAAGCGGGTAAGTAAGCCGCATCAGCGCGCCAACGCTCCGCTTCACCCTGTATCAAAGCGGCGTCGTCTTTAGCTATCGTAGTGATGTCTTGTAGTGCTTTTGCATTCAGTGGGTTCACCGTATTTTCCGACATCTTTCCCGCCGTGAAATTCGGAGTCGTGCCCTGACCTATAGAATTAATGGTGCGCTGTTTGCCTTTCCAAGTCCACCAACAATCGCCGGCCTCATTAAACGGCACGCCACCCTGACCATTCAAAATACTAGTCCAATCTTCGCCAGTTATGGCGATATTGGTTTGACCAAAGGCATACACTAGAGGTGAATAATTCAAACAATCATTGCTTTGCCAGCGCGAGATAACGAGACGGCCTTTTGCTCCACAATCGACGCTCCCATACTTAGCGTAATCACTCGGTTGATTACTAAAGTAGATATGAGCACCCGCCAGCAAATGCACGTGTACATTCGAGAGCAAGACGATAGGCCCGGCACAATACCAATCGCCTTTGGGGATCACTACCCGACCACCGCCTGCTGCATGGCAAGCCTTGATTGCAGCCGTGATCGCCGGATATACATCGAATGACCCAAGCTTAGGACTAGGTAAAGAAGTTTGCTCTTCAAATGAGACCCAGCCTGGCACTGAATGCAACTCACAAGTCTTGGCACCGAATTCGGTAATCAAGAAATCTACATCGCGAAATTTTAGGGGTTGCGCGAATCGATCAACGATAGCTTGCGCAGCAGCCCACGGATCAGCCAGTGTCACATTCTTTGCTGAGGCAGTTTGCAATCCTAAAGTCGTGCTAGCAACACCGCCCAAAGTCGCTAGTGAAGATTGACGTAAAAAACGACGGCGACGTAGGTTAGTCGTCTTGGATAAATTGGATAAGTTCTTTGCTATATCTGACATCGTAGTTCTTTCGTCGAAATTATTTAGCTCAAATGTAGGGTGCGCCGTGCGCGTCCTACTTCATTAACACTTCAGCTTTTTTATTCTTGCGTATTATTAAATTCAGCTAAAAAGATAGCGGCGCTGCCACTCGCCAGTTGCTCAGGCGATGAGTAGCCGAGTTGCTTGATTGGATCAATGCCAACCTCACTCAAATTGCGCCAGTAGTCTGCAATCGCAAATTGCGCAGGACGGAACGCCAACACACTTTTCCGATTCCAATCCGCCCAAGGATGCTCTTTTTGAATATGCGCACCAATTTTTGAATTCAAGATCACCGATTTACCCACAGTCTCTAAAACATTTTTTGAGATCGTCCCACGTGGTGCTTGATAGCCATCGGTTTCAGCCAAAGTACAGCTATAACCGGGAACATTAATACCTGCGTATGGTGTGCATTTTTGAGTATGGAACCATTGACGCCCTAAATAGAATTTACCTGCTAAAGCATTAGCACTGCCGTCATGGGTGAAATTGCATTCATTAAATACGAAACCATACGGTGTCTTCACATTGGTATTGGGTGCGGTAACGTAGGAAGTGGTGCGATCACCCAATGACTTAATTTCTGAGCGATAGAAATAAGCGGTGGTATCACCGAAGATAAAATCCACGTTCCCTTCGACATAAGAACGATGAAAGAAACTACGCGAGGTATGCGCAATCGCACGTGATTTTAAAAATAAAGTATCTTGAAAACCGTGTACGCGAATATTTTCAAATTGCACTTTATCAGCGCCATCCACCATCAAAGCAACGGCTTGATGCTGAACCACCACCACTGGCGCGGTACCCGCGGTTGTACCGCAACTGGTGTTAGGGCATTCCGCCTTCAAATCCACTTTATCTTTGTTATAGGCGTTTTCAAATGTAATGTTCTTAGCTTGAAAACCATCGCCTTTAATCCAAGCAATGCCGGTACCGCTAGTACCGACCACAGGACGGTCTTTGAGCGATTGGAACATGGCTTGTATCGCACTATCAGCTTTTGCGAACTGTGGACCAAAACGCTCTGTGTAGACACTACCCAACAAAGCGGCATGAACACTGGCGGATATCTTGGTTTTACGCGCATCGCTCTCGTTCGAATACAAAGTAATAGGCAAGGCAGTCTCTGGGACATACATCAGTTCGTTATAGGTGCCTGGCTTTACTAAAATATACAAGCGGCGTTTGGAAGATTTTTCAGCGACGAATTTTCGTCCATCCAATAAGGCTTGATTAATGGCAGCCTGTACTGTTGCAAACTGGGTTTTACCATCGGCCACCGCATTCGCATCAACCACATAATCGACCGGCAGATTGGAATTAATAACCAAATCATCACTGAGCGGATTCCAAGGATCAATCACTTCTTTGCCCGCTGCACCGGTGGTACGCAAGACTTGTTCAATAGAATAATATTTGGCTTGTTCAGCGCTGAGCTGAGGTCTGAAATTAACGCTGGTCTTTTCTGGAAATGCGACAAATTTGGCCTGACATTCAGCCGAGGCAGGCGCCATCCAGCGTAATTCAGTCGCAGCTTCTGCCAATGCAATCTTTTGCTGATCCAACTCAACATTTGCAAATTGCAACGTCTGCGGTGACTGAGCCGCAACCGCAACTTGTTTGAATTGAACTGCCAGTGGATAGGCGACATTGTAGCCACGCACGATAATTTGTCCTGGGGTCAAACTACTGACGCGTTCGAATACGATATCGCGATACTGAGGAATTTTATTTCCCACTGCATTTTTATCATAGCGCGTATCGAGATCAATCGGACGTTTGCTGTTACGTATACAAACATCTTCATAACGCACTTGTTCAACCAAACCACCACGTGAGACATCGCTCTTAATTCTCAAGCCAGAAGTGGTGCCATCTAAACTCAGATCTTTAACCAAAATACTACGTACACCGCTATTGGTTTCGCTGCCTATCGACATGCCATGGCCGCTGTAGAAATGATTATGCAAAACCGATACATTTTCAGTTGCACCATTATTACCGCCCTTGATCGCGATATTGTCATCGCCAGTGCGGATATAACTATGTGCAATGGTAATGTTGCGCGAAGAAATAGGATCGATACCATCGGTATTTCTGGCGTCTGATGGTGTATCAATTTTTACGCCCCAAGCGGTGAAGCCATCAACACGATTTAAGGTCACATGAAAATTAGGCGAATTACGTAAAGTAATTTGATAAAACGTGATGTCTTCGGAGCGTATCACTTCAATAAAACGCGGAACATTATGTTCGTTCTTTTCTTTCTGAGCGCGTCGTGCCATCTGCCACCAGCTTTCGGTTTTACCGACCACCGTTTGCCCACCTTGACCATCAATCACACCGCTACCATAGATGCCGCTACCACGAGCATTTTCTATCGTGATAAATGGTTTGCAGCTACGTCCTTTTTCAGCATTCACACCACAAGTCTGATTACCTTTATCGTATAGCGCCGCATCATTACTCGCGTATAAAGTCGCATCACGATCGACTAATAAACTGACACCGCTAGGGATACGCAGAGGACCCGATTGAAAACTATCTTTCTCATTGTTGGCCGCCAATTGCACCGCCTGACCTTGTGGGCAGCTATCTAATGCGCTTTGTATCCTTTGCGTATCACTCGCTTTGCTATGCTCAGCTTGGGTCTGACTGGCCGTTAAAATCGTACAAACAGTGGGAATACGAGGCTCAATGACATTACGACTGTCTTGCGCGGAGGCGGATGTGGCAACAAGGATTGATATACCGAGACTCACTGCCGATAGCAGTGAATATTTAAATTTTTTTGGTAAGCATTTCATTTCGCGTCCTCCGTTTTAAATGCAGAACGAAATGCAGAACGAATAGCAGGTACATATTGCTTCAATTCTTGCTCTACCATATTTGCAAAAAAAGCTGCGCCTTTAACACCCACATGAGTACGATCAAAGGCAGACTTGGCTGCGCCTTGTGGCTCCAATTTGGCGATATCAGTGACATTGGATGCAGCAGTGGTTTCGACTTTAGGTGGCGGTGGTGCGACTGCCAGCGTATCTGCTTCCGCCTCGCCCATCGCTTGCACTGCAGCGTGACTTTCTGCATTCAAAGGTAATAAAATCGTCTTGGTTTCAAGGGCGACTTTCTCAGTCGCATCCGCCCAAGGTTTTAAATTATTTTCTAATACGCCGTCTTTAAAACTACGACGTGTCAATGGCGTAACCAGCACAGGAATCCCATTCAAGGCTTTTACTTCTGTCACATAACGCGCCATATTGACGGGAAACTCTGTGACTAAATCCGTAGAACGTCCAGGCTTACCTGGTTGATCATTGTGACCAAACTGAATCAAGACGTAACTTGTTGTGGTCGGGCTATCCGCTTGGCGCAATAGTTCTTGCACCTTATCCCACAAACCTTCGGCGCGAAAGCTACCAGAGCTGCGCCCACCGCGTGCCAGATTAATGCAATCCACATTAGGTTGAAAACGCTGGCACAAAGCATCACCATAACCGCTCTTAGTCGCCATGGTTGAGTCACCGACCAAGATCACGCGTACTTTGCTGTTTTCAGCATAGGCGTTTTGTGGAGATGAGAGTAAAAAACTAAGGGAGAGGGAGGCGCAAGTCAGCAGACTTACGATAGAAAATTTATTCATTGCATTTCACTTTTTCGCTGAAAGTTTCGCTGAAACTAAATAAAGGCGTGAAAATGGGCGGGTACTCACCGCGCTACTAAGGTTGGTACACCTGAGCAGCGCGGGCTTCACCCGCCCTACAAAATACGTAGCTCCCTCTCTCACTTACAGGAAAGGAAACTTTGATGCCTATCATCTGAGACAATCAGCCTCAGATGATCCGATTTCACTTAAAACGTATAAGTAAAACGTGTGTTGAAGGCGCGGCCTAAAGGACTAGCCGCACTACTCAAATAGCCGTTGTAACCACTGTGATTAGTGACTGGCGGATTGACATCAAACAGATTATTAACACCCAATACGATGGTGATATTTTTGAAGCCCTTATACGTCATCGTGAAGTTATACACGGTGTAAGGTTTGATATCACGGAAGTACTGAGCTGCCACCAGATTCTGATCGTGGTAACCGGTATTGTAGTTCTGCGTCAACTGGGTATTCCAATCGCCTTTAGCCCATGACAATGCGAGGTTATGTTTCCAACGGAAAGTGATGATAGGGAAACTGCTAGTCGTACCATTACTCGCTAAGCCGAAACGACCAATGTTGGACGCAAACTCCCCACCCTTTTCCAACTGATTATCAAACTGCGTCAAATAAGTACCATTCAATTGAACTTTGAAAGTACCCAAATCCGATGTTGGGAAAGTGTAGTTAGTCGCAACGTCAATACCAGCGGCTTTTTGTCCACCCAAATTCATCGTGGTATTTTTGATGTAGAGCAGCTTGCCAGTTTCATCACGCACGAATAAATTCGCGTATTTAACTGGATCTAAGAAGTAAACTTGCTCAGGCAAGTTGGCCAACATCTTATCCATATTGACACGCCAGTAATCGAAGGACATAGTCAGATTCTTCATAGGCTCAATGACCATACCTAAAGTACCGCCAACCGATGTCTCTGGCACCAATTCTGGGTTACTACCTGTTTGTTTTGGTAATTTCACATTACATACTGTGGACGCAACCAATCCTGGTAAAGGTTTACCTGTATTAGCGATCGCTGGCGTTGCACTTGGACATTGTAATGGATCATCCCATGCAGATGACGTGGTAGTAGTCGCACCTGGCAAACGATAGCCATAGCGATCAAACAGAGTCGGCGCACGGAAACCAGTATTCGCTGAACCACGGAACATAATGGTCGAATTTGGTTGATAACGGAAACTTGCCTTGGGGTTAATCGTATTACCGAAATCACTAAAATGATCGTCACGTACCGCCAAGTTGACGTTCAGTTCTTTACTGACAGGAATGTCCAATTCTGCGAACAACGCTGCTACATTGCGTGCACCCTGACCACGTGAAGGAGACGATGATGCGTAAGTAGCAGCGAGGCCGACATCCGTTTTCACGTCTTCTGTCGTATCGCGATGGAAATCAGCACCCAGCGCCAAACCCACTTCACCCGCCGACAATTTCATAATCGGCTTGTTCAAGGTTAACTCAAGGCCCGTAAATGTACTCTGCGAGATACGTAATTTTTGTCCGTTTAAAGAAATACTATCCAAGTAGGCTTTACCCGTTGAATCTTGTAATCCAAAAGGATTCAAAGTCCCATTAGTGATACCCGCCAATAATTTAGGACCATCCAAAGAGCCTGAATGCAAATAACCGACACGATCACTCACACCTATCACTAATCCTGCTTTGTAATCCCAACCGCCGATCTCACCTTCATCGGTAAAATTTAAACGCTGATTCGTTTGCACATCGCGAGTAATGTACATTCCCGCCTCACCTACGCTCCATGTAACTAGCAGCGGAGCACCTGTGACGCCAGCTACCGCAGGCACACCTCCTGCTCCACCAGGATACCATTTGCTAGTGGATGGCAATAATGCTGTGACGCCATTGGCTGCCAAGCTTGTAGTCGGCACTTTAGTACCAAAAATTTCTGCTTGTCCGCGTGAATAATCGACGGAGAATGTATGATCTTCACTAATTTTCTTGGTCGCTTTTGCAAAGAAAGTCAGCTGCTCACGACCATAAATCGCGGTGTTGTAGGTACTATTATCAATAACACAGGTATTCTTTCCGCCTTGTATGGAATACGGTGCCAAACATCCAGATGCATAGTAAGGATTCGCTGCAGCGAAATTTTTATTGCTTGGAATCGTAAAGTTAGCTGGAGTTGCGAAGCCGCCACTCGCCAAGGAAGGCGCGCGACCAATACTGGTCAACAACTCTGTCGAGGTCAATTCGGCACGATCAGAAGCTGCTAAACGACTGCGGCGCAAACCATCTAGAGTGGCATACACATTCCAGCCATCTTTTTGCAAATCGCCCGCACCCGCGATAAAGCTAAAGCGTTTTTCATCACCACCACCATCACGCTGTGGCTGCAATACTTGCGCCGTAATTGCGGCACCTTTGTAGTCACGTTTTGTAATGAAGTTAACGACACCACCAATCGCATCAGAACCGTAGATGGACGACGCACCATCGTTCAAAATCTCTACACGAGCGATCGCACTCATAGGAATTACGTCCAAATTGGCGTAACCGTCGGCAATCGCCTCATTCGCGAGACGACGTCCATTCAATAGTACCAAAGTACGGTTCACACCCAAACCACGCAAGTTGATGTTAGTGCCAGAACCAGCATTCGAGGGTGCCAAAGAATTTGACTGTGGTAAAGCCATCATCAAATCGGCCAAAGTAGTCATACCACGCTTTTCCATTTCATCGCCAGAGACTGCTGTGATAGGCAATGAGGCCTCGCTGGCTAAGCGCTTAATAGACGAACCTGTCACTTCCACGCGCATCGGTTCCTGTGCTGAAGCTTGTTGCATCAAGCCCAAAACAGCTAAGGTGATAGCAGATAAGCCTAATTGCTTAATCTGAGATTTTTTACTAGTTTGCATTACTGTCTCCTGCTCATTTTTGAATTAAAGTTCTCATACCTCAGAACTATGATCTTGGTCGGAATACCTCGCGTACCCGATGCCGTCACGACGAGGGTCAGGCGTCGCCTGTACCGAGGTCTGAACCGGTCAATTTACTCAACTCCATACTACTAATTCTTACCGCCAACTTTTACTATTTTTCTCTCAGCTTACTCAGCCAAACCGAGCCGACATACCAATTAACTTATCCACGAGAAAAAGTTCTGGTCACTCGTTCCAAATGGGCGCGCATTGCGCGACGCGCTGCCGCTGGATCATGCGCCACGATCGCCTCCAAAATATTCCGATGATCAGTTAAAGTTAATTGGCGCAACTCTTCCGTTTGAAAATGTTCTTTTAAGCGATGCCACAAACGACCACGCTGATTCCATAAATATTCCATCGTACCCACCAAGGCGCTGTTACCGGTGGCTCGTGCAATGGCCAGATGAAAATCACGATCTGCGTTTTCATTACTCGCGTAATTTTCGTGATGCTTTTCCATTGCCAATACGGCTTTCAAAATCGCGTCAATCGAGGCATCGGTTGCTACCCGCGCAGCAATCGCGGCAACTTCCGCTTCAATTAATCTACGTGCAGATAACACTTCGAAAGGACCAGGTCCAACTTCAGGTATATCTTCTTCAATTTTTTTCTCGCATATATACACACCTGAACCGCCACGCACCTCGACCACACCGCCTAGCTCCAGTGCCAAGACTGCTTCCCGTAACGAAGCACGACTAACACTTAATTTGGTAGCCAAATCGCGCTCAGACGGCAAGCGCTCACCCGCTGCAATACCTTCATCCTGTATCAAGGCCAGAATACGATCCGCCACCACGCGGTAAAGTCGCGGCTCATGTTCGCTGGTCGAATGTAGTTTCCTGCTCATCGCGGCATCTGTCTTTCTGTGCTGAATTTCTGCGCTGCTGTGCTACTGCGCTACGCCCGCACCTACTTTCAGGTGCTTTTACTCTATGACGTGTCGCTAATTTGCCGCATTTGGTAAGACCATTCTAATGTGGTTAGACCAATTTTGCAATGTGGACTAGCCAAATATTTTTTTTGGTGGCATACTCGCCACATATAAAAGCCCAATATAGGGTTGAAATTGATGTGCCTACGTGCTCATCTCTTTCTGAAACGCCACAAAAATTCACCAAGAAATAGCTCTAACAAGTATCAAAGAGCGAAAGAAAAAAGAGAAGAACACCAGCTAAATAGTGACTCGAATACATGGCATATATGGCATTAAAGACTCAATTAGATTTAGCAAAACTGGTCAGTCCAGTTACTGGTGAAATAAAGGCAAAGAAAAATAAAGAAACAGAACGAGAGGAACAAAATGGCTAGCGATACGACAACAACACCAAGCACAGTTAGCGCCCTATATATACGCATGCATGAGCATGATAATGTCGCGATTGTCGTCAATGATGGTGGGCTGCCGGCTGGTACCCAATTCGCGGATGGCTTGACGCTACTCGAAGCAGTGCCACAGGGTCACAAAGTTGCGCTAAGTAACATCTCACAAGGGGCTGCAATTACCCGTTACAACGTAACGATAGGTTACGCCCAACAAGATATTCCCGCCGGTAGCTGGATACAAGAAGCACTGGTGCAATTACCACCTGCACGCGAGCTAGAAAATCTCCCCATCGCTACCCGCAAAGCGCCTCAACTCCCTGCACTGGAAGGTTATACTTTTCAAGGCTTCCGCAATCCTGATGGAAGCGTTGGAACCCGCAATATTTTGGCGATTACCACCACCGTGCAATGCGTCGCTGGCGTAGTTGAGTATGCGGTCAAACGTATTAAGGAAGAATTGTTGCCTAAGTTTCCGAATGTGGACGATGTAGTCGGACTTGAACACACTTATGGCTGCGGTGTCGCGATTGATGCACCGGATGCCATGATTCCAATTCGTACGGTACGTAATATCAGTCTGAATCCTAACTTCGGCGGCCAGACCATGGTCGTCAGCTTAGGCTGTGAAAAATTACAACCGACCCGCTTATTTCCCAAGGCCGCAATTCCAATTCAACATCTGCAAAATCAACAAAATCTAGCTGCACAGCTAGAACCCGATGTAGTTTGCTTGCAAGACGCAGGACATGTCGGCTTCCAAAGTATGATTAATTCCATACTGCAAACCGCAGAAAAGCACCTGACCCGTCTCAATCAACGTCAGCGCGAAACTTGCCCCGCCTCGGACTTAGTGGTCGGTGTGCAATGTGGTGGCAGTGATGCGTTTTCTGGCGTGACCGCCAATCCCGCAGTTGGCTTCGCCACCGATTTATTAGTTCGTGCTGGCGCAACGGTAATGTTTTCAGAAGTCACCGAAGTACGCGACGGCATTGATCAACTGACCTCACGCGCCGCCACCCCAGAGATCGCCGAAGCAATGATTCGCGAAATGGATTGGTACGATAATTACTTAAAGCGCGGTGGTGTGGATCGCAGCGCGAATACGACGCCAGGTAATAAAAAAGGTGGCTTGTCAAACATCGTAGAAAAAGCCATGGGCTCCATCGTGAAATCGGGTAGCAGTGCCATTACGGGCGTACTGTCACCCGGTGAAAAATTAAGCCAAAAAGGTCTGATCTATGCAGCGACACCTGCCAGTGATTTTATCTGCGGTACGCTACAAATGGCTGCGGGTATGAATTTGCATGTATTTACGACGGGTCGTGGTACGCCTTATGGTTTAGCCGCGGTGCCGGTAGTCAAAGTCGCGACGCGCAATGATCTGGCGCGTCGTTGGCATGATTTAATGGACATCAACGCAGGTCGCATCGCTAGCGGAGAAGCAAGCATAGAGGAATTAGGCTGGGAGCTATTTCATTTCCTGCTTGAAGTCGCGAGTGGAAAGAAAACCTGGGCGGAATACTGGAAGCTGCGTAATGCACTAGTCTTATTTAATCCAGCGCCGATTACCTGATTGAATATCCCGAGGTCGCGGCGTACCTCGTTCATTAAAGCAAAGACAGATTAGACCCAATAAAGCGATCAATTCAGATTAAAGACCTTTCAGATTTAAGACATCATAGAGATCAAAGAGAAATATCATGACCACCACCACACCAACGAGTAAAGCCTTCAATCGCATCCTATTAACCGGCGCTGCGGGCGGCTTAGGACGCATCTTGCGTGAGCGTATCAAACCCTGGGCGAATATCATTCGCCTGAGCGACATCTGCGATATGAGCCCCGCACAAGAAGGTGAAGAAGTCGTGCAATGCGATCTTGCCGATAAAGCCGCCGTTCATGCTCTAATGGAAGGTGTAGATGTCGTGCTTCATTTTGGCGGTATTTCTACCGAAAATAGCTTTGAAGCGATCATGACAGCGAACATTCAAGGCACCTACAATATCTACGAAGCCGTGCACAAAGCAGGCGTCAAGCGTGTGGTATTTGCCAGCTCCAATCATACGGTCGGCTTTTATAAAACGACTGACTATATCGACGCCAATGATCCACGTCGTCCTGATGGCATGTACGGCATTAGTAAATGTTTTGGTGAAGATTTATCGCGCTACTACTATGATCGCTTTGGCATAGAAACCGTTTGCTTGCGCATAGGTTCATCCTTCCCAGAACCGATCAATAAACGCATGATGGTGACTTATTTTAGCTATGACGATTTAGTTGAAATGCTGCGTTGCTGTTTATTCACACCGCGCGTAGGACACACGATTGCTTTTGGAGCCTCCGATAATGCGGCAAGCTGGTGGGATAACCGCCTTGCTAGCCACCTTGGTTACAAAGCCAAAGACAGCTCGAGTCAATTCGCTCATAAATTCCCTGACAGTGGTGACTACCCTGAGAAAGACGACATCACAACGATTTATCAAGGTGGTGGATTTTTGTTGACCGGACCGCAGTACAAATAAGCGCAAGAATCAAAACGCAAAGCGACCGCGCTGCCCTCCAAAAAAACAGCGCTGCGCTGAAGCATCAGAGCACGGAAGCACAAAGAAAAATAGGCAAGAAGAACTCCCAAGACTTCCCTATTCCCCACACTCTTTGTGTTTCTGTGCCCCCAAAGTTTACATACATCGACACGCTATTACGATCAACTCGATAACATCGCATGTTTGGCATTTAGTTATTTCACGGTTATTTAGCTATAATGCGGCTGAAATAAAGAGTCATTCAAATCACTTAAGTTAAAGACCTAATCTGGCAGCTCAGCAAAGTCTGTTTGTATTAAAATTGAATCTCGCTCGCATCGCTCTCTGTCGCAAATCCGCCTCGTCCCACACTTAAATTTTCAGTAAAAATAGCTGTACCAAATAGTGACGAATAACGATTTTAATTCGGCACACTCTGCTCTTTCTACGCCTAATTCCAAACGATCACGCTAAGCTGCATGCAAATGATCGGTACCTCTAATTCCGACGCTAGCACTTCATATAATTCGTCACAGATCTTTTTCCCGCAAGGCGCACTCTGCGTTTTGCAAAATCACATCTAATACTTCGGCAGTTCATTTTTTCAATATGAGCTGCGACATCTTTCTGACTTCCGCGCTCTTCTTTCTCGGCATAGTGAAGCTCAGGATTTTCTGACATCCATCATGGAAAGAAACTATGAAAAATACATTCAACACCGTGCTGCTTGGCCTCGCCATTACGACCGTCTACGCCGCAAGCAACTCAGCTATAGCACAAAATACTTTACGCCCAACTTACGATGCCAAAGCCGTAGCACAGGCATCAGCAGCAAAAGAACCAGCAGGCTTGCGCAGCGCAGCAGAAGCAGGCCTGCGTAGCTTGATCACAGATATAACCAAGGATTTAAAGGCCAACAGCTTACCGGATGCTTTTCCATTCGATGTGAATGATTTATCCGAGTTAAAGAACGCCAAATTGGGTTTAGGTTTTGAAGTATTTAGCGCCCATCCACAAACTCTACTAGCTGGGGGGCGCCCTTTCGAACAAATGTTATTAGGCACTGGGGTTTGGAACTTCGTGGTGCTGAGCGATGACCATCCTATCGCTCTACTTGAGATGGAAAAAGTGAATGGTAAGTGGCAAGTGAACGGCGCTGGTGCGTCCAAGCTAGCCCAAGATGTACAAGCCACTAGCGTAAGTCATGCTGGTAAAAATGCCTTCCGCTTTGTACGCATTTATCAGGCAACTGCTGATTTTATGGAAGTCAAAGACATAGAAGGACGTGCCCGTTACGCGCCTTTGCTAGCCGCTCGCCAATCTTTACGGATGAGTGCGCCTAGCGCAGAGGTCTTGCCCGGTGCCAGTGCAGACGTTCTGCCAGAGCTACAAGAAGCGGTACGCGGTCATTTAGCGCGCTTTGGCAAATGATCCAACTACTCTGACCACCCACAACAACAGTAAAAAAATATAAATCACACTGTCTAGGAGACATAGCAATGAAAAAAATGACGACAATGAGTTTCCAAGCACTGGCATTCGCCAGCTTATTGGGTTTGAGCCAATTCGCTTCGGCTCAAACTTACAATCTAAACGTGCCATTAAAAGTTCAAGAACACAGCCAATGGTGCTGGGCCGGTACTAGTCAAATGGTGCTGAATTTTTTCGGCAAAACACCTAGCCAATGCGCCGAAGTGAATTATGCCAAAGGGATCAACTACGCCTGTGGCAACAGCACTTTCAATTGGAATAGCAATGCCAACCAGCCCAACACCACCAATTCCATCGCCTACATTCTGAACGGTTGGGGAGTTAGCTCCTCCGTTGTAGGCGTCTTATCGCAATCCAATTCCACCTCCCGCATTAACGCCAATCGTCCTTACATCATCTTATGGCAATGGACTGGCGGTGGCGGACACTTTGTCGTGGTCAAAGGCTATAGCGGCAACTACTTGTATATCAACGATCCATGGCCAGGCAACGGCGCCTACACCCGTACCTACGCCAGCACAGTGTCCGCCTCTGATCGCTATTGGTATAACACAGCGGTAACCAATTAATTTTTATCAGGTCGGTACCGACTCCCCTCTCTGTACCGACCTGTAATCGCAAGTATCAGATACTTCCAGCGTTCCCCTCTTCGCTCCAATCACGTCAATTTAAGCGAGCCTCGCGGCGAAAACACGCTACTTGGTCGCACACCACTTTATCCGACTCGAATTCTTGGCTAAGCTTTATACTTAGCGACAAAGATTCACCGTAAGACTTCGCCATATAACAAACTCAAATCAAAACCGGATATTCAAAGCATGACCACCAATTCAGTCCAAAAGCGATCCAAACCGCGAATTTTTACCCTGATGTTCGATATTGGCCAGCTTATTTTTGTCAACACGGCCATCGCCATCTTTTTGACATTCGTGATGAAAGTTGGACCTAGTTTCAGTATGACTTGGGTGTTTTCTATGTTGATCGGTACTTCTATCAACTTGACTATTACCACCATGCGTTGGGTTATCTGGCGTCACAACAAACCACATAGACCCAGTTTTTTACTCATGTGCGCGGCGTCCGCACCGATAGGCTATTACCTAGGTGGCGCGGCTGGCATGCTGATCTATGGTCAAAAAATCCCTAGCTTCTTTTCCATCATGAATCGCGGTAATCTGCCTATCGTCATCATGTGCGTTTTTATTAGTTTATTTGCTGGTATCTTTTTCTGGAACCAATCTAAACTTGCCGAGCTACAAGCAGAACAAGAAAAAGAAAAAGCCCGTACAGCCGCCGTGGAAAAACAAGCATTACAAGCGCAACTGCAATTACTACAAGCGCAAATTGAACCGCATATGCTGTTTAACACGCTCGCGAATCTACAAGGATTGATCGCCATTGATACAGCACGTGCACAACATATGTTGGAGCAATTGATTCGTTATCTGCGTGCTAGCCTAGATTCTTCTAGAACTAAAAAAACCACGTTAAAACATGAATTCGAACTCACCAATTCCTACTTAGAATTGCTAGCAATACGCATGGGAAAGCGTCTCAGCTATCGCACCGACCTACCCGAAACATTAGCCTCACAAGAAATTGCACCTATGCTGATACAACCGCTGGTGGAGAATGCCATTAAGCACGGAGTAGAACCCAAAATGGAAGGTGGCAGCATACAAGTCAGTGCCAGTTTAAAAGGAACAAACCTACAGATTCTGGTTATCGATACCGGTCTAGGCCTACCACCAGATTACAATGAGGCGTACGTCAGCAGTGACAATCGCAGCCATGTTGGCAATGCCAACGTGAGAGAACGCATACTCGCTTTATATGGTCCCGACGCCAGCTTAATTCTGCGCCCCAATCAAGTCGCGGGCGTGGTCGCGCAGTTGACCTTACCAATTACAGAAACCAACTAAATATAGTCGAACAACTCAATCAATCGCTCACTCATTTAATTTAAATTAAATTCAGTCTTACTCTGACCATCCTATTTTTCACACTACCATCATGAATAAAATACGTGCACTGATCGCCGAAGACGAAGAAATTCTCTCATTCACTTTAGTCAAAACTTTAGAAAAACTCTGGCCAGAATTAGACATCGCCTATGTAGCTGCGAATGGCGTAGAAGCTGTTAATCATGCGCTCAAAATTTTTCCTGAAGTGATTTTTCTCGATATTAAAATGCCGGGCAAAACTGGCTTAGAAGTAGCGGAAGAATTAGCAGAAGAATGGCCGGGCGATAAGCCTTTTCCATTGATCGTCTTTGTCACGGCGTATGATGAATTTGCGATTCAAGCTTTCGAACATCAGGCCACCGACTATGTCTTAAAACCGATCAACGACGCACGCATCGCCAAGACCGTGCAGCGTCTGCAAGCCAAGCTAGAAGATAAACAAGAGCGCCCATCTGAACTGGAACGCATGATCGCACAATTGGGCCAACTCAATCCCGCTTTTGCTGGCTTGAATAATCCCTCAGTAGAACGCTTGACCATGATACGCGCAGCGGTCGGCAATCAGATCCGCATGATACCGATAGGCGAGGTGCTGTATTTTGAGGCAACCGACAAATACATCAATGTCGTGACAGCCGATCAATCCAGTTTGATACGGATGAGCTTGCGCGAATTATTGCCGCAACTCGATCAACAACTGTTCTGGCAAATTCACCGCAGCTACATCGTCAATACCCAGCACCTACAATATGCGAGCCGCGATGAAACGGGCAAACTCAGCTTGCATCTCAAAGGCAGCACACAAAAACTACAAGTTAGCCGAGTCTATGCGCATTTGTTTAAGCAAATGTAGAATGCCACTTACCCATAGAACTTACGCACCATATAAAGACTTTTTATGCAAAATATCACTTGGCAGATCTGCCGTTTTCAAGAGCTTACAGTTCAACAACTGTACGCCATCTTACGCGCCCGCTCTGCGGTTTTCGTCGTTGAACAAAACTGCCCTTACCTAGACATGGATGACGCTGATCAAGACTCTCAGCATTTGATCGCTTGGAGCGACGATCAACAAGTCGCCGCGTATTTGCGTATCGTTCCACCTGGTTTGAAATATCCAGAAGCGTCCTTAGGTCGCGTCATGACTAGCCAATTTGCACGTGGTACTGGTATCGGTAAAGAGTTACTGAGACGCGGTGTCGCAGCTTGCCAGCAACTACATCCTGAGCATGCAATCCGCATCGGCGCGCAGCAATATTTGGAAAAATTCTATCAATCGTTTGGCTTTGTCACGGTCTCTGACATGTATCTGGAAGATGATATTCCCCATGTAGAAATGCTGTTGTCGGCTTAAGTAAAAATTTAATCCATGCATGATTTTGCATGAATGAGCTTAGTTGAAATTAACTTGAACTTTCGCAGTTTGTCATGAGAGTAATTTGAGAGATAAATTCCCTCCTCGTCTTTAATGGTAGGAGGAGCGCTAGGGTGAAGTTGGGTTTTATCGATGAATGTAAATCTAGCGAGCAAATGACTGAAACCCATCCCCATCCCAGCCTTCCCCTTGAAGGGGAAGGGGTTGCTTGAGAGTACTGCAGAGAGCGCTTCAGAGAGCACCTCAGAAACCACAAAGTCATCCAAGTCGCCTCAATAAGCAAGGAATCTGATCTTACAACTGGTACAAATAATTCAGCTTAATAAATGCCCTACGTCCTGTGCGCAAATTCACATCTTCTGTGCGTTGTACCTGTAACGGGTTTCCTATTAAAGCCAAGTTCTCCTGACGATTGCCATAGCCTGCAATCACACTGGTACCAGGACTCAACAAATAATTAATCTGAAAATCGGTGTTAAGTTGCTTGCCTGACGTGAGCGTGCTCAAGCGCGGATTGCTATCGAGCAGATGATAATCAACAATCAAACGCAAACCCAAAAAGCGATTATGCTGATAGCTCAATTTTGATCGGAGCATCAAATTTCGATACACCAATGCGTCACGACTCGTGGCGTCGGCGGAATTGCGTAAGTCATTCCACAATACTTTTTCTTCAATACGCCATTGCGCATGCGGCTTCAAGGTCACTGTCAAATCCACACTACGGCCTTGCCCCATGAGCCCAGAGATACCATTGGCGGGCGTGTAATTGATGCTATCCATCACGCCCACTTGTGTCATGACACTAAGCCAATCCCACCAACTGGTTCCTGCGTCAAGCATCCATCCCTGCTTACGATAATCACGTCCGGCATAAGTCTCAAAACCGCGTTTAGCGAAGACCTCAAACCAAGAATTGCGACTAAAATCCAGAAATCCTCCAGCACTCATCAACCAATCTTGCAACTGCCCATCTTGATTGCGCGCCGCCTCAGTATTAAAGACTGTACCGACTCTTTGTAAATGCTCGTAGCCCTCTAAATGCCATACATATTTGCCCTCTTGCTGAATTTGCTTCACGTCAGTACGCGGCAAAAATGCCAAGCTCGTCGCAAAATCAGCACTGACATCCAAATACTTCGCCAGCAGCTCTAAATGTTTGCCCTGATGTTTGGCTTCCAGATAATTGAGATGTCCGCTTTGCTTCTGATCACGCTCGTTGAGCTTGGTCTGGCGTTGGCTGCGCGCCAACTGACTTTGAAAAATCCAGTTTTCATCTAGTTGATAACGACCATCCAAACTCAACACTGAATCACGCTCCGCCAACTCGGCATGTTCACTAGATACACGCCTGTCCGTCGCCAGCACACCCACACTCACATCATGCGTCAGGTCATTTTGCACCCGCGCCATTGCAATATGCGCGTTGGCTTTCTTAAACTCCTGATCCTCACCTGCGGCCTGATCATCAATTAATAATCCACCATACGCCCATTGATCAACTCGACCCGTCACTCGCAAACCCGCTTTAGGTTGACTAATGCGACGCGAAAAAAACAAGGGATTTGGCGTCTGAAAAAAACTAGCATTTTCTAAAAAGAAGGGACGCTTTTCAGGGAACAGAACTTCATAACGTTTACCCACCACAATCTGTGGTTCGTCAGAATCAACTTCACTAAAATCAGGTTTAAGTGTGAGATCTATCGCCGTCGAATCACCCAAGACCCATTTCGCATCGAGCCCCACTTGCGCTTTATTATCTTGCTGCCATTGAGGATGTTTAAAATCCTCAGTATTGAGCCAACGAGAGTTACCTAAAAAGACAAAGGGATTAATTTGCGCATTGCGCCCTGCACTCAATTTCTCCGGTATCTGCATACTCGCAAATTGCGGTACGATGCCCGCAATTTTTCTACTAATAGGCGGCCAAAAAGACTCTTCATTCAAGCGTGAAATGATGCGACCTACCGCTACGCCCCAAGTTTGCACATCGCTAGTTTTAAATCGCAAACTCTTCAAGGGAATCGCCATACGTGTAACATAACCATCACTAGTTAGCTCGCCTTCAGATTCCCACTGCGTATCAAAATTATTGTCAGGATCTAATCCCTCGGTGCGCCTAGAATCTAACTGCACACCATAAGGATTTACAAAAAAAATGAAAGAACGGCGCTTGTCATGAAAAGTATCTAGCTCCAACACCACCAAATCATCGCCATCAAAATCCTCACGCTTGGCAATTCGTGCACGTATTAAAGAAGGATCATCCTTCGCCACAAACACCGCATAAAAATGCGTATCGTCATACGACAAATAAGCGGTAGTCGCTTGTGTCGCCGGCGCCCCGTCAGTGGGTGATCGCTGCGTGAATTCACTAATCGCAAAGCCAGCATCAGCAGGCACACCACTCGCATAGTCGCGCAATTGAGGCGGCGTTTTTGCACGCGGTATCGTCACCTTATTTTGCGTCGGCAATTGTTCCGCTGCTTTGGCCTTGGCCTCTGCCCTAGCCTCTATCGTTTTCTCTACCTGCGTCTGCGCATCAGCGCACGCACCAGCGAAACATAGATTCAACGCAATAACTAACTTTTTCAACATAGAATTCTCAACTCAAAATCGGCACGAACCGAAGATATCTCGCGCCCAACATAAAAGGCTGGCATTTTAAAGGATGTGATTAGAATATAAAAAAATATTAAAGTTCAAACAAGGACGTACTCCGACAGTGCAAGTGGCGTAAATAAGTCGTGTCGAACCAGAAAAAATCAAACTTTTAGGGCGGGTAGCGAATAGATTACAGATTGATTATCAGGTTGACCGTGCATATTAACTAACGCTACGATGCAGTGCGACCACATCCGCCTGAGTGTTGTATCGATTCAGTACGTCGCTACCCAAGGATGACTTATGGAAAGCTAAGTGCGTAGACAATTTAGCCCAAACTTAGCGAAATAAAGTGGAAAAATCATGAAGAACATTATCAAATTGATCGGGCTAATATACCTACTTCCGGCCTCGCTCTTGGTCTGTAACACAACATTCGCACAGAACAAAAGCTTCAGCCTAGGTGGCCTGCGCTT
This sequence comes from Affinundibacterium danionis, assembly GCF_042432465.1. Classification (NCBI taxonomy): domain Bacteria; kingdom Pseudomonadati; phylum Pseudomonadota; class Betaproteobacteria; order Burkholderiales; family Oxalobacteraceae; genus Affinundibacterium; species Affinundibacterium danionis. Next base: position 102,328 of record NZ_JBHLXJ010000035.1, on the reverse strand, counting down.
ACACAGTAGCACAGCAGAGCTCAAAGCCAATTTTCCACATTCCGCGATTGATACACAAGAAAGAAGCACCTATATCCGCATCGACAAACGCGACGTCAAAGACAGCGTCACCAGTGCCAACTATACGATCCAAAACAAACGAGCAACCCACTTACAGCTGCGTTTTGAATACCAATTCGAAACACCCAAATCGGATGCCTTTCACCACAACGACTTCAACACCCATCCCCCCTGTGAACCACTGCTCAAGCAACTCACCCAGACTTACGGCAAACCCTACGGCCCATTTGATGGCAACGAAGAAGGCTTACGCTACAAGGAATATGTTTGGGATAATGACACAGAAAAATTGATCTACTTTTGCGCCCGTCACTTCCAAGACAGCAAGAAAAACCTATGGGCAGCGGGACTCGTCATTGCGCCCAACAAACCTGGTAACTGCATGCACAAGAGTTGCACGGAACCATAAACAAGCGCTTGATTTGAACGCTATTGTCCCAACTGCATTCGACTCTATTGCATCAAGCCTTCAAATTTCTGCGATTAAGGACGCTAAACAAGCGTTGAACAAGCGTTGAACATGCTTTAAACAAGCTTTAAGCGCAATATCTCAACAAAAAACCACTCAAGCCCCCAAGCAATACGCGTCAAATCCTGCCAAAAGCGCCTAAATTTGCTGCGCTACGGTAAAATGCTTGCCAATATTCAATCTAAACTTACCTCTAATTTGTATCCTTTTTGTAAAGAATTAAGCAATGAGCAACGACAAAAAAACTGATAACAAAAACACGGAAGCCCCAGTCATCTCCAACTTCTTACGCGGCATCATCGACCGCGATCTAGCCGAAGGCAAATACACACGCGATGGCTTACCGAATGTGATCACGCGTTTCCCGCCTGAACCAAATGGCTATTTGCACATCGGCCATGCCAAATCGATTTGCTTGAACTTTGGTTTAGCACGTGACTACCAAGGTCGCTGCCACTTGCGTTTCGACGACACCAATCCAGAAAAAGAAGATCAAGAATACGTCGACACCATCATGGACAGTGTCAAATGGTTGGGCTTCGATTGGAACTATGGCGAAAAGAATGGTGACGCATACACGGGCGGCAGCCACCTCTACTACGCCAGCAACTACTTCGACACCTTCTATGCGATTGCCGAATACTTGATCGAAGCAGGCCACGCCTATGTTGATAGCCAAAGCGCTGAAGACATGGCCGCGAATCGTGGTGACTTCTCCAAGCCAGGTGTGAACTCACCTTTCCGCGATCGCCCAACAGCTGAATCTCTAGATTTATTCCGCCGTATGAAGGCTGGTGAATTTGCCGATGGTGCTCACATCTTGCGCGCCAAGATCGATATGGCATCACCGAACATGAACATGCGCGACCCAGCGATCTATCGTATTCGTCACGCGCACCACCACAATACCGGCGACAAATGGTGCATCTATCCGATGTACGATTACGCGCATCCACTCGAAGACGCGATTGAAAACATCACGCACTCGATCTGTACTTTGGAATTCCAAGATCACCGTCCGTTCTACGACTGGATCATCGCCCGTGCCGCCGAAGGTGGTTTCTTCAAACAACCGGTGCCACAACAATACGAATTCGCGCGTTTGAATTTGACCTATGTCGTCACCTCCAAACGTAAGCTGCGCCAACTCGTCGAACAAAACATCGTCAGCGGTTGGGACGATCCACGCATGCCAACCATCGTCGGTATCCGTCGTCGCGGCTACACACCAGAAGCGATTCAACTCTTCTGCGACCGCATCGGTGTTTCCAAGTCGGACGGCTGGATCGACTACAGCACTTTAGAAGGTGCACTGCGTGACGACCTCGACCCAAAAGCACCACGTGCCACCGCCGTCTTGCGTCCACTCAAACTGATCATCGACAACTTCCCAGAGGGTGAAAAAGTCGGATGCACCGCACCTATCCATCCACACCACCCAGAGCTCGGCAACCGTGAATTCACGATCAGCAAAGAACTGTGGATAGAACAAGAAGATTTCATGGAAGAACCAACAAAAGGCTACTTCCGCCTCTTCCCTGGCAACAAAGTGCGCTTGCGTTACGGCTACGTGGTCGAATGCACCGGCTGCGACAAAGATGAAAACGGCAACGTTATCGGCGTGCATTGCAACTACTTCCCGGACAGTAAATCCGGCACAGAAGGCAGCGCCAATTACAAAGTCAAAGGCAACATCCACTGGGTTAGCGTGTCTGATTCCTTAGAAGTCGAAGTACGTTTGTACGACCGTTTATTCACCGATGCAAATCCAGATGCAGGCGGCAAAGACTTTATGGCTTTGTTGAATCCGTCATCGTTAGAAACGATCCGTGCTTATGTTGAACCAGGCATGGTCAACGTCGAACCAGATACCCGTTTGCAGTTTGAACGCCATGGTTATTTTGTGGCAGATCGTGTGGATTCTGTGAAGGGTAAGCCTGTGTTTAATCGGGTTACTACTTTGAAGGATTCTTGGGGGAAGTAAGAATAGTTAATTTATTCTCGATAAGCCAACGAAATTGATAAGGACGCATATGTTATCTCAGAACGAACTCCAATTATTGCTTACCGATATGGAGTCGGATCGAATCGAGCGAACAGAGTCGGTGAACAATACTGAAAAATTTTGCCAAGCTATCTGTGCATTTGCAAATGATCTTCCAAATCATCGAAAAGCAGGATACCTTTTGATCGGAATTAAAGACGATGGCAGTTTTTCAAACTTGAAGGTCACTGACGAATTATTGAAGAATCTTGCAGCAATCAGAGCCGATGGAAATGTCTTACCTCAGCCAGCATTAACGGTCTCCAAATTTTCTTTTGATGAAGGTGATATTGCAGTCGTTGAGGTGCGGCCTTCTGATTTGCCCCCTGTTCGATATAAAGGGCGCGTCTGGATCAGGGTGGGGCCACGCAAAGCAATTGCAAATGAACAGGAAGAACGTATTCTCTCTGAACGCAGGGTCGCATTAGCTAGGTCATTTGATGCTCGACCTTGCGTGGAAGCGAAGATAGATGATTTAGCCTTGGGTCAATTCGACGCATATCGTAGACAAACCATCGATCCCGAAACAATTCTCGCAAATCATCGCCCTATCGAGCTACAGTTGAGTTCCCTGAGACTCTTTGACCCAGATCGAAATTGTTCGACTTTTGCGGGCATCCTATTGTTTGGAAAAAATCCTAGATATTTCCTTCCCGGAGCATATATCCAATACTTGGAACTGAGTGGAACTAGCTTAACGGACATACCAAAGCAACAAGCGGAGATATCTGGCGACCTCGTTTCTGTGATGCATGAACTTAGCTTGCGACTTAAATCGATCATAAAAACAAAGATAGAGAAAGTTTCAAATATAAAAGAACGGCAAGTGTCAAACTATCCCGAAACAGCTGTGAGAGAATTACTTATGAATGCTGTGATGCATCGCAATTATGATAGTAATACGCCTATTCGATTCTATGTATTTAGCGACCATATTGAAATACACAGCCCAGGAGGGCTTTATGGCGAAGTGACAGTCGAAAATTTTCCAAATAGAAATAGTTATCGCAATCCAATTATTGCCGAAGCAATGAAATCCCTTGGTTTTGTTAATCGATTTGGGTATGGCGTACAAAGAGCACAAGCGGTACTTGCGGATAACGGCAGTTCACCTGCGGAATTTATTTTTGATGAACATACCGTCTTAGTGAAAATAACCGAGAGACCAGAATGAAAACGATTGCTTTTTTTAACAATAAAGGCGGTGTGGGAAAAACCTCTCTGGTTTACCATCTCGCCTGGATGTTCGCCGACCGTGGAATCAGGACAATTGCTGTAGATTTGGATCCCCAAGCAAATCTAACTGCAATGTTTCTAAACGAATCAAAACTCGAAAAAATATGGCCAGACAATGGACACCCTGAAACCATTTTTGGTTCTATTGAGCCGATTCAACGGGGGTTGGGAGACATCGCGAAACCTAATATCGAAAAGATATCTGACAAATTAGGTCTTATCCCTGGCGATCTAGCACTCTCTAATTTCGAAGATAAATTGTCTGAAAGCTGGCCTAAATGTCATAATCGCGATGAGGCTGCATTTCGAGTTATGACAGCGTTTTATCGACTAATTAGCGCAGCGTCTGATGAATTTAATGCTGAACTAGTTCTTATTGATGTCGGCCCCAATTTGGGCGCAATCAACCGAAGTGCAATTATCGCTTCGGATCAAGTTATTCTTCCGTTAGCACCAGATCTATTTTCATTGCAAGGTCTAAAAAATCTGGGGCCAACACTTAGGGCTTGGCGAAGTGCTTGGAGTGAACTTACTCCAAAAGCGCCAAAAGACCTCTTAATTCCAAACGGATCAATGGCTCCAGCAGGTTACATAGTCATGCAACATGGAATTCGCGATTCACGTCCAGTGAAAGCCTACCAAAGATGGTTAGATCGAATACCTACAATTTATCGGTCCGCGGTGCTTGACACTGATTTTTCTACTGTCCCAGCCATCGAAAACGACGAATTTAGCTTGGCGAAATTAAAACACTACCGAAGTCTGATGCCGATGGCAATGGAAGCCAATAAACCGATTTTCTTTCTAAAATCATCTGACGGAGCTATCGGTGCACATATGGAAGCGGTGAATGATTGTTATCTTGATTTCTTGGAATTAGCAAAAAAAATTGGTAAGGGTGTAGGCATCACTGTTAATTGAGAATATCAACAACCGCGATCAGAGTCACCCATTAACTCCCAGCCATGTACGAACGGGGTCAGTTCTAACATTACGACAAACCCCAAATAAATCGCCTTGTTCTATCCCAAGAAAAACCTTCTATAATCAAAAAACGCAGTGACAATCTAGGTGAGAAAATGAGCACTTTACTCGGCAAAATTAAACAACTCGATATCGCTGAACGGATTCAGTTAGTAGAAGATTTGTGGGATAGCGTTGCCACTCGTAGTTCTGACTTTCCGATTACCGAAGCACAAAAAACAGAGCTTGATCGTCGCTTAGCTAAGCGTGCATCAGCAAAGCCTGTAGGTATCAGTCTCGATCAAATAGCCCAAAAACTTGGCGTCAGCATATGAGTTTTTCGGTCGTTTTTGAACCGGATGCAGAACTTGAAATCATTGAAGCTTTTCAATGGTATGAAGAACAGTCCTTCGGCTTAGGCGGCGAATTTCTCAGAGCGGTAAAACAAAACGAAGCAGTGCTGGCACGTAATCCATTTCAATACCAAATTCAATACAGAGAAGTACGCCGCGCCTTCCTTCGACGTTTCCCAAATGCTTTGCATTATGTCGTTGAAGAAAATACGGTATCGGTGCTGGCGTGCTTTCATTTTCGTAGAGATCCTAAAAGCTGGGACTGATTTTTTGGATTTATTCGACATTTTCGAACCGCACTTTTTCAGCGTTCTTAATAAAGCTCCAGACTCAGGGTTATCTTAGCAATGTTTGTTAAGTTTGGCTCAGTAACATCGCATTCACTCAGGAGCTTATTGCCTTGGGAGTGAAGATGGGCGGCATAATTTTCCACCTGATGTGATTGCACGATGTTATGTGCGTAGTATACAAAACTTCCGTGATTTGTATTTGCCGCTTGTAGACAAGTGAAGTGTGTTCGACAACTCCGGCATTGATCATACAAAAATAGCAGCTGAAGCAGAAAATGGCGAGTTGAAAATTTATGAGGAAACGCTATGGAACAGCATCAAAAATCAATAGACGCCCCTATCGCAGCCAAGTTGCGTGATACCGCAGCACTTGAAAAAGTGATGCAACAAGCGGTCGCTGAAGCAGTAGAAAAAGCACGCAAACTATACTATCGACAGTCGCCTTCTGTTCAGGAAGATGCGACTGAATACAAACCTAATTAAGTCATGCAGAAGAGACAAGGACCGATATCGACTTAAAACGATGCAGCCCCTTTTTAATCATTTGCATATCCGGATTTCAATCGAGGTAAAAATTTAAATGAATAAAATTCTATTCGCATTTAGCTCACTTCTCGTCTTATTAATATCTGGTTGTTCAAGCATGCAAGACAACTATTTCCAGATAATTTGCCACAAAGATGCAGGCATAAAAATTCATCGAGTTGTGGAAAATGTCGATTCTATTTTCCTGATGCAATTACCCGATCAATATGGAAATCGTAGTTGCCCATTTTTATATGACAAACATGGCAATTGGAACGGTTCAATTAGCTGCTGGAACACCAGATATGATCGATGGCTGTTTGACTACCCGAGCAACATTCTGGTCACCAAACTACAAAACGGACGTTACGGAGAATTAACACCCGCTACTGGATATGTTTTTGAAAGCGTGGCCTTAAAGGAAACTATTGAACAATACGTTCGCATAGAGTCAGAAATTGTACTGACTAAAGAATGTAAAACTTTTTTTTGTTATAACGAACTTGAAATAAGAAAGGAAGTGTTTCCCCTTAAGGAAATATCCAGCAAATATGGATTTACGTGGAGGGAAATCCATCCGCCAAATTTCTCAAAGCGAATTGTTGGTATTGAAATGAATATTCTCGAAATTCAATCTGGCGAGGTCTTAGCTACAGCAAAAGACTACGTCTCAGACAGCGAAATCTTAGGTTACGGAAAAAGAGGAGGAAGTAGATCATCTTGCAAAAAACCAGACGGCTCCTATACACCGATACATGCAGAAGATTTAATATTACAAGTCCTTAAGCCACCATTGAAGCCGATGAGAAAAGTCTATTAATCCGAGAATCAGTCATGTAGGGCGGGTGCAACCCACGCTGCAACTACGCTCAAGGATTTATCGCTCCAATTTTCTTTCATGGTTCAAAGTCACCAATCGGCATTTTGAACCTGCTGGCGGCGCGGGTTGCACCCGCCCTACATTTTTCATCTTCATTTCACTCCCAGCTAAATTCGCTCATCTTTGTGTCGAGGACGGAAAGATTCACACAAATTTTGAGAAGCACGGGGTCAGGCCTTACATTTGACATTTCAAGTAAACCGACCCAGGCCCAAGTCTTGAAATGAAATGCGTTGGCACAAAGGCTGCCCGGATTGAGAATGAAGCGTGCACCTATATCGACGCAATGATTTTCGTCAAATAATCACGATACGCCTCGCTCAGAGGCAGTGCTTCATCTTTCACAAGCGCACGTCTAAGTACCGACACGGTTTCGCCCGTTTTTTGATTGACTCCTGAACTCACCTGCTCTTGCCAATAAAAACCCGTGCCGCGTTTTTGCCAAGCTGGTAAATCTTCGAAACAAATACCACGCTCGCTGAGTAAGTCACACTTCTGTTCTAAAGTGAGTTTGGCTATTTGCGCTTGCGCGACATTCGGCGCGACGCCTTCCGACCTTAGTCGCCAATAACAATGGGCATTGAGGCAGTTTCGATGCGCATCCTCGTGGCGCCAACTGAAATAATCCATCACCAAGGCCGCGTCATCCAACTGGCTCACACGCGAATCAAACGCCGCATGGACACCCATCGCTAATGAAAAACATGCGCTGGCTTCGCCTGCGGTGACCGACAATATTTTTCGTAACTTACGACCATAGGTATGGTCCTTGGGATGAAGTAAAATCGAAATCTCATCGCTTTGTACGTAGCCATATATTGCACGAAATCCCGCTTGCATCAGATGTGCGGTGGTGTGCCACATCGCGTCGCGAAATCGTTCATCGAAAGGTATCGTTAGCGGCAGCGTTTCTTTCGTTAAGCGTGTGAAACCACGACCATCTAGACGCACCACCATCCAGACATCAGCGGCTACCGTTTGATCATCCTGCGTCTCAAACAGGCGCATTTTTTTATCAAGATCATCAAACTTCATGTTTTACCTCAGAGATGCTCAGATCAATCGAGCGTTCCAAATTGTAACGATGGTGATCCAAAGTATGTACGCGGTGGATCTCATGAAAACCTTCTTCGTAACTCGGTGTTATAAATTGTTTGGCAATCGATGCGATACCGACACGAGACACCCTCGCCGTACCGGTTCGTAGATCATTGCGCGCGAGAGCTTCTTCAAATGGGGCACAGAACCAATAACAAATCACTTGGTAACGAGCCTGCAACGCCGCTTGAATATACAAACTTCGACTCAGCACATCAGGATTTGTATTATCAATCACCAGTTTAGCCTTGGCCTGAAGCGCCGCCTCCAACAGCAAGCGCTCGCGCTCACGCGTCTTCAACATATCGAGATTGAGACGAATGTGTGTGTCGACGTGATGTAATTTGTAGTAAGTCGATTTACCAGCCCCCGGCAAGCCGCAATACAGTAGGAGTTCCATGGGTACATATTAGTTTTAAATACGCCATCATATCTTACTAAAGCGTGTTTGAACGTGTCTTAGCGGGCTTTAACAAGTCCCATTCTCGACACGCTACGATATTTTTAGTCTTCATTTCACTCGCGGCTAAATCCGCTCATCTTTGTGTCGAGGACGGAAAGATTCACACAAATTTTGAGTGCTATAAATTCAAGGTTATTGGTAATACTTAACCACCGCATGTGACTCGACGAATTGAAGTTTGCCCCAGTTTGCTTTCACCACGTCGCGTTGGGTACTACGTGCATCGAGTAACGGTCTCTGCTCGGTTCCAATGCGCATCTCTAATAAGACTTCAACCTCTGCCGATTTTTTATCGGCCGCGACATTGACAGACTGTACTGTCATTTCCAAGTTGGTATAGAGCTCCTGCCCAACTTGAGCTTCTAACTTCTGTTTTGTCTCGCGAAATTCATCCACCGCTGCACAGGCCTTGGCTTTATTCAAGGTTTGAATCGCAGGGGTGACATGTGATTGATAACGTGCCTCACCAGTTAATTTTTCATGAAAAAAGTCACACACTGCCTTCGCATCACCACGGTCAAAGGCGGACATGTAGTCGCGATACATGGCTTGCACTTTGTCTTCATCGACTTTTTTTCCACCAACTAAGCCATACCATGCTACGGCGGCCGCACCCGCCAATACCAAAATCAACTTCGCAATCATTTACGCTTCTCTCACTTTTCAAAAAACATGATCATCAGACTTTCACTATTATGTTCAAGCTACACGATTTAGTGCTATCCGGCAACTGAGCACATACTTTATATCTCAGATCTGACGCTGCAACCGGTCAAAATAAGAAAGTAGAAGCATATAGAAAGTCGGGGCAGATTTTGGCATATAACATTTAATCAAAGACAGTCAATTTAAGACTTGATAGCACGCTCTTCCAGAGATGCTCTGCTAGCAGTTGGCTAGCATCAATGGTAGAACTTGACTAACATCAGAAATATCTTAGATCTGCATTACCCGACTGCGAGTTGCATTACCCCAGGAGATCAATGAGCATTTTTTGCTGGCTGGTTCACTAATGACTTTTTTATATTTAGCAATTAAAATGCCAAAAAATTTATTTTCACTCTCTTCATTTAACCGGAGTCAATATGAAATTGTTTCATCAACTTGCTGCTGTTTCGTTTGCGTTAAGTGTTACCAATCCTGTATGGGCAGCCGAAAAGCCTAGTGACATTGTTGGTGTCAAGCTAGGAATGACTGCTGATCAAGTCAGAATGGCTTTAAAAGCACACGACCCTAATATGAAAATTGTGGACTATGCGAGTTGGAAAGCTGCGCCAGGCGTGCCAGCTTCTTTGGCTAAAATTCGTGGCTGCGGCACACCTATGCCCGGCGGTGTCGGTCCATACGACGTTTGCAAGGATGCGGTCGACGTAAGTTTTGGTCACATATCTAAAAAAGCTATTTTTATTAAGCGCCAAGTTCGCTTTGATAACAACACCATGCTAGTAAAAAATGTAGTAGATAGCTTAGTTGAAAAATTTGGCGCGCCAAGCTTTACCAGAGACACTTCACATATATGGGCCTATGGCACCGATGGCGCCGCCATTAAAAGCATCGATTGTGCAATTTCAGATTTGAATCTTCCTTTCGCAGAGCATCGAGCATATTGTGCCAATGTTTATTCGGCCTACATCAGACAAGGCGCAGGCAACTTTGCTACGGAAATGCACGTCAATATCTACCAAAGTAAATTATTCTTTGAAGAACAAGCGGCATTCAATAATGCAGTTAACGCTGACCGAGCCGACAAAGAGAAAGCAGCGAAGGAAAATAAAGTTAAGCTCTAGGCTTTAGACTTAAAGCAGCAAGTTACAAACGAGAGGGTCAAAGCCCCTCTCTATCCATTCTTAGACTAGATTCTTGATCAATTATCAGAACCAAAAACTTTCGTTGAAAGACACAAACAACGATTGATAGCGACAAGATATTTAGATGAGTTTTGCGCTTGTCACAGTTCATTTTCTACCCCAATTAACCTAAACTCCGAGTACGATATTTCACGCTTTCCACAGGTTTAGGCCAAGCTGAATCTAGCTTGGCCATTTACATCACGCATACTTTTCAACATGCTCCCAGATTGCCTTAAGAAATTCAAATAAAGCTGAACGTAATCACTACGCAAATTTATTGCACCACAATCTCAACCCGTCGATTCATTGCACGTCCTTCTTCGGTTTTATTCGTCGCAATAGGTGCGAAGTTAGCCACGCCTTTGGCGATGAGGCGGCGCTTATCTATGCCAGCTTGAATTAAGGCCTGCACAATGCTTTGAGCTCTGGCTTGGCTTAAACTGAGATTGCCATCTATGCTGCCGATATTATCGGTGTGTCCGACAACGATGATATTCAAATTACTCTGCGCTTTGAGCGCATTGGCGAGCTCAGTTAATTGTGTTTGACTTTCTGCCTTCAACTCCGTCTTACCTGTATCAAACATCAATCCGTACAAGGATACATGGCCACTATTGACTAAGCTTTGTTTTAAAGCCTCAGCATTCACGTTGACCTGTCCCGTTGGCTGGGCTTTTTCTTCGATAATTTGGATAAAAGTTGACACCATAGGATCGACTTTTTTGCCACCACCGAATGCGAGCGAGTTATACACGAGCACATGGGTCTTCGACACTTTACCGCTGGCCGGAAAACTGCCGACAATCAGGCGCCCTTCTTGATTATCGATCGCATCATAATGACTAAATCCATTGTGATGTCCGTTATCCCATTTGAACTGACGCTCAAAGGGTTTCGCTTGATCACGCCAAGCACGGTACAGGTCTTCACATTTTTGATCGCAGGTGACGCTGACTTGCATACCCGCTTTCAGCAAAGCATCGCGATAATTACGATGAACTTCTAGCGTTGTCTTACCTACAGGCGAAAGATAATGTAGGCGCGTTTCTTTGCCTTCTAGCAGTTTCCACTCCGCCGTTTTAGCACCATCTAGCTTAGCGACCTTAGCTTGAGGTATCGCCGCTTCAGTCCATTCTGTCTGTAAATACCCTGTCATACGAGAACCCTGAAAGCGCTGTATTAACGGATGATCTTGCCCTTTGGGGATATCGCCAATCTGGGCAAAACTTAAAGAACTTACCGAGGCAACAGAGGCCAGTACTACGATTAACGATGCGGTACGCACAACATTCATTATTTTCTTCTTCATAATCAAATAGAGAGTGAACAATGTGGTTATTTTAACAAAATATTTACGATGCTATCATTGTGCATTTAATTAAAAGCCTTAGTGCGTAAAAACATAAAAGACAATGCGAGTTTGAACACAGCGAATTGCTTAAAAACGTCTGACTTAATCAAGCGGATCCTCGAATTCATCAGAGCCATCGTAAAAGTTATCATCGTCGCTAAGGTAGAAATTTTCCTCGTCTTCCTCGTCTTCCTCGTTTTCCTCATACTCATCACCGCCAGACATTACGCTAATGAGTTGCTCGGCCGCCTCTTTTTCTTTTAAATTAGCGGCAAAAAGATTTTGCAAAGTCTCGTCATCAAGTTTTTTTTCACCTAAGGCATCGCTCACAAGCGCAATCACGTTCTTCTGCCAATTGGAAAAAGATCTCTCCTCAAGATCCCCTGCAAGCATGTCCTCCATCTCAAAGTCTCCTTCTTCCTCGAAGATATCTTCCTCCTCCACAACCGTGGGTAGGGAAGTGCTAACTTTTCTCTTCTTGTTGACGTGCTCTTCGATATCCGACCCCTCAGATAAATATGCATTATCTCCGTATTGTTCTTTATTTACCTTTCGCAAAGCATCTACTCCACCAGGTGCTTTGGCACCAACATACTTATTTTCTTCTCCTAACAATTGGGTAAAACTAAAATTCCCTGAGGTAATGGTTTCTCGAATGTATTTAGTGGCGTCAGGGACACGGCCTTTATCTAGGCGAAGAATGGCCGCACATTCGTTCATGATTTCGAGTTCATCTTTTTTGTACTCGATGCTGCCTTCGACATTAGAACCTCGAGTTAGTCGATCTAAGTCTTTCCCAATTCGAATACGCGTCTCCTTAGAATCATTTTCCTCGGTAATACAGCGATCAACGATTTGATCGATTTTTTTTCCAAACGACTTATAGGTCTGCGCTTTTCCATCGCGTTCCATAGGAAGGATTTCATTACCTTCTTGCAGACTAGGTAGTATCCGCGTTGGTGTTAATCCTATATCTGTTCCTGGCTGTAGAACGTAGTGATGGCTGCCTAATCTCATCACTTGCGTTTTAAATTGACTGCGCTTTCTGTCGCTAAAAATTTTCTCGGAATAACTTTTAGCGTTGTCAATATCGAGTTTAAAAATATTTAAGTCACTGAACTCTCTCTTGTTATTTTTTTTCGAGGTCTTATAGACCCGCGCTTTACTGGTAGTGGGGGGCACATAATCATTATATTTACTACCTATTTGTTCTTCGTATTTGCGCTTTTTTTCATTCTTAAGTTGCTCTTTTTTTTCGTCCTCGCGTTCAAAGCAAATCTGTAGTTTTTCCTCTTTTAATCTGAGATCGTGGTTCTTCGCTTCTTCTTCTGTAACAAAAAATTTACCAACTTCATGGCTAGAATACCAAACCGCGTCCTCTTTCGTTTTTACACGATCACGATTCCTATGTACCGTACGTTGAATGACCGTTTGACTGTTTTTTTGCATCTGCGCATACGCTTGCAATTGCGCTGTTTGCGGGCTAGATCGCTGTAAATCTCTCTGTGCCTGCAAAGTGGATTGGGCAGTATTGAGCGTACTAGAATCGAAAGCCGATGCCTGTGATTGCTCAGCCGGAACAGCAAGCGCAGTTGGTGTCACTTGCGTGGTCCCCTGAGATGGAAGCGGGCGTAATGAATACATCTTAATCTTCCTTCACTTATTCACCTAATACCGTAAAATAACTGTCTAAACCGGAAATGCTCATGATCATTTTCTCTTCTTCATCGTCCATGTCAACATTTTTCAGGCACCTCGCCGTATCGCTCAGCAGCTCGCGCTGATATCCCTACAAATAAATTACTTAACTGTTATTAGCGCGAGCCGCTATGGGTGCCATATACCTTAAATTATTGCACACTAGTCGATCCATAGCATATGAACGCACACAAGCAACTCGTTCTGCCTTGGTAAGCCAAGAAACATGAAGCGCAACAGCAGAAACCAGTCTCGTCATAATAGATTTCTAAACAAGACATTATTTGGCCCAATGTAAACTATTCAGTGTAGGCTGAATTCCGAGTCAGTTTGCGAGCACAAAAATGTGAGCATAGCAGGCCATGTATTTCAATCCTAATCAACCTACCTCTCGACATTAAATGAATAACACCGACAACGACATTGAAGTAATTGGCTTTGACTCCGAAGGCGAACCTAGTATCGGACTGCAAGACGATGGCAGTATTCATATCATGTTTAATTTCATGCCGCCTTCCTACGCACATGAAACAATTTACGCACGTAACTTCGAAGATTTTGAAGAACAATTAACTGCAGCAGTCGACAGCAAAGTCAATTGGGAAGATAGAGAACTTTTCATCATTGAAAAACCGAATACCGACACCCAGCAAAAGTTGATCGAATTCCTTTCCACCTATGAAGCGCAAGAATCTTATAAGAATATCGAACGCAAACTATTAGGACACGCAGCTTTTCGCCTCATACATACGGAACTAGAAGATACCGTTTTCAAGAAACTTCTCCAATCAGGGTTTCATGAGCGCCTTCCTCGTGACGGTGTATCACGCACTTACAGGAAAGAAATTAACGGCTGCGAGCAAAAGTTCTATTTCACTTACGATTCGAGATATCGTGAATATGCATGTTCACTTGAGATGCGAGTTGAAGCAGTCGAAAAAATTTACTATCAATTCAAAGGATTTTTCATGAGTGGAATGACTGAGCAAAACACCTGCACACTGCGCCCCAATTTGGAGCACTTCCTTCCATCAGTAAAACCGAGTTCTTACCCACAGAGCATCCGCGCTGTCGATTCCACTCTGGCCGATGTTCGGGCATTAGTCTTGGATTTTGGCATTCCCTTTTTCAAGCAAAACAACAACTTAAAAAACGTCGAAGAAACGCTCAACGGCAATCTCGACTTGCCCATAGATGCGAGAAAGAATTTCATGAATGGACAAGCGATTCGTGGTGCGATCTTAGCGACGCTGGCAGGCGGCGCAAGACTGGAAGAGGTACGTACTTACTATGAAAAAGATATGCCCAACTGGAGCGAGGCAGCAATTGAAAACTGGAACCAACTTCTCGAACATCTCGAGAAAGGTTGTTGACAGTTTCAAAGTACCGGCCTGCGACAAAGCTAATGTTAGTCAAAATCGGTTATGTCTTAAATTTGCCTTACTCGAATACTCTATATTAAGTCACATTATGCGCGGACTGCTCGAATCTAGTATCGTTAGAGTTGATCTTTTAAGCTCGGTACTGAGATCAAAGAGAAAGCTTCACTAGCGACCAACAAAGATATAATGTCTAATATTTTTATTATATTTCTTCGTTTAGCAGGAATCTCCTACGCAATTATTCGTCGAATATTGCACTTTAAAATACTTCTCGATCAATACGTAATCAACTCTCAGTATAGGAATTGCACTAATGGGCACCAATGCCAGCACAATACAAAAAATTTATATTGCCTACTTTAACCGTCCTGCGGATGTCGCTGGATTGGCGTATTGGGAAGGGCAACTTAGTGCAAATAAGATTTCGATGGAGGGGCTTGCTCAATCATTTAGTGAGCAAGTCGAATATCGGAATACCTACGGAGGAAAGAATACTTATGACGTAGTTAGCGCCTTATATCAGAACTTATTTGGCCGTGCACCAGATAGCGCAGGATTGGCGTATTGGGTAGGGCAAATTGATAACGGCACGATTAATCTAGGAATAACCGCATTGGCTATTCTGAATGGTGCCTCACCTAGTAGCAACGATGGTATTTCGATTGCCAACAAGCTTAGCTTTGCTCAAAATTTCACAGCTAGCCTCGATACTCAAGCAAAAGCCGCGAGCTATACGACCTCATCAGGGATAGACGCCATCAAATTAATCATGTCCAAAGTGCTCGCTGGAACGCCAGTTCCCACACTGACCTCCCATTCCAATTTGAGCTTTCCTTCTGGCCACAATACAGTTAACGCGATTGAAGCTTTACGAGGTTTTAAACTTGACTTAAGTCTGAGTGACTTAGCTGTCTCAGTAGGCTATAAACTTGAACTCATGATCAATGGAGAGCCACTCGGCACACCTGTTATACATACATTATCGATGGCTGAAATACAGGCGCAGAAAGCAAGCATCCTAGTACCAGCCTCCATTTTCTGGGGGATCGATGGAGATAAACGCGCAAGTATCAAAGTCAGCGATATTTTCGGAAATACCGGTGAAATAGGCGCCGAAACAAAGTTTCTACTTGATAGAGTATATCCGGAGAAGGGAAGCTCCTTTACAGTGAGAAAACAATCCGACAACCTATATCACCTAGAAATGATCATTCCTCAAGGCCAATTGAATGGTGGACATATCACCTTGGGACTTTGGGAAACAGATAATTCGGTGAGAGTCGATACGATCTCAGCTACTGACAAAAAAGTTACTTTTAAACTCAATGAAGATCAATATAGGGATATGCACTTCAGCAGTCACTTTGTACGTGAATATGATCTTGCAGGTAATTCCATCATGTTCGATATTTGGGATTTACCCAATGCGCTGCTAAAAGGATCAGACACCGAATTAACAACCCCAAAAAATATCAAATTCACCGCGGTAGGTGGAAAAGTGGATGCCGACGCCATCAATGCAAGCAATTCTAGTCTCATCGTAACCGCTGATATCGTTGCGGGAGAAGCAACGGGCGGTCACGCTGAACTAAGCTTCAATGGATCTTCAAGATATTTTTTAGTGTCTGACTCAGAAATTCTCGCTACAGATACAAAGCTCACATTTGAAATAAAAACAGATAGCCCGTTCGCATTGAAAAGCCTGTTGGGAGATGGTGGAAAGGCTTACGTTACCTTGTATACGGCGGCAGGTTCCTCTTCACTCTCGTTGAATGGATTGACATTGACAACCAAATATATCGCTGGAGAAGCAATACAAGGCAGCCTAAGTGCTCCGACTAACATAAAAATAACGCCACTAGGAGGGATAGTAAGTAATAGTAATCCTGGTTCTGTGGTCTTAAATGGCACCAATGTGGCATTCACTGCAGAAGCAACAATAGTCCCAGGACAAGTTACCTCGGGTTATGCTGAACTATGGATAAATAATAAGCTAATGGCTAAGGATCAATACATTTCACTCACAGATACACAGGTGACATTTAGTGTTACATCGGCACCTCTAAGTGCTTACAGTCCTTGGTACCTACAATCGATTGTACCCAGCGGAGGGGAGGCTGTCGTAAAACTATTTGATCTGGCTGGGCATGAAGTAGTTAGCGTTGATAATTTTACTGTGATTACAAATTATTCTTCCTTAACAGGCTATGACGCATCAAGTGACTTGCCTACTTCTGACTTAATTCAGATTATCGGGAGCCAGCAAGAGACGATATTCTGAAAATTACTGGTACAAGTAATGGCCAATAGCACTCCCGAGTTTGCGCTTGTTAGTGAGGAAGTCGAACACAACAATCGAAAAGCTCGGAGTCAGGTCTCACATTTAATATAGCCTCATAATTGACACGTTAAGACGCTCCCACAATAACAAAGCGCAATTCAACATCGGAAAGCATTGGAGTCAGTTTTGACATTCGACAGTGACATATAACCTCTTCCCACATAGGCACGATCACAAAATCTGCGCCACCACTTCCCTCAGCTAAAACGAAACCAAACAAAATATGATACCGCCGCGGGATATTAATTCGACTGTAGAGAAAAATGTACAGAGTGACTCAACCACAATGACGACAGCACCGACAAAACAAAGCTGGCTGGGGCAACACAGTACATTTATCAGAAAAGAAATTACCGAATTACGCCATTTCTTTGCGAAACCGGTTCGACGTTTTTCTAGTAAGTCTAATTTTTATGATCGCTGGAAACGGATAATCCTCATCGCAGGTATAGGTTTAACATTTAACGTCATCTACCTTATGTCGATCGGCCTAGCCTTGCATAATTGGACAACCATAGAGAATGTTCAAGATGTAACCAGTACCAGCGCAATATTTCTTGTGCTTGTGTTTGCGCCATTGATGGAAGAAATAATTTTTAGAGCTGGACTAAGAAAGTTGCCTTACACCCTGTTTGTGGGCCCGGCCTTGATCAGTCTACTTTTCGGTCAATGGCAAATTGCAGCAGGATTGTTTTTCTTAACTACGTCTATAGCAGCCTATCTCTATATGCTTGGTGTAGACGGAGGGGGAAAGTTTCGTTTAGGCCGACAGTTTATCCAGCATTATCCTAAAATCTTTTGGTTATTTGCCGGAGCTTTCGCGATCACCCACATCACCAATTTCAGATTCAGTGATGCCAGTGGATTACTCGTTATTTTTGCTGTAATGCCTCAATTGTCCATGGGGATGCTATGGGGCTATATAAGACTAAGAGACGGCCTGAGCAGCTCGATTACACTACATTTTGTGAACAATCTGACGATGTTGTCTTTGATTTTTATTTAATAAAATTTTATGTAAAACATTGGGACAGTTAGCGCATTTCTATGATTTGAAAAACTATTCTTCAGTCTTCAGTTTAGGCG
Organism: Affinundibacterium danionis; assembly: GCF_042432465.1. Taxonomy (NCBI): domain Bacteria; kingdom Pseudomonadati; phylum Pseudomonadota; class Betaproteobacteria; order Burkholderiales; family Oxalobacteraceae; genus Affinundibacterium; species Affinundibacterium danionis. The sequence continues at coordinate 84,239 of NZ_JBHLXJ010000035.1, read as the reverse complement.
ACGAATTTCTTAGATCGGTAAAACAAAACTTTTTTAGCACATAAACGGTTTCGACATTAAATCTAAATCAGAAACATAGCATCACCGGATAGCCCAATGCGGGCGCCTCAAAAACGCGGTCAAGTATGTATGAAGTGCTACATTGCTCGACTCTCCGAGCGAGTTACAACTTAAAATTACTGTGCTTTTCCTGCCTCACAGTTATACTGATAACAAGACCATTCCGGGCGATTAGCATCGTTCGATTCAAATAGACTTGACTCAATTAATATATGAATCAAAATTCTGTATCTAATCTCCGTCGTTTGCTACCGGGTGTACCGAACATTGAGTCACCATTTTTTGAGTCTCTATTTGCTAACGCGGAACCTCACGTACAACAAATCGCCAAACAACTACACACTAATGGTGTTGCTGCCTTCAAGTTTCCAGAGGCAGAATTTGACCAACTAGCAGCCGATATCAAAGCGTCCCTGAGCAAAAGTTTTAACGAACAGAGTTGGGCGCGATTTCGTGCTGGAGGTGGGGCGGATCTGCGCCTGCTCAATGCTTGGCAAGTCGATGCGAATGTACGTCGTATCGCTGCCAATCAGAGCGTCATTAACTTATTGAGTAAGCTCTATGGCGCACAAGCATGGCCTTTCCAAACGCTGAATTTCCCAGTTGGTACGCAACAAGCACTACATTCTGATGCAATTCACTTTAATTCTGTGCCTGAGCGTTTTATGTGTGGCGTATGGGTGGCATTTGAGGATGTGACGGTTGACAATGGCCCGCTATTTTATTATCCAGGCAGCCATCGCCTGCCCATCTACACCAACGAACACCTAGGGCGCTGCGTTTCGACTTTGCCTACCAGACCTGATCAAACCATGTATGAGCCTATGTGGCGAGCCTTAGTAGAGGCACATGGTATGAAGCCCAAACGCTTTCTTGCAAAAAAAGGGGATGCACTGATTTGGGCGGCCAATTTATTGCATGGTGGCAGCCCACATATCAATCGTGAAGCGAGCCGTTGGTCGCAAGTAACCCACTACTTCTTCGAAGATTGTGCTTGGTATTCACCTTTATTTTCTGATCCATTTTACGGGCAAATTTATTTCCGAAAATTGATCAACATTCAAAATGGGCATTTCATGCCGAATCGCTATGCGGGATGGGATATTCCAGATCAATTTATTGATTCGACGCGCTCAACTCAACCAGACGGCCCCTATCACTTTGATGCGAATGCCTATTTAGAAGCCAATCCAGATGTAGCACAGGCTGGGGCAGATGCCTTACAGCACTATATACTTCATGGACATGCAGAAAGACGACGCCTACGCTAGCCAACCAACTTCTAGCTTAGTGTTTCTATAGACTTACGGGCGAAGGCTGGTTCAATACAGCACAAGCAGTGGTCAGGCATACCTTTAGCATTTCCACATTTTCGGTGAGAACCTAAATTCGAATTCGCGGCGAGGCCTACACATTTCATTCGTCAAAACCACCATTTACTGCTAGGATTTAGCCCTATTCTTCTAGGTTACTCTTATGTTAAAAAATATCGCCCTCCTCGCATTGTTATGCTCTGTAATCGCTCAATCAAACGCCCAAGAATATATGGATAAGATTGCAAAGCGAGCTTGTGAATGCTCAGAAACCATCATCAAAAATAACAATGAAAAAACACGTAATATGGAAGTCGGCTTTTGCATTTTGAACGCTGCCGATGCCGAAGATAAAAAGAGATTTAAAAAAGACTTCAACTTAGATTTCAATGAGATTGATAAAAATGGCGAGAAAATCGGCAAACTGATAGGCATGAAAATGGCGCCAATTTGCCCAGCTACCATGATGGCTTTAGCAAATACCGAAGCAGAGAAGGATAAAACGAGCAATCCTCTCCAAGTTATTGTTGGTGAAGTCATCAAAATAGAAAAAGACTTTTTTGTTTCATTTGTAGTGCGTGAATCAAACGGCAATTCGAGTAAGTTACTTTGGACCAGTCCTATCGAGACCAATATCGATATGGCGAACCAATATCTTTCATTACAAGGCAAGACTTTGCAGTTTTCATTTGAGAACCAAAATATTTTTGATCCAAAAATCAGCGAGTATCGTGCATTTAAGATCATTAAGAAAATCAACACGAAGTAAACGCCTTATGCGTTTATAGAAGATCTCGTCTTTTAATCATCACCATTAGTATCATTAAGTGTGATCAAACTCACGGACGAGATCTTCGATGAGCCTTTGCTCATCGAGAAGTTAGCGCTAATTAGGTCAATTCAAAAATCAACTTAGCTCGACTCACTAAGGCACTTGAGTTGTTTAGCGAATTCTTCAAAAAAACGACCTACGTGCAAGCCATCAACAAAAACATGATTAACACGAATATTAAAAGGCAGCATCGTTTGCCCACCATTATTCACATATCGCCCCCATGAAACCCGTGGGATTGCGTCGTCTCTATCGAGGCTCAGAGTGTGGTCTAAACCAGTGAACGAAATCCAAGGCAAAGACGACATGAACACTAAATCATCGCGCCCCGCCGCCTTACTAAAATCAAAATAACCACTGGATTCTTCGACCGCTTGTTTTAGCTTGCGATCAAACCGAATCACATCACTGTCCATATCCATCGTGATGATTCTAAACAGCTCTTCGCCTTTTTTGAGATGCGTAAAAGATGGATGCACTGCGTCGTGTAAAACCACTTCATCGTCACGAATCCGATACCGAAAATTATCAATCTGATTCATCGCGTGTATCGTCAAAAAAATCAAAGTGCTATTGAGAGAAATCGATTTTGACTTCGCCAATTCGGGAAGTCCAGTGATATCAACTTGCGTGTTGACATTGTAAAAAGGCAGATCGACCTTTCTAAAAAAGACAAAATGTTCGCGTCTATTCCAAGTGCTGATATCAATTTTTTTCATGTAAGTTTTATGCTAGTAGTAGTCATCAGAACTCTTTTTATCTTAAGAGCACGACATTAAATATAGTTGTACGATTCCATCATACGAATCTGCCGGAGCGAGCAAGCGCATTATGATACCGAAAAGTTCTGAGGGATGACACACACTAGCTTATTTAAGGTTCAGCTCAGAACTATGACCCGCATGATGAATTTTTTTTATGCTGTGTGGGGTAGGAGAGGAAAAAATTTACAAGAAACTCAAATATAGAATGGGTATCAAAACGTATACTTGAGCAGACTCAAAAAATGGTTCACGTAACCCGTACTAGGTCGAACCGCTGGGCATCAAATATTTGCTTCCTAAATGAATGGTAGCAAAATTCAACTTTACACAAAAAGATTTTTAGACTCTTTCTCAAGCTTACCAAATGAAATATCATCGCCCATCAAGGCGGCTTCAAATTTTACTTCCGTATCCTCGTCTGCAACGTCAAGCGCTCGTCTCATTGGATTTTCAAAATAAGTTCGATATGGGCCATTGTTGACACCGCCATCTTGAGCGAAAACGTTATTCGGATCACTTCCTTTACCACCATTTTGTTGCGCTAAAATATGGCCGGATTGGGCGACAATAAATTTATTATTAAATGTGCCGCCAGGCGCTATCACAGTGTCTCCAACTTTCGCTTTTACCATATAGGTTTCTACACCATTCCAACCGTAATCACCCGCATCATCACCATCCTTAAACTCAGACGCTAGCCCTTCCGCCTCCACATACACATTTCCTTCATATTGCATTGCGTTGATGTTGACAGCACGTTGGACTGGAAAATTGGTAGAGGGCGCCTGTTGCTGTATGCCGTTCTTCATTCGCAATTGAAGTGCCTGCAAATTTTTTTGTTGTGGGCTACTTGTCATCATCGCCCCTTGACTTTTCAACTGCACAGATACATGACGAGTATCGTCATGATGTTGAGACCATGTATCTGAATCCACATGCTTTGTTTGCGCTGTGTCGCTTTGCCGCGGTTGAGCTTGAGACGCCAGTGTAAAAGTTTTCATGACAAACGATCCTTTTTTCGAAATCAAAATGCATGGGTAAATCGAAGCACATACTATTTTTCTTCAATCAACATTAATATGCTCAACATCAAAACCATATCTGTCATTTAAGGCTGAATAATAGCAGTCACCCGACGTCTAGCGCGTTCACGCATGGAGCATTCGCGCAGTGTGTCCGAGAGCGCTTCTAGGTTCTTCACACCATATAAATGTAGCTGTGGATAGCTGGTATCAGACGATCTGAGTTGCAATATGCAATAGCCTAGCAAGCGCATGCCGAATGGCGAATTTAAATCAAAATGTTCTATCGTAAAAAGCTCAACATTATCTTTGACTTTAGAAAAAATGCCGCGCTCTAACTTGACCCTTTGCGTGGTGATTTCATAATGTAACCCGCGTGCTTTAAACCAGTAAAATGCATAGCCTATGCCTAGTGTTAGTACGACCACTATCCATTGCCAAGCGCTAAAAATGGTGGCGGGACGACCAGCGAATAAGATTTTCTCCGCATCATGTTCAACATGCGCGGTATATGCTTGCAAGTCGGTATTACAGAAGCGGCACTTAATCGCAACGGCTTTGATGGTCTCGCCACAAACTGGGCAGTCTTTGGTTTCGCGATTATCGGGGGAAAGATTGGCACTCATGGTACTTTCTTATCGTGGCTAGGCTAAATAAAGTGGGTAGTCTGTCATAAAGTTTTGTTGATAGCTAATGCGCTGGACGACCAGTTGACAATAATCATGCGTAGTTTGTGGTGCGTAGTGCTGACGATATGACTGGGCTTAGGCTTTGCCGAATTTCATATTGTTTCCATTGTCTACCTTTTTTCCAGTCACGAGCGCCTTCAATTCGTCGGACTGTACCGCAGGCGCAGTGCCTGTGAAGCTTACCTTGGCCGTGATCGCAGGATCATTGATGGCAGTGTCTTTTGCCGTTTTAGTATTATGTACTTTATCAATTGAGTTACTATAATCAAAACTGCAAGCATAGGTAAAACCATGCGTTGCGGTACCACCGCTAAATAGCTCATCTTTCACGTACTTTTCTGCTTGATGTAGATGACGGGAATTGAGATATTGTGAGCCTGGTCCAATATTGCCCTCAGTCGGACCACCGTCTCCACCTAACAGACGATTGACGACATGAAGTTGCGTCGCGTTGTTGAGCGTGCCGGCATCAGTAAGCCATCCTGCCCAAGAAGCAGTCCCGGTTCCAGATCCGGTTCGCTTGGCATCATTAGCTGCATACGTGACAGAATTATTGGTGCAAACGTCAATGTCGGTCTGACTTGTTCCATTCGCATTGATTAAGGTGACTTTTTTAGTCGTACCAGGAGCATAGGCATACAGCTGTGCGATAGGACCGTTTATTTTCCTTTGCGTCAAGTTACTCGCCACATCAACACTTTGACTCAGCTTCTTCGCGTGAATCAGACTGCCAGAATTAGCTTTCGCCCCCATCACATCAGCTTCGTGCTCCAATCCAGCATCATCATTCACGGGCACACCTTCTTTCATCTGCATGGTTGGCTGTACTCGTCCTTGCGCCTGCTGCACAACATGCCAGGCCTCGTGCGGCACATGATGCTCTTGCCCTGGTGCTACATGAATATCACTACCTTGCGCATAAGCGTGGGCATTCAGTTGAGCGGGTTGCGATGAGTTGTAATGGACTTTGACGTGATCCATGCTCATACCTGATAGTGATTCAATACCGACTTTAAGTTGATTGGGGAGACCTGTGTTATTCGGTTTTGCTTTTTCTGCTAGCTGTGCTGTGCCAAATTTACCTTGTAATAAAGCTTCGTCTTCAACACGCTGCGTAGTCGCCAGTTTTGCTTGAACGGTTGACGGTTCATCCTCTTCGACTCTTTGCGCTGTGTCGAACTTCCCTTGCAGTGCCTCCTCGTCCTCTGCACGTTGTACACTAGCAAACTTGCCCTGCAAGGTTTCATCTTCTTCGACGCGCTGTACTGTGCAGAATTTACCCTGTACCAGCTCATCTTCAACACGTTGCGTGACCTCAGCTTTAGCTGCCATTTTTGTCTGTAGGAATTTAAGTTGGCTCACCGCCGAACTTTGACTGGCAATACTTTGTACTTGGCGTTGTATGGATTGGGTTTCACGGGTATCGAGGACTTGCGCCGCATTCGCTTGTCTTAACTGAGTCGCCGTTGTGACACGCGCTGGGTGCCGTCCAAATGATGGATCTGCTATGCGAGATGTACGCGTTTGCATGTTGTTTCCTTTCAATTTCCGTGTATTTAGACTACCCAGACTTATCTTAGGTCAGTATAACCAGTTCACATTTATAACAAAACAGTTATTTTTTTACATGTAAATTAGTGCTAATCCCTAGTCATACCGCCTCTCTGTGAGTTATGCATAATCCGCGCCAGCTCATGAAAGTTGTCCTCATTTCTATAAAGCTCGTCTTGCGCTGATGCAATCTATGAACAAAAACTATTTTTTGACGGTCAATGAAAAATCCCTCACACTTCGACGTAATGACAATATTTGTAAATCATTCCGGCTAAAGCTTCTTAGAAATTGCCAATAAGAACACTCAAGGCTACGCGACCAAACAACTATGAACTGTAAAAATTGTACAAGTAAAATCCACGGCAACTATTGTGCTCAATGCGGACACGCGGTAAAACTAAAGCGAATTGATAGCCATTTTATTTTGCATGAAATTGAACACGTTTTGCATTTGGAAAAAGGCTTCTTTTTCACCATCAGAGAATTACTGCTTCGCCCCGGAAAATGCGTCAGAGAATACGTCAATGAGAACCGTAGCCGCTTGGTCAAACCGATTATTTTTATTATCGTCAGCTCCCTAATTTATACCCTAGTAGCACACTACTTTCATATCGAGAAAGGGAATTTGGCCGCGAGTGACAACAAAACCATCACCGCAGTTGCCATTTCAAATTGGGTACACACGCACTATGGCTATGCCAACATTATCATGGGCTTATTTATCGGGTGTTGGTTGAAAGTTTTCTTCAGAAAGCACGATGTCAATTTTTTTGAAATCTTGATATTGCTATCTTTTGTGATGGGCATAGGTATGCTTTTTTTGGCCTTAGGCGTTTTTTTAAATGGTATAACTGGATTCAATCTTACCCAAGCTTACGGTGTCATTATCTTCCTTTACCTAGCTTGGGCAATAGGCCAATTTTTCGATCCCCAAAAAGCACTCAGTTATATTAAAGCAGGTAGCGCCTATGTTTTAGGCTTTGTCACATTTAATGGCGGTGCATGGTTAATAGGTCTTGGCTACGATACCTTCATTAGATAGCAAAACATTGAACAATGAAAAAATATCTCACTCTGATTTTGATCTGTGCAATAACGATAGGATTAACACTCGCTCTGATGCGCTACATGCGGCTCGATAGTTTTGCCTTCGCGTGGGCACTCAATTTCATGTTGATGCTGTGCGTGCATATCTTTATAGATGCATTAAAAAGCCAGCTCAAGCTTACTTATTTCGATGACAGAAAGTGGGAAAGAAAGGGCAAGATATACGAATACATTGGAATCAATTTATTCAGGAAATTATTGGTTTTAATCGGTTGGGAAAAATTAATTCGAAAGGGAATTCCCATAGAAAAAAGCGCCGAAGCTATGGCGAATTTATATTACCAAACCAAAAAATCTGAGTTGGGCCACCTAATTATTTGGTTCATCGTTTTAGGATTTACTATTTTCGTTGCAGTGGAATTTGGCGTGATCAAATCTTTATGGTTATTAAGTTTTAATACCCTGTTCAACCTTTATCCCGTGCTATTGCAGCGCTATAACCGACCACGTATTGCACGAGCGATCAAACCCGAGCATAAGTAGAATAATCCGCAAGGATAATCAAACTCGCATAGATAAGCATCTCACATAATTGCTAAGATTTTTTAGGAAGCCAGCATGAAAGATCGTATTGAAAAATTAGGCCAAATAGCAAAGCAATCCGCCAATAGCGCGGGGCGTAATCTACTACAAGTGCAACATCTGGCGCACGATGTTACTCAGACAATTAGTCAGACTGTTTCTAAAACTGTTTCTAAAACTGTTTCTCAAACGCTCTCTCGAACCCTTAATCAAAACACTAAACAAGAAGCCATAAATAAAATCAGCGCGGCTACCAATGCCACCCTCTCCACAGCAATTACAGCGAGCAAATCCTTACAACAATCTGTGCAGCAATCTATCAGTGACGTGATCGAACATGAAACAACACAAGCACTAATGGTACAGGTTAAAGAAACTAGTCAGCACATCGCTGAAAGCGCCAGCGAAGGCGCAAAATTTGTCAGCCACCAAATCGTAGATGGTGTCAAAAAAATTGATGACAAACTAGAAGAAAACCATATTGAGATCAAAGAAAAAACAGAAACTGTCTCTATGGGTTTAGGAATCGCTGCCGGCGTTGCAGCAGGTGCGGCGATTGTAGGACCACCTATAGTCGTCGCGGCGGCACCGGTAATCGGCGCAGCCGCAACGATGACAGGTGCGGTCGCTGGCACTGCTTATTTTTATTCCAAATGGAAGAGTAAAAAAGCGCAGGAACAAATGAATGAAAATAGACAAGACGACACAGTGGCATCAAAAAATCTTACTCAAGATGCAGATCAGAAATAGCTGACCCCAGTTCTAATTCAATTACTTGCATGATCCACACTCGACTTCCTATTGCTGTAGGGAAAAGAATTAAGTGAATATATCTCGAAAAATATTTTCACGATTTTCGACTTTTGCATGCCCCTTCCGACTTGCACGCGGCACCAACTATCCTTACACTAGCCGCCGACGAATCACAATAAGAGGCAATATATGCAAGATTGGTGGGCTTTAGAAAAACTGTGGCAAAAACATTGTGATCCTGCCCATCAAGAAGTTGCGCACGACATCAAGCTATGGCATCAACAACTCAAAGCGCTTTACGCCAATCATTTAGCACACCCTGCAGTCATCAAATTCCTACTAGAAATAAGACCAAGCTTGCCAGAGTTTAAGGATTGGCTGCTACAAATGCGCGAAGCCTATCAAATTTTAGAAAGCGCAGAACAGGCCGCTGACGCTGATGCAGACGATAATCTGACTCAAGAACAAATCGATTTTTGGAACAAAAATGGCTATCTTGTTTTATCCAATGCGATTGATGCAAAGGCCTGTGCAGCAAGTCGGGACGCTATTTGGCGCTTCTTAAATGCAGATATCAACGATCCCGCCAGTTGGTACCGCGCTCAGCATTTACAGCAAGGGTTAATGCTGCCTTTTTACAATCACCCTCAGTTAAATACCAATCGTGCGTCCAAGCGTATCCGCACTGCCTTTGAACAACTGTACGGCACCAAAGCCATCTATAAAACCATAGATCAGACCAGCTTTAATCCACCTGAAACGAATAACTTTTCATTTCGGGGTAACGGCCTGCATTGGGACGTGAGCCTCACACTCCCTATTCCAGAACGCTATCAAGGCTTACTCTATTTGAGTGATTGTGATGAGATGGACGGCGCGTTCCACTGTGTACCTGGCTTTCACCACCAAATCACACCATGGCTGGAGCAACTCGCGCCGCACGAAGACCCGCGTGAATGCGCGCTTCGAGATCTACAAGCGCAGGCTGTCACAGGCAAAGCTGGAGACTTCATCATATGGCATCAGGCTCTTCCCCACTGCGCAACCGCCAATCGCGGAAAGACGCCACGCATGGTGCAATATTTAGCCTACATCCCCGACGATCATGTCGATCAAAGTGTGTGGCGTTAAATAAAACTTGGGAACTGCCGGCGCATGAGTCAGAAACATAGAGGCAATACTGCGAAAAACCGTCTTAGATGGAATGGCCAAATATAATTTCTACCAACCCTAGTTATAAGCTAAGTTTATAGCTAAAATAGATATTCACTTCAAACACTCCGTTGTTCTTCCCATGTAAGAAACTAAGAGGCAAGTCATGAACTCCAGCGCGACATCGCAATACGCTAGATCTAAGCACCGTCAGAACATCATACAAGCCCAGAATAAGAATAGCCGTGTCGATACACATGAGTCAGCCACGGATCTTCGTTCGCAAACTCAGCAATTACGCGCCATCCAACGGATGACACAAAATAGTCTGCAGACACAACAACTCCAAGCAAAAACAGCATTCATGGGACGGCCAGTTGCACAAAGAGCCGAAGATGAAGAAGCACTACAAGCAAAATTAAACACCACACAGTGTGTCGCTGATGAGGAGCTCACTCAAAAAAAATCCGACGCTGACAGCAGTCACACCAACCACACAGGCCTCCCCCTACAACTCAAAGCCGGTATCGAATCCATTTCTGGTATGAATATGGATCACGTCAAAGTTCATTACAATTCAGCCCAACCGGCACAGCTCAACGCTCACGCTTACGCGCAAGGCGGCGATATACATGTCGCACCGGGGCAAGAACAGCATCTCCCCCACGAGGCTTGGCACGTGGTTCAACAAGCGCAAGGCAAAGTCAAACCGACCATGCAAATGAAAGCAGGCGTGCCTATCAACGATGAAGTGAGCTTAGAGCACGAAGCCGATATGATGGGTGCACAAGCGATGCACGTTGGACTGAGCCACGCAAATACAAGTCAACACAGTGTGAGCGCCATCTCAGCGCCGGCACAACTCACAAACAAGACAGCCCTACAACGTAAAAGGTATGACCCCAATGGTGCCACCTATCAAAATGATTCAGAAAATGTGTGGCTCGACAAGAACCTCGCAAAGATAGGTCATGTGTTTACACAAGATGCAGGAACTCAGGGCACCCGGGTTGAGCTAATAGAAAAGTTCGCTGATGCTGGAGAAGCCGTAGGTAGCGCTGTCGCTGGCAGTACCTGGATCACTGCCGCAATCGATTATGACAAACCAGAAATTGACAACAAAATTGACCCTTTCCGTTTGCGTGTATCGGGTGTCCATTCTGTCAACAAGAATCTGGCACTTGATTATCATTTTGGCCCCTACAATTTAGGTTACGTGGTCAAGGTCAATGACAATGGCAATGTCAGCAGTATGGCGACTCGTGACCAACTCACTGGCAACAAAAAAGGAATCGCAGCCAGCTATAGCAATCAACATCACGATACGGGCGACAGCGATTTAGAAAATACCGCAAATGCAATCGCCGTAGGTCGTAAGCAATCCGACAATGAAGCGAGCTTGGATGCCAACACCAAAATGGCAGGTGAGGCGGCTCGCTTTAACTGTGTCAAAAATCAACTCCTTAACCTGCGAGATAACACTTATTTCTTCACGCATACAGACAAACGCGATGTACAGTGGGTGACATTTGCAGATCTTTGGCTGACCTGGTCAGCTACCTTCGATAAAGACTTTGGCATCAGCGACGAGCGGGTGAAAACCGCCGTTGCTTCCGATTCTCTAAAAAAATTAGCTGGAAAAATTGCGAGAGGCAGCGGCGAGCCAAATAAAATCACCACACTGGTTGATTACAATCTAGATGAATCTAGACAGGCCAACGAGACTGATAGACATAAGTTCGTAGAAACAACCGTCACAGACAATCTAGGTAAAATAAACGCTACACGTAAAGCGCTGGTAACCAGAGCCCTTACTAACTGCGACGCCGTAGTTTACTTGCCCACCGTCTCAAAAACAGGAAAAACCCATACGATTACGATGTGGCAGGATGGCGCAGCTCAAGTCAAGGCGGCCTTGCCTGAAAATACGACCCTAAATGAAGTATGAAAAACTACAGGATTATAAAAATAATGGCGAATAATGGTGAATAATCGCTGAAACATCACCACATAAGTACAGGAAAGCAAATAGAAAGCGATGCAGAATACCGCTATGAATGAGGCAAGCAGAAGCGCCTTACTTTCTGTTTCGAGAGATAAATTCGCGTTAATCGACAGCGATAGGCACGGGTATTTGTAAGCCTACTTTAACGGTCTCCATCACCACGGTGGTGTGAAATTTTTGTACCGCCTCATTACTGTGGAAAAGACGATGCGTCAACACTTCATATTCGTACATGTCCATCACAGAGATAATGAGGATGAAGTCTTGATCCCCTGCCACCGCGTAGCACTGCTGAACTTCTTCAGCCGCCATCATAGTAGATTTAAACTGTTCATTAATTGAGGCGCGTCCTATTTTCAGACTCACCGCAACGATTAAAGTAAGCGACCGCCCCAGCGCTTTAGGATCAAGCACTGCATGTTCGGCGACAATGACGTGCTCATCACGTAATCGCTTAATACGCCTTTGTATAGCCGTCGTTGACAAGGCAATTTTTGCAGTCAATTGTTCTGCACTTTGACGACTATCTCTTTGCAATTCACGCAATAAAATTAAATCAAAATTATCTAGCTTATTCATTTTTGCAGTGGGACGGCGTTTATCAAGAAAATCAGAGGGGAAACAGCGTTTTAGGCTATCTTTTTGCTGCACACAAGCGACGCTCGCCAATTATGCTTACGCTGTAATTGACTGCTCCATTTGGGATACATCGCAAATTGTACCTTGCACTTTTCCCGCCTCATTAAATTATTAAACACAGGATGAACATATCATGAAGTTGACACTCTATTCAGGTACCAAAAACGCATCTAGTTGGGCCATGCGTGCCTGGCTCGCTTTGAAAGAACAAAACTTAGCATTTGAAGAACATGTCGTCGATATCCGAAGACCGCAGCGCTTTAAAAATCTTGCGAAAATCGGTGAGTTTTCTCCCCCTGCTGCAGTTCCAGTCTTACTTGTGGATAGCCAAGTCATTTTTGATTCATTGGCGATAATGGAATTCGCCAACGAAATAGGTTCTAAATCTCTACTCCCGCCTGATTCGCCGACTCGAGCGCGTGTTCGATCCATGGTTGCCTGGCAACATGCTGGGCTCTCAAATTTATGTCCTCATTTATTTTTTGAAAGTGCCTTTTATCCCGACAAGCGCGCACTTAGTGAAAATGAGAAAAAACAAATCAAGTTCCTCTTCACGGTCTGGGAAAAACAATTAAGTGCTAGCAACGGACCATATTTATTTGGCGACATATCTCTCGCAGATCTCTCATTGGTTCCAACTATAATTCGAATATTCCGACATCAACCTGACTTCACGCTCTTTCCTCGAGTAGCGAGCTGGGGTAGCCAATTAATGCAACGTGCTAGCGTACAAGAATGGCTCTCGGACGCGGATCGACTTGAGCCGGTCTGGTATGACGATTATTTGCTCTCTGACTAGGGCGTATAGACCTACTATATAAACCTATTATTTAGACCTACTATTTGGGCTATCCACATAATCTTCTCAGCAGGAGTAGAATTCTGAATCAGATGCCACCAACGATAATTCGCTAGTGGCATAGACTCGTCGTAACTTGAGTCGAGAATCTATTTCAAGAAGATATTATCTTTACCGGCTCGCGCTCATCGTAGTGCTTCTTGAAATAGCTTTTTAAACTTCAAGGAAATGAGATGAACGCACAAAGAGGAGAAGCACTGCATCAAATCGTGATTGTTGGTGGTGGCGCAGGTGGTTTGGAGTTGGCCGTACGTTTAGGTAAGCGGCTCGGCAAAAAAGGCAAAGCCCGCATTACCTTAATTGACGCCAGCCGCACGCATTTATGGAAACCTTTATTACACCAAGTCGCTGCTGGCACTTTGGACAGCCATGCTGATGAACGTGAATATTTCGCTTTGGCGCGCAGTAAACACTTTGAGTTTCGGCTCGGTCGCATGCAAGGATTATCGCGTGAGAAAAAAGAAATCTACCTCGCGCCCACTTTAGATGAAGACGGCAACGAACTCTTGCCGCAACAAGCTATTCATTACGACCAATTAGTGATTGCCCTAGGCAGTCAGACCAATGATTTTGGCACTCAAGGCGCCAAAGAAAACTGCATCATGCTTGACTCGCTGCAAGCCGCAGAACGCTTCCATCACAAACTGATTAATTGCTGCCTGCGAGCACAATCCCAAAACCAACATGCAGGCGAAGGACGTTTTACCGTGACCATTATTGGGGGTGGTGCAACCGGTGTCGAGTTGGCGGCAGAGTTACACATGACCACCAAAATTCTATCCAGCTATGGATTGGTAAATTTCCATCCTGAAAAAGAACTCAAGATCGTCATCGTTGATGCCTCTCCTCGCCTACTACAAATGCTGCCAGAACGCTTGTCGGATGCTGTAGCGAAAGAACTGCGTAGCATTGCGATAGAAATTCATACCAATGAAAAAGTAGTCGAAGTCAGTAAAGAGGGCGTGGCGATGGCCAGCGGAAAATTTATTCCTAGCGGTATCGTGGTGTGGGCGGCAGGAATCAAAGCACCAGACTTTTTGAAAAATCTCGATGGCTTGGAAACCAATCGGCTCAATCAATTAGTCGTGCAACGCAATTTACAAACCACACTGGATCCCTCTATTTTTGCAATCGGCGATTGCTGCGCCTGCCCGCAAGGCGAAGGCTTACCTAACGTACCGCCACGCGCGCAATCAGCGCACCAGCAAGCCACTTGCCTAGCCGATTCTTTGTGTCGTTCATTGGCAGGAAAATCACTCAAAGACTTCGTGTACAAAGATCATGGTTCACTGGTCTCGCTCGGTAACTACAGTACCGTCGGTAGCTTAATGGGAGCGATTGCCAGCGGCTCTGTATTCATCGAAGGCACATTGGCAAAATGGATGTACTGGTCACTGCACAAACATCATCAAGTGGCAGTCAACGGCTGGTTTCATACCTGGTTATCAACTTGGGCGGAGACTATTGATAGAGTGCGCAATCCTAGGATTAAGTTGCATTGAGTATTTTTATTTAAGAGCAAGCCGCGCAATGGTAGTAGTGCTCACAATGACCAAGTAACGTGGTCATTGTGAACACCACCACTCTCGACTTACTTCCAACTGATGCTTTCGCCCCGACATCGGTGCGCATCGCGCACCCTACGCACTTGGTGGTCTGTGAAGAATATTTGCGCCTTCACCTTCGCGCCCTTGAAAGAAACTCGCTGATGCTTGCTCTGCGCAATACATGCGCACAATTTGCATCGCGATCCAAGGTTGCGCCTCTGCTCTTAGCTGCACGATCAAACGTAGCTCGGCATAAACTTTTTCACCTGCTTGACTCGTCATAACAGGATAAGGTCGATAACGTGGTTGTATCAGCCAATTCTCAGGCTGATCAAGTTGATCTAACTCTTGGGCGCCGACACCGATGCGTAAATCCTTGCCACCACAAGAAAAAATATTCTTCGCTACCAGATCATGGGCAGGCAAATTTAAATCACGCCATTGATGTCCTCTAACATTAATAGGTTCAAACGGTATCTTGATTTCTGACGCCAATCCCTTATGTACCAAAAAATACCAAGCGGGGTGACTATGCCATTTGACGTCAGCACTTTGTAGTTGATAAGCAAACCGTCCGCCATCTTTTAGCTCACTCAAAATCAAACGATTGAGCACTTTGTCGTGCAAAGTTCGCTGACCGTTCTGATTTGAGATGAGGCGCCCACTTTTATCGATTTCGATTTGATGCGGCTCTATGATAGGTAAATTCCATAGCACTGAGCTCGCATGTAAATCAAATAGCGTCCCACGTTGCCAAGGCTGATATTCCAACAAGGCTGGATTATTCCCACCCGCCAGCCATGGCCGACAAGCGTTTAACCAATCTTGATCTTCAGCATAGGTTTGCCACGGTGGACAACTTGCCAATTGTGGCCACAATTGACTATGCGCTTGATGCAGTCGATAGCCCATAGTCAATAAAGAAGTAAACGCTTGAAATTCGACTAAGCGTATATCCCACCCATCGGTGCCGTGCTCTCCGTCAACGATGATCGCGTAATCGACGGTCAGTACATCTGCCGCCTGCGGGTGTTGCCACCCCTGCGTTTGCACAAGCTCGGCTTTTAACTTAGGTTGAAGAACCTTACATAAGGCAGTGACCCGCTGCGTCAATTTGTCTTGCAAACGCTGCGAGGCAATCAGCGGCCATTCAGAAAATAACACGGGTTCGGCAGGTACATGGCTGGTAGCTGCCAAGTTAGCCCAAAGTTGATGAATGCGCGCTTTCGACTGTGGTGCTTGTTTTTGAAGCTCAAACGTCAAATCATGAAAAGGATGCTGGTTTGTCGTCATCAGCTTATTGCAAGTAAGGTGTGGGAGCAAACTGTGCTTCTTCAGTCTGATGGATCAAATGCTGCACCAAGGTCTGATAATTCTCGGAACGCTTAAAAATTCCACGTTGGATATCGGCGGAAGCGCCGTGGATAAACAAAGCCGCAACTTTTTCGTGCAAACCTTTTAGCAAGTCTAATTCCTCCGCCGCGGGAGTCAGGCGCACCAGCCATTGATCGAAGTATTCATGCAAACTGACTGGCACCTCACTATGCCAGTCAATCAGCGAAGCTCCCAGACCGCGCCGACGCACTCGCCATTTATTCTCTTCCAAACAAGCACGTGATAAGGGTTTTGGCAGGCGTCCACGTTGATAATCCTGTACCAAAGTAGCGACCTCACATTGCAACAGAGCGGTGATTAGCCAGATGTGTTCCAAGGACGGCGTAGCATCGCAAATCCTAACTTCTAAAGTGTGATAACGATGGTGCAAACGTAAGTCTTCCCACATACCGTGTTGGGCTTCCAAAGTGCCCACTTTACGCAATAATTGTATGTGTTCGAAATAGGCCTCTTCGGTTTGCCAGATATCAGGCGTTCCCATACGTGGTAAGCGATCTAACATAGAATGACGCCAACTCTGCATGCCCGTATCACGGCCTTCGTAAAATGGTGAACTCAATGAAATCGCTAACACAGGCGCCAGACTATTGCGCAGAGAATTAAAAATTGCCATTGGCGGAATGCCTTTAGGCAAACCTAAATGCACGTGAAATCCATAAGACACTAGGCTACGCATAATGTCGGCATACTCATCAACCAAACGGATGTAGTGTTGATGCTTGTCGAAGTCTTTATTGATCTCTTGCTCTTTCCAATTCGAAAATGGATGCACGCCAGCCGATAAAATTCTCTGCCCCTGAGCTTGGGCGCGCAAACGAATAATCTCACGCATATCACTGACACTAGCGACGATCTGATCGGGCGTATGACAAATCGGTGTCTGTAATTCAACCACCGCTTTATGTAACTCGCAAGAAGAACTACCGTTCCGATCGGGAAAATCAGACTGGCCTCGTTCGAAATCATGCGTAGCCAACTCCAAGCTGTGCTCGTCAACAATCTGTAATTCTTCTTCCGCGCCTAATGTAATCAAATTCCTCATCTCTCATGCCCTTACGCAAGCTTATAAACAGTGACTAAACAGTGACATCGCTTTCAACTATGGCTATATTCCAAAAGGTGCAGATAAATTTAATTAGCTGGCTCGGAAAATGAGCTTTATATGCATAACAAACATGGAAATAGTCTTTGCAACACTTTAGATGCTCTACGGCAAAATCAATTCGCGTATTAAAGGCGCATTTAGCTTCTTGTTTGTGCTTTTGAATTTCAGGTTTTCCATTTGAATACAACTACTTAACAACCTATCCACGCCATGACACTTAATCGCCGCCAATTTTTAGGGTCCACGCTACCGCTCGTTGCGCTTGGCTCTAGTTCCCATGCCAATGCTAATATCTACTCGTTTGCAAAGCCACCTATCGCCTCCGATGCTGACACGCAAATATGGTTAGTGGGTGACTCGCTACCTTACCCCGCTGAGAACGAAGCGAACCGATTACAAGCTTTATTAATCAAACACGCTAGGGTCAACGACTCTTATTTAAGCGGTGGAGCGGTTGCTGCCTTGGAAGAAAAATTTTCTAGCTTGTTAGGAAAAGAATCTAGTGTATTTATGCCGACGGGAACAATGGCAAATCACATTGCCATCCGTATTTTGTGCGGCGAAGCAAAACACGCATTAGTACAACAGGAAAGTCATGTGTACCGCGATGAGAGCAATTGTGTCACGACACTGAGCGGTATCAATATGGTGCCACTGGCAGCAGGAAAAACGGCTCCCACTTTAACGGAACTCAGTGATGCGATTAGTCGCGCAGAGATCGGACCTTACCCCATCAAGGTCGGCGCAATCTCGCTGGAAAGTCCGGTACGCCGCACCCAAGGTGGAACTTTGCACATGAGTCAGATTGAAGAGATCGCAAAACTAGCGCGCAGCAAACGTATTCCCATGCATCTGGATGGCGCACGTCTGTTTCTGATGTTTGGCATGCCAGGCTTTGATATCAAAAATTATTGCGCTCCGTTTGATACGGTCTATGTCTCACTCTACAAATATCTAGGCGCAGCGTATGGCGCCATACTTTCCGGAACTAAAGCACAAATGGACAAAGCACGCGAGCTGCGACATATTTTAGGTGGTACGCAGTCGTCTGGATGGCAAGCAGCACTGCCAGCCTTGGATGCATTGGAAGGAGTTGAACAACGCTTTACCGCCGTCCGTCATGCAGGTCAAAACCTGCTTTCTCGGCTAGAAAAATTAGAGGGATTCAAAGTGCATAGAATCGAACAAGGCAGCAATATCGCGACCTTAGAAATATCGGCTCAGCGTCAATCGGGCTTAGAGCAAAGACTCAAAGACGCCAACATACGCACCAGAAAAATTATTGATGGCAAACTACCTCTTCAATTCAACGAAAGCCTATTACGGCGCGACACCGATTTTCTAGTGGATGCGTTCGCAGGAAAAAATTAAAAGCCCTATCTACTACAAAATCGGACATAGGGTGCGCACTAATAGGCGCTCAGCAAAATCAGAATATCCCTGACATTGCCTGCGGTTTAGAGTCGGAACACCCTTTCCCGCTCCTTGGAAGCATGGATATCTACATAATTGGAGCACTGATAACACTCCCTCTCCCGCAAGCGGGAGAGGGCTGGGGTGAGGGAGCTTGGCAAGTGAGAAAAAATCTCGATTGCATGAGTTCTAAATACCGAACGTGGCTTTAGAAAATGCATTTCCTTAATCTGAACTGCCCTCATCCCGACCTTCTCCCGCTTGCGGGAGAAGGCGCTTTATACACATTTCAACTTATGTAGATACCTATGCCTTGAAGTGGCAGGAATCTAAGATCTACCATCAACAACTATCACATCTTCCGATAAAAAATCACACCAACCAATCACACGATACGCGATTGAATCTCCCTGCTTGCCCTCTCATTTGTATGACGTCATAAGTCTGTCATGAAGCCAAACTAAAATGCCACAAGGCAATCATGGAAAGCTTTCCTTATTTGCTGTAACTCACACTTTGCCCGAACAAAGTTCACACGCTATCTAGCTCAATACAGACGCATGTGCGCTCAGCGTGCTCGGGGCAGTGTGCCTACTATTTTTTAAAAAAACTGATTTTGACAAACTTCTTGCACCGCGCTTTATGGGATGCAAGCTATTGAGGTTGACTATGAATTTTGATTTTTTTTACGCGAGCAAAACGACCAAGCACTTGCTCACACTATGTTTACCACTCGCGCTAATCGCTTGTAGTAACAACAAAGACAGCGCGAGCACCCTCGCTCCCGAGGCTGAAACGCCTGCTGTCGCAGTCATGTCCGATGTCCACTTTGAAAACGTCTATGGCGATTTGAAGAATGCAAAGTTCTCCGGCATCCCTACTGGCGACGGTAAGTTTGCGACGATACGGACGATGTATGCGCAATTGACTTCAACCCGTTTATTTAACGAAAACTACTTTGCATTTCGCGGTGCTTTGGATGATGCGTACAGCAAAGGCATACGCTTAGTCGCACTCTCCGGAGATTACTCCGACGACGCGCAACCTATCAATATTGATGGTATCGCCGCTATCATGAAAGAGTATCAAGCCAAGGGTATGCGCTTCTTCATTGCACCTGGCAATCATGATCCAAATGAACCCTACGATGATGATGAAGCTGGTAAAAATGATTTTTTAACGGCTGAAGGAAAAGAGCAAAAAGTCTATGCGACAGGCTACAGCGCTTGTAAAAATCAAGATGCCAATGTGACTTGTACTAACCAGTTAATGGAATTGGGCTACGAAAAACTGATCTCACAACTGGGTGAATTTGGCTATATGCCAAATAAAGCGGATGTCCATTGGGAGACACCGTTTTCTACCTACACCACATCCAATTATAGTTATGACGCCGCAGTAGTCAGTGCAGAGGCAAAAAACCGCCAGTTTGAAATTTGTGCCGAAGGTGAAGGCGGTAACTATAAAGCTGAAGGTGAAAAGAAACTCGGCAAGCCATACACCAAATGCACTAGCATTATCGACTCCAGTTATTTGGTAGAACCCGTTAAAGGCATTTGGTTATTATCAATCGACGCCAACGTGCATATTCCTAATGCCGCATTCGATCCATTTAATCCTAAGATATTTAAAGGGTTTGATGGCGCAGGTAATGCTGGCTGGAATAAGGTATTGACACACAAGAAGCATTTATTGGATTGGATAAAAACCGTCAATGCTCGTGCTAAAGCGCAAGGCAAACGCCTGATCGCCTTTTCGCATTATCCGACGATGGATTTTTATGCTAACCAAACCGACGCCATGAAAGCGGTTTTTAAATCAGGTGCATTTCAAGTTGCTCGCGTACCAGAGCTAGCAACCACTACGGCATTAACTGCTACAGGCTTGCAATTACATTTAGGTGGTCATATGCATTTTAATGGCACCAATGACTACAAGGATGCATCGGGAAATTACCTAGTCAACGTACAATCGCCGTCCCTCGCGGTATTTGGCGCATCCTACAAAATCGTTAAATATAAAGATCAAGACACGGTCGATATCGAGACGATTTCATTGAACAATGTTGCACGCTATAACGAATTATTTAAGTTTTACCAAACTGAATATGACTATCTGCAAAACAGCACGGCAGCGGCAGATATTAGCAAACGTTGGAGCAAGGATATTCTGAATACAAAATCGTACGGCGAATTTACCCGTTACTATTTTGGTGAATTATCACGCTTACGCTTCATGGATGAATACTGGCCCTGCGAAATGAAAGAAGCAGCAAGCATGCTCGACGCTAAACAGATGCTAATTCTGTCGCAATTGCAAACTCAAGTAAGCTTCGCTCAATTAAAAGATGTCCCAGGTGTATTGCCACTGACTGCTAACTGCATGTCAAAAGGAAGTGCAACTGGAACACCAGTACCAGCGACACAATTGAGTGCAGATTGGGCCACAGCCACGGCCAAAGCAACGCAACTCGCAACAGCGGCTGGATTTAAACTGGATGATTTTGCCAAGATTAGCGCCTATGAATTTTATGGTGACTTCCATCGTACCGTCTATGCAGGTGAACTTGCACTGCGCGACATGGGCATAGATAGAGTCAAGCAATATAAAGTCTTAATGAATGCCTTTCCTTCTGCTCCAAGCAGCATTAGCATGTTAGACGGTAAGCCATCAGATCAAAATCTAGTGCATGTACTGTTCCAAAACCAATTCAAACAAGTGTTTGCTATTTTCAAAGGCTTAGGCTCAGGAAAACCTAGCGACAAATTCACGATCAATTTCAAGACACAGACGCTCACCAACACTAATAGCGCTGCCGCTAGTTTCAATTAAATCAGTGCGCAGTTAGCAACTAGCCGAAATTGATCCACTTATCTTGATCCACCTATCCTTCCGTTTATTTCTATATGATATGAACGGAAGGATTGTTACTTATTGACTGTTAATTATTGATCGTTGATTATTGATCGTTGATTATTGATCGTTGATTATTGATCGTTGATTATTGATCGTTGATTATTGATCGTTGATTACTGAGTCAGCACAAAACCTCCACCTAATTCTGTCCCATAAAACAGCCATTTGATACGTCAATTCAGATGGTTTATCACATCATAGCCATACGCTGATGCAGTGCATTACTATGCCTAACATCCTTGTCTCTACAAGGCGAACTATCCACCTTAGATTTTGATAGAGAACTGTGAATAATTAACAGCAGTTCTCTCACCAACTTTGAAAGAGAATCATGCTTATAGCACCCCTACTCTCAGCCCTGCTCTTAAACTCACTCTCGACAACGCCTAACGGCGCGCTAATCCAGAACGAAACGACCTGCTACACCACGACGGCGCAAAAGGGCGACAAAATTGAAGTGATCGGTTATACCTTGCAATCGATTGAGCGCGGAAAAAAAGAGGATCGCGACATTTTCAAAATCGTCATACATCAACGCATGTTCGGCAGCAAATTCGATATGCGCGACAGCTTTATCGTCGATGCACTAGATCTCCACGCGATTGAATTTATCAATGAGCGCCAAGGCAAGCAACACGTGCTTTTGAACTATGGTAGCAACAAAATCAGCGGTACACGTATCGCATCAGACGGCTCAAAAGAAAGCATAGAAGTGGCGACTCAAGGGCCGATTTGGGATGCTAATTTATGGGGTGTCACATTTGCGGCGATGCCACTTACATCTGGTGCACAATTGCGGCTTCCGACTTTTCATTACGATAAGGGTCTGGGTGAATTTAATATCCAGGTTAAGGGCTTAGAGGCCAATATCTGGCAACTCGACATCGGCGAAGAAGGCAAACCAAAGGCGCACTATCAAATTGGACAATCGCCCAGACGCGAACTCGGTGTCAAGGCAGGTTTTTATACCACTTTTATCGGAGGCGATTGCGCCGAATTAGCTCGACCAGCAAATCCTAACAACAAGTAAGCTAAAGTAGAAAAATCGCTACTGCACTTACCCAATATGCCGCGCAATAAAAAAGGCACTTAACAGCGTTAGCCCACTATTATGTGCATTCAACTAGACCTCAATCGCTTGCAGATAAAACTTATAAGTTCACCTCAGCACACATCAACATATCTACATCGCAATCCCGTCGAGTGAATTAGAATTTAAATCTAATAGACGCCGTCAAGCTGCCGTTTTTAGAATAAGTAGAACTTTGTCCGTAGCGCTCCCATTCTAGCGACAAACCCGACTGTTTATTCAATGCGAATTCAGCTCCCACTGAACCGTACAATCCTGTCTTACTTTCATCGCCACCAGATGGAAAACCACTTTGCTTGAATTTGCTATGCGCTACACCCAGCTTGCCAAACAATGCGAACTGATCATTGATCGTTGCCGTTCCCTTTCCCGCGGCATAAAACGATTGCACATCCAATTTGGCGGTCCCGTTCCTACCAGAAAATGCCCACGCAATATTACTCGAACCCAAGTCAGCATAGCCTGCCTCAACCGCCCAAGTTTTATCAAGCTCATAGCCAGCAAATAATTTAGCGCTGACGCTGGTATTACTCGTATGATTGGCAAAAGACCCTAAATTGATATTGACTTCATATCGACTAGAAGTCGCACCCACACCGACGTAAGAGTCACTCGCATAAACTGCCATCGCGAAAGATGAAGCCAACAAGGCAAAAATAATTTTTTTCATAGTGATCCTAGAATGTTATTTAAATAAAGATTTTTTTACCTGGTAGTATATTATCAAGCACAACTTGCATGACCGTACAGCTGATTTTCTATTTATTTACTATTTACAGAATACAGAAATAAAAGTTTAAAAACTCATCTAAAGCATTTTGATAGACTAGGGTCTGTTAACATTTAAATTGGGAAGTGCGTTCGAGCCAAAAGGTGGGATGGCAAGGCGTAGTTCGACGCCGAGGCTGATGCCTCGGCAAGGGCTACAACGCTGTCCATCGCGCGTTTTGGCTTGAACCCTTCGGGAATGGGTAAAATGGGCACATGGCGTTGTTGCAAGCCGCTTACAGTGCTCGCAATGCAGCGCGTCTTGACGGTAAAGTCAGGGTTTCGAGCAGCATGCTGCTCGCTGACGTAACGAAGCATCTTTGCAAAGATGCTTTCCTTCAGCGATAGCCTAGCCCTGCGCCCATTTTTCCGCATTCGCACTCCCAATTTGAATGTTAACAGACCCTAAGCAAACCGATCAGCACACTTAGAAAGCACAAGCTATGATACGCCCCGCTCAAATGGATGATTTTGATTTCATCTATGCGCTTTACATGCATCCAAGTATCAATCCGTTTTTACTGTATGAGTTCATGTCGGCTGACAGCTTTAAGCCGATTTTTGAAGCGCTATTAGCGGACGAGGTACTGTATATCTTTAGCGTGTCGGATGAGCGCCAGAACACACCAGCGGGTATGTTCAAATTAATTCAACTCAAACATCGCACCTCGCACATTGCCTACCTAGGTGGTGTTGCCATAGACCCCACATTCGCGGGCAAAGGCCTTGGTCAAACCATGATGCAAGAAATTATCAGTTTAGGCGCATCTAAAAATTTGAAGCGCATAGAATTAAGTACCAGCGTACACAATCTACGAGCAGCGGCACTGTATGAAAAATGTGGGTTTGAACGCGAAGGTATTTTGCGTAATTACACCTATCTCAAACATGAAGATCGTTACCTAGATGAGATTCTGATGTCGTATATATTTTAAATGACACACTTCATAAAAAAGCATCATAAAAATCCACCATAAAAAAAGGGGCTACAAAGCCTTGTAGCACCTGCACTTAATTCATCAATCAAAAATAATCGAGTTATCTAAAACTTAGGCTGCGTCAAAGTGGGCGTACCTCCGATATACCTTTGCAGCCAGTTTTGTACTTCCCAATTCCAATGTATAGAATTTTGTGGTGACAAAATCCAGTGATTTTCATTTGGAAAAATCACTAAGCGCGAAGGAATTTTCATGCCTTGCAGTACGCCGTATAAGGCGGTGCTATTCACATAAGGGACACGATAATCCATTTCTCCATGAATCAGCAGCATAGGTGTTTTGAAATTTTTAGCATAGCTCATAGGATTATTCTTTTGCATAATCTCCGCGTTACTCCAAGGATTACCGCCCAAAGTAATTTCGAAAGAATAATTGGTCGCATCTGAGCCATATTGCGCCACCAAGTCATTCACACCGGCGTGATCAATAATCGTCGCAAATCTATCGGTATGCCCTGCCAACCAAGCAGCCAAATAGCCACCATAACTCGCGCCTGCTGCGGCGATACGCTTTGAATCAATAGTGCCCAATTTCTGTATCAAATAGTCCGTAGAGCGTAATACATCTTGAGTCGGCATTTCTCCCCACTGATAATTAATACTACGTGCAAATTTTTCACCAAAGCCGGTCGAACCATGGCGATTGACCCAGCTCACGATATAACCTGGCGCTGCCATCACGTGCGCGTTCCAGCGGTAGTTAAACGCATTGCCGACCATAGTGTGCGGCCCCCCATGCATCAATTGAAGTAATGGATAAGATTTTGTTTTATCGTAATCGGGTGGCAGTATTAGCCAGCCTTGCACCTGTTCGTCATTGGCACCTTTAAAGGTATAAGCCTCTACTTGACCCAATTTAAATTTGGTCATTAACTCATCATTAAAATGGGTCAGTTGACGCAAATTTTTGCCGTTGAGGTCCATACTAAATAATTCATTCGGGCGATCAAAACTGCTACGCAAAAAAATTAGTTGATTACCTACTTGTTTGAGCTTAGACAAACCTGCATCACGCAAGACGCGCTCAAATTGCGTGCCATCTGATTTACTGGTAAAAATACTAGTTTCACCCTGATCTTCTGCCACGCTCCATAACTTATTATTATCTTTGCTAACAACAAACTCGGCGATGGCATAATCACGCGTCTCTGTCACGGGTATATTTTTTCCTGTAGCCAGATCATAACGCCACAACTTACTGGAGCTACCATCATAAATTGGGGTAGCAGTTCGCGTGTAATAAAGACTTTTTCCATCCGAAGAAAAACTAGGAGATGTATCGGGCCCGCGATTGTCGATAGTAATATTTTTAGCTACACCACTTTCGCTTAAGCTAATCAAAACAATATCGGCATTATCAGCATCATGATGCGGTGCTGGAATACTATTCTTGCTCAATGCAATAGTGCGACCATCCGGCGAAATGTGGAAATCAAAAGCACCCGCCACATTAAAAAGTTCTTGCGAAGTAGGTGTCAAATCTTTCAAAGATCGACTGTCTAAATCGAATTGCAACAAATGACTAGAAAGCCCATCAGTCAACCAATGATCAAAGAATCGGTAGGTCCTATCTTCAGTCACTTTGGCCGTCATTTTACTGTCGCGACGACGTTTAATTTCTTTTTTCATATTGGCCAAATCATCCGCACGCCAATTAGCTTTCAAAGCAGGAATCGCATTGCTACCAATAATCAAGCTATTGCCATTTGGCAGCCATTGGGGATTCGCAACACCGTAAGGTAGCTCCAACACTTTCTCAGCTTCGCCGCCATCTAGACGCAAAATATATAAGGCCGCAGCTTCATCATCGGCACGCTTCGAGGTAAAAGCAATGCGCGTACCATCGGGACTCCAAACTGGCGCACTATCGTTCGCATCGGCAGTAGTTAAACGGCGTTGATTGCCACCTTGAACATCCATCAACCAAATATTGGTTTGCGGGCGATTTTTCTCTATGGACCAACTTTGCACCGTGAAGGCAATACGTTTTTGATCAGGTGCGACCGTCGGATTATCAATACGCTTAATTGCCCACAGATCTTGAGGCGTTATTGCACGTTGCGAGGTGTCGGCAAATGCGCTGCCACAACTCATCATCAAAATTAACAAGCCTGCCTTACACAGACTTTGATGAGCAAATACACGGGATTGTTTCATTTCCATCGTTGTCATCCTTTAAGGTGATTGAATTTAAGGTGCTTGGGTTTAAGGTGCTTGGGTTTAATATCATTAAATTTAAATACCAACCAAGAATACACCATGACAAGCGTCGCGATGCTGGCATCAAACAACAGTCTCACCTAAATACATGAATACTTTTCTGAACTACTTATGTGATAATTAAATCGTCAAATTATTGTTCTGCCGATTAAAACAAACTCACTCAAACTAAGCAAAAAAATATTATGGGAAACCAAGATCCGCGCATCGATGCTTATATAGAAAAATCGGCTGAATTTGCTCAACCTATCTTGTGCCACATACGTGCTATGGTGCATCAGCACTGCCCAGACGTGAGCGAAACAATCAAATGGAGCATGCCACATTTTGAATATAAGGGGAGTATTTTCTGCCATTTCGCTGCCTTCAAACAGCATTGTGCTTTAGGGTTCTGGCTAGGTGCACTATTGCAAATTGATAGCAAACTAGAAAAGGCCATGGGCGACTTTGGCCGCATCACGTCGCTGGGTGACATGCCCAATGATAAAGACTTTGCGAAATTATTAAAACAAGCGATCAAACTTCATGATGCTGGAGCCAAAATTCCTGCGCGTAGTAAAGCTGGTGCAGAGAAAAAAGAGTTAGAAATCCCATCCGAATTTCTAAGCGCGCTCAAGAAAAATAAGTCGGCGTTCGCGACCTTCGATGCCTTTCCTTATTCTCAGAAAAAAGAATATGTCATGTGGTACACCGAAGCCAAAACCGAAGCGACACGGGACAAGCGTTTAACGCAGGCGATAGAATGGATGGCGGAAGGTAAGCGCCGTAATTGGAAGTACGAAAAATGTTGAATCGGCTTTATATCTAACTCATCTCTAGCTCATCTCTAAAAACACCATGCCCTTATTACTCGACAATATTTTCTGGCATAGCTTAAGCGGTGCGCATGCAGCTTACGCAGTAGGTGAAGGAAAAGCTCGACGCTATGCTCAAGGTTTTTCGCCGATACTAGGCTTTGAAGATCGCGAGCAACCAAACTTCGATGCATTGCTAGCTTACTGTGATCGCGACGAACATTTTTACTGCGCTGAATGGCGAGGTGCGGTTCCCAATGGCTGGCAAGTACACCTAGAGAAAACCATGTTCCGTATGCAATGGCAGGGTGTCATGCCTGACGATACCGTCGCCCCACACGATCACCAGAATTTTGCCCTTCGCGCATTGACCAAGGCCGATGCGCAACAGGCTTTAGAACTAGCATTGCTCACCAATCCAGGCCCATTTGGCTTGCGCACGATAGAACTGGGAACTTACCTAGCCTACTTCAACGAAGGGCGCATCATTGCCATGGCAGGTGAACGTAGTTTTGCGCCACCTTATCGTGAAGTGAGTGGTGTTTGTACTCACCCCGATTTTCAAGGCCAAGGTTTAGCCAAACGCTTGATGAACCAGATTATCCGACGTCAACTGCTTGCCGGCGAAATCCCCTTTCTCCATGTCATGAGCCACAATACAGCGGCACATGAACTTTATCTGCGTATGGGTTTCAGCGACTATTGTGAAACCCCGGTGCGAGTTGTGTCACGGACTTAAGCTGACACTTACCTCAAATCATTATCGCTTCGCCATAGCATTGATCATGCGTATAGATCGACCATAGTGATAATGGATTTGCTGCTCGCTATATCGATGTTCACTCGCGACCGGGCAACTCACACGTGCCACGCAGGTTTCTTTACAACGCGAATTCTCTAGCTGTCGATAACTGACACATTTAAGCAGGTGAAATTCACCGCCATCTAATGCCTGCGCCGGGCAACTCTGAATACAGATTTTGCTACTACAATCATGACAAGGTGAAGTCGTTTTTACGGGCGTACTTGTCGGCAAATTGGTATTGGCTAAGATCATGGCGCGATAGGCAAACCAAGAACCGAAAGTCGCGTTAATTCCCACCATAAACGGCGACGCATGATGCCAGCCAGCTAGCTTACCTAACTCTTGTAAGCTAACAGTATAAGCACCTGGATACATAATCTCGTAGTCAACGCCAGAACACTCACTCTCAAAAAATTGCCGCACAATGGACACCGTGAAATCATCAACAGGATGATTACTTGCCTCGGTACTAATGACAGCATCAGTCGCCGATAAGGATTGCCAAAACTGTCGCCCACCATGCCCGATTAAAATTAACTGTCGATACTTAATCACCTGAGGACAGCGTTCGATCAGCAGGTGTCGTGCGTCAGTCGATAAGCTAGCAATATCAAATACCGCATGACAATTGAGTCCAGCATCGTTCAGCAGCGGCGAAGAAAGAGTTTGATAAGGATTCATGCGCTATTGCCATTTAAAAAAGTAACTATTTTACTGTGCTTGAGCATGCTCGTTCGAGATCAAGCCAATATCGTTTAAAATCCTAGGATTATGCAACGCAAGTATGCGCCGCGCCTCTCTTTTGAAATTCACCATGCCATTTTCCCATTTAGGTTTATCCAGTGCCCTTTTGAATGCCGTTCAAGCGCGCGCTTATCAACAGCCAACGGCTATACAAAACGATGTTATTCCCAGCCTGCTGGCAGGACGCGATGTATTAGCGACCGCGCAAACAGGATCAGGTAAAACCGCCGCTTACTGTCTGCCTATACTCGAACGCTATTTGCAGCAAAAGAAACCCGCGCACAGGACCGTGCAAACTTTAATCTTGGTGCCTACCCGTGAGTTAGCGGTGCAGGTTGGTGATACCTTACGCAGCTTGAGTCAGGCATTTTCACAATCACCTAAGCTTGCCGTGCTGTTTGGTGGCATCTCGATTAACCCACAAATGCTGCATCTGCGGGGCGGCGCTGATATCGTGATCGCAACGCCTGGTCGCTTGCTTGATTTGGTCAGTAAAAATTCCCTGAAATTAGATGAAGTCAGTTGTCTGGTTTTAGATGAAGCAGATCGCATGCTGGCATTGGGCTTCGCTGATGAATTGCAACAGGTTCTCAAGTTATTACCTGCACAAAGACAAAATTGTTTTTTCTCAGCCACCTTTGCGCCGAATGTGACAAGCTTAGCGGAAGCACTATTGCATGATCCGCATCGCGTCAATATCCCCAGCACCGAAGAGGGCAAACCCGATATTCTGCAACGCGCCGTATTGGTCGATGCCAAACAACGCACGCAATTGCTACGCCACTTATTTCAAAGTGAAAAATGGTCGCGTGTTCTAGTCTTCGTCGCGACTAAATACGCAGCTGATTTAATCTCGACTAAGTTACGTCGAGCCCACATCAGCGCAGAAGCTTTTCATGGTGAACAGACTCAGGGAAAACGTAGCCAAGTGATCAGCGATTTCAAAGCATCACGCGTCAAGATAGTCGTTGCGACCGATATCGCAGCGCGCGGACTCGATATCAGCCAATTGCCGGTCGTGGTCAATTATGACCTGCCCCGTTCCAGCGATGATTATCTACATAGAATAGGCCGCACAGGGCGCGCGGGTGAAGCGGGAATCGCACTTAGCTTTATTTGTGCCGATGCCGCCAACGAAGCACACTTTCGTTTGATAGAACAACGCCACGGTTTTAAAATTCCGCGCGAACAAGTTCCTGGCTTTGAAGCGAGCGCCGAAAGTCTGGCAACTACTGAGGCAATTCGTCCACAAGATCCAAATGGCGGTATCAAAGGCAAACGCCCAAATAAAAAAGACAAACTCAGAGCCTTACAAAAAACCATCGGCGAATAAATGTGTGTAGGAGCTAGCTTCCTAACGTCGATAACTAGACAAATTCGGAAGAATCCGGAAGCCTACTAGACCATAAGCGCCCTAGCTCAGGTTCGGCCAAATCGAGTTCGGTCAAATCAAGATTTACTGACTGCCATCAGAGAAAGGCCTTGTGCTGCTATGTTAAACTAATGCCCTCTGCATTTTTTAAAAGCTGACTAGGCTTTCGCTTTCAATATGACTAACGCTGCTCTCGATCAGATCACTGATTCCCCTTTATTAGCACTTTATCCTCAGCCGCTTTGGCACTGGTTCGCGCAAATCTGCGCGATACCTCATCCTTCCAAGCACGAAGCAGCTTTAAGCGCGCATATTCAAGCTTGGGCAAAAGAGCGCGGCTTACCCGTGATCGTCGATCAAGTCGGTAATTTAATTATTAGCAAACCCGCTACGGCAGGTATGGAAAATCGCAAAGCAGTCGTGATCCAAGCGCATCTCGATATGGTGCCGCAAAAAAATGCCGACAAAATTCACGACTTCACTAAAGACCCTATCGAAGCCTGGGTCGATGGCGAATGGGTAAAAGCACGGGGCACAACTCTGGGTTCAGATAACGGTATCGGTATGTCTTCCGCACTCGCCATTTTAGGCTCCAAGGACATTCCTCACGGCCCCTTGGAAGTATTACTCACCGTCGATGAAGAAGCCGGCATGTCAGGTGCTTTCGGCTTACAAGCTGGCATACTCAAGGCCGATATTTTGATCAACACGGACTCCGAGCAAGAAGGCGAGATTTATATGGGTTGCGCGGGCGGTGTCGATGCCAAAATCAACTTAGCGCTGCAATGGCAAGAAGCCGATACCACGCAAGTAGCCTACACCTTGAACATCTCAGGTTTAAAAGGTGGCCACTCCGGTGTCAATATTCACTTAGGTCGCGGTAATGCAAATAAAATATTAGCTCGTTTTTTAGCCGCTCATGCAAATGAACTTGGTCTTTGTATTAGCCATCTGCAAGGCGGCTCATTACGTAATGCGATACCGCGCGAAGCCTCATGCAGTTTCACTTTGCCTGTCGACAAACTAGAATTATTACAGCAGCGCCTGGGACACTATCAAGACATCCTGCAAGCCGAACTCGCAGCAACCGAACCGGCGCTAAGATTAAGCCTGGTCGATGCGGCAGACCCTGCGAGAGTTTTGCAAACCAAAACGCAACAACAATTAGTCAATCTGATCAATAGCTGTCCAAACGGTGTCATGCGCATGAGTGATGAAGTCGCGGGTGTCGTAGAAAGCTCTCTCAATTTAGGTGTCATCAGCACGACCGAAGATAGCATCAACATCATTTGCATGGTGCGTTCCTTAATAGACAGTGGACGTGCCTATATCGAAAGTCATTTGCAATCATTATGCGACTTAGCAGGTGCTGAAGTGCAATTTGAAGGCCGCTACCCAGGCTGGAAACCTGACAACAGTTCCCCTGTGATGGCGATAGTCAAAGCGACTTACGAGAGCATTTATCAACGTGAACCGGAAATCATGGTGATACATGCGGGCTTGGAATGTGGTTTATTCAAAAAACCTTATCCGCATCTAGATATGGTTTCCATAGGCCCAACTATACGCTTTCCGCATGGCCCTGATGAAATGGTGAACATCAAAACAGTTGGGCAATATTGGGATTTGTTGTTAGCAGTATTGGCGCGTATTCCTGAAAAAACGGCGTAGCACTTCACGCGATTTAAGACCTGAGATTCCGAAGTACCATTTCTTTCAGCAAGAATATTGAATTTAGCAAGAAAGTCTCATAAGATGCCTCTCTTACTATTTTCATTACAAGGAATCTCATGTCCCGTAAAAATTGGGCGGCTTTACCTCGCTGCAGCGCCATGGTTCTCATGGCAATCGCGACACAAGCATCTGCACAAACCTCTATGCAAACTCCTACGCAAACCAGTGTACCTGCTGCCAATGCAGCTGTACCACCAATTGCCGCCAAAGCAGCTTGGTCAGAAGTCCGCCATGGCGAAACCGTCACCGATGATTATCGCTGGCTACAGAAAAAAGAAGATCCCAAGGTCATCGACTACCTAAATGCAGAAAATGCTTACACCAGCGCAATGACGTCTGGCGTACAAGCTTTGGCCGATAAGTTATTTGCCGAAACCAAAGGCCGCATGAAAGAAACCGATTTGTCCGTGCCAGTCCGTCGCGGCAAATACTATTACTACTCGCGCACCGAGGCGGGAAAACAATATGGTATCAATTGCCGTCGTCTAGCCGATGCGCACATGAATTACGATGAAAAAGCAGTAGAAGAAACTCTCTTAGACCAAAACGAACTGGCCAAAGGACAAAAATTTTTCATGGTAGCGGGCACCTTAGTCAGTCCCGATGACCGCTATCTTGCCTATCTGACCGATACCACGGGCTATCGTCAATTCAAGTTGCAAATTAAAGATTTAAAAACAGGCGAACTCTTAAGCGACACCGCAGAACGCGTTACCAGCATGGCTTGGGCAGCAGACAACAAAACTATGTTTTACGTGCAGGAAGACGCTACAACGAAGCGTTCTGACCGCCTATTCCGCTTCCAACTAGGCGGTAAAGCACAAGAAATTTATCATGAAAAAGTCGAGCAATTTGGCATAGGCGTCGGCACCACTCACGATAGAAAATTCATACAGTTACAAGCCTTTGCCACCGATACCAGCGAGATTTGGATGATCCCTGCTGATCGTCCTATGGATGAATTCAAAACCGTTCTTGGTCGCACCAAAGGACATCGCTACAGCGTCGATCATCGGGAAGGTAATTTATTCATCCGCACCAATAAGAACGCAAAAAACTTCCGTATCGTCAGCACTCCGGTAGGCAAAGTTGCGGAAAAAAATTGGAAAGAGATCGTCAAGCATAGTGACGATGTTTTGGTTGGCAATTACGAAGTGTTCCGCGATTTCTTAGCGGTCACAGAAAAAACCAAAGCCTTGAACCGCACCCGTATTTACAATTTCAAAACCAAGCAATGGACGAATGTGCAGTTCAACGATGAAGTCTACTTAGCAGGTAGCGGTGGTACACCAGAATACACCGCACAAAAATTACGCATGTCTTACCAATCACCGACTACGCCACCGATGGTCATGGATGTGAATATGGCGACTGGCGAACGTACTATTTTAAAACAGCAAGAAGTGGTCGGCGGCTTTGATGCTAGTAAATATGAAGCACGCCGTTTATGGGCAACGGCCAAAGATGGCGTCAAAGTACCGCTGTGGGCCGTATACAAAAAAGGCGTGAAGTTTAACGGCACCGCACCTACTTTGCTCTATTCTTATGGCAGCTACGGTATTTCTACAGAAGCGACGTTCTCCTTGGCACGTTTGAGTTTATTGGATCGCGGCGTGATCTATGTGCAAGCACATATTCGTGGCGGCACAGACTTGGGCGAACGTTGGCATGAAGATGGTATGTTGATGAAGAAAAAAAATACCTTCACTGACTTTATCGCCGCAGCCGAATATTTGATTCAGGAAAAATGGACGAGCAAAGATAAGCTGATTATTCAAGGTGGCAGTGCGGGTGGTTTGCTCATGGGTGCGGTGGTGAATATGCGTCCTGATTTATTCAAAGCAGTGCATGCAGCAGTCCCCTTTGTCGATGTCATGAACACCATGATGGATGCCAGCTTGCCATTAACCACAGGTGAATATCTGGAGTGGGGTGATCCTAACAACAAGGCCGCGTACGACTATATGCGCAGCTACTCGCCTTACGACAATATTGAGAAAAAAGCCTACCCAGCGATGTTAGTAACAACGGGTTTGAACGACAGCCAAGTCATGTATTGGGAGCCGGCCAAATACGTCGCCAAACTGCGTGCGCACAAAACCGATAACAATCCCCTACTCTTAAAAACCAATATGGCAGCAGGCCACGGCGGCGCATCGGGGCGCTATGATGCGATCAAAGAAGGCGCGTTTAACTTCGCATGGATGTTGTCGCAATGGGGTATTGCTGAGTAATTTTTATCTAGTTGAACAAAAATAGTTTGAAAAAATGCCGACCTGCGTCGGCATTTTTTTTGAAACTAACTTCATTCCTAATTAGATTTCAATCAATGCTATGATCATGAGTAACTCATCTGATTTAGTTGTTCCCGCCCTCTTTACTCTATACGTATTTCAAACATGACTTCTCTTGATCCTAAATACGTTGCAGCAGATCGTCCAGTGAATCGCCGGACTAGTCCCAAATTAAAAGCAGACAGCGCGCCCGTCCCTGCTGTGGTGCAACAGCGACTAGCGGCATTGCGCATAAAACATAGATTTGGGCTTCCTTTAAGCGAACAAATACACTTATCCCCAAGCAGTCAAAACCCTAAAAAATTCACGCCTGCCAAGATCTTCATTGGCGCTGTTTTTACCCTGTCCACACTGACCGGATTACTGGCTGCGATACAAAAATCAGCTCTGATGGGCGGCGGCGCCGGGATAGGACTTGTTTGTGGAGCCGGATTATAGTGGCATGTGAATAGAAAAATGGCGAGAAATTTAGACGCGAGCATACCTGCTACTACCTTGTTTGACGAAGCCAGCCTCTTGGCTTTTGATCAGGCACTAGAAAGCCTAGGGGAAGAAGTGGACGAAGATATTTATCAACAACTACTGCAGCTCAAACATCAGATTATCCATATCGCGAAGATAGCCAGCACGCTGGATATTGATGCGCATTGCAGCATCGATGATCGTCACTATTTGAGGGAAAGTTTGCGTCGCTATTTACCTGACAGCTTACAAAGTTATTTGCGTGTACCTATCGCTATGCGCTCAAGTCAACGCATCACCGCAGATCACACCGCCAACGATTTATTGAAACAGCAGCTATCACTGTTACAAGCAGAATTCAGCAAACGGGAAGCACAGATAAGCAAAAACGCCGCTGAGCAACTAGTGCAACAGCAGCGTTTTTTAGAAGAAAAAATTAGCTCCCAATAATATTGAGCCCGATACTATCTGAATATTCTACAAAACAAATTGATGCTAATTTAGGTGACTTCAATTCGCAGGATTCAGTTCGCAGACTTCGACTTACACGATTTAATTTACTTTAGTTTGAGCTCGTTACTTGCTCTGGCATCTGCACACTGGATCGCTCCATCAACGCGACCTCATGCGCATCACGCAGCGTTTTTGCTAAAGTAAAACTAGCGCTAACCAGAAACAACCAACTCACCAGCATATAACTTTTTTCCCAAACCGGAATATTCATACGCCACAAACCCCAAGCCGTTAATAAGACTGCCGCACAAAAAGCGATCCAAACGGTCATCACCCA
This sequence comes from Affinundibacterium danionis, assembly GCF_042432465.1. Lineage (NCBI taxonomy): Bacteria > Pseudomonadati > Pseudomonadota > Betaproteobacteria > Burkholderiales > Oxalobacteraceae > Affinundibacterium > Affinundibacterium danionis. The sequence continues at coordinate 48,522 of NZ_JBHLXJ010000035.1, read as the reverse complement.
CGAAGCGGTATCAATCTGGCCATCACGATTATCACGCACTGTTTTTGCCACCGCAAAGCTGGCAAACAAACTAAAAAATAGTCCTAAAGCCAAAAATGCGCGGTCCAATTCTTGTCCCGGCAACTGAACCACACCCGCACCGCAAGCCGCCACGGCCAATCCAAATGAAAACCAAACTTGTAAGCGCCATCCATTAGTATCACGTTGCATAATGTATTGTGTTGCCATCTCTTTTCTCCAAAAATAAATTTTAATCGTTCCTGTTGGTGTTCTTTTCAAATTACCTTCTTACTATATCATCACAAGTGTACTGGCCCCGTAGTTATCAAGTTACTTGCTTCGCGCACCTGCTGTTGACGATGTCGATCTAAATAGAGCTCTGCTTTCGCGCATTGCTGTTGCATGATCAAATTATTCTGCCCCATGACATCAATCGCTTTGCTACGAAAACTATCCATGGCATCCATCGCCTTCAATGTTTGATCAAACATATCCTTCAATTTATCAATCCCTATCATAGGATTTTGTGCAAATTGCCCGACTTTATCGGTATGCAGATTCAATTGCCGTCCGGTTTCTGTCATCAGATTTTCTATCGTACTATTGATGCCAGTCAGAGCATCCATCACCTTAATTTGATTACCGGTTGCTCGCGCTACGGTCTGCGCGACGGCTAAAGCGCTCATGCCCGTAGTTGCAACACGACTACAACCATTCATCATTTCTCTGCCAGTCTTCTTCAACACATCCAAGGCCAAATAGCCATTGGTACATACTGATTGCTGTGTCAACATATCTCGTAGATTTTGCCGTACATAAAACAAAACCTCTTGCTCTAGGGCTTTAGCTCGTTGCGCATCGGTACTTTTTAGAGCGATAACGCGCTGTTGCAAACGACTATCCAAGTTTTCTGCAAAATGAATAGCTGCTTTTAATTTTTGCATAGCATCCCACAACTTGACACGCGTCGCCTCTATGTCGATCACGTCACGCAGCATATCATCGCGCGCTGCATATAACTGCTGCATACTTTTTTGTAGCTGACCCGCTGCGCCTTGATATTTACGGAAATAGGATTGCAGTTTATTCCCGTAAGGAATTAGGCCTAAAAATTTTTGGGGTTGAAATAGATCACCGTCCTTACCAGGATTAAGTACATCGAGATGAGTACGCATTTCTTGTATCGCTTTAAATGCGGAACTGTCTTCCATACCCATAAAATTGGCTTGCAATAAGCGCCCTTGCATCAGGCTAGAAGCGATCGATATTTCCTCACGCCCTAAAGCGAACGCGCTATCCAAGCGCTGCCGAAAGGCATCGCTTTGCACATCCTCACTCAATAACGCTTGCATGAAGCGATCCACCTGTTCTTCCACCGCATGTTGTACATCGGCAGTCAAAGGAACGGCGGTTCTGGCGCACTCTTCACTCACAAGCTTAACCGTCTCTGGCGCTTGTAATACAAATTCTGTTGCGAGGTTCTCAGTCTGAAGCACGGTCTCTGTTTGCATACGTTTCCCCTTCTCTTAATCTATGTATTGGTGTTTTCTGTCTGGTGTCATGAATAGAGATGTATATCACCCAACGCAAAAACAGGATGGAGCATGAGACCATGCTTAAAAAAATAGAACGCCTAATTATGGAGTGGCAAAAAAAATATAAAAAAGTAGCTCCAGCCGATACTATCTTTCACTCAACATGGAACACTTCAAAGCTACGCCTAATCATCAACTTCATATAAAATGGTCAATTAAAGTTCTATCTTCCATTAACTCTTTCTTTGCCATGACACCTGCTAATAAACTCAAACTCAATCTGGTTATCGCTGGCATGCTAGGACTTTTTTGGTATCTAGATCGGCCAACTCCGGAAGCCAAAGCCGTTTATGAAAGTGTCAAACTGGTCGATGCGCCGACGCCGAGTGCAGAGTTCAAATTAGCGCTACCATCCGGTCAAAATGAGAAAAGTTGGTCACTCCCTAGCTATATACGTGACATCACGGCATCGCATCCGCAAGCAACTGGTGCGTATATCTTAGAAAATGGCATAGAAGCGCTATTGGCGCGTGCCTGGCTGGCCGATCACGCAACGTCCAGTATTGAAGTGCAATACTTTATCTGGAGTACTGACAATATCGGCACGCTCGCGTCTGAGGCTTTGATACGAGCTGCCAATCGTGGTGTAAAAGTACGTGTCATCGTCGATGATTTATTGATTGATGCTGCGGACAAGACTTTACTGGCGCTGGCCAAACATCCGAATGTAGAAATCCGTATTTATAACCCTAAGCACCGTGTGGGCAGCCATATCGGCCAACGCCTCTGGAATATCATTACCGACTTTAAATCGTCCAATCAACGTATGCATGACAAAGTCTTTGTGGTTGATGACGTGGTTGCGATCACGGGTGGTAGAAACATGGCCGCAGAATATTTTAACTTTCATCACGAGTCTAATTTTCGGGATCGTGATGCGCTGATTCTGGGCACTGCTGTGGCGGAAGTAAAAAATAATTTTGAAAATTTTTGGAAGCATGATTTAAGCGTACCGGTTGAAACGATTTTCGCTAACCACCGTTTTATGCAAAAGACCGTTGATGTCAGCGATCAAGAAGTACAAACCATTTATCAGCAACTACATGCTTACGCCAAGCAAGATGAAAATTTTGATCCTCAGTTAAAACAAGCGATACGTCTGATCCCCCAATCATTTGAACGCATTGCGCAAGAAATGGTATGGACGCAGGTCGATTTTATTCATGATATCCCCGGCAAAAACCGACAAGAAGGCTTACAAGGAAGCGGTGAAAGTACACGTGCCTTAGCCGCTTTAGTACGCGGTGCACAGAAGGAAATTATTATCCAATCGCCTTATCTGGTCTTGTCTGATAAAGCCAAGGCTTTACTCAAAGAGACCATTGAGCGCGGGGTAAAAATTATCGTCAATACCAATTCCATGGCATCAACTGATAATCTGCAAGCGTTCAGCGGCTATCGCAATCAGCGTGAAGAATTGCTCAAAATGGGCCTGCAAATTTTTGAATTTCGCCCTGATGCCGAGAGCCGGGGAAAACTATTAACATCGCCAGTAATCGATAAATTTAAACCGGCTGTATTTGGTCTGCACGCCAAATCTATGGTGGTGGATGGGAAAATTGCTTACATCGGCACGTTTAACTTTGATCCCCGCTCGGAGAATCTCAATACCGAAGTCGGCGTTGTCATCCATAACGAACAACTCGCCACCCAATTAGCCAACGCAATTCGTACCGATATGAAAGCGGGCAACAGCTGGAACGCACAAAGCGATGATCCTGATCAATTTGTAGGTCGTAGTAAACGTTTCAAAGTCTGGGTTATGCAACTATTGCCATTGCGCCCGATACTATAACTATGCACTGCGGCGCAGCCCCAGCATAATTACATGGAAGAAATTCCTTACATGTAAATTGTGCTGGCACAACGCTATGCGAGCCTAGCCCTTACTGGCCTTCCCCCATTGCGCCAACCGACTCTAAAACAACGACGAAATAAAATAAACCACTATTTCGTGTAGAGATATGCCTACATCGCAAATTAGGCGTAAAGTAAATATCCAACTGCGATCGTCTTCAGAAGTAAATTGGCTCAATTTGCTAGCACAATCGATATGGCATATGTACTTACTGAGTTGCTAAGCAAGTTCCCAGCTTTAGTCACCAAAGCTACACGCCTAAGCCGCGCCTAGCCAGATATTAACTGAAAAACAAATATCAATATTTCCACATGGACATATAAGGCACACATTTTGCTTTAGCTAGTTACATATCCTTTTCAGGTGATTCCTATGCAAGACAAAGCCGGGCAATCCTCAGATCTTAATCCTCTAGACGAACGTTTTAGTTTGTTAGTTGATACGATTGAAGACTATGCGATCTTTATGCTTGATCTCGACGGTCACATCCTCAGTTGGAATAAGGGTGCAGCGCAAGTCACTGGCTATCCCAAAGCGGAAGTCTTGGGAGTCCACTTTGCCGTGCTGTATGCCGATAACGAAGCACATCAGCTAGTACCGGGGGCTTTGCTAGAACCAGCCATATCAAGCGAACCTGAGAAAAAACAGCAAGAAGAATTCACTTGGTGCCGACGTAAAAACGGCTCAGAATTCTGGGCCCACATCACCATGGCAAAACTCACAGATCAACATGGAAAACTACTAGGCTACAGCAAGATCATCAAAGATTTAAGCGAACGAAAACGTCTGGAAGAGCGTTTTCGCCGGGTGGTCGAATCAGCGCCGAATGCCATGGTGATGATCAACGACCAAGGTCGTATAGAAATGGTGAATACCCAAGCCGAACGTCTATTTAGCTATAGCCGCGCTGAAATGCTAGGTCAAAAAGTAGAAATTTTGGTGCCAGAACGTTTTCAGCACGGACATCCCGAAAAACGCAGTATGTTTCTACACGCACCGCAATCGCGTCCCATGGGTGCTGGCCTCGATTTGTATGGCCGACGTAAAGACGGCAGCGAATTCCCCGTTGAAATAGGATTAAATCCCATAGAGACCGATGAAGGCATGATGGTTCTCTCTTCTATCGTCGACATCTCAGAACGCAAGCGCTTAGAAGAACGGTTTCGACGTGTAGTGGAATCTGCCCCTAATGCAATGGTAATGGTCAATTCAGAAGGAAGTATTGAAATGGTCAATACCCAAGCAGAAAGACTATTCGATTACAGCAGAGAAGAATTATTAGGAGAGCGCATAGAAATTCTGGTACCAGAACGCTTCCGCCACCATCACCCACAAAAACGAAAAATGTTTTTTGGCGATTTGCAATCGCGCCCAATGGGTGTGGGGCGCGATCTGTTTGGACGACGCAAAAATGGGAGCGAATTTCCTATCGAAATCGGTTTAAATCCGATTGAGACCGAAGAAGGCATGATGGTGCTGTCATCCATTGTTGATATCTCCGACCGCAAACAAAAAGAAATGCGGATACAAGAAGCACTCAAAGAAAAAGATTTGTTATTAGGTGAAATTCACCATCGTGTAAAAAACAACCTACAAATAGTGCACAGCTTACTCAGCTTGCAATCGTCCATGATCAGTGATGAATCGGTACGAAGTATGCTCGTCGATAGTCAAAACCGCATACAGTCGATGGCGTTGATTCATCAAACACTTTATCAGTCCAATAATTTTGCCCGCGTTGATTTTGGTGATTTTTTAGAAGCACTGGTACCGACCTTAATTAGTGCCTACACGTTTTCCGGAAAAGACATACAAGTTGAGATTCATGCGGACTCGATTTATCTACCAATTAATTCTGCCATTCCATGTGGTTTGCTCATTAATGAGCTCATTACCAATGCGCTTAAGCATGCATTTACAGAGCGCACGCAAGGACAGATCACGGTTTCATTGTCGATGTTAGAGGATAAAAAAATGCAGCTTATTGTCAGTGATACCGGCGTTGGCATCGCGGAGGAACTCAATCTCCATGCCATCGAAACTTTGGGCCTCAGACTAGTCAATTTATTGGCACAACAACTCAACGGTAGTCTCAATATTCGACGTCACAACCCAACGCAATTTTCGCTTATTTTTCCCTTAACTGAGCACTAATAAAAACGAATCGAGAGTCGTCACATGCCTACCAAAGTCCTGATTGTGGAAGATGAAAGTATTGTTGCGCTTGACCTGCAACGCCGCCTGATTCGTCTTGGCTATGATGTACCAAGAGTCGCCGCAACGTGTGAGCAAACGATTAAAGCGATAGAAGAAACTTTACCTAATATCGTCTTAATGGATATCAACATTGCAGGTGATGTTGATGGCATAGATACCGCTGCACAATTGGATGTGCCTGTCATTTTCCTGACCGCCTACTCTGAAGAAAGCACTTTACAGAGAGCCAAGGCCAGCAAGCCTTATGGGTATTTGGTCAAACCATTCTCTGAAAGAGAATTACACGCCACCATACAAATGGCACTAGAAAGATATCAGGTAGAAACACGACTCAAAAATAGCGAAAATTTACTCGCTGTCGCCTATGCGAAAATGGAGAGCGCAAAACGTGAATTGGAATTACATGCAGCAGAATTATTCAAAGAAAAACAAAGGTTAGAAGTAACGCTCAATTCCATAGGTGACGGTGTAGTTACCACAGACAAATTCGGCAATATCACTTATCTCAATCCTGTCGCTGAGAAAAAAACAGGCTGGACCTGCGCCGAAGCTTTAGGTATGCCAGCGGCAATGGTATTAGTATTAGTCGATGAAGAGCGCAAGTTAAGCACCATCTCTCCAATAGAATCAACCTTAAGAAGCGGACAAATTTCTGGTCTTGCCCATCAAAGTGCGCTCATCAGTCGCAGTGGAAAAGTCTATTCAATTGAAGATTCTAGTGCTCCCATGTATGACCGTAATCAAGAGATCGTGGGTGCCGTGCTGGTCTTCCACGACGTGAGCGAAACCAAACGCCTAGCAGATGAAATGACCTATCAGGCTACCCACGACGCGCTTACCGATTTGGTCAATCGACGTGAGTTTGAAAAACGTTTAGAAAAAGCTGCACAAAGCACGCTATTACAAGATCAGCAGCACACACTAGCCTACCTAGATCTGGACCAATTTAAAATCGTCAACGACACTTGTGGACACAACGCAGGTGATGAATTACTGCGCCAGATCACCAGTTTATTAAGAATAGCTTTACGTGCCAACGATACTCTGGCACGACTGGGAGGTGATGAGTTTGGTGTCTTATTAGAGTCCTGCCCGCCTTATATCGCTTTACAAATCGCGGAAAAGCTACGCAATATTATTAGCGACTTTCATTTTAGTTGGGATAACAAAACCTTCCCTGTTAGCGTCAGCATAGGGCTAGTTCACTTTGGTGGGGAACAAGCAGAGCGACAAGGCGTGCATGAGATTTTACGTTTTGCGGACTCCGCCTGTTATACCGCCAAAGATTTAGGACGCAATCGTATTCATGTCTATCAAATCGAAGACAATGCCATCAATAAACGCCATGGTGAATTGGATTGGTATACCAAAATATGTAGTGCATTGAGCGAAAACAGATTAGTTCTATATACGCAAAAAATCGCCGCTTTACATCCAGACAGCTCCTATACAAATAATATTCTGCATGTAGAAATACTGCTGCGTCTGTTGAGTCAAGAAGGCAAAATCATCCCGCCTATGGCATTTATTCCAGCGGCGGAACGTTATGGTTTAATGCCGGAAATTGATCGTTGGGTGATACGCAATGCCTTCGCCTACATCGCCAATCTGAGCACACCAGAAGACGCGCTATTTTCAATTAATCTATCAGGCGGAAGCTTGAATGACGAAAAGATTCTGGCGTATATTTTCGAGCAGTTAAAGTATTCAGGTGTGCGTCCTGAATGCATATGTTTCGAGATCACCGAAACCGCCGCCATCGCCAATCTATTAAACGCTAGAGCATTCATTCTCAGTTTAAAAGAAAAAGGCTGTCTATTTGCTTTAGACGATTTTGGTAGTGGCATGTCATCTTTCGCCTACCTCAAACATTTGCCTGTCGATTTTCTAAAGATTGATGGCTGCTTCGTCAAAGACATCACGACTGACACGGTGGACGCCGCGATGGTGGACGCCATCAATCAAATTGGTCATGTTATGGGTTTAAAAACGATTGCGGAATTCGCCGAGGATCAAGCCATCGTTGATTTATTGACGGCAATGGGTGTCGATTATGCGCAGGGCTATGGAATAGGTCACCCTGAGCCTTTACCGCTAAACAAAGATGAGCAGCACTGACGGAAATAAGATTTTAATAGCGATACAGTTCAAGTATAAAAATAAAACAAACCACTATTGTGCAGCCGCCATGTAGGCTAGTTGTACATAATGTGCGACTTGACGCTTTTCTATTTCATCTAAACTCGTGAGTTTAATATGGCGACGCTGTTTGCCTTTACCTTCTAAAAAACCATAGGCATCTGGCAAATTTGCGCCATTGCCAAACTCTAAAGAAATATGCTGGGTATACGCAAACACACCGCAAAATGCCTCAGATCGAGAAAAAAGTATGCCGCCGTATTTCACTTCTTCCGTCACATCTTTACCCAAGGCCAATACCAACTCACGCACTGCTTGCACCAATGCATAGTTAGCTTCATTCACCAAACTCAAATCTTGCAATAAAGAGGCCACACGATCAGACTGCAAACTAATTGTTTTCATACTAGCCGACTCCATATCTGATAAAGACCAATGAAATGCAGAGTGCCAATCAACAAGCATAGCCCTGAACTGACCATCCAAAATATGCTGCTATTTCCAGGAAAAAATGGCATCAACAAGGGAAATGCCACACCACGCAAAACGAATACTGCAGTCACCGCACACAAAACCCAAGTTAACAAAGGCAAGCGCATCAAGACACCCGCTGCTGACAGAGCGTACGCCGCACAGACCAACAAAGCCGAACCGACTAGCATTGCCACCACATGAGGATAAACATGCCCATGCTCGACCATTTTGGCAATGACATCACCTGCGCCTAATAAACGATATAAAGGTGCACCAAATAAAATGCACGCAAAATGCAAGAGCGCGGCGATACTAGTGAGTACGGCCGCGCTGATAAGATAGAGATTAAAAGTATTGGTCATATTTCAAACGATAGATGCGACGACGTACCAGCAATCATTTTAATACGGTTTGTTTTTCAATTCATCTCAACTCATTTCACTGAGCACCAATGCTTTGATCTTCGTCGCTTTTTCAAAATGATCTAAACCATGCATCGAGATCCACCAAGTAGCAGCCTCCATCAATAGCTTTGGGTCATCATTTTTGTTCGCAAAAAATGCATAGAAGGATAAACCAACGTTCTCCCCCTTTTGCGCAATTTTTGCGTTACATACTTCTAGGATTTTTTGTTGTAACGCTGCTCTCATCGAGATTACCTGACATATTGATTAAGATATGATTAGTCTAACTAACCGTCTCACCAGCCAACAACACAGGTTGCCATAAGACTTGCAGATCGGATGGTGCCGCACCGTTTTGCAATGCTAGCAGCATCTCTACCATTTTCTTACCAGCCAAATCGGGATTTGGTTGCTCTATGGTGGTGACGTTATAGCCCGCTAAAGAGTCTTCCATTTTGCCCCACACGATAATCGACATTTGCTTACCGATAGTGATACCTGCGTCGAGCAAAGCACGCATCGCACCAACGCCTGCCATGTGGTTATCGACGATGACAGCGCTAGGCGGTGTGGCACTGCTCAATAGTTGTTGCATAGCGGCGTAACCACCGCGTCGGTCATTGGAATTATCTTTGAGGTAATCAGGATTAGGACTCAAACCCGCTCCGCGCATGACGCTCTGAAAACTATCATAGCGCTGACGCGCAAAATTCATTTCCAGTGGCGCGCTCATCAAGGCGATGCGTTGATGTCCATGCGCAAGCAGATGTTCAACTGCGACACGCATGCCACTTTCATTGTCGTAATCAAACCAGGCATGCGGCTCATTCACGCGGGTACGGCCATGCGCGACAAAAGGCAAACCTTGTTTAGCTAAATAGGCAACGCGCTCATCATAGAGTTTCGTTCTTCCAACGATCAAGCCATCGACGCGACGCTCCTTGACCATATGTTCGTAAGAGCGTAATTCGTTGGCAGGTGATACTGGTGCCATCACCAAATCCATCTGACGCTCTTCTAGCGCCTCTACCATGCCGCCAACGATTTGCATAAACATAGGGTCGGCCAGATCATTGGCGACCAAGGGATGAATAATTCCCACGACGTTAGTGCGCCCAGAGGCCAAACTACGCGCCATAGGATTTGGCCGATAACCAAACTGTTCAGCAGCTGCCAGCACGCGCTGCCGCGTGCGTTCACTCACTTCAGGATAACCATTTAAGGCGCGACTCACTGTCGTTTCTGAAATGCCGAGATTCTGTGCCAAGTTCTTAAGGTTCATGGTGCCTATCAATTTGCATCGCTATAGAACGAATTCCGAAAAGCCATTCCAAAAAAAATGAAGTGTAAAGGTATGCTGCTGACTGTACAAGTATTTTTAGACTGGCTGCGCGTACGTCAACAGAGCACCAAATTACTGATTCTCGATTACCATTTCACGTGAATTAAATTCGATGATGTCGCCTTATTGACGAGCTGAGTTGTCAATATTTGGGTACGAGCATCCCATTCAAATTTCAGTGAGGTGCGCACTTTTCCTGCGGCATCTAAACCACTTACCTGCTGCGGCATCTGCTTAATATTGTGGATGTACAGGTTGACCTGTTTGTCCTGCGCCTTCATTTTTTTACCCTGACGCTGCACAATCTGAATTTGCAACTGCATTTTATTGGCGTTATAACGACTCTCAAAGTGTGTCAAACGGTAAGCTGCTTTGGCATAGGCATCTGGTGTTTGTCCATCATCTTCATACATCTTGCCAGCGCCCGTTGCCACGCTCGCGTCATGGTAGTAATGCAAATCAAGCGAATTATCCTGATAAAACTGTGTGCTTTGCATCGGCGTTGCCATAGGAATAAACGCCCCAGCACGAACAAATACAGGAATAGACTGCTCACTTACTTTGACATTATGACTAGTGCCACCTTGATAAATCGCACCACTATAAAAATCTACCCACACCCCTTGCGGAAACAAGACATCCACTTGCTGTTGTCCGGGATTCATAATCGGTTGCACTAAAAAGTCCTCACCCCACAAGTAAGAAGCAGAATGTGCACTTAACTGTGCATTATTCGGATCGGAAAAAAACAAGGGACGCATCAATGGTAAACCCTGCTGTTGATTATCAAACGCCAAGGTATAGTTATAAGGTAGCAGACGATAACGCAATTCAATAGCTGCCTTAGCTAACTGCTTGGCTTTCTCGGCGCGAAAGATCGCCTCCGATGGCACTTCCTCTTGCGCATGAGGTCTGAAAATTGGTTGGAACACGCCGTACTGCAACCAGCGCGCGTATAACTCATCGTCCAAATTGGCACCAGCAAACCCGCCTAAATCGGAATGCATATAGGCCAATCCTTGCAATCCCATTTGCAGCGCAATTTCTGGTTGTGAACGCAGTCCTCCCCAAGTACGATTCACATCGCCTGACCATGGAATCAAGCCAAAACGCTGCGAGCCAGAATAGCCAGCACGCATCAAAATAAACGGGCGTTGATTTGGAAAATCTTTCTGATAACCGTGCGCTACCAGTTTCGCCCATTCATGGCCGTAAATATTATGAACTTGATCCGCGCTGATTTTGCCATTCGCATGCAGTAGTTCAGAAGGATGAACTTCTGGCTCGCCCAAATCACCCCACACACCAGCGACACCCATAGTGGCAAGGTCTTTATAAATACGCCAAAACCAGTCACGTGCTTTTGGTTGGAACAAATCAATCAGGCCAGTATTACCGAAATAAAAATCATAAGTAAACGGCTTCCCTGCTTTATCGGTCGCCAAAATATTCTCACGCACCGCTTCTTGCCAACGATTCGAGCTGGTCAAAATAAAAGGCTCAGTAATCAGCACGGTTTTCACGCCTTGTTGATTAAAATCGGCGATCATTTTTTTAGGATTGGTGAAAGTATCTTGATCAAACGCCAGATTACCCATCGTGCCTTTAATTTCTTTACCAAACCAATACAGGTCAAAAATAATCGCATCGACAGGAATATTTTCAGCACGATATTGCGCAATCACCTTGCGTGCTTCTGCTTCGGAATGGTAGCCAAAACGACTAGCAAAATTACCGAAAGCCCAGCGTGGCGGTATAGGCTGACGTCCGGTTAACAGCGTGTAATTACCAACCAAACTAGCCCAATCTTTGCCCGCAATGATTTGATAAGTCTTGCGACCACTAATGGTTTCATAAGTCAGCGAATTCTCTTTTTTACTGTCGAGATCGAGAGTGCCAATCGCGGCATTATCAAAATGTATGCCGTACATTTTGGAGGAATACACCAGCGGGATCGCAAAATTCATTTGGGAAGAATTTTCTTCGTAGCCATAGTGTGCTTTGTTGTACAAAGGCAGACGGTGACCACGGCGATTCATGCCTAAGGCACGAGCACCGGCGCCGTACAAGGCTTCTTGCCCATCCAAATTGAAGCTAATACTTTCTTTATTCTGAGAAGAAGCATCGCTACTTGTAGCATCTATTTTTTCGTAGCCACGTTTTTCTGAAGTCAGTAATTTTCCTTGATAGCTATAGCTGATTTGAAATGGCGATTTGTGAACCGTGACCGTTAATCCTGCACTCGCATACACTAACTTATCGACCGTTTCGCTATAACGAATTTTGACTGCATTGGGTTTCGCGACTACTGCATGTGAATCCTGTACCAATTCGACAAGGACTTCACCTTTAGGAATAAAGCGAGTCTCGAACACATCGGTCGAATACGGCGTGATGCGATACTGGCCATCATTCGTGCGGATTTCTAAATAAGTATTTGTATGCTTAATCTGCTCAATACGTCGCTGTGAATTTTGCGCGTATGCTTGCTCACTAAATGCCGATAAAAATACGGCCGTAACTAGACTTGCGTTAACAGACAAAAGATAATATTTATTCATGGCTTACCTAATCACTTAGCCAACAACACAATTGAGTTTTTACCCGACAATTCAACTTTGCCCGCTTTCACTAACACGGTTTGACCTGAGTAATAGTCTTTTAAAGTATCGCCGTCTTTAAACGCTGCACCCACCTCAATACTGTGCTTATCGGACGCTGGCAAATCTAAAGCAACCACGACGACATCGCTTACGCCGTCTTTGTTATAGCTGCGTTTAAACACGTAAGGTATTGCCGATAATTGTTGATGGCTACCCGCACCGACTGCCAGATGTGCCTGACGGAATTGTCCTAATTTTTGCCAATGCACTAGCAAATCTTGATAAGTCTGACCTGTGGAAATGGAAGGGATGATTTGATTACTTTTCAAAAGTGTCCAGTTCATCATAGAACGTAATTTAGCATCACCCTGCGCTTCGGCGATATTCAGCGGACGAGCAATCTCGTCACCATAATAAATCTGCGCCGAACCAGGACTCAGCATTAACTTAGTCGCAGCCTCGAAGGGAAACAAACGTGCCGGATCAAACGGACTGCCATCATCATGTGAACTAATATAATTCAGCACTGAATAGCCTTTAAGATCGTGCGCCAGATAATTGGCGTAGCTACTGAAAAGTGCTTCATAAGTTTTTCGAGCATCAGATTTAAAACCAAAATTAATCATGCTATCGAAACCGTGAGCGTAATAATTAATCCGTCCACCGCCATCCATACGGAACTGTAATCCATCGCTGATAGGATAGTTGTAAGCTTCCGCCGTCATGAAGAAGGCATCGTCACTGAGTTTTTGTTTAGGATGAGCTCGCTTCCATTCCTCGAATGCAATGCTAGCTTCTTGCTTCAGCTCTTTCCAAACGGATTCTTCCACGTGCTTGACGGTATCAACGCGAAAACCATCGATGCCATATCGTCGAATCCAATCGGTGTGCCATTTCATCAAATAATAACGCGGCGCACGTGGAAATTTGGTTCGTGCAAAATAATGATCGAGTTCTTTAACTTCCTTGTCGTAACGTCCTTCTTGCTTCCATTTTTTCACCAACTGCTCTGGCAACGCCACAGGCTTATCGCTTTCTGTCAAAAAATCTGGCAGGTTTTTAACCAAGGTACATTTGATCGCACCATCGGCATTCTTGTAATCACAAGGTGGCCCCGTCCGCACCCAATCAGCAGGCCATACAGGGTCATCGTCAGTCACAGGTCCAGTGTGGTTCATAACCACATCAAGCAAAATGCGTATGCCATGTTGATGCGAAGTCTCAACAAAAATTTTAAAATCTTGCTCAGTCCCGAGATTAGCGTCGACCTTGGTAAAATCCCTCGCCCAGTATCCGTGAAAACCATATGACTTCCCGGTGCCCTCATCGGTACTAGCATGTATCTGCTCTACCGGTGGCGTGATCCATAACGCATTCACACCCAGACGATCAAAGTAGCCTTCTTTAATTTTAGCGGTCACGCCTTTTAAGTCGCCCCCCATGAAGCCTCGCAATGGTGCCGCATCCGCTTTGCGACCGTACGCCAGATCATTGGTTTTATCGCCGTTATTAAAGCGATCAGTGAGTAGAAAATAGACGGTAGCGTTATTCCACAAGAAGGTTTTTTGGTTCAACTTTCCACTGGCGGCGACGCTATCATCTTGCATCAAACCCAAACTCAATAAAGACAAACAGATCAAAGTCTTCTTTAACATAAACAAAATTCCTATCCATCAGTTTGTATTCCAATAGCGTATCAGCGCCACTTCTAAACTAGTCTCGCCCTAGCCATTCCAGACATTAAGTTAAGCAATTCTCGTAGCGCGGGTGAAGCCCGCGCTGCTTTGTATCTGGGCGATCTGGCGTCGCGGGTTTCACCCGCCCTACAATTTATCGTAAAAGGAGCAGGCTATTTCGCCATCACCTTCTCGACATCATCCTGCACGAACAAAGTCAACAGACCTGCCAGCACCATACAGGCACCGCCTAGCATTAATACTTTGACAGACTGATTGGCAAAGAAATGTTTCAAGATCGCACCTAACACCACGCCCGCAACGATCTGTGGAATCACGACAAAGAAATTAAATAGGCCCATGTAGTAACCCATTTTATTGGCCGGCAAAGCGCCCGCTAAAATCGCATAGGGCATGGTCAACACGCTGGCCCAAGCAATGCCCACACCGACCATAGGCAACAACAACATTTCTTTACTACTAATTGCAAAGATACTGATCAAGCTGACACCACCGATTGCAAGGCAGATCAAATGCACCATTTTTCGGCTAGTAACTTTGGCTAGCATGGGCAACAGAAACGCTGCTATCGCGGATACGCCACCATACATCGCGAACATGATGCCCACCCAATTACCGGCATCTTGATAAGCACTTGATTGTGCATCGGTCGCATGAAAAACGCCTTCGGCAATGGAGGGCGTGGTGTACACCCACATAGCGAACAGGGCGACCCAAGTAAAAAACTGTACGACCGCAAGTTGCACCATGGTCTTAGGCATCTTCAAAAATCCACCCAGAATTTCTTTGATCGCATTAACTAGGCCTTTATTCTCAGCACGCTCTGCCAAGAATTTTTCCATATCAGCAGGTGCGTCTTCTTTGCTCAACAATACCGTCCACAATACGGCTAAAAAATAGACACTACCGCCCACGTAAAAGGAATAACGCACGGTATCAGGAATCGCACCATTCACCGGCACATTGCTGACGCCAAGATAGTCGGTAAAAATCGTTGGCAACAATGACGCGATCACGCCACCGCAACCGATAAAGAAAGTCTGCATCGCAAACCCGCCTGTCTGCTGACTCGCATCGAGCTTATCACCGACAAAAGCACGGAAAGGTTCCATAGAAACATTGATAGACGCATCCATCAACCACAAGACAAAAACAGCCATCCACAACATGCTAGCGTTCGGCATCAAAAACATCGCGATCGATGCCAGCACAGAACCAATAAAGAAAAATGGACGACGACGACCCCACACGGGATGCCAAGTATTGTCACTGAGATAGCCGATAATGGGTTGCACCAGCAAGCCAGTAATTGGTGCCGCCAGCCAAAGTATCGACAGATTATCAATGTCCGCACCCAAGGTAGCAAAGATACGACTGGTATTGGTATTTTGCAGCGCAAAGCCAAATTGAATACCAAAGAAGCCAAAGCTCATATGCCAGATCTGCCAGAACGACAGTTTGGGTTTTGTTAATTGCTGCATTCGTGTCCCCTCAAAAATTCTTGCTATTGATTTTTATTACGGCTGTTTTCTCTAACATCAATTACAGCGCACCTACTACAGCACGCCAACTACATCTTAGGTGTAGCGCAATGCTTGGCGATGTAGGCGGCGTGATCCGGCATCACATTGACACATTTGGCGATCACGTCGCGGACACTTTCCAGATATTCCAGGGTATCGGCTTCGGTCTGCAAATCGACTAAAGAATGATAGCTTTCGACTGGCATATTCTGCCCTTCCAACACTTGCAACCAACCGATCTCAGCAAACAATTCGTCAGCAACGCGCAGTAAGCGACCACTGGCGCGATACATTTCCATTTTGTGTGTCAAGGTCTCAGGCACTGCCATCTGTGCACAATTTTTCCAAAACAATGAGTCTTCACGTTGATTCAATTTGTAATGCAATATGATGAAATCACGAATACGTTCATATTCGAATTTGCTTTGACGATTGTATTCATCAATCTCAACTTGATTGAAAGCCTGCGTTGGGAAGAAACTGATTAAACGTGCGATCGCCGTTTGAATTAAATGAATACTGGTTGATTCTAAAGGTTCTAAGAAACCACTAGCCAAGCCTATCGCCACCACGTTTTTATTCCAGCATTGCTTACGCATGCCAGTATTGAATTTAAGCAGACGCGGATCAGCTAATGGCTTACCGTCGAGATTGGCTAACAAGGTCGCAGCGGCTTCATCTTCGCTGGTGAATTGACTACAGAATACATGTCCATTACCGATACGATGTTGTAGCGGAATGCGCCATTGCCAACCCGCTTTATGTGCAGTAGATCGGGTGTATGGCGTTAAGACTGGAGCTGATTCGCAAGGCACCGCCAAAGCACGATCACAGGGCAAATAATGTGTCCAATCTTCATAACCCGTTTTTAAAGTCTGCTCTATCAGTAAGCCTCGGAAACCAGAACAATCAATGAATAAATCACCAGAAATGATCTGGCCATTTTCTAAGACGACAGCTTCAATAAAACCGTTCTTATCACCAGCCTCTTGACGTTGTTTAACTTGCGTAATTTTGCCTTCAGTGCGAACCACGCCCATTTTCTCAGCAAATTTTCGTAAAAATTTAGAATACAAGCTGGCGTCAAAATGATAGGCGTGCGCAATTTGATTCAAAGGAGAATTAGGCACCTCATGATTGGCGGGCATAAATTTGTTCGCCTTTGATGCCATGCGCGTGATCGAATATTCTTCTAAGGGCGCGACCTTGCCTTGCTGATGATATTTCTGCCAGTATTGATCAAAACGCACGGTATAAGTATCTTGGCCTATGGTGCCAAAACCATGCATGTAGCGATCGCCGAGCTTGCCCCAATTGACAAATTCTATGCCTAATTTAAACGTACCTTGCGTCTCACGCAAAAACTCATTTTCATCGATACCAAGAACCTGATTAAAGCGTTGTATCATGGGAATCGTAGCCTCACCCACACCGACGATGCCGATTTCATCCGACTCCACCACTCGTATCTGGTATTGGCCTTGAAGGACTTTTGCCAACGCTGCGGCAGTCATCCAACCCGAGGTGCCACCACCGACAATCACCACGTCTTTGATCAATGCTTTATTCATTTTGAGCTTTCATCTTGAACTCTCACTCTTTAAAAAATTGATGGAAAATTTCTCTTCAATGTGGTCGCAAGTCAACACATCTTAGTGTATTGCAGCGCGCTGCATGCAACCTGCATAAAAAAATTTTTCATTAATTATTTACAGTAATTCGATTTGAATTTTAGTGACGATGTCGAACATAAAAAAAGACCCCTGCCGTGCTGCGCAGGGGTCTGATGTTAGTTCAATTTAGAACTTGTAGTTTGCGCCGAACAAATAAGTTCTACCGTAAGTCACTTTATTGGTGATCACGTTAGGATCTGTGTTGTACTCTTGAAATGGTGTGTTATTCCAGTTGTTCGCTTGAATCAACAAAGACAAACCTTTCAACCAGCCAGTTTGGAATTCGTAAGATGCTTGCAAATCAACCAGCGTTTCACCTTTCACCATCGTCAACTGCATATTGTCTTGGTAGTCGCTAACTTGACCTAAGAAATCAGAACGCTTACGTGCAGCCCAAGCTACTTGGAAGCCATTTTTCTCATAGTACAAACGCAAGTTACTAACTTTTTTCGACAAACCTGGCAATGGGATATTCACAGAGCTCACCGCGACATTCGCAAAACCAAAACCTGGTAAGGTAATTTGGCTGGACGTATCAGAGTGATTCACCATCATACCGAAACCATCGAGGTAAGGCGTGATCATATTGAACGGTACATTCAGTGCCAATTCAAATCCAGAAATACTACCGCCTTCACCATTACGCGGCGCGGTCAACAAACCTACCGTTGATCCTTTATAAGCACCAGTCAATGGCAACGGTGTCTTAGCACTGACATAAGGTTTGAAATCAAAGGTTGTAGGCGAACGGAAGATATACGTATCTAAAGACTTGTAGAAACCAGCAATACTGAAATAACCTTTGTTCCCGAAATATTTCTCATAAGACAAATCCAAAGATTTAGCCAAGAATGGTTTCAAATTCGGGTTACCACCACTACCGGTCAAGATAGGATTAGCACCCTGCGTTGTCACACCAAATGCTTGGCTAGCGCGCATATCATCCATATTAGCGCGGGACATAATTTTCGCTGCGCCAACGCGGAAGAATTGATCACGACCTAAATCGAAAGATACGTTCAAGCTCGGTAAGATATTGGAATATTTAGTGCCACCACCAACCACGCTAGATGGGCAAGTTGCTGCCGTAATACCCGTACAGTTTGCCAAGTCGACTTGGTTACCAGTAGATGATTGGTCAGTATGAACAAATTGCAGACCCACATTACCGCGGTAGTTCAAGCCCATCATCTGTCCATCTAAGTCACCCATAGCATAGGCCGTTGTGACCTTCTCGTGTACGGACCAATCTTTAGCCAATACGGAGGCATCAACCCAACGCGCAAGATCATAGACTGTACCTAAAGAACCTTCTGGGTCGAAAGAAACAACAGGCAATCCGGTTGTGCCCGCCACACCAACCGCAGAACCTGGGACAGTTGCCGTCGCATAACCGCTGCTACCTTTCACCACTAAACGACCTTCTTGACCAGAACGTACTTTTTCACGATCAGTACCATTGATACCAAAACGTGCTGTAGTGATCGGACCAAAATTCACATCGCGACTTGCCGTCAAACGGAAGCTAGTCACTTTATCGTCTACTTTTGGCAAAGCCACGTAACCCGCTTGCGGTGAATTAACACCACCACCCCATCCGTCAACGTCAGTCAGCAAAGCAACTGAACGGTCACCAAAATTTAAACTCGTCGTGTACTTCACATCATTAAAGTTACCGCCATTAAAACCGGTATAACTAATAGTCGAGAGATTTTTTGCATCACCAGGTTGACCAGCCGTTGTTTCGTAGCGTGAGGCATCTTTCTTCGCTTTGGAATAAGCCAAATCAGCATTCAAAGTCCATTCATCAACTTTCAAATCACTATTCCAACCGATGGACATGAATTTATCTTTGGCTGATTCTTTATGATTACGCACCACGCCTTTGTAGTTACTGAAAGTACCGGCAGTCGCAACACCATTCACGATAGTCGCATTGGACAAAACACCATCAGGATCGTAACCACCAGCAGATCCCGAAACAGCACCTTCCAAACCTGTTTTCTTCAAACTAGAACTACCTGCGGAATAGAACAAATCCACGGTTGATTTAAAGTTCTTATTTGGCTTGAACTGCAAGGTCATGGACGCGCCATCACGGTCACTCTTGCTTGTTTCAGTATCGGCACCGAAACCACCTATCGTTTTCACTTTAGCGCCGTTGTAATCAACTTCAGGAGAGTAACCACCCCAAGTATTGAAACGCTGTTGCGCGCCACCGTCTTCTTTGAACTTAGTAAAGCCTAAAGATAAACCGATAGTACGATCAGCGAATTGATCCACATACGAGAACGACATACGATCGCCACTACCCTCAGAAGAGGTTTGTACGCCGGTACGCTGTTTACGATACGCAGCAGAAATCACTTGTTTGCCGAAATCGAGTGGCTTCAAAGTATTCAAGTCAATGGTTGCTGCCAAACCTTGGCCGATCAAAGACGCGTCAGGTGTTTTGTAAATCAATACAGAACCCATCAATTCTGCCGGGAACAAGTCAAACTCTGGTGCACGTGCATTGCCTGTCGATGCTTGCTCGCGACCATTCAACAAAGAACCATTAAATGACGGTGACAAACCACGCACGCTGATGTCCGCCGCTTTACCGGAAGAGCGACTGCGTTGTGCCGTCACACCTGGCAAACGAGCGATAGATTCTGCCACGCTAGAATCTGGCAACTTACCGATATCTTCGGCAGAGATTGCTTCAACGATAGAGGTGGAATTTTTCTTCAAAGAGATCGCCGCCTCAATACCGCGACGAATACCCGTCACCACAACCGTGTCAACACCTTGTTGCGCTTCCGCTTTAGCGGCTTCTGTTTTGGCTGGCTCAGCTTGTTGCGCATATGCGCTGCCGGATGCCAAGGCCAACATCACGGTGCAACCAGCTGCAATTGGGGTCAACTTCATCATAGTGCGGTTCAGGCTTAATACCTGTTGGCGCTTTTTCAAGTTCTGTTCCATTCATATCTCCAAATATTTTTTTGGTAACACTTTAATCTAAGGGGGGGAGGAAATCACATTTAACTACTTAGTTTTCTGCATCAGAATTCGAATCGGTTAAGTTCTATCCTAATTAAATTCTTGAAGCAAGTTTGTACCAAAACTAAATTACGTGTCAATTGCAAAATGCGGAGATTTACTCAAAGTATTTGGCTCTCCTATGACGAAATATACTATTGCGTGGCTAGCAAACCACAAATTAGCAGAATAATTTATGTAGTCAAACTACATTTATTGCGTTTAGTTATCAACATTTCACATGAAAATTCAAAGCGCTTTGTATTTTTTTTGATTTTTTTATCAAAGCGCTTTAAATTTTTTGCGAATAAAAACTGAAATTTGATGCAAGACCCGCTAAAACTTAATAATATAAAAACATCAAACCAACAAAAACGCTCAAATAAGATGCTTAAACGCCAATTTTTAAGCCAATTCTGTAACACCACTACTTTCATAAACGCGCTCAGCCCCTCCGCCAAAAAAGCAATCAAACCAACACAAAATCTAAAGACGAAAAAAAACCACCATCATTTATTGATGGTGGTTATTCCTATTGGGATGCTATTACACTTATTTTTCGACTTTAGGGCGACCGGCTTTCAGTGCAGGTAAAGCCTCTATCATCGCTTTTAAAGAGCCAACAGAAGCCTGCTTTAATAACACCAAACCCACTCGCAATAACTGACTTTTTTTCACTTCGATACCAGCCGCGATACAAGCCTTCTTCACCTCACCCAAAACCGCATACTCCGCCTCAGGCATCGTAAAACTATCACGCACCAACTTTGGCTTCTTGTGCTTATCTTTCGACGCGATAGCCAGCGCAGGCTTCACCTGGTTCGATTTAGCAGTCTTAACAGCAACTGGTTTTGCAGTTAAGGTAGTTGCGGACTTGCGCTTCGGCGCGGGCTTTTTTTCCGCTGTTGGTGCCGCTACGCCTGCGGCTGCGGACTTCGTTGCGACACGCTTTGCTGGCTTAGCTGCAGATTTAGCGACTGACTTAGGCGCAGCCTTGGCGGTCTTAGTTGCAAGTTGCATAGTTTCTGCTTTCGCCGCGGCACTTGCGATAGCCTTCGCAGGAATAAGCTTAGCTTTTACCTCAACAGGCGCCTTCTTTTTTACTGCAGTAACCATAATAAAACTCCTAAGCAGTTAGTTTCACAAAAAAATAAATAATATAAACAATTTACACCATTAATTCAATAGCATTCATGACGCGTCTTGGCTAAGCTTACTAAGTGTCCATCAAACTCTGGCGCGCACAATAAATTCAACACCAATTTCTCGCCAACATTCAATTTCTTTGCGCAACCAAAAGGCAACAGTCGGGTGCAAACTGACCCAATCCTGCTTAAGCTCTAGTTCTATCTTGTTTTTCATTTTCAAGCTGAAATCTTTATAATCCAACTCAACCCGTGAGTGCATAAAACTGACAGACAAACGCAATGCCAACACCGCTTTCGCAAAATCCAAATCAGAAAACGCGTCACCAATTTTCCGCAAATTACCTTTTTGGCTCAAAACCAAGCGACTCATAAGCTTTTGTTCTCGTGTAGTAAAGCCTGGAATATCTGCATTCTCCAGTAAATAACTACCGTGTTTGTGATAGCCCGTATGCGAGACCACCATGCCAACCTCATGCAACAAAGCACTCCAATAAACATAGTTACTCAAATTTTCATTGGCAGGCTTCAATTGCACATAAAGTGAGCGCGCCATATCGGCCGCCAAATTAGCGCGTCCAGCGTCAACCCGAAACAAATGCAAAAAATCCAGCACAGACTGCTCACGTCTGTCGCGTTTTGTGGAGCGCAAATACAGATCCCACATAACGCCCATACGCAAACCCGCCTCGATGGGATGAAGTATTTTGATGTTTAATTCTTGAAATAATCCAATCAAAATTGCCAAGCCACCGATCACCATCGCGACTCGTTCTGGCTTGATTCCAGATAAGTTCAAAGCATCAATCTCACCCTTCTCGATACAATAATCACGCAAAGCCAACAACTTCGCTAACGTCACTTGTGCGTCACCAAAACCGTTCTTATACAAGGCATCCGAGATCGCCCGTACCGTACCGGAAGAGCCGTAAGCGTTACGCCAGAATTCTGGTTGATAGGCGGGTGTCGCATCCTCCAACAAAGAACGCACCGAAAGTACAGCAGCTTCAAATCCTTCTGCTGAAATACGTCCATGCGGGAAAAAGTTAGCGCTATGCTTCACCGTCCCCATAGGAAAAGATTCAACCTTAACGATCTCAGGTCCGCGTCCCAAAATGATTTCGGTCGATCCACCGCCTATATCAATCACTAGACGTCGCTCTGCAGGAATCGCCAAAGAATTAGACACGCCGAGATAAATTAAACGCCCCTCTTCCTCCCCTGAAATCACTTCTATGGGCAGACCAATCGCAGCCTCCGCCACAGGCAAAAACTCAGCCGCATTTTTTGCGATACGTATCGTATTCGTCGCGACCACTCGCACCGCATCGACAGGAAACTCTGCCAATACATCTTTAAAATGAGCCAGACAAGCCAACGCACGTTGCATGGCTTCAGCAGTCAAATTACCTTGCTGATCTAAACCAGCAGCGAGACGAATTGGATCACGCGCACTTTTAATAACGCGTATCGCATTTCCCTCGTAACTACCGATATGCAAGCGAAAACTATTAGAGCCAAGATCAACCGCTGCGAACATGGGAATTTCCTTCAGATTAAAGATGCGCGCAAAAACACAGTGAAACACCGTTGCCTACGCCAAAATACGAACGACATAAATCATATCGTATGAGCACAAGAATTTAGGCCATGAACGCAAAAGGATAAATGATATTAATCATTAATTGTGACGCGAATGTGACAAGGGCAAAATGCAAAGCCGTGTACTTCGGAACCACCTCAACACCACCTCAGCATTAAGTAGGTGGTTCGAAAAAACGGAAGTAAGCAGACTAGTTTGCCGTGGTAGCGCTTGGCAGAAAGAAGCGAGGCTGCAAGGTCTCAAGACCAGTGGCATTTAGAATCTCGGTCAAGCGTTGTGCCGATTTAGTATTCCGCCCACCTTTAAATTCGGCCACGATCAATTCATTTTTCATGGAATGCTCCCAGCCGACCAACTCAGTCACGCGCACTTGGTAACCGTGCGACTCCAATTGCAAGCAACGCAAAACATTAGTGATCTGGCTACCAAACTCGCGAGCATGAATAGGATGACGCCACATTTCAGACATAGGATTGTTTTTAACTGCATCCCCCTTAGTCTTGCGCAACTCAGCCGCAACTTCGGCTTGGCAACAAGGGACCAAGACCATAAATTTTGCTTTTTTCTTCAACGCAAAATCAATCGCATCATCAGTCGCCGTATTACAGGCATGCAGCGCGGTAACGATATCAATTTGTGCTGGCAAGGCGCTAGATTTTGTTGATTCTGCCACCGACAAATTCAAAAACTGCATACCCTGAAAACCAAGTTTTTGCGCCAACTCACTCGATTTAGCGACTAGCTCATCGCGTGTCTCGATACCGTAAATACAGGAGGTATTTTCCCCAGCCAAAGCCTTAAAAAATAAGTCGTACAAAATAAAACCTAGGTAGGATTTACCTGCACCGTGATCTACCAAGTTCACTGTCCCCTTCTGTTCCAGCACTTGCTTAAGTAAGGGTTCAATAAATTGGTAGAGGTGATAAACCTGTTTAAGCTTACGCCGGCTATCCTGATTCATCTTGCCATCACGCGTCAGAATATGCAGCTCTTTCAACAATTCAATCGACTGCCCTGGGCGAATTTCGTGTTTTTCTGTTTTATGCGCTTGTGCTGTAGCGGCTGCAGATTTCATAGTTAACCTTTGATTGATTTCGATTTACTGACAATGTTCTCTTCGCATTTTCCACAGTATAAAAAAATGGGGAAAAGGTTCATTTTAACGACCAATATAGTCGCACCAAGGCTTACTTCGCAACTAATGAACGGCATTTGATCTTATACAGCGTATGACTCAGAAACTGGACAACACCAGTCACGAATCCAATATCCAACATCTCCGCCCAAATCAACTGCGCCTCATGACCATCAACCGACTTAGCAATCAACAATCAGGGGCAAGCTAACACTGACAAAATTCACACAATAGGCGACGGCGATCCGACTATATTTGATTATGGATGACCACATCAAATTGACATCAAGATCAAACAGAAAATAAAAAAGGATTACGCGCCAAAGCGGGTAATCCTTTTTTATTACTTATTTTGGTAGGCCGTGCGGGATTCGAACCTGCGACCAACGGATTAAAAGTCCGCTGCTCTACCAGCTGAGCTAACGACCCAAAACTTGCTGCTTTTACCGAATAACTTAGATTTCGGCACGAATTATTCGGTAAATGAAAAGGACTTAGATTTACACCTAAGTCCTTCACTAAATTCGTGGTAGGCCGTGCGGGATTCGAACCTGCGACCAACGGATTAAAAGTCCGCTGCTCTACCAGCTGAGCTAACGACCCGAAAGAACGAGATTATAGGGCGTTTCCCACACCCTGTCAATTAAGGCGGCGATTATTTTGTTGATGGCAAGCGGTTCTTAGCGGCCTGCGCTGCGTCTGTACCGGGAAATTTGGCAATAACAGCCATCAATGTTTTACGACTTTCTTTCTTATCTTTTAAGTCCAACTGACAAGCAGCGATGTTTAACATGGCATCAGGAACTTTAGCATTGTCTGGATAATTTTTAAGTAAGGTTTGCAAGGCCGTAATGGTATTTTTGCAGTCACGCTGGGCATAAAATGAATTACCTAACCAATATTGCGCCTGACTCGCAAAAACGGAGTCAGCATAGTTCAGCGTGAATGCAGTAAATGCCGATGCGGCGTTGGCATATTGCCCGGCCTTATAGAGGCTCATGGCAGCATCAAAACTGCGCTGCTCACTTTGTTCTATCGTAACCTCACGCCCCTCTACGGTGAGTTTTTTCGGCTCAAGCGCACGTAGACGTTTGTCCAAATCGATATAGAAATCTTGCTGACGTTTTTGCGCATTCGCTAACTCATTCATCAGAACTTCGATTTGACCGCGCAATGCCGCGATTTCACTGCGTAATTGCTCGTTCTGATTCGACAATTCTAAAACACTGGTCTTATCCGCTTTGTCGTCCAGTTTGGCATCCAGTTTAGTGCTGAGTGCTGCGATCTTAGTACGCAAATCCAATATCGCTTTGCGCGCTTCGTCATCGTCAAAAATCCCAGCTGATGCAATGGCTGGCAGTAGCGTAACTGCAAATATTAATGCCTGCAGGCCTTTATTTAAATTCCATGATTTCATATACCACCTCATTCTATAAACAGTCTAAGCTTCACTCGACAGCAGCGAATACTCTACAAACACTTTACACAATAAAAAACGGACTTTGCAGTATGACACTGCAAAGTCCGTTTTAGATTACTCCACCAACAAAACTCAACAAAATAATCGCAAATCGATTTGATCTACGACCTAAGTCGATTATTGGTAAACGATGTCGGAACGGCGATTTTCAGCCCAAGATGCTTCATCGCTGCCAGTTGCTTTTGGTTTTTCTTCGCCCAAAGAAACGGCTTCAACTTGCGCTTCAGCTACGCCCAACAAAGCCAATGCTTTACGCACGGCTTCTGCACGTTTTTGACCCAAAGCGATATTGTATTCACGGCTACCGCGTTCATCAGTATTACCTTGTACCAAGATCTTACGACCTTTGTTCGCTACCAAGTATTTGGCATGCGCTTCAACTACTGGTTTGAATTCATCTTTAACAACATAGCTGTCGTAGTCAAAATAGATACTACGTTTTGCCAATGCACCTTGTGTCAATGGATCTACTTCTGCTGCTTTTTGTGGCACTACAGCGCGATTATCGACTTGTGCTACTGGCTCTGGTGATTTTTCAACAATTTTCGCTGGCTCTTCCAACTTAACTGGTGTGCTGCAAGCACTGATCAAAGCTACGCTGGCGAGCAACAAAGCTACGGTTTTTGATGCTGAAGTTAAACGCATTTTTTTCTCCTGACAATAATTTTAAAGTGGAATTTCAAATCTAACGCTAAATTGTAACCCAAAATAGGAAATTCGCCATCATCTCAACGCTATTTCAAGCATTATTTCATGAATGGACCCCAAGTAGGCTCGCGAATATCACCAGCCTGAATTGTTAATTTTTGCTTAACCTTGCCATCGGTAGAAACGATACCTAAACTACCACGACGACCAGACTGAGTCGCATACAAAACATAACGGCCATTCGGCGCGATACTTGGAGATTCATCACGATTGGTATCGGACAGCTTTAATTCCTGCCCGCTAATCAGATCCATCGCATACACTTGATCACCACCATCACGTCGAGAAATGAAAACCAAAGTATTACCGTCAGGGGAAATCCTAGGAGAAACATTATAAGTGCCTTTAAAAGTGATACGCTTAGCGTCACCTCCTGTGGCACTCATACGATAGATTTGCGGCCCACCGCTGCGGTCGCTAACAAAATAAATAGACTGGCCATCGGGAGAATAACGTGCTTCGGTATCGATGCCATTAGAATTGCTCAAGCGTTGCGCGTCAGAGCCATCGGCATTAATTGAATACACTTGGGCAATAGCACCTTTCGACAAAGTGACCAACAGCTTACTGCCATCAGGCGACCATGACGGTGAAGAGTTATTGCCTTTAAAATTAGCGACCGTCAATCGTTGACCAGTTACCAAATTTTGAATGTAAACGATAGGTTTTTTCAATTCCATTGACACATAGGCCACCTTGGTACCATCAGGGGACCATATCGGTGAAATGATAGGTTCTTTCGATGTCAAAGCGACTTGCACACCTTCGCCATCCGCATCAGAAATTTCTAAGCGATATTCGGGTCCGGCTTTGGTCACATAAGCGATACGGGTAGAGAACACGCCAGGCAAACCCAATAATTTTTCATAAATATCATCGGCAATTTTATGCGCTGTCAAACGGAACTTAGGATTCGGCGTATCGATAGCAAAACCTGACAGCATCGTCGTTTTTGTCACGTCATATAATTTATAACGCACTTCGTAACGGCCTTCTGCACGTTTCTGTACACTACCAACCACCAAGGCTTCTGCACCACGTGCCTTCCAAGTATCAAAGTTGATACTGGCTGTTTCCGAAATCGCCATGCCTACGTCGATTAATTTAAAGTAACCACTACGAGCTAAATCATCTCGAATAATGCGAGTCACTAATTGTGGCGACAGCTCTTCATCTGCAAATGCAGCGACTGCAATGGGTACTTGGGTCGAGCCGACTCCCGACACCTCGACCCGCATTTGCGCTTGCGTCGCTGCAGAAACAAGAACAACAATACTCAGCATCAAGGCTTTTAATAAGGATTTCATCGATTTCAATCTTTCATGCGGTGAACAATAGTGAGACTAGACGGAACTTCGCCTGACTTATCTCGTGGAAATGGCTGTGATTTGTCAATCGCCTTTTCTACAGCTTCATCAAACGCTAAATTACCTGAAGATTTTGTTTTCTTAACCGGCCCTTTTAAAGACCCATCAGGAAATAAATTAATCACAAATTCTACAGTGGGATTATTAGCAGAAGCGTCGTTCACCAAGTAAATGGTATTTGCTTTGATCTTCGCCGCCACTTTCGCATTGTAGCTGGGGTCACCTCGATTATTACCAGTCGATTTGAGTGCGTCACCGAGGCCGCCGGAGCCCGACTTTACTACTTGGCCGTTCAAACGACGCATATCTTCTTCAAAAATTTTATCTCGCGCTGCTTTTTCTTTCGCCAATTTTTTCTTATCGAGTAAGTCTTTTTCCAACTTCTCTTTTTTCAATTGCTCCTCAGCTAATTTCTCTGCTTTCTTCTTCTCTAACTCAAGTTCTGCAATTTTTTTCTTTTCTTCTAATTTACGTTTTTTTTCTTGCGCGAGTGCGATCTCAGGATCTTCTTTGACTTCTTCCTGCTGTACTGGTTTGGGTGGTTCAACTTCTTTTGGAACCTCTTTTGGTATTTCTACTGGCACTTCGGGCAACGGTGCTGCTTGACGTACTGTCATATCCCACACTTCAGCTTCAACAGCAGTCGACTCCTGACTCTGCCATTGCACGCCTATCCAAAGAAAGGCCAATAGAAATAAGTGCACCGCGGTCGCAAGACCTAAGGATTTCCATTCTAAAGTCTCATTTCGAGCGACACTGGGCATAGCGTTGTAGGTAAATTCTGTCATCACTTCTTTAAACCAATTGGTAGGCGGATCATTCCGCAGATTTTGCCCTAGCAGGCATCAAGCCGCGACTTGCCATTTTCGCGTGATTATAAACCCTCTTCTAAGAGAAGCGGGACTAAGCGAGCAGACTAAGGAAGATCACTCTATATCGTCGCGAGAGATGCTACCGTAAGTCGAT
This sequence comes from Affinundibacterium danionis, assembly GCF_042432465.1. NCBI lineage: Bacteria > Pseudomonadati > Pseudomonadota > Betaproteobacteria > Burkholderiales > Oxalobacteraceae > Affinundibacterium > Affinundibacterium danionis. The sequence continues at coordinate 19,572 of NZ_JBHLXJ010000035.1, read as the reverse complement.
TCTAGCGATGCTAATTAAAACAACTCCTAGGCTCATTAATTAAACGAAAACTTGTATTTCATATCAAGCGAATTATCAGTACCAAAACTACCTATCATTCGGATTCTGCGCGTCAACTGCCAGCTCAGCTTGAGCGCACCGCTAGCATCCGATACACCACGCTCTACCGCCAACACCAAACCGGGACGCATGCGCCAGCCTATACGTACTACTTTATCATTGGATGAAGCACCCACATCGGTCGCCCCTGCAACCGTTTGACTTGGCAATTTGGATGCGCCGCCATTCTCTGAGGGCCCGATACTAAACTCATCAAAGCCTAAACCTTGCACCAACTCTTTAGGAATATTGCGGCTACCATCACCACCAAAAATTGCGCCAGCCGCGGACAATAACAAAGAAGCGTCCGCGCTTCCAACTTGATCTGCTTCGCGTCCTAATACCAGCCATGATAATTTGTCGCTATCGGGCACATTAGGCTCCGAAACTAATCGTACGACAGGATTGGCGACCGTGCCAGTTACATCCACACCCGCCTCTACCGCCAACCCTTTTCTCAAAGCGCGAATATTCAAAGAGGGATTACCAGGAGCACCCTGAAAATTCAGAATGCCTCGCTCTATTTCTAATTGCTGCCCGTAACCTTCATATTGCCCACCGTTCGTAGTAATCGAGCCGCTCGCATGAATTGGTGAACTGTCGGTACTACGCAAACGCAAAGTACCAGACAACGCAGTATTTAAGCCACGACCAACAAATAGAAACCGCGACCCCACATCAATCTGCAAATCTAACTTTGTACGAAAACTCTTTTTATTCGCATCTTGCGCTTCATCATCTAGCGTTAGCCCTCTAGACACGACGACATCGCTAGACAAGCTGGGTGGCGGCATCTTGGGCAATTTAAAATAAGCTGCATCGGCCTTCAATTTCCCAGCTAATCCCCACACATTATCGAGCTGACTAATAGTCGCTTGACCGCTAACGACCAGCCAACGGTCTTTTCTCTGCAGCAACGGAAACGTCTGCCAATCCGCCTTAATAGCACCTGCCTGCGTATGCCAATTTACTTCGCCACTAGCATTAAACTCACCTTGTTTACCCGTCCAATTCAAGTCTTGAAATTGCTCAAGTTTGGGCACAAAGGCGATCTTATTTGAGAAACGTAAATGAGCTAATCTGAAAGTTTGCTCATTCAGCTCAGCTTTTAACTCACCATTCGGAAATAACAATCCTTCCGAGGCAAATGCAAATTCTAAACCCTTCCCTTCAATATTCGCTTTATACAAGGGTTTATCAAAACTGCCAGAAAATTTTGCATCGACATCGAGCGCACCTTTGAGTGAAAATTCAGAACTAAACTGGCTGACCAGCCATTGCAGTTCCGGCACATTGGCACGCAATTCAGCCTGCATTGGCGCATCAGAGGTAAAAGTCCATTTGCCGTCCAACTGACGTATTTGCGTATTTAGGTTTGCAGTCCAACTTCCAACTCGTGCGCCGTTTGCTTGCAATTGGATACGAATTTTTTCAGCATCGGTCCCAGCCAAAAGTCCTGCGGAGTTCAACACAAGCTGAAAATGGCTCAAACCCAAATCCATTTTTTGTCCGGTGCCATCCGCATCCAACACTTGTAAATCACCGCGTTGACGTTCAACACTAAGCTGTGCTCGCAAATGATCTTTCAGTTGCAAGTCCCACTGGACGCCCAATTTTAAATCACCACCAAACCGATCTTGCGGCTGCACTAACTGCAAAACATCAAGCAAAGGCAATCCATCAACACTACCTTTAGTCAGCATGGAATGTGGTGTCCATTCAAAATTTTGCAAACTAATTTGCCCCAAGCTGCCAGCCAACTTACCTGCACCAACACTGATTTTTTCAGCGCTCAACTCTAGAGGAATTGTGTTTAGCAAACTCAGATCTACTTCATTTGGATGAGCAAGGATATTCGTCGCCTTAACTTGTTTTGCGCTCGGATGTGTTACGGGATTCAAACCTGGATTCAAACTTGGAATCAAACCTGATAGCTGTACTTGCTCCAATTGCCCACGCCACACAGGGGATGCGAAACGGCGCAAATCCAAGGCACCACTGGCTTGCATTTTCAAATGACGCACCGGAGTAAATTGAGCTGTCGCTTGTAACTTATGAGCGTCACGTTGCCCTTGCACTTGCAGATTAAGTAGGTCTAGCCAATGACGCCTCTTGGTTTCAGGACTGGTTGGCGTATCGCCAGCATTCTTCGCCAAAGTGATATTACTGCTTTCAAGGTTTCGAGCGGTGACACTAATATCTATTGGTCCCGAGCTACTTGTGCCGAGATTGAAATCAGCGTCGACTTGCCCTACCCGCAAACCGTCCGGCAATTTTATTTGCGCCGCAACGAACTTTCCTTTGACGGTCAGCGCATTCAGCTTTCCGCGCACATCGGCTTCTAGATTTGCTTTTCCTCCCAAAGAGAAGTTGGTCAATGTCTCAAATAGGGCTAAATCTTCCGCTTGCAATTTGACTTGTAAAACGTCATTGTCGTTACCTAATTGGCCTTGTGCAGTCAGTACGTTCGCGCCCCAAGATAAATTCAATTGCCCAACTTTCAAGCCCGTGAAATGTTTATCTTGTTGCCAATCTACTTCTGCAACCCCCATCAGCTTATGCCCATCCAACTCGCCAGAGAGATTTGGCAAACCTAATTGCAATTGCAATTGGGGTAGCACGCTGCCGTGTACATGTAATTCGGTGTCAATACGTCCTGTTGGTAATTTAGCCCATTGAGCAGGATTAAATTGCTCTAATTTCGCAGTCATTTTGAACGCTTGCTTGCCGTCTAAATTAAACTCGGCATTACCAGAGAAACGAGACTGCTCCGCCTTCAATTCAAAATTATTTAAACTTATTAGGCCGCCATCACCACGTTGATTCCAAATAAAATTGCCATCAGCAAGTAAATTCGCATGAGGATCACTGAGCTGAGCTTGCACATCGATACGACGATCTGCCTTACTTTCCAGCGCCAGTTTCCCCTTAATCTGAGTGCTTCGAATGCGACTATCAATTTGCGCCAAATTAATGTCACTCAACAAAAATTTAGCGTCAAACTGTGGCAGCTTGCCATTTCCCCACAACAGATGCGCATTACCTTCTAATTTTCCATTTCCCACTTCCAGCAGCTGATTGGTCAGTTGCAATTGTTGATCTTGCCAATGCAGTTGGGCACGCAAAGTCCGTACAGGAATTCCATTTTTATCCCAGGTTTGAGGAGCGCTATTATTAACTTGGATGTGTCCAACTAAATTGATTGCTGAATTGGTTGCTGGTAAATTCGTATTTTTTGGTGCTTCCGATTTTTTCTCAAGATTTTTTTCAAGACGAGTGCGCAAAGATTTATCGGAAGTAGCTGACGACACGGGCGATGGCGCAGCGCGCACGGCAATATTCATAGACAGCATGGCTTGCGGTGCTGCCGCACTTAACCATTGTGGATCAAGATGTTCAACCTGTACTTTGGCGGCCTGTAGAGGCATTTTGGCGAATGGCGCCACACTCACATCCACCGCAACACTCGCATCTTGCACGCTATTTTTTTGTGCACTCTTTATCTCGCTCTTTGGCGCACCTTTTACAGAACTGTCAACGGAATGCAAACCCTGATTCAATGTAGAAGCAAGTGAATGTGCTTGCAAACGTAATAATTGCAAATCACCAGACAACTTGCCCTGCAAAGAAATCGCAGGCAGTGCCTGTCTAGCTTGCCCTGTATAGTCGACATCAGCATTCAATTGAAAAGGAGCGCTCGTTTGCATCTCTCCCTTAAGTGCGAGTCCGCCCCATTCTGACTGTAAATTCAATACCAATTGATGCAGCGCCTGCGTACTATGCACACTGCCAGAAATCGCATTTAAGCTTAGCTTGATCTGCTGTTTTTGATCCTCAACATTTCCCGTGGCTTTATCACCTTGCAACTCAGCTACGCTGAAACGTCCTATTGCCAATTGTTGGATATCAATTGCGAGCGGCAATTGCAAATTTTGCGGTAGTGTAAGTGGCTGCTTGTCTGGCACACTTGCTAAGCGTATCGCACTCAGCTTCAAAGATTGAATGACGAGTTGCTGGTGCCACAATGCTGAAGGTGACCACTCTAAATCGAGACCACTGATACTCACATGCTGAGTTGCGCTTCGATAAGTTAGCTCATCAATGTGCAATTGGTCGGCCAAGCGCCCCTCAACACCAGAAAAACGCACTTGTTCACCGCTCAAACTTTGCAGGCTTTGTAGCAAAAATCGCGTACCGGACTGGGTCTTTAAGATCCACACCGACATCAGCGTGATACTCAACAAAAGTACGAAGAGTAAGCTAAGTACTGCGAGAAAACGTCGCCAAAAACCTTGGCGATACTTGGCTGGCCTTGTGTCAAGCGCGGATGTGGATGCTGGTGCAACTTCCGGTACAATCGTATCGGGCGACACGACAGTAGTCGTTGTAGAAGAGAGTTCTTCAGAGACTGGATTGGATGTTTTATTCTGAGTCATACGCTCGCACCCAACTAAAAGGCAATCGCAATTGAAATATCCAAACGCGCTTTTCTTACTTGGCGACCATACGCAAGATCCAATGCAATTGGGCCTGCGGGTGTTTTGATCCTGGCACCAAAGCCAATACTTTGCTTACTATCTAGTGAGCGCCAATCTTTTGCCGCATCTCCCACATCGACAAAAGCGGCCACACCCAAACTCTCATTACGCCAATGTACATATTCGATACTGGATGCTGCCATCACTTGTCCACCAAGCACCGCCTCACCACTTTTAACACCTAAACTTTGGTAGGCAAAACCTCGCACCGTGGTACTCCCACCAGTACGGAATAGATAATTTTCTGGGATGCCACCATCACCATTACTAAATACTTTGCCGAATTCTGTGCGCAACAAGATACTATCGCGCTGCCCTACTGGGAACCAATATTGATACTTGGTGTACAAACGCACAAAGCGCTGATCCGAGATCAATGCTTTATCAGAAAAAGCCAACTCCAACTGCGCTCTTTGTCCTTGTCTCGGCGCAAAAATATCATCTACATCACGCCAGATCCAACCGACACTTCCAACTAAAGCGCGGCTTTTGCGTTGCAGCTCTTGGCTACTACCATCATTTTCGACGACTTTTTCCTGCGTATAATTAAGACCCAAAGACTGCTCTAGCTTACCGTGAGTCGTGGTTCTTTTCACCCCCACCGCTGAGCGTGTTTGCAGTAATCCTTCAACATTGAGACGATCAAATAAAACGCCAAAAGAATCTAGTCGATGTTGATCTTGGGGCGGCAAAAAAACATCTGCATAAGATAGTTGCCGTTTCTGCTCCAAGCGAATCGCCCCTCGCAAATCCCAAACACGATTAGCAATATTTCGATCACGATAACTCATTTCCGTTCTGAATCCGGTACTAGAACTATAACCGGTTCCAAAGCCCAAATCGCGTGTTTGACGCTCATGCAAAGTCAGCTCTATGGGCAAGGCCGATGCTTTACTTTCCTCCGGCTCCACATTCAAAGCCACGGTAGAAAAATAAGCCGAATTTTGCAAAGCGCGCTGAAAATCAAGTAGCTGCGAACTAGAATATGGTTGTCCGTTTTTGGGGGGATTAAATCGATCGATAAGCCAAAGCGGATAGCGATCCAGACCTGACACTTGTAAATCACCGAAGAAAAATTCAGCACCACTATCAATGTCCAATTCGAGCACGGCAGTGTCAGTTTCGGCATCAATGTTGGCACGACTATCCACTAAAGTCGCGCCTGCATAAGTCAAGCTGCGCAGGCTTTCCAAAATTGCCGTCTTTGATTGACTCCAATCGCTCTGTCTAAATGCAGCCCCCCGCGGCAATCCCCACTCTTTTACCAAACGCTCGTAATGTTCCACCGCAGCGGGTTTCTGTGCGCGCACATTGGCCATCAAACTACCGGTTAAATTAAACACCACCTCTTTAATCACGGTGCGCTTTCCGGCATCGATCTTTACCTCCAACCGAGTTTCATCCGCATTTTTTTCAAATACTATTTGCGGAGAAAAATATCCCTCCGTTGCGAGAATTGCGGATGCATCCTTCTGCAGCTTACGCAAAAAACTAGGCGTCACAACTTGCGCCTCCGCATTCGATGCGAACACGGGCATGTGCTCTTCCAGTAAGTCGGCTAGTGCGGTTGGTTTAAGCTGTAAGTACACGCGGGTCGTTCTGACAGCAACAACAGGAAGCTCAATCGCGAGCTGTGCAGTTGGCGTGATGGTTTGGGCTTCCTGCTGCGCATTGACCGGCTCTGCAATTAACCAAGTGCACGCCAACAAGCTGATCATGCAGTTCACACGACAACGAGCGGATCGCACTCGCTCGGTAATTCGTGACGGCAGATTTTTACAAACAATAGGCATTAAGTCGATATCTGAACAATGTAGGACACAAGTTTGTAGAGCGCATAATTACCTAAAACTCATATTGGAAAATACTCGGTTCAAAATTATTTGGTTGCTAACCCTACCCGATTAATACCCAATTTTTTCGCTTCAGAAATAACTTGAATGACTTCATCATATTTAATTTCTTTATCCGCCGACACCATAACCGACAACTCCGGTTTCGCCTGATGATATTCCTTGAGTTTCTGCATTAATTGTTTGCGATCTTGTGCAGTCTCTTTTGACTCTTGCTTACTATTTCCGTTGCTACTGCCTTTGGTCGTTATGCTAATCGTTGCAGAGGCATTGGGACTCAAAGCGATTTCTATATAATCGGCTGGCGGTTGAGTTGACTGGCCAGCCGTTGGTAGGTTGATCACGCTAGGATTAGTCATAGGTGCAGCCACCATAAAAATCACCAACAACACCAACATCACGTCGATATACGGGACGACATTAATTTCGGCTTTAAATTTGCGTTTACGTTCGCCACGAAGAGAACTCATTTCTACTTGCCGCTTAGCGTGATTGTCGCTGCAAAATATTTGAGAACTCTTCAATAAAAGTTTCAAAACGAATCGCTAACCGGTCGATATCATGGGAATAACGGTTATATGCCAACACTGCCGGAATCGCAGCAAACAAACCAATCGCGGTTGCGATCAAGGCTTCGGCAATGCCAGGTGCGACCGCACTCAAAGTCGCTTGCTGCACATTGGCCAAGCCACGGAAAGAATTCATAATGCCCCAAACGGTGCCGAGCAAACCAATGTAAGGCGATACTGAACCGACCGATGCGAGGAAAGACAAATGAGATTCCAAATGATCCATTTCACGTTGATAAGAAGCACGCATGGCACGACGTGCGCCATCTAACATCGCGCCCGCATCCAGACTCGCCTTATTGGCAGCTTTCACCTTGTGGTATTCGTTCATGCCAGCCTCAAAGATACGCTCCAACGCACCCGTTTTATCGCGACTACCTCGATGATTGGCAACCGCCGCCTGGTATAGCTCAACCAGATTTCCACCGGCCCAAAAATTACGCTCAAAATCCTCGGTTTGTGCACGGGCTTTTTTGATAGCAAACATTTTGCTGAAGATATAGTTCCAGCTAGTCAGTGATACCAGCAATAAAATTGCCATCACAATTTGAACTAAGGGTGAGGCATTTAAAATTAAAGCGGAGAATGAAAGATCGTGGGTAACTGTCATGATAATTTCTACGAAAACACTACTATCTAAAATGCCTGGCAAAGTTTCACAACGATGACAGAACTAATTACTGATTTTAATGAAGACTAAACTTTATTCGCAAATAGCTGAGGATTCATCAATTTCAAAATGGGACTGGGAATAGGCATAGGTCGCCATTGATCCATATCTACACAACAAGCGGTAACTTTAGCACTCGCCAATAAACGTTCACCACACCACACTTCTTGCAAAAAAACGACCGACGCTCTTCCCGTTTTTTCGATCTGTGCGGTCACCGAAAGTTCATCATCCAAACGTGCGGATGCATGATACTCGACTGCAGTCGCTTTGACGACAAACAACGCACGGAATTCATCCGCCATTTGCTTTTGATGAACGCCCAGCGCACGCAACCACTCGGTTCGTGCTCGCTCAAAAAACTTTAGATAATTCGCGTAAAAAACGATACCACCCGCATCGGTATCTTCATAATACACACGAACAGGCCAACTGAACGTATGAGACTTATCAAGTGTATTTATCATCACTACTTCTTCATTATCTAGCTATCAAGGAATAACGTAAGGAATAAGCTTTCAGGCGCTTGCGCATTAAGGATAGAGCTGATTACTCAACCAACTCTTGACCTACTTTGAACACTCAAAAGACATCAATTGCGCTGTATCGCCAAAGGCCCAAAGCCCTGACACATAGGCATCATTTCTATGTAATTGATATTGACATGAGGCGGCAAGGTAGCAATCCAATACGCCGTTTCCGCGATATCAAGCGCAGTTAATGGCTCAGTACCTTGGTAAACTTTCGCAGCTGCTACATCATCGCCCTTAAGTCTGACATTAGAAAACTCCGTACCACCACAAAGTCCAGGTGCGATATTGCTAGCGCGTACGCCGGTACCGATCAAATCGGCACGCAAGTTTAGCGTAAATTGGTCAACGAATGCCTTAGTCGCGCCATACACATTGCCACCTGGATAAGCCGTTGAACCAGCAATCGAACCAATATTCAAAATCACACCATTTTTGCGCGCTATGAAATGAGGTAACAAGGTATGCGTCATACGCACCAAGCCCTTATTATTGGTATCAATCATGGTTTCCCAATCATCCAAACTCGCGCTTTGAGCTGGGGCAACACCCAAAGCCAAACCAGCATTATTGATTAATACATCAATATCACGCCATTCAGCAGGCAAACTCGTCAACATCGACGCAATGGAAGCTTTATCTGTTACATCCAACTCAAGGCCTAGCAAAGCACTGCCCAATTCAGCTTGCAATAACTGCAATTTATCTATGCGGCGTGCCGCAGCAATAACTCTATGGCCAGTTTGGACGAATTTGCGCGCCATCGCTTCACCGAAACCTGAACTTGCGCCTGTAATTAATACCAGCATTTAGCTTGCCTCTAACACTTTCTGATAAAAACGCCATTTTAAAGCTTTTTACTAAGACTGGCTGCGTTTGAGCATCTTATGTCCCAGATAAAGATGCTCTCAACGCATTACCTATCTCGACTACTTGAATCTACGCAAAGAACCACTAGCCTATTCCACACCAGCAGATTCATTGTGTATTTACACTCGATTCGAAAGCAGTGTTTACCTTTAGGTAACTTGCCGAAACACCCCTCTTCACGTAAAATTCGGGCACCATTTTGTCTCACGCAACTGGCGAAAATGCAGCAATTTTTTATCCAAAGATTGTCAGCAGAAGATGGAGTTCCATCGTGAAGCGTGAGATTTGCAGAGTCAAAGATGTCGATTCTGGCCGTACGCCTGGGTATCCCGATGGTAAAAGTGATTGAGGCTTGTATCCACAAGTTTGCGCATTTTTACAGATCAGCCCCAATCTAATTTTTCATTTTTTACGTTTTTTCTACAGGAAACCCATGTTCTCCAAGAATCATACTCTCGCCAATATCGATCCAGAATTGCTCGCCGCGATTCAAGCCGAAAACCTTCGTCAAGAAGAACACATTGAATTAATCGCCTCTGAAAACTATACCTCACCAGCGGTCATGGAAGCGCAAGGTTCGCAATTGACCAATAAATACGCAGAGGGTTATCCAGGCAAGCGCTACTATGGCGGCTGCGAACACGTAGATGTGGTTGAACAGTTGGCAATTGACCGCTTAAAACAACTGTTTGGCGCAAACTTTGCCAACGTACAACCGAATTCAGGTTCACAAGCAAATCAAGGCGTATTTTTTGCATTACTCAATCCTGGCGATACCATTATGGGCATGAGCTTGGCAGAAGGTGGCCACCTCACGCATGGCATGTCTTTAAACATGTCTGGCAAATGGTTTAACGTAGTCTCTTATGGCTTGAATGCACAAGAAGACATCGACTACGATGCGATGGAAAAATTAGCACGCGAAACCAAACCAAAACTGATCATCGCTGGCGCCTCTGCATTTGCACTGCGCATTGACTTTGAGCGCTTTAGTAAAATCGCTAAAGAAATCGGCGCTTATTTCATGGTGGACATGGCGCATTACGCTGGCTTGATTGCTGCAGGCGTTTATCCTAACCCTGTTCCTTTTGCTGATGTTGTCACCTCCACTACGCACAAGAGCTTGCGCGGTCCACGTGGTGGTATTATTTTGAGTAACGATGAAACCATCGCTAAAAAAATCAATTCAGCGATTTTCCCTGGCCTACAAGGTGGCCCTTTAATGCACGTGATCGCTGGCAAAGCCGTTGCATTCAAAGAAGCACTCACACCAGAATTTAAAGCTTACCAAGAACAAGTCGTTAAAAATGCAGCAGCGCTTGCCAACACATTGACAGAACGCGGTCTGCGTATCGTATCAGGTCGCACTGAATCGCACGTGATGTTGGTCGATTTACGTCCTAAAGGTTTAACGGGTAAAGAAGCTGAAGCAATCTTGGGTTCTGCTCACATCACATGCAACAAAAACGGCATTCCAAATGACCCACAAAAACCAATGGTGACATCCGGCATACGTTTAGGTAGCCCAGCATTGACGACTCGTGGCTTCAAAGAAGCAGAAGCTATTAAGATCGGCCATTTAGTCGCGGATGTTTTAGATAACCCAAATGACGCAGCAACCATAGAACGTGTAAAAGCTGAAGTCAAAAAATTGACCTCTGCCTTCCCTGTATATGGCAATTAATTAATGTATAAAAAAGCCACTCAGATGAGTGGCTTTTTTTACGTTAAGTTTTACCCATAAAAATAAATAAAAGACTGATGCATACCAAGATAAACCAAACATTGGCAGGAGATATTTCATGAAGTGTCCATACTGCCACCACGTAGATACCCAAGTTATTGACACCCGAATTTCTGAAGAAGGCGACAGCATACGCCGCCGCAGACGTTGCGCCAGTTGCGACAAACGCTTCACCACTTACGAACGCATAGAATTAGCCATGCCTGTCATCGTCAAGAAAAATGGCAGCCGCTCAGAATACGAATCTTCTAAACTACGTGCTAGCCTCATGCTAGCTTTGCGCAAGCGCCCGGTATCGGCCGAAGCAGTCGACACTGCAATTCAAAGAATTGAAGAAAAATTATTAGCCAGTGGAGAACGTGAAATTGTGTCAGGCCACTTAGGTGAGTTAGTCATGCGAGAACTAAAACGCTTAGACAAAATTGCCTACATTCGCTTTGCTTCGGTTTATAAGAGTTTTGAGGATGTTTCTGAATTTGTTGAGGCGATTCAGGAAGTGAAAAAGAAGTAACACCTAAATTTTGTAAGAATTTAAAGTTGAACGTAAAAAAGGAAAATATTACTTTTCCTTTTTTTACATTTACTCAAATACAAATTTATTTATTCCACCTTATTTATTCCAGCATAAATCTTGTGTCTTAGAGGCACCCAAAGTACCAGTAATTGTGCGCTGACCAAAATTATTTACCGTAAAAGTTGCACAAGGATCTCCAGCCATCTTATTGACAGGACGCGCATCCAAAGAATATGTCCTCGCAGTTCTTGGTGAAGCTGGGCTAAACTCCAATTGATATTGGACTTGTGTCCCCGTCGAATTCTTAGGTGACACCAAATTTGGCAATACAGGTTGAGTACCCGACAGAGAAACTAGATACGAATTATTTTCCGTATAAAAGCGTTCCATGTACTGGGCATTTTCCATTAAAAGGACACGTACATCAGAGCGCTTACCTCGATTCATATACTCAACAAGACCTGGGTAAGCCACGGCCGAAACCACACCTAAAATAACGACGGTAATCATTGCTTCTATCAGGGTAAAACCATCACTAAGCTTTCTTTGTCGCTGTTTCATCGCACATCCTTCTTTTTTAAAAACACATTGTAGCTTATGTGTCAACAAGGCTCAAAGAAAATCATTCTTGAGCCTTGCATCACCAGAAAATTACTGACGACCAATCAATTGACGCCATAAGCGTGTGGTTGGAATCAGCTTAGACCCTTTACTTGGAGTCCCAGTGCTATTGACTAAAGCGCCGTCTTTCGAAGCCGCTTGATACAACTTCAAATTACGATTGCCTGTACGGATCACGGTGGTTCCTAAAGTCGAGGCACTCAAACGACCACTCACCATCGCATCAGAAGCATTGATCACGCCATCGCCATTGGTATCAATCGTTTGATAGCCAAGCGCTGCGCCGTTTAACGCACTAATTTGAATAGTCGCTGACAAACTGTCATTTGCGCACAAATCAGTACTGATGCCAGGTACCAAAGTAGTAAATATTGCCTGATCTTCAAAGATATTCGGGTCAGTCACTAAACGCTCTCCCGACTTCTGATCCAAGGTAACATACCAGCCACGCTTAGTATTCCAATCGACTGGATTTTTAGTCACTTGATAAAAATTACTCAAATAAGTCGACAATTTTTGTTGCACTAATTGAGTTTTAGTCACACGAGATGCCGCGGCTCTATCCCAAATACCATACAAAGTTTCAAGATCGACCGTTGCAGCATCATTATCTTCAAAAATCTTTCCACTACCAAAGACCACCATAAAACCATCTGTCGGGTGTTGATAAAGCTGAGGCTGGGTGGTAATTGGTTGTCTGCGACCACTACCGTCAGTAGCATTTGTTGCAACAAATAAAGGATTTCCTGCGCCAAAAGCCAAGCTCGGTGTTGTAGTACCGCTCGTTGTCTTGAAATCAAATTTCCACAAGTTACCTTGAATGTCACCAGCATAAACCGCTGCAATAGTGGACTCAGAATCTAACAATAGCTTAGGAGTTGATAAGCCGTTCGGTGAGCCAGCACTGCCAACGCCTGTTGAAATACGATATAAGACATTGCCATTATTCAAATCAACTACATACAACATCGCAACACCATTAATGCTCGAAAAGCCATTTCCAAACACAGTCACCCAACGCCCATCTTTAAGACGACCAATTTGAGGAATACCTATCGTATAACCCAAATTATCATCGCCTGTTGCTGATATTTCCCATTTCACATTATCTTTAGTAAAACTAGTTGGATCTGTAATATCCAAAGCATAGACAGACTTAGCGCCAGCGCCAGTCGTCCCCACTAAAATAGTTTTCCACGGACTTGAAGGATTAGATCCCAAAGGTGCATCACCTATAGCTGGCGTTCCGTCAACAAAGAAACGATGCACATAATTGGGCTTTGCCAACTCAGGCATATTGCCAATCACCGCTTTTGGCACAAAAGCAAAACGCTCAGTTCCACCAGATGCAGTATTCGTAGCATCGAATGCATGCAACATACCATCATTACTTCCAACATAGACGGTAGGTGCTCGTCCTTTTTTCTGATTCAAATAGCTTTGATAAACCGTTTTACCGTAAGATCCTGCCGGTAAAAACGAATAACCATGATCTTGTCCTTCAGCAACATATTGAGGATCAGAGTTAACCAAATCCCCTAGCCAATAAGAACGGCGTCTAAAAAAATCACCTTCTTTAGTTGAATCACCGCGAATAAAATTAAAGATATCGCTTCCAGAAACTTGAGTACCGTTGCCATAAGTTGATGCTGAAGTATCAAATTTTGCCTTGTCCGCAGAAAACAGATTAGCATATGTAAAATCTAAACCACCGGTACCCGAAGCAGCGCTAGTCACGATGTTTCTGTTTGCTGGCACTGGTTTTTTTAAATCAGTATCCCAATCATTAGTTGGTGAAACCGTTCCATTCGCAGGATCAGCGGGATTACTTGTATTATAAAACACAGATTTCTGTTCGAGGCGACCAGACCAATCTCCAGTGCGGTATGTAGCTGTATAAAGCTTTACTCCTGCCCCCAGAGTATTGTTTGAAGTCGCTATTGCAGCAGCATCCCCAGAACGAGCAGCAATCTCATTCAAAGCTTGTTTTAAAGCATCGGCAAATTCATTAGGGTCACTTGCACTAAAGTACTTACCACGAGAATTTACCGCTGCATGCCACAGATCATCTACTTTATTAATATCTGCTAAAGTCGGATTTGGCCAAGATTTTGTCCCTGCTTTAAGTGCAGGGAGATCAGTTTCTGGATTTAAAGAACCATAAACCCCCAAACCAACCGTAAACTGTACCAAATGCTGCCAAAACGCGACATCCGTGCCATCACGAGAAGTCGGTACATTATTTGGCATATCGGTACGTAAATCTCTAGACCAGTAATAAAAAGCAATATCGGCCAAAGTGTCAGAGTTAGCAGCGTCCGCGTAAGGCTTTTCAATGTTATATTTATAAGTTGTTCCGGTAGGGCTGGTAATCGTATCGCCAACCTTTCCATCCCAATCGCCAGGTTTAAACGCACCTTTATCACCGGCGCTCCAATATCCATCCGTCATCAAGATATTAAAATTTTGGCGACATGACGCTTGTTCAGATGTACTGCCAACTCCAAATTTCGTCTGCCATGGGGAATTGATCCCTGTATAACCACTCACATTACCCATAAAGTACTGACCGACTTCATCTAAGGATTTAATCAGTGGAGTGCCGTTGGCATCAATTGGTTTAGTGTATAAGGTATTGATGAAACTCTTTTTATTAGCATCGGAAAAGTCATCGGAGATACGACTAATTAAAGTCTTTGTCGTATTAATTGTGCCAAAACCGACGCGCAAATTACTTGCCTGACTCGCAAATGCAGTTGCACTGCCACCACGCGCCATTAAAATCCTAGAACGGTAGTACTGGAACCAATTAGCGAAATTTTGCATTTCCTCGTCGTAAGAGCAGGTTGTCGCAGCGGCAATACAATCTGTGCGGGTAGCAGCTTTAGCATAAGTAGAGGGTGTTGTCTTAATCTCGATCCGCGTAAAACAATTCAAATTGCTAGTCGAAATATTCGCCCCGGTACATAAAGGATAGCTCGCGTGCTTAGTTGGGCGAGGAGCATATATATAATAGGTGGCAGGATAGAATGTCGCTGCAGCTGCGGTTGATGGTGCTGTAGTAGAGTCATCGCTCAACCAGTGGGCAGTCCGGGTTGCATTCACCGTCAGATTCAAGACATCAGTATTTGAACCGCCGGCGGGCGCAACTGGATTAAATTTTGCTGCTGTCTTATCAGCAGGTGCCATAGGCAATCCATAAGGATTATTTGAGTCAATCTTAGAAGGATCTACCCACGGGTCATAACGTACTGCGGGATCGTAATACATTTTATTGGTCACAGCAGTGCGCCAACGAGCAACCGTAATATTGTCATTAAACCCCATTACCGTGGCATTACCCCTGCCGGAATAACCTTTCGTTGGCGAATATACTTTATTACTATCCACAGTATTTTCCGCACCGGGAGGCGGAAAAGTGTAACGGACAGAACAATTAGAACCAGAGCAATAGCTAGCAATGCTAGTAGTAGTCCAAGTTTTACCCGCCACTCCGCCATTTGCTAAATCCCTACCGTCTCCAAATGGCGTCAGACTTTCAGGCATAACCTCAAACATCATTGAACCGGAATCATCCAAGGTATAAAAAACATTTGGCGGCACATTTGGTTTAACCAACGGGGGTAACTGAGAAATACCTGCGTTAGCACTCAAAGGCAACAATACTTGAGCGGATGCAAGTAGCAGTGCTAAAGGACGCAATAAACGATTTGACATGCGCATCATGGTAAACCTCGTAAAAAAACGTTCACTAAACTTGTACAGAGTTACAAGTGACTAAAATATTAAAAATTTCCACAGCGAATTGTTTCTTGCAACCAAACTACTGCATTTTCACTTTTCTCACTTGGTGTCGCATCAATTTTGGGGCCTGCACGTGCGGTTATAACCCACGCCGGCTGTCTATTCCCATTCGCTGGATTTAGGCGCCACTCTTCTATCAGGCAACGTGGCTGGCTTGTGGCATCAAGTCCTGAAATAGCATTGGGCCCTGTATCGGGAAGCTGCTGTGAAATGCCACCTGCTTTCCAGTTATTATCATCTCGCCACTGTGTTGGAGGTCCTGCCCCAGGATTCGGATCTGGAATAAATTTAGATTGATCTTTAGCAGTGCACATCGTCACAGAACCTGCTGCAAGATCCAGAAAACGCTCACAAAAACGCAAAGCCTTTTCCGCGGCCTGAAACGACAAATTTTGAGTACGCAAATTAGCTGTGATCTTTTCATCGAGTGTCGATCGCTTAATCGCTGAAACTGCTAGCAAAGTCATCACTATCAAAAAAATCATACTGATCGCTAAAACAAAGCCTTTTTCATGACGTGATCTAGGGATGGAATAATTACGCATCAGGTTGCTCCCGTTGAACGACTGCGAATGCTAATCGTAGTTGAAAAGACGCCACGTAAACGATTGTCAACAGCGGTTACCAATGTGTCATTGCAATCTCTATATGTCTGCTTCTCCATGGCAACTTTATCATTGGTAGATCTCATTACCAAACATATCTTTAACGACACAACCGAATTCCAATCTGTCACAGAATTCGCAGGAATGTAACGATCTATCGTTTGCCCATCATTGTTCGCGATACCATAAACCACTCGCATCTGCTCAACATTCTCGGCGACTGGCTGAGGTGGATTTACTAAATTAGGAGCTCCTTCTGGAGTATTGCCGTTGCCCTGACAGTACAACTCAGGTACGCCATTATTCATCCGAACGAAAAATCGATTATCCACCACGTATTTATCACCGCCAGCGGGCTTTTTACCTTCAGCTGGAGTGCTCCTAATCACCAAGGCTGCACCCAAACAATCTGTCGGAACAAAACCAGCGGTGGTGTTTGCACTATCTCTATCAACCACATAACTAACACGAAAAGCATCAGCTCCCACACCAGCTGCACACGGTATTGGAGACACAGTACTGGAAGGATCTAGAAAACCACCTGCGCAACCTTGAATCGCATTAACACTCTTACCTTCAGAATTCGAAAAATCCGTATAAAGAGTTGGATACGTTTCATTAACAGAGGTTAAATTATCTGCCGATTTCTCTCGTACACCAGACTCAATGGTTAACAAAAGATTTCCATAGCCCGCCATACGTACATGATGGGCGATCAAATTTAAAGCAAGTCTTCCTTCATCGTCCAAACGACTCTTGTCATCAGTGGCCCGGTAAGTTTGACGATTCACAGCAAACAAAGAGGTTAATGCCAATACAATCATTAGACCTATCGTCAAAGAAATCATTACCTCTACCAAAGAACGTCCATCGCTTCTCTTTAGAGTTCCTAATTGAACATACATAATCTGCCTCATACGGTAAGTCTCACGGTAAAGCATCTAATACCCACTGGGGCTGCAACTGCAGCAGGGCAAGTGGCATCAACCGCATTGAGTGTTGGCTCTTGCCACATTACCGTTATATCAAATGTAGACACGGCTGCACCTGCAACTGGCACAGCGTAACCAGCGCCACCAGCCAAGCGTCGTTGCAATCCGCGCTGCCATTCAGCCAAATCATAGGCTGCAATTTGATTGGTATCACACGCGACTGCTGGCGGAGCCAAAGTGCAGTTACTTGCAGGGCTATAAGTGGCAGCTTGCTTGGTCACGTAATTACCAACAGATGTGTATTTAGCCTCATTAGCTGCTCGCTCTCCAGCGAATAACTCAGGTAAGGTGTAGACAAAATTCGCACGCATCCTGTCACCGAGGTCATAGGCTGCTTGCACCGCCTCAGAACGTTGGCTTGCGGTTTTTTGAAACTTTAACGCATTCATCTGCATGCTTGCTAAGCCTAACAAACCGATGGCGATAACAACAATTGACACCATAATTTCGATTAAACTGGTACCATTTTGCTTTCGTTGAGTTTTCAACATTTCTCCTCCAGACTAGCTACATGTTGGCGCTTTTCCGATACGCGCACGACCACCAATTCCAATACAAACCGCCCGATCCAAAGCCGAATAATCGGAAGGACCTGCAACAACAAAATTGACAGGAACAGCTACCTGACCAGTTGTATTAAAAGCGACAAAATTTGCCCCGTTGCTCGGCAAAATCGATCCCTCAGTAGTATCTTTCAATATCTGACCTTGAACACGAATTAAAACTTCAGCAGGCTCTTTGTTACTATTATTATTATCGTCAACAAATAGAATCCACCCTTGTGCCCAACCTAAAGGTGCCGGAGCCAAATCACATGTCGCAGCAGGGCTATCTGCATTAGAACTTTTACAAAGAACAATACGAGCACCACGCTTGAGCGCTTCAGACCTTGCCAATAATATAGTCGAGTGAAGAGAACTCGCCAAATTTGAACTGCGACTAGACACCATCATGTGCCTGTAGGATGGAATTGCAATACTAGAGAGCAAGCCAACGAGCGCCAGCACCACCAATAATTCAATTAAAGTCACACCAGAATATAGTCTCGTGCGAGGCATATGATATTTCATCTAGCTCTCCATTTCTGTTAAGTTACACCTTACTTTAACAGATAAGGTAAGCGCAATTACTTTCGGATGAGTGGAATTCATTATTGGATAATCGGAGTGCGACGAAATATAGATTTGCAGCACTGAAATTGATAGGTCTATTTGTTTACACACAGACGATCATCAACTCTTGCACGCCCACCTGAAGCGAGGCACAAATATCTATCATGCGAGGAATTTAAATTGCTTTCCGGTCGCCGAATTGTAAATCGCATGTAACTACCAAAAGTCTGACCAGTAGGAGTGAATGACAAGTAACTGCGATTTGGTGTTGGAATAATTGCACCATCTGCGGGTCGACTAAAGATCGCAGACTGTACTTGCACCAAAGCGTCTCGACTGGAGAATTTTTTGTCGGAATCCTGATCTACAAAAATTATCCAACCATCTCCCCAACCTGCATCACTTCCTTCAACACCTCCATTGGATGTGCAGGAGGGCGTCACAGTATTTGGATTAGTACTACGACAGATAACAACATTTTTATCACGTTTAATTGCCTCTGCTCTGGCTAGTAAAAGAGCCGCCTGTAAAGTTGTCGTAGCAGCAGAAATTCTAGATTTAGCAATCAAATCGCCAAAAGCTGATACCGCAGTAGCCGCTAACCCGGCCACTAGTACCATAACTATCATCAATTCAACTAAACTAACCCCACAATTAGTGAATCTAAAGATCCGTCGCATAGAAGGCCTCGTAAAATATACAAATAAATATAAATTTAGTATAAATATAAAAGTACTTTTAAAGCATATTTTAATAATATTTGTTGTTATTTTTTAACCAATATACAATAGAATTAATCAGAAAAAGTCGTGCCAATAAATCATTCAAAAGAATGATAAATAAGAAAAGATGCAATACGGCCGCTGGGGGAAGTCAAACTAGACCAAGCAGTTATGCTTGAATGGAGAAGTTAATTTTCGGTGTTATAAAAAGCAAAAGCCCCAAGTTCAGAGGAACTTGGGGCGATGCGGAATAAAAGCCTGACGATGACCTACTTTCACACTGGTTGCAGCACTATCATCGGCGCAAAGTCGTTTCACGGTCCTGTTCG
>NZ_JBHLXJ010000034.1:0-62722 GCF_042432465.1 Affinundibacterium danionis | reverse complement strand
GCCAGTAGCCAAATTGCTTCGTATACTTGTTCGCGTTGTGTTTCTTGAC
The DNA here is from genome assembly GCF_042432465.1 of Affinundibacterium danionis. Taxonomy (NCBI): domain Bacteria; kingdom Pseudomonadati; phylum Pseudomonadota; class Betaproteobacteria; order Burkholderiales; family Oxalobacteraceae; genus Affinundibacterium; species Affinundibacterium danionis. The sequence goes on along the minus strand of NZ_JBHLXJ010000034.1, from coordinate 62,673 downwards.
AATGGTATCGAAGGGACCTCGCGGCATCCCCTTCATTATTTCTTGAAAATTGGTTATTCTTAACATGTTGCAGGTTTGGTTTTTTAGTCGGCAAACCGAGGTTAACACTCGTAAACCAATGCCTGCAACATCCCACAGCTTAGTCAAGCAAATTATTCCGGACACCAGTGCGCGAAGGCGGGAATCCAGTGACGTAAAAGTCTAACGTCACTGGATCTCTGCCTACGCATGGATGATGTCTCAATCTTTCTAGCCTGATTGAACGCGATTGCAATTGATATTGTTTATTTTGATGTTGCTGTTGCTTTTGAATTTGTTTTTGACCTACCCCCGTTTGAGACGATGTAATTTGTGCTTCGCAAAAAATGGATAAGAAAGTGTTGTTGTTTGAGCCGTAGGCGAGTTTCAACACTTTTCCATTTTTTGTGATGCACAAATTATGCTGAAGCGCAGCGTAAGCACCCGAAGGGCGAGTCTACGGTCGCCTTTCTTTTGCTTACTTTTTCTTTGGCGAAGCAAAGAAAAGTAAGTAGCTGTCGGGCTACCCCCGACCTGTGAACGATGAGAAAGGGTGAAAGCGAATCTCACTTCAGCAGGCGGAGAAATGGTATTCGATAGCGTGAATCTAAGGTCGCCTTTTTTGGATTACCTTTTTTGGCGAAGCAAAAAAGGTAATTGCCTGTCGGGCCACACCCGACCTGCGAACGTAAATCAACAACAGAATTAAAAAAGGGAGGGAACCTTAAAGCTTCCTCCCTCCACAAAACCTCAAACACAAAACAAATAACTCTTATTCCTCACGACGCAAATGCGGGAACAAAATTACATCACGAATATTCGGTGAGTCTGTAATCAACATCATCAAACGATCAATCCCGATACCGCAACCACCGGTCGGTGGCAAGCCGTATTCCAGGGCACGAATATAATCCGCATCATAATACATCGCTTCCTCATCGCCGGCGTCTTTCGCGGCTACTTGTGCCATGAAGCGCGCTGCTTGATCTTCTGCATCATTCAATTCTGAGAAGCCATTGGCGATTTCGCGACCGGTCATGAACAACTCAAAACGTTCGGTAATACCAGCAACTGTATCCGATGCGCGTGCTAATGGAGAAACTTCCGCTGGATAGTCGATGATGTAAGTCGGTTCCCACAATTGTGCTTCGGCAGTCTCTTCAAACAAGGCTAATTGCAGTGCGCCTAAGCCCGCTGTCGCGAATGGTTTGACACCAAATTTCAATAACTCTGTTTTGATGAATTCCGCATCGTTCAATTGTTCTGTTGTGTAATGTGGGGCATATTTATTAATCGCACCGACAATCGTCAAACGTTGGAACGGCTTGGACAAATCTAATTCTTTACCTTGGTAAGTCAATACCGCAGTACCGTGCGCATCAATCGCTGCTTTGCGAATGACGGACTCGGTGAAATCCATTAACCACTTGTAATCCACGTAGGCCGCATAGAACTCCATCATGGTGAATTCTGGATTGTGACGTGGCGAAACACCTTCATTACGGAAGTTACGATTAACTTCAAATACGCGATCAAAACCGCCAACAACTAAACGTTTTAAGTACAGTTCTGGTGCGATACGCAAGTACATTTCCATGTCTAGCGCATTGTGATGTGTGATGAAAGGTTTTGCTGCTGCGCCACCTGGAATCACGTGCAACATCGGTGTTTCGACTTCCATAAAATCATGGCTATTCATGAAACTACGGATGGAATTCATTGCCGCAGTACGCGCTTTGAATGTGCGACGTGTTTCTTCGCTCATGATCAAGTCAACATAACGCTGACGGTACTTGGTTTCTTGATTCGACAGGCCGTGGAACTTGTCTGGAAGCGGGCGCAAAGATTTAGTCAGTAAGCGCAACTTCGTGACTTTGACGGTCAACTCGTCGGTCTTGGTTTTAAACAAAACACCTTCGATGCCGAGAATGTCGCCTAAGTCATAATGACGGAAGGCTTCCATTTCTGCTTCGCCCGTTTTGTCTGTCGTCACGTACAACTGAATGCGACCATCGGCTTTCAAACCAGACGCGTCTTGCAACGTGGCGAAGGCCGCTTTTTTGCCCGCTTCACGTTTAAGCATCATACGACCAGCGACAACGACTTCCACATTTTGTGCTTCTAAGTCTTCACGGCTCACATCACCATACTGCGCCTGCAAATCTGCCGCCTTATGCTGTGGACGGAAATCGTTAGGGAAGGCGACGCCTTTCGCACGAATCGCATCGAGCTTGGCACGACGCTCAGCGATGATCGAATTTTCGTCTTGTGGCAATTCTGCTGCTGGATTTTGTTGGTCGGACATGATTGTTCTCTAAAATGAAATTTTGATTCTTTAATAATGCAATCGGAAATGTGTGTGTAGAAATTTAATTATAGGAGTGCAGAACAAGGCGCCAATGCGCCCTAGAATTGGATTTATCCGCACATATTTTAAACACCCTGCTTGAGCGACGCGGCAATGAATCCGTCTAAATCGCCATCTAATACCGCCTTGGTATTACCCATCTCGTAGTTGGTACGCAAATCTTTAATCCGCGATTGATCCAAAACATAGGAGCGAATTTGATGACCCCAGCCGACATCGGTTTTGGTGTCTTCTAAATTTTGCTTCTCACTCATGCGTTTGCGCAATTCGAGTTCAAATAATTTCGCCTTCAACATTTCCCAAGCTTCAGCGCGGTTACGATGTTGACTACGATCATTTTGACATTGCACCACGATGCCTGATGGCGCGTGGGTTAAACGTACCGCGGAATCGGTTTTATTGATATGCTGCCCACCGGCACCCGAGGCGCGATAAGTATCGACGCGCACGTCGGCTGGGTTGATATCAATCTCAAACGACTCATCGACTTCTGGATACACGAACAAACTGGAGAAAGAAGTATGACGTCCATTCGCGGAGTCAAATGGCGACTTACGCACTAAACGATGCACGCCTGTTTCCGTGCGCAGGAAGCCATACGCATATTCGCCTTCGACTTTGAGTGTCGCAGTCTTAATGCCAGCAACCTCGCCATCGGATTGTTCCAAAATTTCGACCTTAAAGCCTTTGCGCTCGCAATACCGCAAATACTGACGCAACAACATGGAAGCCCAATCTTGTGCTTCGGTGCCGCCCGCGCCCGCTTGAATATCGATAAAGCAGTTGTTGGGATCCATAGGATTATTGAACATCCGGCGGAACTCCATGCCTTCGACTAATTCTTTGAGATGTGCTGCATCGGCTTCAATTGCTTCTAGCGTGTCTTCATCACCTTCTTCACGCGCCATGTTGAAGATTTCATTCGCATCTTTTAAATCGGCATCGATCTTGATTAAGGTATGGACAATGGCTTCTAAGGATTTCTTTTCTTTACCAAGTTCCTGTGCACGTTTGGGATCTTCCCAAACTTTGGGATCTTCTAATTCACCGTTAACTTGTTCGAGTTTCTCTGACTTGATATCGAAGTCAAAGATACCTCCGAAGTTCGGCTTCACGACTGGTTAAGTCGATGAGCAGGTTGGCTATACTATTGAGGCGTTCAGCTTCCATGTTGGCTCTTTAGGTGGGATAAATAAACCCTCAATTATACCTGAGTGATATGCGGTCAATGCAAATCACTGGTACAAATCACCATTGCAAATCCTATGAATTGCTTATCCAAGCCGCTTTTTACCGTAGCTATCGGCCACTGGACTTATTCGCAACTCTATTTGTAACTTTATTTACAACTTTATTCGTCACTCGACTGGTCGGTTTGTTTTCCGCTTTTTTAGGTTTGGCTGAATTGTAAGATAGGCCCGTTTTGGCGGCGGTTGGCGCGATTTTCGACGCGAGTCTATGCGCTGAATTTTTGCCGAAAGTGTTTAATTTTGGCGCAATACCGCGCTTAACTGGAACCGCTCCAGTAGTCACCAAATTCGCAACGACTGGTGCACGTGAGGGAATGAGATGGCGTTCACTGCTGCCGATTAAATCGCCGCGGCCCATGCGCAGCAAACCTTCTTTGACGATCTCGTAATTTTCTGGTGCGTGATAACGCAGTAAGGCTTTGTGAAATTTACGGATTTTGCCTGAGCGTGCGGTCTCCACCACCTCGGAATCCGCGGTGATTTTTTTCAGTGGATTTTTGCGCGTGTGGTACATGGTCGTTGCCAAAGCCATAGGCGTAGGCATGAAGGTTTGCACCTGATCGAGTTTAAAATCGTTCTTCTTTAACCACAAAGCCAAATTGACCATGTCTTCATCGGTTGTACCAGGATGTGCGGCGATGAAGTAGGGGATTAAATACTGTTCTTTGCCAGCTTCTTTAGAATACTTATGGAACATCGCTTTGAATTCATCATAGGCGCCGATACCTGGTTTCATCATTTTTGACAAAGTATTGGTTTCGGTATGTTCCGGTGCAATTTTTAACAGCCCACCCACATGATGTGTGACTAGCTCTTTGACGTATTCTGGTGAACGTACCGCTAGGTCATAGCGCAGACCTGAACTAATCAGAATTTTTTTCACGCCAGGAATGGCGCGCGCTTTACGATACAGCGAGATTAATTTGCTGTGGTCAGTATTCAAATTGCTGCAAATACCGGGATACACGCAGGACAAACGACGACACGATTCTTCAATCTTTTTGTCTTTGCATGCAAGGCGATACATATTGGCAGTCGGGCCACCCAGATCTGAAATGGTGCCGGTAAAACCTTTGGTCTTATCGCGAATTTCTTCAATTTCACGCAAGATGGATGGCTCTGAACGACTTTGAATAATCCGACCTTCATGTTCGGTAATCGAACAGAAAGTGCAACCACCAAAACAGCCACGCATGATGTTGATAGAGAACCTTATCATTTCCCATGCTGGTATGCGCGCTTTGCCGTAGCTAGGGTGGGGCGCACGTGCATAAGCACGGTCATACACTCCATCCATTTCATCCATCGCCAATGGCAGTGGAGGTGGATTAATCCAAACGTCACGTTCGCCGTGCGCTTGTGAAAGCGCTTTTGCATTACCTGGATTGGCTTCCAAATGAAATACCCGGGAAGCGTGGGCATACATGACAGGATCATCTTTAACCGCATCAAAAGATGGCAAACGGATGACCGTCTTGTTATGTTTGTTGCGCAACATGGCCTGACGCTCTTCACGGCTCATGATGCGGATTGCTTGCTGTTTGATAGTATCAGGAGTCGCAGCGAGTGGCGCAACATTATTGCCGACGGCATTTGCATCTGTCGCACTCGACCCATCGGTCGCGCAATTGGCGTCTTTTTCTGGCATCATTTCATACGGATTGGTATGTGCTTCTACCTTACCCGGCGTATCGATTTTGATCGACTGAATTTCTGTCCAATCCGCATCAGGCAGCCAATTAGATGGCGTCATGAACGCCGTACCGCGTAAATCACGAATTGCCTTAATCGGTTCACCGGCCGCAAGTCGGTGCGTTAAGTCTACTATGGCGCGCTCGGCATTTCCAAAGAGTAGGAGATCGGCTTTAGAGTCTGGCAATACCGAGCGTTTTACTTTATCAGACCAGTAATCGTAGTGCGCAATTCGGCGCAAGCTCGCTTCGATACTGCCGATCACGACATTCACTTCTGGGAAAGCTTCGCGAGCTCTTTGCGCATAAACGACCACCGCGCGGTCTGGGCGCTTATTCGGATCACCGTCTGGGGTATACGCATCTTCAGAGCGAATTTTACGATCAGCCGTATAACGGTTGACCATAGAATCCATATTGCCAGCAGTGATACCAAAATATAGATTGGGGCGCCCTAAGGCACGAAAATCTTCCGCTGAATGCCAATCAGGTTGACTGATAATCCCAACACGAAAACCTTGCTGCTCCAACAAACGTCCCACCAACGCCATACCAAAACTAGGATGATCAATATAGGCGTCGCCCGTAATTAAGATGACATCGCAACTATCCCAGCCTAAAACGTCCATTTCGGCACGTGACATAGGAAGAAAAGGCGCAGCATTTTTGCCGCCCACATCGGGACGGTAGCGTGGAGACGCAAATAGATTTTTCGGTGCAGGATTCATGGGCGCGATTCTACCTGAATCCCATGCACTGCGCCTGCGGTCATACTAGTTTCCAAGTACAAGCTTTGCTTGGTGCATGGTCATTCTTTATCAAAAAACCAATTCAAGAATCTGGTACCGCTATCCAAGAAGCGCTTAATTTTATTCGGCAAATTCTTCTAGTAGCGCAGTATTAACAATATAAACAATAACTTTTAACTATAATATCCGTGATATTGGTAAAATGAAAATCAACTGACGATATGTTCTACCTATGAAAAACGTCACAAAATTTTGATAAATTGAGGTGAAATTGTGGAATCGAAAAAAGTTTTATGTGAAAAGCAGCAAAACAAATCAAGCAGAATCGTCCCAATTGGATGCCTAGTATTAGCACTGGCCTTAAGTGCGTGCTCCAGCACGGGTGACAAGCGCGACGTCGATAAGACCACAGCCGATACAGTAGCAACGGAACAAAACAAGTCCGTACATTCGACCAAAGACAATGGCAGCGTTAAAAGCAAAGCAGAAACCGATGCCAGCTTGGACAATCGGGTTGGTTCCGCGATTACCTCGCCTTTGGGGGATTTAAATTTAGTACGCGCCGAAATTCCAGCAATTTTAATCAATGCGCGAAAAGCACCTTATGCAGTGCCTGATGATGCGGGCTGCGTCTGGTTCACAACTGAAATTCAGGGTTTAGACCAAATTCTCGGACCCGATTTAGACGCAGCAAAAGTCGATGCCAAAGGCAATATCATAGAAAAAGAATTGGGCAACGCTACGGTAAATGCATTAAAGAGTTTTACCGAAGGATTTGTACCATTCCGGTCTTTGGTTAGACGCATCACGGGCGCCGATAGTCACTCCCGCGAAGTAGCTGCTGCTGGCATGGCGGGAATAGTTCGACGCTCTTATCTAAAAGGTGTTGCTAGCGCCAAAGCCTGCCGTATCGATCCAGTTCCAGGAATGAGCGCTCCTCAAGCTGTTGGTGCGACACCTGTAGAAAAATAGTTAGTGTGACGGTTAGCTCTATTAACCAATAAGCCAAAAACGAGAGGGGGGACTTTGCTGCAGAGCGTCATAAGTATTCTCTGTGTGCGAAGTTGCCCGCCTATATAATTCATTTCCATACATCTATCGGATGTATTTACAAGATATTCCTGCACCTTAGGCTTACTTCATTTAATTTTACTCCACCAGATTATGCAAAGCTTCTCTCGATTGTTTCAAATAGTATCGTTCGTCGCGTCTGTTTCCGTTATTAGCTCTGTTGTAAGTTCTTTCGTCTCTCCGGCTCAAGCACAATCCGCAGCCAATACCACAAAATCTGCAACACAAAATTCCACGAATAATTTGGAAAAGTCGGTGGTTAAAGTGTTTTCTACTTTACGCGGACCAGATCCATTCAAACCTTGGGGCAAGGCCTCTCCACAAGAAGTCACTGGCTCTGGTGTAGTCATTGAAGGTCGTCGCATTTTGACCAATGCCCACGTAGTTGAATATGCCAGTCAAGTTCAGGTACAAACTGGACAAGAAGGAGATAAGGTCTCCGCCACGGTGGTCGCCATCTCAAGAGGTATGGATTTAGCGATATTGAAGCTCGATGACGAAAAATTCTTTGATACTCATGCGGCGGTACAACGTAGTAATAAATTGCCAGAAATTACTGACGCGGTGTTTGCTTATGGCTATCCGGCAGGTGGCAATTCTTTATCAATCACCAAGGGCATCGTATCTCGTATTGAGTTTGTTGATTACGACGGCAGTGTGGGCGGCTTACGTATTCAGATCGACGCTGCCATCAATCCAGGTAATAGCGGTGGGCCGGTAATCGCAGGCGACAAAATGATAGGACTAGCGTTTTCTGGATTAATGCACGCGCAAAATATTGGCTACATTATTCCTAACGAGGAAATCGAGTTATTTTTGAAAGATATCGCAGACCAAAAATATGATGGCAAGCCTATCCTGCTTGATGTAACCCAAACCTTCGAAAATCCTACCGTCCGTGAATATTTAAAACTGGATAAATCGATAGAGGGTTGCATTATTCATTTACCGTACACATCGGAAACGACCGAGTCTGCCTTAAAAGAATGGGATGTAGTCACACATATCGGCGACACAGCTATTGATAATCAATGTATGGTGAAATTAAAACCGAATGTGCGCGTGATGTTCAAGTATAAAGTGCAGCAAATAGCGCATCAGGGCAAAGTCCCCTTGACCGTAGTGCGAGCTGGCAAGAGCATGAAAATCGATGCACCGGTATTCGCTGGTCGTCCGCATTTGATTTCAGATTTAAAAGGTGGCTATCCTTCGTATTTCATCTACGGCCCCATCGTGTTTTCTCGTGCCACGGCAGAGTATTTGAGCTTTCTAAGTAATAATGCACCTGCTTTAAATGGCTATGCGTATAACGCAAGTCCATTAGTCACCTTACGTGGTGCTGCGCCCACAAAAGAACGTGAGGAATTAGTCGTCGTTAGTTCACCATTTTTTCCACACAAATTAGTAACAGGCTACAGCAACCGATTTGGTTCTGTGATTTATTCTATCAATGGTATTCCGGTAAAAAGTCTGAAACACCTGGTCTCGCTATTACGTGACTTAAAAGATGACTTGGTCGTTATTCATTATGATCAACGCTATGGCGAAACCATGGTCTTGCCTCGCAAAGCGATGGTGGCGGAAACCGAAGGAATATTGTCCGATAATGGTATTCGTTCGCAAGGATCGGCAGATATGATGGCGATCTGGAACGCGAAGTAATAAGCGGTGAAGCTGTATTGATCCGATACTAAATTAAGTGAATAAAGTAAAAAAGCACCGATTTTTTATGTCGGTGCTTTTATTTTGATTTAGTATTGATTAAGTCAAAAAATCGAGAGAAGTTTAAATTAATCAAACCGAATATCGATTAAAAAATAACGTGGTATTTTGAATTTTTTTCCTAATTCTTCTGGCGTACTACCAGCCTGATTAACGTCCACATATTTCAAGATACCGTTCTTACTTTGGTAGGGCATCATGAAACTTAAGATCGTTTGATTTTTATTAAGCGAGATGTTAGTTTCGCTGTTTTCTGTTTGCAGACTTTTGAGCATAAAGTCTTTCTGATCTGAGTCTAAAACAATCTCCTTCACCACACCAAATCCTAAAAAGCGGAAATCAAACTTCGCTTTATTACTGGAAGTTCGTTGTACCAAGACATTGAAGCCAAATTCTTGTTCTTTGATTTTAAAGAATTCGTCTTCAGTAGAATCAAAAATTTCATAAGTTTTCACCAGTTTATTTTGGTGAAAATCACGCAGGAAAATTTTGAAATTTTTACCCCACAAATCGGTTCCGCTAAATTTAACCTTGGTGTAGTTGATACCCTGAAAACGCAGTACGTTCATCAAGTCTTCATTTTCCACACCGTTCGCTGCACTTAATTTGATATTTGATTGAGCACTTGCAAAGCTGATAGGCAATAGCAATGTCGCTACTAAGAGGGCGATTTTACGCATAGAGTTTCCAATAAAATGGGAGAGTATGATTTTTGTCACTAGCCAGAATTTTATATCAAAATAAATCTATTTACTTTAAGTTTTACTTAAATTAATATGCGCATTAACGATATTTTTCAAAATTTTTCATTTCTATAGCAGAGAGTCCGTGATGAGTTCAGCGAATAATCCAAGCACAAAGGATATGAGTAAATTGAGTGTTTTTATTAAAGGTTTAGTCTTCATCTTTGCTTTAAATTTACTGATTGATCGTGGCGCTCAGTTGTTTCCCGTGTATAGCTTGGGAGGTAATTTCAATTTACTCAATACCTTGTTACTGTCTTTTAAATTACCGTCATTTTGGACGGGTCTGCTGGTGCCAGTTATATATTTATGCGCCTTATGGACGGCCGCCGATTTTTTGAAACATTTTGAATTCAGCAAGGTTTTTGATGACAAGTCACTTCGGAGTTTGCAAAGTATCGGTGCCGATTTAATGTATGCGGCGATGGCGGCAATTCTATTGGTGCCATCGCTAGAGGGCTGGATCAACCAAGGATCACGCTCCGTAAAAACGCTGTGGGATATAGAAGCTGTGACGATAGGAATGATAGGTTTGATATTGAAATATGTAGCGCAACGAGCGCGCAATCTTCAAATCAAAGTTGATGGATTTGTATAGCAGCCACCAAGTTGTATCATTTGGCGTAACGCCTAATAACTTTAGATAAGAAGCTCGATGCCTATTCGCGTTAATTTAGATGTCATGCTAGCGCGTAGAAAAATACGCGCCAAACAACTGGCAGAACAAATCGGACTTTCTGAGACACAATTATCGATGCTACGCACCGAGAAAGTTCGAGGCATACGTTTCGATACGCTCGCAAAAATCTGTCTGGTACTCGATTGCAAACCTGCCGACATATTGGACTACGATGTCGATACAGCAGATTTGCATACTGATGAAGAAGATTAAGCGGCCTCTATATGTTCGACCAATAACTGGACTTTAGTCACACCGTTGTACTCATTGGCATCAAGTCGGAATGCGACGTTGACACGTTCACCAAAACTGTCGGTATGCCCAAACCAAATAGCATCGTAACGCATGCCGTTTTTTTCCAAGACCATCTTTAGGTGCCGTTCTTTTAAAATGCGTTGCGATACTAATTTGAATTCATCACAGAATATGGGCGGCGCAAAACCTTGGCCCCATACTTGGCTATCGAGCAGTTCAATAAAATCAGTGGTGTAATACGCTTCTTCTAAAGGCCCATCTGTCTCGATGATTCTCTCTAATTGTTCCTGCCGTAGCCAAGATTTACCGACTGCTTCAAAGGCCAGTTGAAATGCAGTAAAGTCTTCCGCACGTAGGGTCAAACCTGCCGCCATGGCATGTCCGCCAAATTTCTGTATCAGACTCGGTGAATGTTTTGAAACCAGATCCAAAGCGTCACGCAAATGAAAGCCTGGAATAGAGCGTCCAGAGCCTTTGATGAAACCCTCATCGCCCGGCGCGAAGGTAATCGTTGGTCGGAAGAATTTATCTTTTAAGCGTGAGGCCACGATACCGATCACACCTTGATGCCAAGATTCGTCGAATACCGTAATAGTATGGGTATCTTGCGCTTGAAAATCATCCAGATGAAGCAAGGCGACATCTTGCATTTCGCGTTCTATATCTTTACGGTCCGCATTAATGCTATTAAGCCCTTGCGCAATTTGCCAAGCACGACCTTCGTCATCGGTGGTTAAACACTCGATACCTAGTGACATATCGGCTAATCGACCTGCTGCGTTTAAACGTGGGCCGACTGCAAATCCTAGATCAAATGGACTGGCTAAACGTGGTTCGCGCCCAGCAACACGAAATAGCGCGGCAATTCCAGCATGCATACGACCAGCACGCATACGCTTTAAACCTTGCGCGACCAAAATCCGATTATTTGGATCTAGTTTAACCACGTCAGCAACGGTGCCGAGCGCGACCAAATCCAGCAAAGTGTCTAATTTAGGCTGATTTTGTTGATCAAATACGTCTCGTTTTCTTAGCTCCGCACGCAGGGCCAGTAAGACATAAAACATGACACCAACACCCGCCAAGTTTTTACTGGGAAAATCACAAAAGGGCTGATTCGGATTCACGATAACACTCGCTTGCGGCAAACTATCCGCAGGCAAGTGATGATCCGTCACCAGCACTTGAATTCCTCGTGCGTTGGCAGCCGCCACCCCATCGATACTGGCAATACCATTATCAACCGTGACAATAATATCGGGTGACTTCTCGCGAGCTGTAAGTTCAACGATCTCCGGAGTTAAACCATAACCATATTCAAACCGATTCGGCACTATGTAATCGACTTGCGCACCCAGCATACGTAAGCCGCGCAGACCTACCGCACAAGCGGTGGCGCCATCACAATCATAATCGGCAACGATGACCATTTTTTTGCCGGCAGCTATCGCATCAGCTAAGAAAACGGCGGCTTTCTCACTATGAAGTAATCGCGTTGGCGGTATCAATGCGGGCAACTCGGTACGGAGTTCTTCTGCCGCTAAAATGCCGCGCGCAGCAAACAGTCTCGCGAGTACAGGATGTAGGCCACTTTGCTTAAGCATTTCAGCCTGACGAAACGAATAAGAACGGGTGCTAATACGTGTCATAAAAACGTGGGGGCTAGAATGATTCAAATGCGGTTGATTAAACGTAGCTAACTATGCAGACTAAGTTGCTAAGCTAGCAGTCGATGTGACGGCAGAGTCACTGCCGGCCAGAATAGCCAAGGGCTGCAACGACGCTTTACGCCAAAATTTCCAACTTTGCGGTGCTTTGCACTCAAATATCGCCAAACGATGTGTGTCACTGACCACCAGATTAAGCGCGCTCATTTTCTTGGTCTGTAATGCCTGTAATGCCGGCAAAAAACAAGTTTGCTCCAACTCATTCATTGCAGCCAACCAACTGCCCCAATCATTATTGAGATAGGCCGCGTTTAAGTTATCTAAAACGACCGCTTTGGCGTCAGAGGGAGTCGGTGAAGCCAAAATATCATGCAGTTTTGTGATGCCAAATACATGCTCTGGCACTTGTAATTTTTCACTACCACTATGCAGCCACACTGAATTAATCGTATCGAGTCCTTGATCGGCTCGACTTTGATTAACCGGATGGATATGCCATTGCATTTGTATTTCATTTTGCAATTTGCGCCATGCGACTTCGCATTCGCCTTTGGCAATCCAAATATCCATATTGTGTCCGCATGCGGCTTGCAAACTTGCTGTGGATAAGTTTCGCCAAGGATCTGCGCGTAAAAACCAAGTTTGTTTGTCACCAAAAATCAGGCTGTATCCTAATTCTGTGCAGAGACTTTCTGCCGCATCAAATAGCGTGCGAGATTCATCTTCGCTGATTGCCAAGCGCTGTGGGTCCGTCATGACCAAATGATCGCGTGCGACATGAATATGCACTGGACTCAGCGTAAACCAATAACCCTCTTCAGGGAGCACACCTGCTTGCTGCATAAAAAAATGGGTGAGGGCAGGGCTAGTACTGCGTTTGTCGCTCGCTAGTCCTGACTGGTTTGCATCGTCAAAATCTCGCGTTATCCAATATTCATGAGGTAATTGTCTGGATAATTCTTCAAACTCATGTAAAGCCACGGTTTTTGCGTGCCCCAATAAAGCCGCTAGCGACGGTGTACGCATCTGCTTCATCAACTCTTTAGCGAGTGATGTGGGTGGAATGCCAAAAGGCAAAATAATTTCTAAATAGCTCATACCGTCATTGTATGGCAAACTAGCGCCCTGTTAGAAAAATCCTCGGTTTTCTTGGATTTTTACTCTTCTGTTTTTTGAATGGAATTTACCGTTTCGTGAAAAATCTCTCCTTTGAATGGCTAGTCGGTCTGCGCTATACGCGGGCAGGGCGACGTAGTAGCCGGAATAGTTTTATATCTTTTATTTCCTTAATCTCCATGGCTGGCATCGCACTGGGTGTCGCAGCCCTAATTATTGTGCTCTCGGTGATGAATGGATTTCAGAAAGAAGTCCGTGATCGCATGCTATCGGTATTGCCTCATATCGAAGTATTTGACGCCAGTGGCGTTATTCCTGATTGGAAAGCCACTGCGGCCGAGGCAAAGAAGCATCCGGCCGTACTTGGCGCTGCACCTTACGTTGATGCACAAAGCATGATTGTGAACGATGGCGTGATGCGAGGCGCGATGTTGCGCGGCATTTTGCCAGAAGAAGAACCCAAAGTCTCGATCGTCGCTAGCAAAGTAAAAGCGGGCAAACTCAGCGACTTACGCGAGGGCGCTTTTAATATCATTTTAGGCGTAGATCTGGCTCGTGCGATGCACGTGAGTATCGGTGAAAAAGTAACCTTAGCAGCACCGGAAGGACAACTTACCCCAGCCGGTACGATACCTCGCCTCAAAGCATTTACCGTAGTCGCTATCTTCGAAGCTGGGCATTACGAATTTGATTCTGGCATGGCCTTTATCCATATCGCAGACGCACAGAAATTTTTCCGTCAAGAAGGCCCAACTGGTGTGCGTTTAAAAATCAAAGATATGCTAAAGGCGCCGCAAGTTGCCTTTGACCTGAGTCGTAGCTTGGGCGGTAATTTGATTACTCGTGATTGGTCGCAGCAAAACAGTAATTACTTCGCTGCCGTCAAAACCGAAAAAACCATGATGTTTATTATCTTGACTTTGATTATTGCGGTGGCAGCCTTCAATTTGGTATCAACCTTAGTCATGACAGTCACAGAAAAACAAGCTGATATCGCCATCTTACGAACACTAGGCGCATCGCCTATGTCTATCATGAAAATTTTTATGGTGCAGGGTGGATTGGTTGGCTTATTTGGTACGGCATTAGGTGTTTTATCCGGCATTGTCGTTGCATTAAACATAGAAGTAATCGTGCCATTTATCGAACGTGTGTTGGGCATACAATTTTTAGCAAAAGAAGTCTATGTGATCAGTAGTCTGCCCTCAGATCTCCATTGGTCGGATGTCTGGACGATAGGCGCGATTGCGGTTGTACTCGCTTTTCTGGCGACAATTTATCCTAGCTGGCGTGCAGCCCGCGTGAAACCTGCGGAGGCACTGCGCTATGAGTAAAATTCAAACAGTATTGTCATGTAAAAACCTAGCCAAAACTTTTGGTCAAGGCGAGCAGGCCGTCAAAGTATTGCAGGGTATTGATTTTTCTATCGCAGCCGGTGAACGGGTTGCCATCGTTGGCGCATCCGGCTCTGGCAAATCAACCTTATTGCATTTGTTGGGGGGCTTAGATACACCAAGCAAAGGTATTGTGAATTTATTAGGCAATGATTTTGCAAATATGAGCGAATCAGCGCGTGGTGATTTACGTAATCAATCTTTGGGTTTCGTGTACCAATTCCATCATTTATTACCTGAATTTTCTGCCCTCGATAATGTCGCTATGCCCTTATTGATACGCCGTATGAAGCGCGCTGACGCTCAGGCTGCTGCGCAAACAGTGCTGGCAAAAGTGGGGTTAGCACACCGAGTTACGCATGTTCCAGGCGAGCTATCAGGCGGCGAAAGACAAAGGGTTGCACTGGCACGAGCATTGGTCACTAATCCAGCTTGTGTACTGGCCGATGAGCCAACCGGCAATCTCGATCGCGGAATTGCCGATCAGGTTTTTGCCCTGATGCTGGAATTATCTCGTACTCTTGGAACTGCTTTTGTGATCGTTACGCATGATATGGATCTTGCCAAACGCTGTGACCGAGTTCTAAGACTTACCGCCAACGGCATCGTGCAAGCCTGATTTTAAGTTGGAGTAAATTCTAAATTGAGGGACGGCCGGGATTCGTGTGAAATTCATCAAAAACTACTGTAATTAATTGATTATTATAGGATTTTTGTTTTGTAATTCATTGGTGGAAGTTCTCGTTCGAGATCCAAAGTGTAGTCACCAAAGCGGTTGATATGTTCGGTTCGATATGGTGCCAAACCTGCTAATATTTCCTCGCTAATTGGCCAACCCTCTTCCTGCATTTCTTTCAATACGCCTGTCATCGCTTCAACATTATGTAGAATCGCAAGGTTGGCAACCAACTGATTGTATTTAACCACTTTACGCTGTTCATGCCGAACATTCTCAGCGATGATTCCTTGATTTCCAAAAAACAGCCATTTGATAAACTGATTAAACTCTTCGCTTTTGTTGGTGGCCGCCTGAATGGTTTTACGTAATTCGACATCACCCAAGTACTTGAGCAAAAATTCGGTACGAACAACTCTACCCAATTCACGAAACGCGAAATAAAGCTTATTTTTACGACTTGCTGTGCCTAATCGCCTTAAGATAGTCGATGGCGTTATTTTTCCAGCCTTGATAGACAAAGCGATACGTAGCATATCTGGTAGATGCGTTTCGATCAGTTCCCAATTAATAGATTCACTAAATAGTCCATTAATATGCTCATACTTTGCTGTGCGATCTGGTTTAAAGAAAACCAAACTTTTTAGATTGCGAATTCTCGGCATTAGTTTAATTCCCAACAGGTACGCTAATCCGAAGACAGGTGCGCTTTGTGCATGCGTATCGCCGTGTAGAGTGTCAGGCTGAATGTCAGATTCATTTTTTATTAGTCCATCCAAGATATAGATCGCTTCATAGACGCCGCATGGAATGAAATGGCTAAATAAAGCGATATACATATCTGATACGTGGTAGTAGCCGATGCCACCATACCCACCATAACGAATGTGATATTCCGACAGAAGGTTTTGTTCGTATAAATTCCATTTCGTTCCATCCGCAGAAGCACTCTTGCCACTGCCCCAATATTTGGGAAGTAGAAATTTATTGTAAGCGTTGACTACCTGCACAATCGATTTCTCGATGCGTTCTTCGGTAATATGATGTAGGTTGAGCCATGCAACTTGCTTTCGGGAGATGCCTTTTACAGACCTTGCTGTTTGCGTAGGACCCAAATTGCAACCGTAGCAAAACAGTGTCGTCACAAAACGTTTGCGCGGATCGTCGATTTTCGATTCGAAACCAGAAAGAGGACCAAATTGTTTATGCAGATCTAGCCAACTTTCTGATTCCACTAATAAATCTAGGATGTTTTTCTCTGGAAGACGTGACGTTAGTTCTTTATCGATTTGTTTCAGTGCTTCGGGTTTTTCATTTTTAACATGTTTGCGTACTATGATTTCTGTTCCGTTCAAATCAACATGTTCATTGTCCGGAAACCCACGATCGACAAGTATAGCCGTATCAGATAGCAACTTCTTGAGACCTGAGGAAAACGCCTTAGCGTCAATCGGAATATTCAACATCGTTCCGTAGTCCATTACTTGCTCTTTATACGTTTCCCAATCAATGAGCTGTGTTCGATGATCGCTGTATTGATCACTATCAGCAACAAATAAATCTCCAGACTGCAATTCTTGCATCACTTCAGTCAATACACAAAGTTCAAAATACTTGCGATTGACTTCTGCTACTTGCCCTGATCGTTGGCCGGTAACTAATTTACGCCATTTCTCAGGCACCCATTTAAGATTAAGGTTGGCATTGATAATGGATAACCATTCTTTATGGCTCTGTCGATTTTGAAGAATGAATTGAATTGCTTCAATCAAAGAGCTATCCGCAGTACTCGATTCCAAATTCAATAGTTCAATACAGTTCAAAAGCAATGGACGCTGTGTCTGATAGGGATTTAGTAAAAATGGCAGGTAATTATTCCCAGCATAAGCCATATGTTCTTCACACTCAGCTATCAATAGCTCAGGGTTTTCATGAATTGCGGCGGCTATATTTTTTCCACGCTCTTGGTCGTCCGCCCCTTCTTGAAAGGCCTCGAGCAGATCACGTAATTGAGATACTAGTTTCTCAGCTCGTTTTTGATGCTCCAAATAATAGTCGCGTAGTTGTTCTTCGGCTCCATAATGAATTTTACGTAACTTTCGCACGAACATGTCCACCGCGTCGTCCAACGCTTTGCCCAGTTGTGCGTGGAATAGAACTATCATAAGCGCATAGCGCTTGCTAGGCTTGATCGCTCTCAGATCTGGTGTGTCTAATGCTCGCGCTTCATCCACATACTGGTGATATTTGATAATTGGAATGTGAGAGACAGTTGGAAGCTGTCCTGCCCAACTCTTAAGCCATTTAACGTGTTCGAGATAATACTTAATTTCTGTATTTGTCGGCTTCTTGGGTTCACGCTTAAGTTGCTGCCATCCACTAATCTGATGAACGGGATGTGGTAAAAGCATTGAATCAAATTGTATGATCACTTCAGATCGCAACGGTTCTGATAAGGTGCGGAAGTAATTTTCGTTCACCTGATTGCGTACCCTTTGAGCGGTGCGATTAATTCCACTAAATGCAGGTAGTTCAAATCGTTGGCGAACGAGTTCTTCAATAATTACATTTACAATGTCTGCTAAATCTTGTTTTGTCTGTGCAGCATTTTGTGCCGCATTAAGGATGGCAGCGTCTGTATCCTTTGAAATTGGTTTTATTTTCAAATGTCCTCGAATTGCCTCCATGAACCGCTGGCGTGTGTTTGATTTCTCAAGCGCCAATAGTTCACGCGTTGCGACCGCTCGAGCTCCAATGCTTTTGGTAAGAAATGCCAAAATTGCCGGTGGTACGTCCGCCAACATTACAAAATACCCTAAGCGCTGAACAGTTTTCAGTAAAACTAGTAGATACAAGCGTCCAGTGACGGTTTTACCAAGGCGTCTTGAGAGTCGGAGCTCCACGTCTGTTGGATTGTAAATGTCCTCAAGTTCTCGTTGTGTGAGATCTGTCTTAAAACGCGGATACGCCGTTTCGTGCACGCTGCTCATTAAAATGACTCGCTGAATAATTAGCCAAAGAAGATCTTTGGCGAAAAATTATGCTTTGTAATTTGTTTTCCGGCAAATAAAACTCTAGTTTTTTAGTGTATTTTCGTAGTGCCAAAAAGACAGTTCGTTTAGGGAGTATCCTATGGATACCATTCGGTATTTCGTTAGTCCGAAAACGAACTTATTCACCGTAAATTGATCGTAATTAAAAAGTCTCCACCCTATTTGGGTGACATGACTTTTCTAGTAGTTTGCCTTAAGTTCACATCCCCTAAAAATCATAAAAAGCGAATATCGAACAAGAAAGTTTTCAATTAGTTTGAAGATTATCTTTAACGGATGAGCCGTTAAACATCGCTATGCCACGCAAACCAACGCCATAAGCATTGAAGCCTAGAGGTTTCCATGACTTTTGGTAATCGAAGTTGTCATGATGATGGCCATGAAAACTCCAAGCTACGTTCATCGAGCGTGCCAGTTGGTCGATAGCGGAGAATCCATGGGGGTGGCAACTAGGCGCCTCATGCGTTACTAGAATGTCTGCTTTCTGACTAGCTAATGATGCATAGTCGATCGGGAAGATGGTACTGCGATGCTTTCTGGTGAGCCCTCCACGCCACAAGTTTCCCTTACCGCCATGGCATGCGTAGTCTTCTTGTGAAGCGAACTTGGGATCATTGGGCGGCATCCACACTTGACCTCTAAAAACGCCTCCAAGACCGGCAATCCTATACCCGCCAATGTCGACCACGCGGCCATGTAAATTTCGGTCGGCGAGTCCTGAGCTAAAAAGATGGTCAAAGTCAGCATCAGAATCTGTGTCGTGATTTCCATGAATAAACCAGACTTCCGTCAGGCCTATAATTTCTTGGAGTTCGACTTCTAACGGTCGTTTGGCTTGCAAGTCACCTAAGAAAATAATCGCGACTGGTCGATATAATTTCACTGCATCAATCACATGCTGAAACTCACCGTGGGTATCTCCGCAAAAAAATAGTTCAACCATTTACTTTTGTGAGAAGCAATTGCTCGTCGACGATATCGACGTTGATAACGTCACCTTCATGCCAATCAAGTTTCTCCAGTAACTCCTTGGGGAATTCGACATAGCAATCGCCGCTTCCATCGCCAGCATCGATCAATGTGACTTCCCACTTGCTTAATGAATTATCCGTTAAACTCATGATGATAATCTTGGTGAACTTTCTAACCACCAATTGCTAAACGTGCGTAGATCTTTGTGACTTGAATCGATGTCGTCGAGCTCAGTGCCGATATTAGGTGTGCCATTCGTTTCTCGAGTGATGAGTGCGCGATGAATGGTCGGGGAAACGCCGCGGTGATAAGGTAGAAAATCATCTACAAAACCGACTGGTTTCAACAAGTTTAGTGCCGTAGCTTTAGGACTCATTGCCCCGGTCGTACTGCTAGTCGCAATGACCCGACGAATAGGAAAGCCAAGGTTTGTCAAATTCTCTAATCGTGCGTTTTCGAATTTGAACTCAATGGCGCTAACACAAACCAGTTCAAATCCTGCATCGTGCAATTGATTGCAGGCGTGTATTGCACCATCGATTGCAGGGATAGTTCTCCAAAAATCTTCGTTAAAAAAACGTCGAAAATGCACGAGTTCATCGCCATCTAATTTGCGTACGTTCCAGCGATCTATTGGCCAATAGGCGTTTGGGTCTTTTAATGAAGGACAATGGTTAAATGCTTTCTCCCAAGCGCTGCGATAAGCGATGTGATAATCCAGTAATACGCCGTCAGCGTCCAAGGCAATAATCGGTTTAACCATGTGTCGTCTGCAAAGATTTCAGTAAATTTACTGGTATCTCTATCTTATAGAAAGTCCAAGTCGCATTGCAATTAGTTCTTGCTTGAATTTACCAAAAATATTAATGCTAGTCTCATAGGTATTTGCCAGTGTTGAACGCTCATGAGGGACATGAATATCGGAAGTCAACATAGGCGCTTTCTCGTATGTTCGACCTAAGTCCAAGGTGAGTCCTTGAGTGAATGACTTGTTTTTCTCTGTATTGGATTTTTGCGTTACTTCATTCTTAGTTTTTGACATCGAATCAAATTTTACACTCAAGCCCTCTGGTATTTCTTGCGCCACACGCGTTGCGTATTCGATCAAATCTGGCTCTGCTGGCATGTAGAGAAAAGCATCACTCTTTGTTTCATCGTTACTGCGCAGTATTCGTCCGAGTACCTGGCGAAAGTGAAGTTCAGTTTTCACTCGGGTCAAATGACAGCACACGCGTAATCTCGGAATGTTTGTACCTTCGCTGATCATGCCAACGGCCACGATCCATTTTTCTGAATTGCGCTTAAATTCGTTGATTGTTTGTTGCGGATCCTCTACTCGATACGTTGCCACGTAGGCCTTCTCGCTAAAGCGGTCTTCTAAAATTCTGACAATTTTATTTGCATGCTCGACCGATGCCGCAACAATTAATCCACCTGCATCAGGAATTTGTTTTCTGATGGTGTTTAGCTTATTAGTCGATTTTCCTATCAGGTAGGCAATGAGTTCATCGTGTTCGATCAACTGCTGGTAGGAACACTTCGAATCTTTGAGTAATTGTCCAAACGACGAATAATTTGAACTCTCTCCGTTGTCCTTAACAACGATGTTATCGTTATCGATCAAGGTAATCTGAGGTGTTCTGCAGACATTATCCGAGACGGCCTGCGTCAGTCCATAGATATAGTCGCAGTGGATTTGGTTATTTTGACAGTAACGGGACAGCGCAATGGGAATTTGATCTGACCTCCAAGGTGTTCCCGTCAATGCCAAGGTATAGGCAGCACGTCCTTGAATATTTTCAATAATCTTCTGACCCCAGGCATTCGCATTTTCTATCCCATCACCCGCGCAGTGGTGGATTTCGTCGAAAATGACGAATATACGATAGGTCTCAAATAGTGCCCAAAACGATGCATCGAGATGGAGCATTCCTTGATAGGTTAAAGAGCGACCTTTAGAGCCTAAAAGGCCATCCATCCGTAAATTGGTATGTGTCGCCAGTGCTGATTCAAAATCAGATGCCACTGTAACCGACGGAGAAAAACACAAAACAAGATCTATTTTATTTTCCAGAAAAAGTCTGTTGGCCAGTGTTGACGCCATGATGGTTTTTCCAGCACCGGGTGTTGCTAAGCAAAGGAAATGATTTTCTTTGGTCGCGAATTTTCGCCATGCACGATCAATGCAAGCGGACTGCCACTTTCTCAGTTTCATGATTAGCGAGAACTTAAAGCGATTAGGTTTTCAATTGCTTTTACTTTGCCTAATAATTTAGAGCATCTGTCTCGTGATTCGTTATAAAGCTCTTGAATTTGCGCGCCAATTTCTGGTAGCTCTTTATAAATGGCGTCGTACTCTTCGGCCTCGCCGATGGCAGTGAGTAACATCAATTTTTGTTGATTAAGACGGTCAGTCAAATTTTTTCCGAGCGTATTCTTTTGCACCAAAGGTTCATTCTTTGTTGTGTTAGACGATTGATTTTCGTTTGTGAGTCGCTCACTAAACTGATCCGTCATTTTGTATTGTTGCGCACGTCCCTGAGAGGCTACTTGAACAATGTCACCTGTCGATAAGAACCTCAATATGTTTCTATGAACAAATTGCCTGGCAGATTTTGATTCAGAATGAATTTTTGAAGGTGTCGTTAAATACACCTCAAGTGCTTTGCCTATTGTAAAAGTCTTGCCAGCCAATAACCGAAAAGTGTCGATTACTTCCTTTTTAAATTTTCTTTGCTTCATTTTGCGTAAAGATTTTGTATCGAATTTCGCTACATTGTATCGCGTATCTACTATCGCTACAATGAAAACTTCCTCCTACTCACCTCATTACGAGAAACTTCGTGCTTGGCTGAAGCTGAGACGTTCAGTGTCTTCATTAACACTACGTGAGATCGCCCCCATCATTGGCGCTCACTTCACGAGCGTCGGGAAGATGGAACAAGATCGAAAGAAAATTGAACTTGTAGAATTCATCAAGTATTGTCAGGCCATCGATGCAGATCCACATGAAGGTTTAGAAATTATTATTCAGTCGATCACCGAACAAAATCATCGTAAGAAAAAAATCTCGGGAAAGTAATGAGCTTTTACAGCTTTGAAAAAGCGCTCTTCAAATAGATATTGGTGATTGAATGCAGCTTTACTAAGAGACTCCCAACAAAGTGCGCAACTTTATTTCTGCATTTTCGTCAAATCCGCTTGATGATTCTGTCTTGATTAAATTGGATAAGAATGGGCGAAATAAATAGGGCTTGTCGTCAATCGCAACCCAAGGTAGCCATGGCTCACCCGAATCACGTAACCATGCTTCAATTTCAGTTTGGCGTTGATAGCCAATCACCTCAAATAATTCAGCACGCTCACGCCAATGAGGCGTCGCACCAATGATCCGATGGCGAATCGCAACATCAAAGAAATCGCGTAGTGTTTCGAGTGATCGTGTATCTCGCCACGTGCTGCTGACAACGACGCTTACGTGCGGAAATTCGTGTAGGATTTTTTCCAATCTCGGCAAAAAACAAAATAACTGATCTTGGTCGTAGCAAGGTTCTGGGTGCAATACGCCATCAAAATCAAGAAATATAATCACGAATTAATCCTAATATTGAAATAGGTTACGACTTGCTCTTA
Organism: Affinundibacterium danionis; assembly: GCF_042432465.1. Taxonomy (NCBI): domain Bacteria; kingdom Pseudomonadati; phylum Pseudomonadota; class Betaproteobacteria; order Burkholderiales; family Oxalobacteraceae; genus Affinundibacterium; species Affinundibacterium danionis. Next base: position 39,616 of record NZ_JBHLXJ010000034.1, on the reverse strand, counting down.
GCGATAAGAATTCTGGTGCTAGTGAGGATTTGTCCTAAATAAGCCAAATCTTATATTCAATGACAGTTTCCACCATGGCTACCCAATTTTTTAGTTGGCAATCCTTCCGTAGTAGCAAGATTGTGCAAAATTCCGCAATCTTTACCCGCGGTCGGATTTTCGCAAAGACTGCGCAAATGTGTGAGTTGCGTTTGCAATTGCAGTAATTCGGCAATCCGGTGCGCAACATGCTCAATATGTTTGTCCAATATCTGGTTGACTTCAATACAGGTCTGCTGCGGTGCATCTTTATATTTCAAGAGTTGGCGAATTTCATGCAAGGTCATATCTAACGATCGGCAATGACGAATAAATTGTAGCCTCTCCGCATGCATCTCACTATACAAACGATAATTCCCTTGCGAGCGTACAGCGGGAGGCAGTAGTCCTTCTTTCTCATAAAAACGGATAGTCTCGACCTGACAGCCAGAACGTTTCGCAAGTTCGCCAATTTTCAGTTCCATTTGAATTACTCCCGTCAACAAATATTACTTGACCCTATACCTACTACAGGGTTTTTAATAGCACTATACGCTTTTGGGAGCATTTATGTCATCTACAACCGAATCTCAATCTGCCTGCGCGACCGACAAGCCCGACTGCGGTTGCGCTAACGCCACAACTGTGATCTCTGCGGGAGCAGATACTATTTCGAGTGCTGGCACCACAACTGTGGTGTATCGCATCGAGAATATGGACTGTCCAACGGAAGAAACCTTGATACGCCAAAAACTGGCATCCATCAAAGACATTGCGCAACTTAATTTTAATTTGTTAGAGCGCAAACTCACAGTCAAGCATCATCTTGTTGACGACAAGTCGATTCAAAGTGCTTTACAAGATATCGGGATGCAAGTCGAGCTGATTAATGCAACCGAACAATCCCAGCAAAATGTCAATGCACCTACAATTTCAAATAGATCGTGGTGGCTAGCGGGCTTGGGAATCGCCAGTGCCGTAGCTGCGGAGGTGATCGCCTGGATAAGTGGCAATGAATCAAGTTGGGAAGTGATTGTTTTATCCTTGTTTGCCATCATGGTAAGCGGTATTGGCACCTATAAAAAAGGATGGATCGCGCTCACCAATTTCAACTTAAACATTAACGCCCTGATGGCAATTGCTGTAACAGGCGCTGTCATCATAGGACAATGGCCAGAGGCGGCAATGGTCATGGTGTTGTTCAGCCTGTCAGAAATGATCGAAGCTTTGTCTTTAGACCGTGCGCGCAACGCGATTCGGGGATTGATGGCGATGGCACCTGAACAAGCGACGGTAAGGCAAGTTGATGGTTCTTGGCTCACTGTAGGAACTGACCAAATTCAAATTGGTGCAATTCTACGGGTTGCGCCGGGAGAACGGGTTCCGCTGGATGGTATCTTGACTGAGGGAGCATCCGCGATTGATCAGGCTCCGATTACAGGAGAAAGTATTCCGGTTGCAAAAAATATCGGCGATCAGCTTTTCGCTGGAACGATCAATCAAAGTGGTTCCTTTCTTTACCGCGTTACGTCCCTAAAGGCTGATTCGGCATTAGCACGTATTATTGTTCGCATTGAAGAAGCGCAAGCAAGTCGTGCGCCCACCCAGCGTTTCGTCGATCAATTCGCTAAAGTTTATACGCCTGTGGTCTTCTTATTGGCATTAGCGGTCATGATAGTGCCACCTGTCTTTTTCGCATTACCATGGTCAGTCTGGGTCTACAAAGCCTTGGTGTTATTAGTGATTGCGTGTCCTTGTGCGCTAGTGGTGTCAACACCGGTGACTGTCGTCAGCGGTTTAGCGGCAGCAGCTAAAGCAGGCATTTTGATCAAAGGTGGTGTCTATCTGGAAGATGGACGTAATTTAAAAGTCCTTGCACTGGACAAGACGGGCACTATTACCTTGGGTAAGCCAAGCGTCACCGACATCTCTTTGCTTCAAGGTGATGCCAATATGCACTTGCAGCTGGCAGCAAGCTTGGCGATACGTTCAGATCATCCTGTATCGGGTGCTATCAGCCGCTACTGGCAAACGCAATTTCCCACTTTACCTCTCACTGAAGTAGTTCAGTTTGAAGCCTTGATGGGGCGTGGTGTGAAAGCACGTATGGGCGATCAATGGTTTTATTTAGGTAATCACCGATTGGTTGAAGAATTAGGTATCTGCAACACTAGCCTCGAAGCCACGTTACGCACCTTCGAAAGTGATGGAAAAACGGTGGTAATTCTCTGTAATGAAACAACGCCACTACTCATGGTTGCGGTGGCTGACACGGTTCGTGAAACCAGTCGTCAAGCCATTACCGAACTGCATGCCATGGGAGTACGTACCATCATGCTGACGGGTGACAATACGCTCACAGCGAAGGCAATTGCCCGACATGTTGGCATTGATGATGCGCGCGGTGATTTATTGCCCGAAGGTAAGTTGGCGGCCATCCATCAAGAGATAGCGCAATATGGTCGCGTGGGAATGGTTGGCGACGGGATTAATGATGCGCCAGCGTTGGCCAAAGCGCATATTGGATTTGCAATGGGCGCTGCCGGAACAGATACCGCATTGGAAACAGCCGATGTCGCGTTAATGGATGATGATCTGCGTAAGATTCCTCAGTTTATTCAATTGAGTCAACGTACCTCCCGCATTCTGAAGCAAAACATTAGTTTAGCGCTGGGGATTAAAATGATTTTCTTGGTACTCGCCGTGTTTGGCTCGGCCAGCCTTTGGATGGCAGTCTTTGCCGATATGGGAGCAAGCCTGTTGGTCATTTTTAATGGTTTGCGTTTGCTCAAATTTTCTGCTGCATCCAAGTCTACCGTGAAATCATTCATCTAGATAACGAATTTGTAATCCATTAGAGAAACCGATCAGGTATATAATTCGCGCTATGTGTAAAAAGTGGATCGTCATGTTAGTGATTGCCTTTAGCTTCCAACTTAGTTGGACGGCGGCAAGTGCATTTTGTCAACATGAAACTGATCAGTCCACCCAACATTTTGGGCATCATCCTCATCAACATCAAACATCGGGTCATGAGGATCAAAAGGATAAAACCAGTAGTAAAAAATCTGTGTCGCATCCCGATTGCGCAACATGTCATCACGGTTCTTCCATGGCAGCCGAATTGCAGATAAATCCCTTGGATTTGTCTGCACTCCAAGATACGGATCGCTTTAATTCTCCTCAACCTCCCATGCCATTTTTGGCAGAGCCTGAACGTCCCAAGTGGATGTACGTCGTCTAATCCGGCGTCCATTGATTGTCACTCTTTATTAGTTCCTTTTTTTCTGATACTCAAAGGCTGACAGTTCACGACCGGATTTTTCCTATTGCTTCGTTTTTAGAATAATTTCGGGAATAATTTCAGGGGAATTCCATGCAGAAATTGCTTTTGCCGCCCACGCTATCGTGGCTCGCGGCGTTACTATTGGCGTCTTTACCCACATACCTTGTGGCACAGACATTACAGACCAATACGCATACAAAAGATCAAGCGAGTACGCCAATGCTCGCAGCAAGACTATCAACAGATAAGGTAATCAATACAACTGTTGGTAGTCGTTTAAGTTTGCAAGAAGCGATACGTTTAGCCCAGCAATATCATCCGGATATTGCTGCTGCGAAGCGAGAGATAACAGCGACCGAGGCAAGCCTGCGTCAAGCAGGCCTATTACGTAATCCAGAATTGGTTGCGATGATGGAAGATGCTCGCAGTGAAAATCGAAGTACTACGTGGCAACTCAATCAGGCAATTGAGCTTGGCGGGAAACGACGTGCCCGACTCTCGGTGGCAGAAAGTGGTTTGAATATCGCTAAAATCGACTTCACCATGATGTTGAACGAGATTCGTGCCACCGTCACAACGCGCTTTAATGAGGTGCTGATCGCACAAGAGCGTCAACGATTGGCGCTCACGTCACTGGAGCTGACTCAGCGCGCTTACAATGCGGCTAAAAAACAAGTCACGGTGGGTAAAGTCGCGCCGTTAGAAGAAAGTAAAGCACGCGTGGCGCAGTCCAGCGCACAGCTTGAGCTGGCTAAATCAGAGACTGAATTAATGATTGCACGCCAGCGATTGCAATCTGTTATCGGCAACAACGCAAATCAATCTACTGAATTTCTGGGACATTTCGATACCTTACCTTTGTTACCCGATAGCTTGGATTTAGAAAAGCAACTGACGCAATCACCACAAATCATCAAAGCAAAAATCGAGGTGGAAAAACGCGCCGCGATGGCCGATGTGGAACGCAGTAAGCAGATTCCGGATGTGACGGTAAGCCTTGGCGCGAAGCGGGAGCAACTGACCGGGCGACAACAACCAATGGTCGGAATCGCTATCCCTCTGAGTTTATTCGATCGCAATCAAGGCAATGTGCAGGAAACTATTAGTCGTCTTGATAAGGCCAAGGATGAACTGCAATCAACACAGATACGCGTTCGCAATGAATTGATGCAAGCCCATCAGCGACTACGCTTCGCCATCGACGAGGCACAACTGAGTAAAACAGATGTACTACCCAATGCCCAAAATGCTTTTGAGCTTGCATTGAAAGGTTTTGAATTCGGTAAATTCAATTTCTTAGATGTCCTCGATGCGCAGCGCTCTCTCTTGGCTGCGAAAGCACAATATTTACGTAGTTGTGGCGATGCCCATCTTGCCGCAGCGGATATTCAAAGACTGCTCAATGATCAAGCGTTTGAATTCTATCCAGCGACTGACTCATTTTAGGAATAACCATGAAATTTTTATCTCAACTTACGCAATCATCACCGCTCAAATACCGGAACCAAGCGATTGCAGTGGCCATCGTTCTCGTAGTTGGTTTGGTCTTAGCGATCGCTATCTTATTTTCCAATAAATCTGGTACCAAAACAGAGGAACATGATGAGGCCACCCATAAGGGAGAGCATGCAGAAAAAACAGGTGAAGAAGCGGCTCCTGATCAGAAAGGGCCACATGGCGGCCGCCTATTTACGCAAGGCACTTATGCGTTAGAAGTCACCATTTTTGAAGTGGATTCTGTACCGGTCTTTCGGCTTTACCCCTACCAAAATGGCAAAGCTATAGCACCTGGTGCCAGCGACGTCACTGTCTTGGTGCAGCGCTTGGGTCAGGAAGCCCAGACGTATCGATTAAAACCAGAACAGGATTATTTGACCAGTACGGATGAACTGGAAGAACCTCATTCCTTTGATGTCAAAATTAAGGCCATATTTGATCAAAAGACCTATGAATTTCACTACGAGCAGATCGAAGGCCGAGTGCAAATGAGTGAGCAGCAACGCAAACATAACGGGATTGAAACCCAGGTTGCTGGACCGATGCTATTGCAAAGCACAATGTCACTGTTAGGCGAGATTCGTTTGAACGCCGACAACACGGTACATGTCGTGCCACGCCTGACAGGATTAGTCGAACGTGTTTTGGTGAATGCCGGTGACAAGGTTAAGCAAGGGCAAGTGTTAGCGGTGATTTCCAGTCAGCTGTTAGCAGACCAACGCAGTGAAGTGCTGGCGGCACAAAAACGGTTTGCGTTAGCGAAAAAGAGTTTTGAGCGAGAAAAGAAATTGTGGGAAGAAAAAATTTCTGCCGAACAGGATTATTTAGCGGCACAAAACGCCTTACAAGAAGCCGATATCACACGTCAAAGTGCAGAGCAAAAATTAGCGGCTTTAGGCGCTAATTCTTCTATCGGCACGACTGGCGGATCACTCACTCGTTTAGAAATTCGTTCACCCATTAACGGCACCATCACGGAAAAAAATATCGCGATGGGACAAGTGCTGAAAGAGGATGCTACGATTTTTACAGTGACCAATCTCGATACAGTCTGGGTTGAAGCGGTTATTCCAGCGAAAGAACTGGGACAAATTAAAGTCGGGCAAAAAGCAATGATCAATGCAACGGCATTTGAAGCGAGTACCAGTGGAAAAGTAAGTTATGTAGGCTCAGTGGTCGGTGATCAGACCTTAAGTGCGATGGCGCGTCTGGTGGTGTCTAATGCAAAAGGACTTTGGTATCCCGGTCTGCCAGTCAATCTGGTTGTGCAATCTGCAGCGGTGAACACGCCGGTGGTTGTCGCCAGCGAAGCTATTCAAAGTGTCAATGAAGTCTCTAGTGTGTTTATCAAAGTCGGCGATCAGTTCGAAGTACGGCCTGTGGAATTGGGTCGGACTAATGGCAAGTTTACTGAAGTAGTGAAAGGCCTGCACGCGGGTGAAACCTACGTTTCAAAAAATAGTTTTCTGATGAAAGCGGAATTGGGTAAATCGTCAGCGAGTCATGACGATTAACACCTAATCAGATCTTCTTATGGATCATTTCATTCATTTCAGAAAGTAAAAATCATGTTTGAGAAACTTATTCGCTTTTCCATCGACCATCGATGGATGGTGTTGGCAGTTACCTTGTGTTTTGCCGCGCTGGGTATCGTCAACTACCAACGGTTACCGATCGATGCGGTACCCGACATAACTAACGTTCAGGTACAAATTAATACTGTATTACCAGGGTACTCGCCCTTAGAGTCAGAGCAGCGAGTGACCTTTCCGATAGAAACGGTCATGGCAGGTTTGCCGTCTCTACAGCAAACGCGTTCGCTCTCCCGTTACGGTTTGTCGCAAGTGACAGTGGTCTTTAAGGACGGTACCGACATTTATTTCGCGCGTCAGTTGGTCAATGAACGTCTGCAAGAAGCAAAATCAAAATTGCCAGCGGGTGTTGAGCCTGCTATGGGGCCTATTTCTACGGGTTTGGGTGAAATTGTGATGTGGACGGTCGAAGCTAAACCTGGTGCTTTAAATGCCTCGGGTGAGCCTTATTCCTCCACCGAGCTTCGTGAGATTCAGGATTGGATCGTTAAACCGCAATTGCGTAATGTCGCTGGTGTAACCGAGATCAATACCATCGGTGGCTATGACAAAGAGTTTTTGGTCGCTACTAGACCAGAAAAGCTGGTTGCCTACGATGTTACTTGGCAAGAAGTCGCTGAAGCAATCGAAAAGAATAATGCCAATATAGGCGCTGGTTACATTGAACGTCGAGGTGAACAATACTTGGTGCGCGCACCAGGACAGCTTAGTTCTATTGCGGACATTAAACAAATCATCGTGAAATCCATCCACGAGACACCGATTCGTATCGAAGATGTGGCAGACGTTGAAATTGGCAAGGAGTTGCGCACAGGAGCCGCTACTGAAAATGGTCGTGAAGTCGTGCTGGGTACCGTATTTATGTTAATGGGTGAAAATAGCCGTAAAGTGTCGCTCGCTGTCAGTAAAAAAATTGAAGAGATCAATCGCTCTTTACCGAAAGGCGTCATTGTTAATACCGTGTACGACCGGACGATATTAGTGGATAAAGCGATTAATACGGTGAAGAAAAATCTGCTCGAAGGTGCTGTACTGGTTATCGCGATTCTATTTCTATTCTTAGGTAATATCCGCGCTGCCATCATTACGGCAATGGTGATTCCCTTAGCGATGCTATTCACGTTCACTGGCATGGTCGGCAACAAAGTTAGTGCGAACCTGATGAGTTTGGGAGCATTGGATTTTGGCATTATCATCGACGGTGCAGTCGTCATTGTAGAAAATTGCGTGCGGCGTTTAGCGCATGCGCAACAGCATCATGGCAGACTATTAACGCGGCATGAGCGCTTTAATGAGGTATTCGAAGCAGCAAAAGAATCACGTAGACCCTTGTTATTCGGTCAGTTAATCATCATGGTGGTGTACTTACCGATTTTTGCGTTGACAGGTGTCGAGGGCAAAATGTTCCATCCCATGGCTTTTACGGTGGTTGCCGCATTGATTGCAGCGATGGTTCTCTCAGTGACATTTATTCCGGCCTCCGTCGCACTATTTATCGGCAATAACATCGTCGAAAAAGAAAATGGCGCGATTAGCCGTATTCAAAAACGCTACCAATCTCTATTGGACTGGACACTACATAGTAAAGCCTTGGTGTTAAGTATTGCAGGCACCACCATCATTTTGAGTGGTTTGTTGTTGACTCGCATGGGAAGTGAATTTGTTCCTAGTTTAAACGAAGGTGACATTACCATGCATGCGATGCGTATTCCGGGTACGGGTCTCAATCAGGCAGTGCAAATGCAACAGGATCTTGAACGCGTCATTCAAAAATTCCCTGAGGTTGAACGGGTATTTTCAAAAATCGGTACCGCGGAAATTGCGACCGATCCGATGCCGCCGAGTTTGGCAGACACGTTTATTATGCTCAAACCTGAAAATGAATGGCCCAAGCCAAAACGAAGTAAAGAGGCGTTGATCGAGGCAATACAAGAAGCTGTTACCAAGGTGCCGGGAAACAATTATGAATTCACCCAACCAATTCAAATGCGCTTTAATGAATTGATTTCAGGTGTGCGTAGCGACGTGGCGGTGAAGGTATTTGGTGACGACATGGACACCATGAATAAATCGGCTGAAAAAATCTCTCAGGTACTCTCCAAAATTGAGGGTGCCGTCGATGTGAAGGTGGAGCAAACCACGGGATTACCAATGCTCAATATTCAAATTGATCGCGATAAAATTGCCCGTTTAGGTGTTAACGTCAATGATGTTCAAGGTGTCATCAGTCACGCCATTGGCGGTCAAGCGGTGAGTACCATGTTTCAAGGTGATCGTCGTTTTGATATCGTAGTGCGTTTGCCAGATCATTTACGCAATGATGTCGATACGATTAAACGCGTACCAATTCGTCTGCCCAAGGACGGTAACAGTCCTGATAAAGCGGGTTATGTACGCCTCAGCGATGTAGCGGCTGTCACCATGGGAGCGAGTCCTAATCAAATCAGTCGAGAAGAAGGAAAACGCCGGGTGGTTGTCACCGCAAATGTCCGAGGGCGCGATATTGGCTCCTTCGTGAATGAAGCCCAAGAGAGTATGCGCAAAGAAGTAAGCATGCCAACTGGTTACTGGATGACGTGGGGCGGTACCTTTGAACAATTACAGTCAGCGAGTAATCGCTTAAAAGTGGTTGTGCCAGCTGCGTTGGTGCTGGTTTTTATGCTGCTCTTTGCGATGTTTGGCAATATGCGAGATGGCCTATTAGTCTTCACTGGCGTGCCATTCGCCCTGACAGGAGGGATTGTAGCCTTATGGTTGAGAGATATTCCTTTATCGATTTCAGCGGGCATCGGTTTTATTGCTCTATCTGGCGTGGCGGTATTAAACGGGTTGGTGATGATCGCTTATATCCGTTCACTGATCGATAAAGGCATGGATGTAGATGCCGCGATCAGTGAAGGCGCAGTAACGCGACTGCGTCCCGTATTGATGACCGCATTAGTCGCCTCATTAGGATTCATTCCTATGGCCATCGCCACGGGTACCGGTGCTGAAGTACAACGACCGCTGGCGACCGTCGTTATTGGTGGGATTATTTCGTCAACGCTATTAACGTTACTGGTACTGCCATTGCTGTACAAGCTTGTGCCTTCTTATTTCACGAAAGAAATTGAAGCTTAGTTTGCCATGTAGATTTGCCCCACATGTTTAGCGATAACATGTGGGGGTCAAATGAAGTCAAGGCTTACTCAACTGGCGTATTGGCGAAGGCTTGCTTAAACTGGACTCGATACGCTGTTGAGAAAATTGATCAGCGACATCAACATAGCGCATCGCTGACTGAACATTTTTCCAGCCAACATATTCCATTAGCGTTTTTAAATCCCATCCATTGGCGGTAGCCCAAGTAGCGAAGCCGCGCCGTAACGAATGACCACTGTACAAATCAGCGGATGTGACTCCCGCATTCGTCAAGATAGCGCGAAAAATCGGAATCAGGCTATCCTCATGTAGGCCAGCTTCTGCAATATGACCCCATCGATCTATCGAGCGAAACACCGGCCCAGAGTTCAACTGCGATACGTGAATCCATTCGACAAATGCTTCAACAGGACAGAGCTTTGATAACGCTGGCGTCTTAAAGCTGGTTCCTTGATATCGCCGATCACTTTTCGTTTGTGATAGATAGCAAGTCATTCCTTCACCAGGCAACACCGAAACATCCTCGACCAGCAATCGTGTAAGTTCATCGCCTCGAAAGCCTCGCCAAAATCCAAGCAGTAAAAGTGCTCTGTCTCGAACATATCGTAGCTCAGTCCGACGATTACCTTCACTGCGAGCTTTTTCAATGGTCGATTCTAACCACCGTACCACCTGTTCAAGTTGATCTAGTTGTAGGGGCTTCGCCTGCTTTTCTTTGGCGGGGTGAAGTGCTTGAATGCCGCGAAAAACTTTACGTACTACTGGTGATTTGGTGGGGTCTGGAAATCCTTGCGAAATATGCCATTGCGCTAGGGCAGCCAAACGCTGTCGTAGGGTATTGATCGCTAGCGTATCAGCGTAAGCGGCCAGATAATTAGCTATATTGTCGGCGGTAGCGGGCAAAAAGCCTCCCCATTCAACTTCAAAATGACGTACGGCGGCTTGATAGCTTTGACGGGTATTGTCGCGGGTAGCCGCTTGAATGTATTGATCAATTTTGCTCATGATTTTGATGATTACACATGAAATCAGTAATTTACCTTAATTTTTACCTATCACACAGGATAATCCTAAATTATCCTTTATTAAAATCAAGAAATATGTGCTTGAAAAATCATTAAATTTAGTATGTAATTACATGGTACGTAATACATTACGATATTTGATGGAGTGACGATATGGCGCGAACTGGTTTATACAAATCCGAAGTAAAAAAAGCACGCGATGCATTGATTGCGCAGGGGCGACATCCCTCAGTCGATGCCGTTCGCGTTGAATTGGGTAATACCGGCTCTAAATCGACAATCCATAAATATCTCAAAGAATTAGAGGCTGAATACGGCAAAGTTGACGATCGAAAAGCATCTATCAGTGAGGCCTTACATGACCTCGTTGCGCGCCTAGCTATTCAGTTGGAGGCAGAAGCAAATGAACGGATTGGCGAAGTGCAGATACAAAGCACGGAGACGGAACGTCAGCTCAATGCATCCATTGCGGCATTAAACGCCTCCAATGAGGCGTTGAGCGAAAAACTAAGCGTTGTCGAGGCCGGAACTCAAAGTGAAGTGGCAGCGCACGCCAGAACTGCAGAATCATTGCAACGCGAAACCATTGCACGCCACACCCTAGAGCAACAGGTAATCGATCTGAAAGAACGTCTACTCGAAAACGAGGCGTACCGGGAATCTTTAGAGTCCAAGCACACCCATGCGCGGGAGGCTTTAGAACATTATCGTGAGTCAGTAAAGGAGCAGCGCGACCAAGATATCAGGCGCCACGAACATCAAGTACAGCAGCTACAAGGCGAAATTCGCCACTTGCAGCAAAGCCTAGTGCACAAGCAAAACGAAATTACAGGGCTCAATCAGGATGGCGCCAGATTGGTTGCTGAGCTTTCTCAGGCTCAAAAATCACTTTACGAACTGCAGGGGCTTGAGCGAAAGCATATTAGTGAGATTGAGTTGCTCAAAGTGGCTGCTGCCCGTATTCCTTTACTGGAATCTGATTTGGCAACGAAAGATGTCGTTATTGTCGAATTAAGAAATCAATTGTCGGAAATTTCCGCGCAAAACGATGAATTGAAGGCGCAATTTCATGAGCAGCAATTGGAATTAGTCAAATCCTCTGCAGTGATTGAAACTCAAAAAATGATTCTGGCCGATTTAGAGGAACATTTTGATATTAAAAAGCTAACACCAATAATGCAGTCACCACCAGGAATACAGAAATAAGTGTAACAATAGTCTTTCACGGTACATCAACCGCAGCAATTGCGCTGCTGTTGAATTGGCGGGCACTTCACAGTACCGTAGGAACAAAAGACGCAGCAATCGCCGACCTTTGGCCGCAACACAACGCCACAACCTTGACACTCGTAGTAGTACTGGCAAGCATCTGTTGGCATCGTTTCTTGTTTGCTGTGACCACAATGCGGACATGTCAAAATCGATTCGAGGGTTGCGTCTGTCATAGCGTTACTTTCTGACCGTTGAAGGGAATCCGGCATCGGTCGTCGCTTTGGTCAACATCGAGGAGTTGGCTCTGTCCGTATCAAGATTCACTATGGCTGTTTTGTGCTCAAAGTCGACTTTTACATCGGTCACGCCGGGAACTCGCTCCAGTGCTTTCTTGACAGTAATTGGGCAAGTAGCACAGGTCATGTTCTGCACATCGAGAGTGACGGATTTTGGTGTACCTGCCAAAGCTGATCCGCTTAGCAACAGTGCGACGAAAAAGGTAGAAATACGCATCGAAAAGTCCTTTCAATAAAACAGTGAGGCATACAAAGGTAACGCCAGCAGCAATATCACCGGCAAAGTAACGAGCCAAAAGATAATGCGTTGGTTACGGATAACGCGGCCATCGACACAGGCATCACCTGGTTCGCATGACCGTCGACGCACGTACAAATTGTAAAAGGCAGCTCCCAGGAACAGAACTGTCATAGCAGTGAAGTAAGGGCTATATGGCTCAAACGCGATAAGGTGAGATGCCCAACCGCCGCCGACACCTAGCAATAGCAGAACGAGCGGGCCTGCGCAACATGCCGAGGCGCCAAGCGCTGCTAACACGCCCGCTACTAAAGATCCCTTCGTTCCGAATGCCATGCCTCACCTCATTTTGTTTTTTACAGAGATAGGATAAACTCCGTACACATATACGGAGTCAAGTACATGACTGAAAAAATGACGATCAGCCGCTTGGCTGGCGCCGCTGGTGTGAATGTGGAAACGATCCGTTTCTATCAGAGAAGTGGACTGATCGTCGAACCGGCACGTCCATACACCGGCTACCGCACTTATGAGATTGAAGATGTACGCAGAATCAGGTTTATCAAACGGGCGCAGCTTCTAGGCTTTACCCTCGATGAAATCAAGAATCTCCTTGCGTTGGAGGGGTCACGCGCGTGCGCCGACACCCGGGATTTGGCAGCACGCAAATTGGCGATGGTGGAAGCGAAGCTAGCTGATCTGCATATAATCCAGTCCGCCTTAGTCGATATGCTCGAACGGTGCAATACTGGTGACGGCACCGCAGGATGCCCAATTATTCAAGCTCTGATTGAAGGGGTATGACGATGATAATCTCAGATCGGTGGTATCAACAAATTTGTGATGGAGGAATCGATGACATTAAGCATCAATGATCTTAAGGCATATGTTCCCGCCAAGGACTTTGAAACATCCAAACGATTCTACCTGGCTCTCGGCTTTAATATGTCGGATGGGTGGGACGGTACAGCGGACTTCGAACTAAGTGGCTATCGCTTTCGGCTGCAGAACTACTACGTGAAGGTTTGGGCCGAGAATTTCATGATTGTCATGGGCGTTGACGACGTGGATGCCTGGCACCACAAAGCATCCCAGGTTGCCGTCAGCGACGGCTTTTCAATGGTGCGAGTCCTGCCCATTGAATCGGCAGGAGGCTCCCGCGTACTTCATGTTATCGACCCGTCGGGAGTGTTACTTATTTTTGTTCAATGATTCTGGTAAGTTGGGTTTTCGCGTGCAAAAGTCGACAAGTGTTATATGTAAAAATTTCGCAAAATATACATCCCTATATAACCAAAACGCTTATGTGTCATTACTGGCTTTATCTCGGCATGCTCCCTCTTAAGGTCGCCGCGAGCCGTATTCCTTTGCTGGAGTCCGACCTAGCAACAAAAGATGTCGTCATAGTTGAATTCAAAAATCAATTGTCCGAAATTTCAGTGCAAAACAATGAATTGAAGACGCAAATTCATGAACAACAGTTGGAATTTGCCAGATCCACTGCAGTACTTGATACTCAAAAAATGATCCTGACCGAGTTACAGGGGCACTTAGGAATCAAAAAGAAGGAGGAATCAGTGACGAGTGCATTAAAATAAAATGACGCAATTGAGGTCAGTATCTAACAATTCCGCACATCAAGACGGGTAACTGTCAGGTCAATTTGACCCTAAACAAACAGCTGCTTTTTAGTTCTGTTAATAGCTACACTCGGCAAGAATACTGGGCTTATTCGTTCCGCCCTCGATTTCCATGGAGAGCACAGTGTTACAAACTACATCTTTCAATGTTAAAAGTGTAGTTTGCCACACTGGCCTTACAATTTTGCTTTTTTGGGAATGATTAAGCTTAACCATTTTGAAAAGTACAGATTTCTTTCAAATCAAATACTTAGATTGATTTCTGCTGTTTTTTAGCCGAATTCCTGCCAACCCTCTAATAGAGATGAATTTTGGCCGCTCCTCAATTAGGCATCTAGCCATGCGCCGTAGGTGCGGATATCGATCATCGGAACCGTCGCGGTTGCCTGAAGTCTGGCAATTAATTCAAAAAGAAAAGCGGTGGCTGGTTTGCCTGATGCGTGAATGTTATACGTAGCGGTCGCATTATCATAGTCAAACACACCATGGGATGCGACGCAACCTAGGTCGAGTTTTCCTCCTGCATTGCCGTCCAGAAGAGCGGCTCGCATCGCATCGCCAAGTGGCGGGCTCCAGTCGCTTCCAAGAGTTAATATGCCGCCAAGAATTGGCATCAACGGTTTCGGCGGGTAAGTTCCTCCAGCATGGGGAATCGGCAGGCTGGTCCTGTGTAGTTGCCGCACGCTAGAAATTTTTTCCTGCGCGTACGCTACCATCGTCGCGTTGATTGATTGTTTAGCCTCAAACACCGCATAGACGCTTTCCGCGGGAATAATGAATTGATCGCCATGCCGAAATATGAAAGGCGAATACTGGCGGTCGAACACCACAACATCGATTTGATCGCTGAAAGCACCGGTGCTATCAACGACATGCGCCGATGCCGCTTGGTATCGTTGCGGCAAATATTGTTGCAGCAGCTTCAGCCAGACGGCTTCGGTGGCATCGCCCTTTGTTCCGGGATGGACAAACGCCTTCCGCGCGATCGCAAGCTGTGATTCGATATCTTCGTGCAGGCCCGCGAGCAGCGCGGATAAAGACCATTTACTCATTGTTTTTCCAGTCATGTATGGGATTACGACAGTGGGAAACGCGGACCGAACAGTTCGCGCCATATCTTCAGCGCATCACCATTGCGTCCTTTACGAACGTGATCGATAGCCATGGTTGCCTGACGGCCGGCCTCCAACAGAAGCGTCTGCGCGCGCCGCTTGCGTGCGTCGTCCATGCCATTACTGATCGCTGGCCCTAAACCAGCCGGATCAGGCCAGACATCACCGACTCGGTCGGCCAAGGTGGCGAACAGTGCCTGCACCTCACGGTCGAATTGCCCACCCCAGCCGCCATGCAGGCACTCCAACGCCATGACCTCAAGAAGGAACGACGGCTTCACCGGTTTTTCGCCATGCTTGGGGTGGTTGTTCCAGTACTTGACCATGCGCACCAGGCCTTTCCATTCCTTCGAATATGCGTCATGCGCTTTGACCGCTTTTTCCGCATGGATCTTGGGATTGGTCTTGATCCACGTTCCGGTATCCGTGCAGGGAATTTCGAAGTCGTCGCCGGCGGCGAAGGCCGGCACCACGTCGATGCTCAAGATCCGGTGATCGGTCTTGTCTTCACTGTTCGGCTTGATTCCGAAATCGATGTTCACCGACCGGCCTTGCTTGCGCACCGCGGACGATCCATATTTTTCGATAAGCGCGTCATAGACGGCGTCGATCATCACCGAGGGAGACTTGTCGCGGTAGTGCTTTTCTGAGGTCTTCAGGACGAAAAAGATGTCGATGTCCTTCAGCGGCTTCGTCTTGGTGTGGCGCGCATAAGAGCCGGTCAGGAAATCGCGATCGACGGCAAACTTGGTCGCAACGTAGTCACGCACCTCCTTGTGGCGTTGGCTGGCATTGGTTTGCTCGCGGTCGGTCAGTTCAAGCCGCGATTTAAACTTGCGAAAGGCGTCATTGACAGTCAACATTATGCTTTTCTCCAGTACGCGGCCTGGGCGCCCAGGCCATTGTGTTCGACGGTTGACCCCAAGCTCTGCTTAACCATGCCATCGGTCGATCGAAGGGTTGCTGGCCCCCAGCCTGTGACGTCGCGACGACCGGGCTTCGTATTTAAGAAGATGTCGTACTTCGCCTCACCGGGGATGACGCCGGCTTTCAAAATGGCGTAGCGCAACTGGTCCGTATCGGCGTAGAAGGTACCTTCGTCAGTGGACCAGTTATAGACAACGTCCATCTCCCACCGGGTGATCAGTTTATCAGTGACCGGGTGGTAGATTTCCAAGATGACCTTTTCGAGATCTTTCGATTCGATCCATGTGCTCAGTGCCCGCAATTTACTATCCCAGGTATCGACCAGTTCCTTTGGATTGAGCCCGCTAAGCCGGATGATGTCACGGAAGCTTTTCAGGATGTTATCGGAGACGTACGTCACCGAGTGGGTGTACGTGTAGACGGAAACGGCGCTCATTTCATGAACTCCTCGACGTCGAGCACTAGGCTGTTGCTGGCCGCGGCTTTTTCGTCGGCCGCCAAGCCGTCAGCCATGTCGCGCGCTGTGATTCTGGTCGTGTGTTCCGCCAGAGCGCCCACCACCCAGGGCAGCTCGTCCTTGTGGCACGGAATGGAAATTGCCCAGTCGCCTTGTAGCGCATCAAATCCCAGCGCACCTTCCTGCGCATCGGCACCATCGAGTGCGTCATCGTCGTACAGGCAATAGATACGCGTTCTGGGGCCATTGCAGGTCACGACAATCGGCACTGACCGAGGGGCTTGGTCAGCGATGCAGCTGGCGGCTATTCCTGCGACGGCGACTAAGACTTTTCTAGCTTCAGATGACTGGCCGCCAGTGAGCAGGTCCACAATCGCCATCCAGGTGTCGTGGGTGTTGCGAAAAGGACTGCTGCGGAATGTTCTTCGGATTACGGTCGCCATTATTCACCTCCGCTATTACGACTCAGCTTTGCTTGCTCAGCCGCTGCGATAAGGTCATCGGTGTTGAGAAGATTGGGATTGATAGCTGTTTCCTTTCGCTGGGCCAGCGCATTAACGACTGCTTTGCGGATCGTTCTGCCATCAAGTCCTTCGCAAGCAGCGGCGCAGGCGCCGAAATCCGACATCGATGGCAGCTTGCCAATATTCGGGAATGTTTCAGCCAGACCAGACAGGCAATCTGCCAAAATCTTCCGGCAGGCATTGGCGTCGGGCAAGGGTATCTGCAGCACCAGGTCGCAGCGAGAGGTGAACGCGGCATCCACCGCCTGCGGGAAGTTACTTGTCGCCACGAACAGCAGATTCGGGAAGCGCTCGGCAAGCGCATCAAGCTGAACCAAAACCGCGTCTGTTGCGCGATGTACGTCGACCGGATTGGCGTCCATGCTCAGCTTTGCGCGGTCGGCCGCGAGCGTTTCCACTTCGTCCAACAGAACGATAGTCGGCCCTGTTGCCGCGGCTTCGGCAATCGTTTGCGAGAACAGTTCTGATACAGCCCGTTGCGTTTTGCCCATCGCGGAGCTAGTCAGGGCATGCGGGTCGACCTGCAATAAACGCATTTTTTGCCCCTTCAGCAGTTCGGCGATGCGATTTGCCAAGCCTTTGGCCAGCGACGTTTTTCCGGTGCCTGGCGGTCCGACCAAGAGCAAAACGCCATGGAGGGGCAGTATGCTGCGCGACACCTTGGGACGGATCGTAAAATTAAGAATGGCCTGCGATACAAGCCGCTCTTTGATTTCTGGAGCTAGGATAATGGAATCCCACAGATGACCAAGCTCGGTATTCGGCAGCGCCACGTCGGCATGAATACCCTTTGGCAGATCCCTATCTTTCACTAATGTAAACTGAGTCATTATTTCGTGCTTTCATAATAAGGTTATATGCACGGATGACTTGGTTATCACTGTACTGTATGCACAAACAGCATTGACGAAACAGTGAAAGACGCACAAACTGCAATTCCGCAATCGCATAATGGCGTTTCTATGTCATTTTGTTCGCCTCAGGACGTACGTCCTGAGGAGTCCGCTAGCACTCGCTCCCTTTGAGTGCTAATTTCTATTGTGCGCTCATCAATATTGGAAGTCAAAGCCAAGGTTTGCAAGGTTGGTGGATTCATGTTGCAAATTTAGCTTTCAAGGCTGACTCATCATAAGCCTAATTTGTGCCATACTAAAGTTATCCACATAATCTGGTGCCAAAATTGGCACCTAGCAAAATGCCGTTACCTTCTTTCGATCAGGCGAACAAATTAAGCGTCCAGGCCGTTCAAAAGCTTATTAGCGACCGCGTGCGACTTGAGCGTCGGCGTCTTGGTTTGACTCAGGTCGTTTTCGCTGCTCAATGCGGCATTCCGCTACGCACGTATAAACGACTTGAGCTCGGCGAATGTGATTCCCTCGCTGCATTAATCAGAGTGTCGCAATTCCTTGGTCGCGCCCCTGGTTTTAGCTCGCTGTTCCCGGAACTGCTTCCGCCACCTTTGGGGCGCCTGGATATTGCCTTGCAAAGCATCCGTGCAAAACTGGATGCGCGTGCTGCGAAGGAGGGAGGCTAACTTAAAGGAAATAGAGCGGGCGGTTTCGTCGCCGAGGAACGCGACGATTGTTGTTAAATATAAAAAAGTTTGATTTTTTAAATAAAATCAAATAGTTACTATACTTTCTGCGGATTTTTAAGAAATCCTGGCCGATCCTCTATAACGTGACAGTCCATTCCCTCGAAAAGGTCAAAGTTTTATTACGGAACGTTTTTTTGATGTCTGATTTACATCAAAAAACTTGGAATAATGAGATATTGTGATTGAGTCGGTACAAGTAACCAAAACGCTTATGTGTCATTACTGGCTTTATCTCGGCATGCCCCCTCCAACCTACACGTTTGGAATTAAACTATGCCAATGGCGTTAGAAAAAATTACATACAATGAAAAAAAGTTGATTAGCTTATTTAGGAAGGAATCAGGTTTGAAATGGGATAAGCAAAAAACAAACAACGTGAGAATTTTTCGACACCCCTTATTGATGAGTGGGAGGCTGATGACTGCATCAACTTTGCCATCGCGCTGGCAAGATTGACAGGATGGCTACTTCACGTTGACTGGTGGGTTACCGACCCAACAGAAGATATTTCCGAGAATGAGATGAAGCCATTGCGGGTGTATGTGGCTGATAACCGGGATGGCATTTTTGATGTGCGGGGTGTCAAGACGATTGCCGAATTTAATCAAAGCACGATCATTAGGTTAGCCAAGAAGAAAGGACTCGGATTCGGCGGTGTTCGCACGCGTTTTTATACTGAAGCAATGCTTGCCACTTTGCCTTTGAGAAGTTTGCCAAATGAAGACAAAATCAGTAAGGCGGTTGAGGTTATCAATTCACACCCACTTTACCTTAATGCAATTCCATCAAAACCACCGTCACGTATTCCTGCCTATGATGCTGCCAGATACACCTTCGGCAGCTGTGTTGCCTACGCCGAGGCAATGTGTGAATTAATTGGTTTGCAGCCAGTAGCCATTATGGGTAAGCGATTTGCTCCATTGTATGAAGGCACTAAACGGTCGGCAGACGGTTACTTTCATAGCATTGTTGTACATCCAAATGGGATGGGCGAAGACGCTTGGGGTATCGCTCCGATTGAGGATGTTGCTGGACGTTTTGGAGCAATCGAATTTGAGATAAGTGCAAACGTACACCAAGAAGTCGTGAAAAATTACAACCGAACATCCAATGAAAATTACGAAGCAGAGTTAAAAATTGCTAGAGAGTTAGTGGCCCGGTACCGACTTGATGCGTAAAAGCACGAGTTTAGCAGCAGAGGTAATTAGTGTTTAAAGTGTAAGCAAAAAAACTTATACCTTTTCGAGGGATAGGCCATAAATAGCCAGATTGCGAAGCAACAATTCTTTAAAAATCAACCAATTACAAGATTTTTTGATGAATTTCACACGAATCCCGGCCGTCCCTCAAATTGAAGTGAAAACAGATGAGAAACAACAGCCGTAAAACAAATCAAAAATACTGATTGCGCATACAGTATTTTTGATTTACATTACTAACTACTGAACGTGCATACAGCACTTTTAAAAAGTAAATACGGCTAGATCGACATCAAACTCATGGAGATTTTACAAATGACTAACTTAGAACAATCCTTTGATACACGTTTTACAGTGCAATTTTCCCCTAGTGCTTTTTTGATGCGTCTTGGCCGTCGTGAAATGTTTGTTTGCAAGGACTTTAGAAGTCGTAACTATCACGTCAACCCGGTAATTGAATGCTCTACAGGAATACAGGCGGGGCACTTAGAAGTATTGCTGTTTCGTAAATGGCTGGTGATTTTATCTAAAGCAAGATGGTGATTTTTAAGACTTTTTTAGCGTTCTTCATTTATAGCTTGCTAACGATTTTAATTTAAATAAAGAGATACGAGAAATTAAACTGGTATCTCTTTATTGCATAGAGCCTCGTCATTCATCAAACGGTCTATTTTAAATAGATATCCGGCAAAGTTAGTGATGGACGTTCCGCTTCAAACAACAAAGAAATAATCCACCAGCGCGTTCCATCGTGCATGAGTTGCACGCTGTTAATCCCACGTTTTACCGCTTTATCCTTATCCATCACAGTCTCATACGTTGTGAAAACCTGCGCTAATTCACCCCATTGTTCAGTTTTTCGACTGATTTCTTTTTCCCTAAAGCCAGTCTCAATCAAAACAGGGCCTGAATTAGCAATATAGTCGCTAACGCTTAAAATGCGCAGAGCCAGATCCTTACTGTCACGCTTAGGGCCAATCGCCATAATGCGAGCCTCAGGAATGAAGAGCGAACGCATACGATTCCAATCTCGTGGCTGACCAATACCACCGGAGATAACATCATAAAGCGCAGCAACGATGCCATCAATCGACTGGACATCCGCAGCACGAGCAGCTGGAGATGAAACCACGACTGGAGAGTTTTGATGAATTAAAGCAGGCGTATCCGCGGCATTGGCCAGCGACACACAACTTAAACTTAAAACCAAACAGCTAGGAATAATTGAGTAAAGAATTTTCATAAGGTCTCCTGATGGCGATAATGTAATCGTACTTTATTAGTTACTTGTGAATTGAAGATCAAAACTAGAAGTTGGAGCCCACAGAACGATTTAAGTTCATAGATGTCCTTCACAATAACAACAAATAATTTCGCATAATTTATATTATGTCAAATTGCGTATGCGGATTCTTCCGTAAATTGTTAGCGAAATTTCGCACCATAAAACAGCGCGCTAACCTAAAAGTTAGGACGGTAACTACCTAATACTTAAGACTAATCGTTTTTTTGCAAGTTTGACGATTAGTCCTGATCATTACGTAACGAAATCATCTATTTCAACGAGTCTAAAAGATTACGTTAATGTGGATAATCTTACGTGTTCGTTTGCACAAATTTGTTCATTTTTTGCATAAATTTGTTCTTTGGTACTCATTCTAAGACTTAGAAACAACCACTCAAACTCTAGCTTTTGCATTATGTTTGCCTGACTAACTCAAATGACATTTCTCAAATATCCTAATAATTGTGGTAAATGTTTGTCGGGATTTTTTAATAGAAAGCTCAATGCACTTTCTTCGTTAAATAGCGGCGCGGAATTTGTCAGTGAGAGCCATTGATCGGCATTTTTCGGGATAGGTAAAAGAGTGTTGAGTTGCTTGTAGATGGCTAGTATGTAACTAATTCTAAGAAGCGTTTCTTCAGAAATGTCACTGGAGTATTTTTCATCACGCATTTCGGCCAATATTTCTCGATTCGGTATACCCAATAAAATTACCTCCTCATTAGGTGATAAATTCCACAAGTGGGAAATTTTAAAGAAAGTTCTCAAACCAACTTTGGATATTGAGTTCAAAGAGACTTGTTCCGAACAATTTGACATTTTGCAGCCTCTAATCGTCTGTAATACACTACATTTTATCGGCTAGAGATGTAGTTTGTAACATCGAACCATCTAGGTTATTTGGCCAGCGCCAAGTAAAGCAAAATTAGCGGCTCAACAGTCCTCTAACGTAAATCTATAAGGGTTTTAAACGTAATGGAATCTTGATGGGCAATAATTGTTCTTTTGTGTTCTTTCGCATATTGTTACGTTCACGATAGTCCACTGTCGTTTTTCAGTATGTCATTACGTCCAAAGCTCAAAAATACGTCGCGGCCATCTTGAGACTTAAGTTCCCATTTAGCCTTGACGCGTTTAGATCTGGTTACGGCGTAAGATTTGGCGGTTTCTTTTTCCCTTAAAGGAACTAGAGAGGCGGCACGCATTCTAGTTTTTTCGCCAATATGGTTGGGGAGCGGCAGCACCACCCTATTTGAGTGGTGCTGTGTCGTGAATAGACGCTCGATTAATGCCGGGTTATTTGTTCGGCTTGGATGATTTGCTTGGCTTTAATGCTGGAGTATTTCCAGGTGTACTTTTGTTGTCACGTCGACGTTGATCAGGCTTTCCTGTTGAATCAGCAATTGGTTTTGGACCGGGTTTGAGAGCCATATTAATCCTCTTTTTCAAATGAGTTGTAAGAGGGGAGCCCTCTCAATGACTGATATATGGCCGCCAAAAAAAATTACAAGACGACCCGAGAAAATCAAAGATTCCATCCAGTGATAGCTAAGCCCGACGCCGGTAAATAATCGCTAGAGCACCCTCGCAAGTGGGTACGGTAAGGAAAAAGCCTCAGGCTTGCGCAGAACGTGAAACGCTCTAAAGGGCGAACATCTCCTTCTGTTTACATGAGGTTGTATGTCCAACCAGACGGAATTTCCAACAGTCAATGCACGAATTTTTCCGCTTCCCGTGCTCTCCCCTTTTTGAATTTGATTGCGGCTGAGATTGTTTCTACGGTTCCATTTGCATAAATTTGTTCTCTACGGCTTGTCATTCGACGAACCAATTCTGGGCGTTTTACGGAAATCAATTTTGAAGCCAAGATACATTCTGAGTAGATTCCAACGACGTCCGCTGACATAGATGCCCTCGGTGATCACCCTATCTGTCCCTGCTCATTTATTAAGTTGGCGAATCAATCACGTGGCTCAGTTATGGATGAAATTTAATCTAAAAGTTGTCAAATTTTGTGTGATCGTAAAAAGCATGAATATGATGATAGCAAGGCTGAAAAAATTTCCTAAAGACAAATAAATATTGCTAATATTGACTGCAAAATCAAGCGAAGTCCAAAAGAAAGCGAACATCGACTTAAGAGTTTTACACACCTATTGCAAATATCTATCCATTGCAAAAATAAGATCGAAGACATTATTAACATCCGGCATGCGCAAGTGCGCGATTTCATCTCGAACAGCCTTGACCTTCTTACAAATACTTAAAGCATCCAATTGCTTTTGAGTTTGCATTTTCAACTCTTTTCTGGCCATGCCCACAACATTGTTATATTCAATTTGCTCTGGATCGAGAAAGAATCCATCTCTACCGGTAGGAATGGTTCCACAATTTCTATCTGCGATCGCTTGAATTTGCTGTTTAAAACAAGCAAGAACTGGCGAACGCCGTTCTTCTAACCATGGCGTAATCACTTTTATGCAGGCTCGCCAATACCGACTTTTAATACGCTTAGCTGATTGTTCTTTTTCATGCGGCGTTCCATGGTTTGTTAAATAGCAGTCATGTAAGACATGGTAGACACCGGGCGAGACCAAGGATTGACTCCGAGAAATCCAAGATGGCTGGCGCCATCGACTATGACTATCTGATTGCAACAATGAAAGATTGTTGCAAATGTTCATAATTTGCGATTCATCGAGACTCATAATCTGTTCAGCGAATTCAACATCAAATCCAGCAAATTCACTGACAATGCCGCGTACCAATTTAGTTGATCCTGGACCCGGTCTTTCTAGCATTCTTAGGGCAACATAGGCGTCCATTTCATCAGGTGTAAGCCCACCATCAAAAACAATTATTGAGATACCCTTATCTTGCCTATTGTCGGTGATTTTCTCATCGCGATCACAAAAGATCACGTGCGCTGTGCAAGTTGAAGTATTCGCCTGCAAACTTTCATAAAAATCACTAGCGAATTGGCGACATTTTAATAATCCATGATCATCTTCGGGAATCAATAGGACCACAATTTCTTTTAGATTGAAATGCGCTAATTCTTGCGCGGTCATCCTTGATGATGTTAACTCGATTTCATTAGTTTGCAATAGTCGAGGCGCTAAATCAGTTGCTATATCCGTACCCGCACGGATGTACAACTTGACTCTCTCAATTTGCGTGTGACTTAAGCCTTCTTCAATTCCATTCCAAACACCCTGGATAACATCGTTTGGCATATTAATCCAGAGAAGCGACGAGCTCGCAACACTCTGTCTAATTTGGCTAATGAAATTAGTTGGCCCAGGCAAACTCCAATATAAACGCGGATCTATTGAAACCTTTTTATTGTGCGACATAACGATTCCACATGCAAATTTTTAGTGTAAGGGTAAATTACTTAATAAGGTCAAGATACAGCTTTGGAACCTTCCACGATCCCGCGGGACCATCCTGAAGTAGTCCCATCCAGATAGCTAATTGCATTTCGCCTTTAGTAACTGTCAGCAGCTCTCTCATTTCTTCTACACCAGAGGATGATTTTTCCTCGTTATGAATCGAACCTAAGAATTCTTCCAATACCTTGCGACGCTCCTTCGTTAGCAAAGCAGGTAGAGCAATCTTCTTATAGAAGGTGTCTGTATCAGGCGCCAAGAACGGCTTACGCTTTTCTGGTGCTGATATGGCGTCTTCTAAGGTCATTGAAGGATTTTTGCAAAAGGATATGATCTCATTGCTGTAGCCGCAAGTCGCATCGCTAATTTTACCAATTGCCTTTTCACTGTCTGCGACCTCAATATTTTCTCTTAGATGGTAAAAAATAGCGTCATCAGACCAAGTAGGTATCGAAACAATTTGGTACTTGCCTTCCTGCTGAGGAAGCGTGTTGGAATCGATTTCTTTAGAAAGTTCGTAAGCTCGCTCAGGAGAGGCTAACGCTAAAAAACGGAGTCCATAACGCGCTCCCTGGGAAGCACAAGCAATGAGATCAGGCAAATCCTTAAGTGCCCAAGCATTCGGTTTAATGATTATAAACCGAGGGTGTATTGGACCTGTTTTTTGTCTTGCTTTTTGAATTACATCTCGACAGCCACTCGCTCCATGGCCTTGCAAACAGATAATGCCACCGTCATGGCCAATTTTCCATTCAGTCGTATTATTGAGAATGAGACTGTTAATGCCACTCAGATCATTGCCTGTAACAATAAGTAGTTCTTTATCCGTTGTTTCCGGATCCTTAATGTCAAGATGACGGCGCACCCAACCAACAGGAAATGGAAATATCTGCTGTGTGTGATTATTTTCCATATGGATTCTACATTCAGCACGATTCCTTGACGTATCTGGTTTTTCTTTCGCCAAATCATCGATTTGCGTTGTAACACGATCGCGATCTCCCATCATCATTGCGATATTCGGGTTTCTGAGGATGTAACGAATCCCTTTGCGCTCGAGAACATTTAATTTGCACATTTCATCTAATAAGGCTTCATAGACACCTGGACCAGTATGCTTAAAATGCTCTTTCGCAAACGTTTCGCAATTGTCTTTGATTTGAAGTGTGGTCAAGCCTTGGTAGTGCCCTTGATTAATTTCAGAGTAATAAACGTCGGCCAAAATTAACGCGATTGCTTTGTATCGTTTATCTAAATTTAAGTTCAACTCGAATTTTGATCGCAACTCTTCTAATAATTTCTGGTCTTGCTCTACTGCTTCCAAATCATTCGAAGTTATAAAATACGGGGGACGATTCTCTTGTCGCGTATTTTGCAACCGCTCAACAAGTCGCTTGCAGTACAATTGGATAAATGCAGGATATGAGAAACAGACCGACATAATTCGTAATGGTAGATCTTCATACCCTTTACCAAATAAGAACCCCATTGACGCTAATGGCTTGGTAATTAGTCGAAGTCCACGACGATAGTCATCAGTAGTATTAAATGGACCAAGCGCGATTGCCTCTGCTTTTCCAAACACTGAATTCTCTTCCGTTGTCATGCGAGTCATGTTATGCAAGCCCGCAATCACATAGCGAATTTGTACTGCATGATGTACATCGTCGATCATCTGTTGAAGACCACGAACAAAACTAATTGCAGCGCCTTTTGTTGACTCCCTTGCAGTTTTAAGTTCACAACCCATGAGCTCATCAGCTTCATCAATTAACAGATAAATTGACTTATATTTTTTTTGCTCAATCAACTCTTTTGTAACCCACTGACTTAAGGCCATCCAGTCTTTAGCAATGGTTTGCGGGCGGGCTTTTATTACTTCCCTTTGCGTTAAATTTCGCGCGACAAAATCCCAAGCTGAATAAATATAATCATCCGAAGATGTTACCGTTTCCATAGAAATATAGAGCGCGATGCTGCCTGGAGTGTTAGACATTTCTTTGTTAATTTGATTAAGCAAAGAAGACTTGCCTAATCTACGCCCACCGTAAAGGACGGCCATACTTTTTACATCACGTAACTTGCTAAGCTCAGATTGTCGACCAAAGAACATTTCTGATGGCACAGGTTTTGAATTGTAATCATCATAAGGATTCGTAAAAAAACTAATTAAAGCAATCTTTAAGAAACTCTGGAACCGATCTTCTGGATGCAAAGCCAGGTACGCGATCAAATCATCGTCAATTATAAGAACCGGCGATGATCCACTTATTTTGATACGTTTTTGCATATTGAGACGATTATGCGTCAATATAATTGTTGGTGTAGATCCGACCTCAGTCATTATCTGACGTAATTCAGTATCGGTAGGCGTACCAAAAACCAAGAAACCTTGAATGTACGTCGCAGAAGAACCCAAGGCTGGCGGAATAAAGAAATTATCGTCGGGTGAGCTAGGGATCGTAAAAATGCCCTCTTTCAATGAAAATTTCAAACGATTTGCACGACCACTCTCAGGAATTGTATTTACTGTACTGGTAATTTTTAGTAAGTCGAATATGTGAGCAAGAGGCTGTTCGTTTTGCGTTAAATCATTCTTGGCAAAATGGAATAAGGCGCGCCAAGACTCAATTAATTCAACCCCCTCTTTTCTCTGTTCAACGCTTAAATTGCTTAACCATGCTGGCGCTTTGTCCACATAAGTGGCAGTCATTCTTTCTCTAAGTGAATCCAACGGTATTTTGTGGCTACCAATATCTGCGATTAACACCTGCATAAATTTCTCGTATTCGCCGGCAATATCAGTGACTTCACCAACATTTTTTGGTAGATAGCCATTTTGAGATAACATCGCAATCGCATCATGAGCCGTACGAATGGTTGACGCATTGTTATCTTTCAGCATTTCGCGGATACGCACAACATCTTTATTGATTGAATTGCCATGCTTTTCGACACACTGCTCTAGGTCCAAATCCAATCTCGCTTTGGCTTCACTTAACCTTGTATCTAATGGGATAGTGACATTGTGACGTAACGCTGCATACGCATAAGGGAAATCTGGATAGATACCCGATGCGCCATCAGGAAACCCGATAGGCTTTTCTGTATTTAGCGAAGTAAGTATTTCCTCAATTTTCCTGATCATAATTGGCGCTTCATCGCGCGGCAGAGCGTCCAATGTTTTAGCGTGAATTACACGTTGTCTTGCATCCTGCAGTTTTGAAATGAATTGTGCCTTTTTCACCTCATAACGCTGTCTTACTGACTCGGTATTCGACAAAAGTTTTTTCGGCAAAATCTGTTCAATTAAGAACGCTGGTAAAAAACGTTGATTGTCGACATGGACTATCATTGCTTCAAAAAGATTTTTTTCAAAATCTTCCTCAAAACTATCAATTTCTATCGCTTCTTTAGCCCAACTCGCTGTCTCAGCAAAGACATCAGATGGCTGACACAGCTCCCTCGTTCTTTGGTCAACCTCATTCATACAAGGCATTAAATCAAAATTCATTGGCAATGCAATTAGAAGCTTCTGATGCTTCTGCGAAATACAATGCGCAGCGCGGTCATTATCGAATAGCCGAATAGCACAGGCGATTGCGTTTGATGCGGCCTCTTTATACAGAACTGCTAGAGGCTGCGTAACTACAATCCCATCTATTTCTTCTTTGGACCTAATTAATAAATCATTCAGCTCCTTTAAAAATGTTTGCGTACTTTGAGCGAGATCCGTGTTTGGTTTATTACGATGATTCAGCACATTAAGACATGATTCAATAAACTTTTTTGTAGCTAGTACATTTTCAATTGATCTCTCGCGGAATGGTCCTTCTGGCTTGCTCCTCTCACCAATTTTTTTAAACAGTTCATCAACAGTTGTAGATGGTTTTTCGAACTTGCGGCGTAATTCGTCAAATGTTTTTTGAAGCTTGCTGAAATCACTTTTTGCAATTAATTGAATACAATTGCCTATTGGGTTTTTATGACTAAACATTTCATTGTGTAAATCACGATAACCGCCATGATGCCAACCAGAATAAATAGCATCATCACTCTTCCATTTGGAAGCACGTTCCGAATAAAGTCTTAGCTCCCTATCGAATGCAGCTTGATCACAGATATGAGAAGAAATAAAAGTTTCGCGCGTGAGATTTAATCCTCTTTGACGTATTTTATCGATGTGACTGATTAGATTGGTTAAAGCCGGAAATCCCACTAAGCGTGCTGCAATCGAATTGCCCAAATTCCATTGATCATCGCCACTTTCAAAGAGCATACTGCTTAAGCCGGCAGCCAATACACCTAATGCAGTTGATGTTGCATCAGAGAGAACATCTGCATTGATGCTCTTATCAACTAACATGGATTTCAGATTTTTATCTAATGTCGTATCAAATTCAAATTGGCAATCCATTCTTTCAAGTGCCGCAACCAATGCTTTTAAAATGAAGTAATGGGGATCATCTTTATTCAAGGCAGTTAAAACCTTGCCTAATGCCTCAACTTGGACTTCAGACAACCCGTACAATCTTTGGTCTAACAGTTGCTTCAGGACTTCGACATAGCCTTCAATTTTCTCGGGACTAGCATTGTCACTTTCTAGGACTTCAGTTGCATCTTCTTCGATGTCAAGATTTGCAATTGCACGCTCCTCAATCGTCTTAATGGATTGAGGCGTCGGGAATATGAATTGCGTTACAACTGGGACGTCCAATGTGAGATTTATATTTTCTTTTGGCTCTTCAATCACCGGAGGCACAGTGACTTCTTCAATGATAATGGCAACTTTTTTCTCCTCCGAAGCGTCATCGATTACAAGCGTTGGATGATTATCGGTCTGGGCAGTAGGGTCCAAATCAACACCATCTAACACTGATTCAAACCTTGATGACTCTGACACATCGAGGAGTGATGCACCTTTTTTTAGCTTTGAGGGCAATGCAATTTCTTCAAATAATGGCGCAGTCTCATTTACGCTTACTATGTTTGCATGGTTTGAAGATGATACTTCCTCCGTCACCCTGTTCTCTGGCAGATTGTTCGGCTCCACATTGCCAATTGTATGCTCCCTCGGGTTATTCGGCGGCGTCGCATTATCAGTCATTTTCAAACAATGACAATTCGATAGGCGATCTCTTAATTCGACTCCAATCGTTTCAATGTTATCCGATGCCTCAAAAATTATCTTTGCACGCTTACCTTTCTCTGCGATAGAAACAGTAGGTCCCATTGCATCGATAGATTCAATTTGCTTGTGGAATGCTTGGATGTCACCAATCGCTACCGAAATACTACTGATGTCATCTTCTGCAGCATCGAGTAGCTCAGTAGCTGGCTGGTTATAAGTAATCGTGCCAAGCTCAAGTTCATCCTTCATTATCGATAATTGCGCAATAATGTCTTCACAGCGTTCTTTAATAGAAGCCAAGCGCAGATTGATTTTCGAAGCTAACGAATTTTTTTCCAACTCAGTTTTATGGATGTCACTAAGTAAAAGCAGATTTTCCTGTATTTCACGAAATTGATCATCATAGGTAGCGGAACCTGGCGTAACCATATTAACCAGTTCTTGAATTTTTGTTTTTATTAACATGATGCGTGGATCTTGATGAGTAAATTTCGTTGGGTCTGCACTTGCAATAAATAAACGACTAAGCAATTGCTCTTGTGTTAAGTCAGGAAGAGCAACTTTGTTGTCTATAACAACAGTTGTTGACTCAACGCTTACGACACTTGTTTTGATGTCATCAATCGCGGCCTTAACCTCAACCGCAACAGCGACATGAGTGGGAGCAAGATTCGATATTTCGACTTCAGACACAAATTGTGGTTTTGCGCGCTTTCGAATTACATGTTGAAATTTGGATAGAAAATCTTTTTGCGCAATCGCAGCTTCTGTGGCATGTACTACGTCTAAGTAATAGCGTAATGACTCTTCCGTCATAGGTCCATGGACTTTAGAGATGTTGTTCATGACGGCTTTGCACCAATCTGGGGCCGGATATTGGGCGACCTGGAAGATTAACCAAGCGATAAGCGCATCATGATTTTTCCTGTCAGCCCACTGGGTGATAAGTGCAATTTTCTCAGCACTTAACGCTGTCCCAATTATTGGGCCATCTGGAGGACTGTCTTGATTGTATGTGGCGTCAATGAGCTTTATGAATGGCTCGAAATTTAATCCACCAATAGCACTACAACCAGGCAAAAGGATCATGGCCGCCTGCGGGACTTGAAGCTTTGACTCGATCCATGGAAGAAATTTAAGATCGTCAGGTCGGCCAACACCAACCTTCTTCACTAAATTTGCGTGGCGTAAGGCATTCCAGCACTTGGAAATATTACGCCGAATTGTCGAAGTAAGCTCACCAAATATTCCTTGTGTCTTTAACCAATATGGCAAATCAACACGCACACGCACAGACTTATCTTCCAGTACCATTCGCTGCATCAAATTTCGATATTTCAAATCTTGACGCAAATTGATTAATTGTGCTTTTTTCGCGCTACATAATAAGTCGTCCTCTTCAACCGAAATTAAGACATTTTCGATTAGTGGAAGGACTTCCTCCTGCTCTTCGGTAGCAATAGGTTTGGTATCACTAAGTTCGAGAGCCCCTTCAAAGAAAGTCTGATTAGAATTCTCCTCAGGTGTCCCATCATCTTCAGGTGGAACGATAATAGTTGTGTTTTCATCCTCAGGAAAACGAATAATATAATCTTCTACCTTTCGCTTAAAAAAGATCGGTGCCGGCAACGTTGTCCAATCATTGTAGTGCGCATAACCAAGACGTAATGACGTCGTCAAAAGAACGATATCTTTCGGTTCAATCGGGGTTGGTGTATGCAAAACGGTCACTTCCATGGAGGCAGGCAAGGAAGCATCAAGATTGGCAGGTTCAAGCATATCGGGTTTATATTCCAGATCGGCACCTTGAACTTTTTTCATTCTTGGCATCGATCTGTAACAAGAGAATCCTCTTGGTATCTGCACTGTTTTAGCGTACCCCATTGTGACAATGAAGTGGCCAAATTGCCGTTGTCGACTTAATTGTTGATGTACGACTTCGACTATCGACTTATTTGTGGAATAGTAGGCATCAACATAAATTTCGCCAGTATTCGCCCGCTCATCGTTTTCTTGCCTTGACTCATAAGATGATTTTACAGATGCTCTCAATGTCAACGTATCGTTACCTCGACGCAACCTAACAAAAGACATGTTCGGAAAATTGGCAGCAAGATCAATCGTATCTAATTTAGGAGCTCCGCATGTTTTTAAGTCGGAATCACGAATACCTTTCCACAGACCGCCAACTGAGAGCCAATCAATCATAATGACAGCGAACGGATCATTGTTTTGGATTTCCAACAAGGTCGCTTTGGTTTCCTCAACAAAGGTGGCTTTTAACCACTTAGTATCGCCCTCATAAATTTGCCTTTGTGTACCGAGCCATTGCAAACCTTTTGACAATGGCATCCACTGCGATCGCTTAGTTTGCTTTGAGCTGCAGTGAACAATTTGTATTTCAGTAACACCGGTTGCAACGATTAAACGTGAATATAAAATAAATGTAATATCCGCTTCAGATGGTGAGCGTGCACGTGATCGAACCGTTTGTATGCCATAAATCGCTTTCGGAACAGTATTTTCTGGCAATAGTTTTGGTACAACGACGCTTGTACCGATTACGATACCCGAATGTGCAAGAAAGACATCCAACAATGCACTTTGCAAGCGATGTAAAAATGATTGTTCTGAGGCCTTGTCTATTATTTTCTCAATAGGTAACACATGATGGACATTGGCACCGACACTGGATAAGGCGTGAATACCCGCGAAATAATTGACGGGATCTTCTGACTTATTATTTATCGTCATCGGCGCACAGATGAGTGCAATGATGGGTCGTTTATTGCTGATCTCTTTAATGGTTTTGGTGGCTTTTGCCCATTGCTTTACCCTGACATCAAAGCGCCCTTTTGCTGACAGTTCACTGGATTCCATTTCAGCTCGCAGGCCATGCGTACCCGTTGGCAATGGTTCTGCCTTTACTTCGACGGCATTGCCAAATAACAATGCAACGGATTTTTCAATGATGTCTTTTTCGTGCTGACTCCCACCCATAACCCAAAGGATTGGAATATTGTCACCATGTTCTAATTTCAAAGCTTTGATGTTTTGATCTCGATAGTATTGAATACTTTCGATCCGATTTTTGCCTGTCGCTGGCTTTTCTAAGTGGGACTCGACGTCGTCTGAATCAAGGTCATCACTAGTCGCCTCCGAAACCAGAGCATCACCTGCAACGCCAAAATCTGACAATTGAAGCATCTCCTGCCGAAGTTTTGCTTGTGTCCGTTTTAATGGAACTTCAATGATTTCAATTGGATCATTTGAAACAATGCCTAACAATAATGGGACAACTGTCTCCAATAAATTGACCTGATCTACCTCAAAAACAGTTGATGGAGACACGCGGCTAAATAAGGTTTTTAATTGCGGTAAGCCGACCCACCAACCTTTAGATGGATCAAATTCACGCAAATCAATCGCTTCCTGGAGAGTATTTGGCAAGGCATTATTAGACTCGAGGCGCACCGCGGCGTAACCCTCGCTAAACTCCCATTGATTCTCACGACGATCGGTACTTACCATAATGACCGGTCGGCCTGGCGACATGACATATGCAGTAACGCGCTTTGGCATTTGAAAACTAATGCCCGGAACTCTTTTTGCCCAAACCCGTTTCATCGTTGAAACGCTGAGATACAGATCGGAACTGTATGGCATCGAACATACTGTTATCTTTGCGACCATCGAATATAAATCATCGCTTTTTGGCATGCGTTCAGGCATGGTCATGAGCTCAATGTAGTTGCTTTTACTCTCAGGGCTCGCAATTAATTCACATGGGCCCAATCCCTCAAACAAGGTTTCCCCTATTAAACGTTCGGCTAAAGAACGGACGATTAGTTGATAATCAGGCCCCTTAAAATTATGAATAAATGGGTTCGATTTTTCCTGTAGTAAAACATATTCAGGCTTAATATTTTTTTTGACACGCTGAACCAAGTCGCCGATTTCATTGCGTTCGGCCCATGGCTCTAGCTCATCAATTACCCATCGCTTCAGAAATTTTGCGATTTGATTTTTGAGTTCAGTTTTATCTTCGACGCCGGTCGATAACAAGGTCATGCCTGCAGGCAAGTCACTGTTAGTACTACCATATGGGGCTACCAAGCCTAAATCGCGATCGAGATTGAGAACGTTATCTAGTCCCGCAATAAATGCGGAGCGTAAAGATTGAATTGGCAAATTCTTTTTGCCTGTTTTGGCTGCAGCCAATAAATCTTTGAGTGCCAGAAATAATTCATCTTGCAAATAGGCTTCTAAGACATTCACTGACCCCGTTAACCACTCAGCTGATAATTTCCTGCCAACAATTAGCGGATTCTTAGTGCCCTTGCCGCGGATTAATGTCCAAATATTATTCCTATTTTCACTCATTAATTTCACCTTGAATTAAATTTTCGATTTTGCTTAATGGCACAGAAAAGGATTGATAAAGATTCTTGTAGCACTCGCGCACAGCAAGATCTTCATGAGTTAAGCACTTTTTAAGAATAGATTGCATCATGACGAGCATCGATGTCCGCTCTGTATCGACTTGTTGATTTGCAGAATGCGGCGCCCAAGCGGCGTCAACAAAGTACACAAAAGCTGGGCAATCGCCACGCATAGCGCGACCGATTGTTTGCAAAATAATGATCATCTGGTCAGCTACAAAGGGTTCGGCGAATTGTCCAAGTGCCTGTGACATCAATGGCATTCTTAAAAGATATTCAACCATTGACACGGTTTCCTTACGGGCTTCCTTTAGTTTTTTTAGCGCTGTTATTGTGTTTGGAAATCGTCGTTGATCGAAGTTTTCGGATGCACGACCAATCAGTCCTTGGATTAATTGCAAACTATCGCCGCGTGGATGTGGACGTGTTAAGAAAAAGAGTGAACCTAACATGGCTTTATCTTGACGAGGTCCAAATCGATAAACGATATTGACGCCGCGCCCTATTGCACTCATAGGGAAAATAAGTAGATCCCATTTTTGATCTTCGCCCAAACTTTCAACTTCCGCTGCCGTTATTGCTGCATCGTTTAAGGTACCGGTTAAAGTAGGTTTCGCTAAGTAGCGCACCCGGCCTCGCCAGGACGCATAGTTAGCTTGAATGTGATTAAATAGAAGTTCGCATTGTTCATAAGAATTCACAATAAAAGCCGCTTTTCTGCCGACCCCATCTACAATATCGTTTTCTTTTATCGCTTGATCAACATTGGATAAGGCACCATGTCGTAGTAGTTGGTCAGCGATCGATTTCAAAATACGTTCGCGTTGTGACATTTTGGCACCACTAAAGCGAAGGTTGACTCCAACATTTTGCGGATCCTTTTTCGGAAAGAATACGTATTTGGAATTGGCCCAGCCGGATCCCGCATTTGGTCTGGCTAGAACGTAGTCTGGGCGTATATTTATATGGAAGCTCGGACTTTGCTCTAGCATTGAAGTCGCACTGGTCATTAAGACCGCCATGCCTTCGCCGCGCTCTTTACCGATTTCGATCATGCGTTTTGGCAATAAGCGTGGCGTGCCGGCAAAACTGACATGAGAAACATCCACATTGCCTTCTTCGCTCACTGTGTAGCGAACTCCACTTAAACGTCCAATCAGTGATTCCGGCAATATTGCTAACTGATCGCGTGAACAGCGTGCTGCAAACACATTGTCACTGACTAGACGCATGGAGCTCATTAGGCGCAAATGAGGAGCCAAACCAAAATGCTGAAGTACGACCATAGATACTGAAACTAATAGCCCGCTATAAGCAAAGAAGTTCTCATCATCGTGCGCGGATATTAAATTTGGCGCTGTACGAAGTACTGCAGCGAGTTCGGCAATAGCACCGTCATTCCCATCACGCTCCCAGAGTTCGATCGCTTGAAGTAATCGTGCATAAAATTGACGAAGTATGGGCGGTTCGACCATTGTAAGCTTTGCAGCTTCATCGATTGTACGATCCAGATCAGACACTTCATCATCGTTGTCGACGAACAATCGGAAAGCAACAATTTTAATAGCGGAATCCCAAATAATTTCAAATGCTTTCCTTGCGTCTAAGTACAGACGGTTTTCAGGCGTATCAACATCGATATCACATTCAAACATGTCTGAAATAATACTGAGAGATGTCAGCATTAGATTTGCATTTTGATCTCTGAATTTATCTTGGAAATGCATGACTCTGCCAACAAATCTTTCCGTAGCGCGTCCAAAACGCCCTGTCATTTCCAATAAAGCCGGGATCGTCATTCCGGCGACAAACGCATTGTTGCCCCGGGCGGCAGGACTGTGGAGATCTTGAATTAAAGTGCTCCACAAAGAATCATTGTCGCCCGCCAATTTCATAAGTGGCGTCCCTTGCATATCGAGATTACTTTGCGCGCCGTCGCATTCATCGACCACGAGAACGTCAAATGTTCTGGCTAAGTATTCAAAGTGACGAATATCAAATTCAGAAAATAAAGGAGATACTCTGCGATCGATAGACAGGATGTGACCAGCCCAGATTCTGGTTGTCGCTAATGTGCGTTCGCCAAATTGCATCCCGCAAACTGAGGACAAACTACATTGATGCGGCTGGTCTCTCTTTTTTTGCAAATTTTGAAGTAATTTCGTGCACGGTGGATTCATGTGCGGGAACTCAATGTCCTCATCACTTGAGAACGCACTCAACGCACAGTTTGTAGCAAAAAAAGGGGCTATCTTTCTGGTGACGCCAAAGCCATTATTTTTACTGGACAATGCGGTTGAGAAATTGAGGACATGTTTGTTTTTTGAAGATTCACCTTGGCCTGATAAAAGCCCGACATCGACTTGATAGCGGTCTAAGGTTTCAATAAACCCACCGGCCACTTCAATTGATGGGAACATAAAACAGCATGAGTGCCCTGTTTTAAATAAGTGTCCAGCTAATAAATACAATAATGTCGTTTTGCCAGCGCCAGGCAAACCGATTAAATGCTTTAAACCGGAGAGATCAATACCTTCAGAATCTATGAGTCCGGTTGGACCTGATTTCATCAGAATCGCTGTTGCGTTGCCGTTTGCATCATGCAAACGATTAAACCAACTATGCTCATCAGTTGTTTGATTACCATTGGTAACGTCAATACGATCGAATTCTCGCGCGACTTCGATTAATTCCGACCACTTAATTAAACCAGGTGCACGCCCTATTTTATCGACGTCATACAGTAAAGGCTCCTCTGGCGCAAAACCGAGCGGAGTAATAACGCCACCATACCCTTGCTCATAATTGATCCCTGCTTTTTTCTTGACGTCATGTAATGGCAAACGCGATTTAGCGCGCAATGGCAACAAAGTCGTTAAGGAAGCGATCGCTTCCACGATATCATCAGGTATTAAATGCGTCCACGTGCGTGATATCGATAGATCCTCGTTAATAATGTAACGCTGAGGGATTTCATTTTTAATGTTGACGTCGCCTTTGGATCTTCGAAGCTCCAATTGCGTGAAGTGCATCTGATAGGAGTCGACCATTAAATGCAGTTCGCGCAAGGTGTTTGGGCAAAATCCTGTCAGACGTAGATTTTTTAGTGCTAAGCATACGTCGTCTCGTAATGTCTTATTGATGCTATCAAAACTGGATGCTAAGGCTGGCAAACTAGATAAATTAGATTCGCCAAACAACTCTGTCATGATGATGCAGAGATAATTGAGACGGTTGACGCCAACATAGGGTTTTAGCAATTCACGCATAGTAGGCCTCCCCTTTTACTAATTGTGTAAATGCTTCAGTTAAGGATAGGCATTCCACTTCTGGGCGATCAATGGCACGATTTAAGCGATCTAAATATGAAGGAACTTCTTTAATTTTCCAATCTGGAATAACGACCCACTTAAATTCATAATGAGCGAGGCCGCCCAATCCTTTTTTAAAATGGGCGCCAAGTGTTTCAGGACTTGTATAGGTCTTTAGGTCAATGCCCACTCTACCGACAGAGATATCGACGCGATCACGGAACGGATACAATTGGGCGGGGATACCTTGAACAATAAGGGCATCGAATAGACGCAGTTCATCGATGCCAGGCTCAATCCAATATTGGCGAATTCCTCTAGACACGCGCAAGAGTTCATTCGATGACACTACTGAGAACGATGGGATTGGGTTTGCTGCACTACATGCGATGGTTCGGCAGATAAGACCTGCCTTGCCTTGTTTTAAAGCGTTTCCACAATGGTGACACTTAGCGATCTGGCTATTTTCAGACCATGCGGAAGGAATTTGCTCGTAAAAATTTTGCTGAATTAGAACCCAGAGAGTGGATGGTAACTCGTTGCCAAGGTCTTTGATTTCAGCAGGACTGCATAAAGGATGACGAACAACAAATTCCCTGATCTTTGTATAGTATTCATAGCCCGATTCTGTTGGAACGCGACCAATATGCTCCAAAAACTGGGCAAATAACTGCTCTTCAATTCCAGCTGTCATTCCAGTAAATTTGGATGCTAGCTCTTCCGCTTCTGCCGTAGGTACACCTTCATCAGCGTGAATTAAGATTGTGTCCGCTAAACCCTTGTCTATAACTTCAGGTATTTTTAACCACTGGCCAAGTGGTTGAGTGCAAAGATAGAGTAAATTATGAATCTCCGCTGCCACATCGGACAATTGATTCTCCAAACAAGCTCTTGAAATGACGGCCATGGCGCGGCGATCTTCATCAGTTAAGCCGATCGGGCTACGAGGTGATCTACTAATGCCAGCGATGATGCGATTCTCAATCAAAGATAAATTGGCTTGACGCATTACCAATGCGGATAATGCAGGGATGATTAAGCTAGAAGGGTTTGCGACAAAGAGACTGTCGCCGTCATCTTGATTTGACTCAGTATCGCTGGAAAGTAAGTTCTCAATGGATTTTCTGATTGATGATGGCATTGTACGGTAGTCATCTGAGGCCTCAGGCATGCGATAAGTTTTAAACGCCCGAGGGTCTGAGCCAACCAGTTTGGCAAACTTATCCCAGGTGAAGTTGTCATATTGTGAACTCAGCATCTTTTTTGCTGAAGATAACCAAGATTTTTGTGCACATCTCGACACTGTTGTCATATCCACCCTTAAATACCTTATAAGTAAAAACCATTATAAGGTACACAACGGTCGTAGGCAAGAATTTTGCGTACCTTTACGCGTACCTAGTTTACATGTAAAAATTTAGACAGGAACCGATTGCGTACTTGTTTGCGTACTTATTTACATGTAAAGAAGAATTAAAAGGCTATTTCGTCGTGAAATACCTAATGGATATAAATTGAATTTTCGTTTGGCAAATTATCAATTTTTAAAAAATGTTCTGCACAACAAATTCACACGAATTGAGCTAATCTTTGTGTAACCCACCAGTAAAATCAAGCCATGAATAACTAGTGTTCTTGAGGCAAACTTATGTGCCAAAAGAGTAGAGAAATAGGTAAGAACAAATTCACAGAAACACAGATCATTGTAATTTTGCAGGAATTGGCAGTAGGATTTCCGGAACAGAAATTTGGCAAATGCTTTCAGTTAATAAGACGAAGTGGCCATACTTAGAATCATAAGCGGATCTATCGCGTTTATTGCGGACTAAAGGTGAACCTTCTAGGTATCATTAAAAAGCGACTTCCAACAAGAGACTCTCAACCATTGGCAGCAGCCGGAGAAGTCAACAAGAGTTGGCCTATAGATTTAGATGACTAACTCATTGCTTTTATGGGAAGAGAAAATGCGGATCAACTGTTTACAGTTAGCTTTCATTTTTGGAAGCTATCGAATTAGTTAGAGTAGTCGATAACCATATAGCATCGCTATATATTCTATGTCGTCAAAGAAAGTAGAAATTCAAAATAATGAGGCAATAATATTTTATGACATTATCGCTATAATGTTGATAAGTGTAGCTGTACTTGCGGCATATCACCTGCTTTTAATTGTATTAGTTCAGACTTGATCTGACACATCGACTTGAAAAGATGAGAGTTACCGGTTTAGATATGGGTGTCGAATCCTACTAAACCAAAGAAAGGTAACTCTCATGCTACATACTAACAACCCT
>NZ_JBHLXJ010000033.1:0-40219 GCF_042432465.1 Affinundibacterium danionis | reverse complement strand
CTCATAACCCGAAGGTCGTAGGTTCAAATCCTGCCCCCGCAACCACAATTAGAGACGCGCCGCCGATAGCCATTAGAAGCTTTTCGGCGGCGTTGTCGTATTCAGCGTAGATAGTTTCGCCTTCTTGCTTGATTTGAATCTCACCAAAGAGATTTTGAATGATATTGCGAGCGCTTTGGATATCGCTTTCAAGTGTGTTCTGCAGATCCAAAGTAATTTGTTTTATCTTGGATTTAATAGCGCCGTCGATGTTGGCCAATGGCTGAATTTTCGTTACTGGTGTCTGGCTTTCAAGTTGTGCTTTTTCATTCTCTGCTGAGATCAGTCTTGCTTTCAGCGATTCTGACAATCCAATAGACGCGATCGCATCCACTAGACGTGAAATTTCCCCATTCAGTTCCGATATTCGCGCTTTTGAGCTTGCTGATTCGATAGCTTTGTTTTTTTGCTGATTAGCAATGATTTGTTGTACTTTGTGCTCGATCTCAGAAATTGCCTTGTCAGTCAAAAGCTCATCGCGTAAAGCGCCTAAAAGTCTTTTATCCGCAATTTCACGTGGAAAACTCACACCTGTGCAGACTTCAGGTCCTCGATCCTTCCGCATATTACAACCATATAGTTTTTTATTGATTGCTATGATTGCACCACCGCAAAGAGGGCATTTCATTATGCCGCCAAAAAGGGTTCGAGTAGGCTTGCCTACCCGCGGCCCACCATGTAACGCTGGAGCAGATCTCCTGCGTTTTACAGATTCCCACAAGTCTGCGTCGATGATACGTAGTTCCGGTACATCTATCACCTTCCATTCATCAGTAGTGCGTTCAAATCGTTGACGTTTGCCCGTATCTGGATCCTTGACCCATTGAGATCGATTCCAAACATACTTTCCAGCATAAAGCTCATTGTGTATGACACCATTCCCTTTTTTTGCACAACCATAGATCGCGGATACCGCCCAGGTGCTATTTCTGGGGGACATAACACCATGCTTGTTTAGCTCGGATGCGATCCTTTGTACGCTCCAACCTTCACTGTATTTTGTGAAAATGAAACGTACCCATCGAGCTTGTTCCTCGTTAATTACGTAATAACTACCAACTTCGGTTTTAACGATGTCATAGCCGAATGACTTACCACCCGCGACATATCCACGATCCACTTGGCCACACTGGCCGCGGTGTGTTTTATGGCGCAAGTCGTCTAAGTAAAGTTCATTTACTAAACCACGGACACCGCGCATGATCTTGCGGCCGCCCATCTGGCTATCGTAGCCATCAGCGACACCGATAATGATCATTCCGCGATGTTCTAGCCGGCGCACGATGCGCTCTTGTTCCACTTGGTCTCGGGACAATCGATCAAGACTTTCAAGGATCAAAACATCAAAGCGATCGGCGATGGCGTCAGAAAGCAACTTTGCACCTCCTGGGCGCTGTTGAACTGGGATACTGCCGCTTATATGGTTATCAGAATGGATTGCGATGACTTCAAACCCTTTCTGTGATGCTAATTGCTCACAGATACGGGTTTGGTCATCGATAGAGGATTCACGTTGTTTGTCGGAGCTGAACCGAGCGTAGATGATTGCGCGCATTATTTATGTTTTTAACGTTTGTATGGTCAACAGTATCACGCAAAACTGGCGCACAACCCGAACCATCACTCGACATGATGTCGTTTGCGATGCGCTGGGCAATCAGCTCGATGAGCTGTTGCCAAGCTTGCGGATCGTTAGTTTGTAGCATTTTTAAGTCGCAGTCGAGTTATTCAACCGTAACGAAAATATAGTCGGAATCAAATACTACATCATCAATGCTAACGATTTTAATACCAAATGTTCCATCCATCTTGTTTGGCCAGCCTTCAGATTCCTCAATTGCTTTAATCGGATCTAAAGAACTTAATGCTTCAGAAAAGGCTTTGCTGGCAAGCAATTTCAATACTGTTTCTGTGATGTTTCGGTTGGATTGAGCAAATCGATATGATGCATCACCCCAGAAATTATTAATTTCGTGCAGCTTTTCATCGGTCATGATCGCATGATCAATCTCAACAATCATTTCAAGTTTTTCATCGTATGAAACGCGGTATTTTTTTAAAGTGTTCATGATATTTAAATTATTAATTTTAATAAGATAGCATTGCTTCAACTGAGTCTAGAAGCTTGTCTGCATAAGCCTGGTTAATCTTGGCGATAGATTGATATGCCTTCACCTTAAACTGTTCGTCATTCATGCCTGGATCAGGTTTGATGTGCAAAATGATGTCGATTTGGTCGCCTTCTGGCTCTGTCTGAATAACTTGATGTAACAGAAAATCGGTTTCATCAGGCTCTACATAAAATAGGCATTGTTGGCCATTACTGGCGGTAATGATTGATGCGAATTGGTTAGCCATTTTTCGTTACTCACTTAAATTGATTTGGTACGATTCCGCCAAAGTTTTCAAAACACACTCGGCTGGAATTCCTAGTTTTATCGATACATCTTCGGCTCTTGCTTCAATAGTTTTCTGTCTGCAGGAACTATCGAATTCAGCAATCACCTTTTCTTTTGAAATGATGTTCATGCCTTTTTCTCCAATGTCTTTACACTCACACCGCAAGCACCAAACAAGTCGTAAACATCATCAAACACATCGCCTGATGACTCTGCGATCGCAAAGTAGCAATACGATTTACTGCACGTTTTCACTGTCACAATGAACGACATAA
The DNA here is from genome assembly GCF_042432465.1 of Affinundibacterium danionis. Lineage (NCBI taxonomy): Bacteria > Pseudomonadati > Pseudomonadota > Betaproteobacteria > Burkholderiales > Oxalobacteraceae > Affinundibacterium > Affinundibacterium danionis. Next base: position 37,506 of record NZ_JBHLXJ010000033.1, on the reverse strand, counting down.
AATCTCCTTTCAATTTGATTATTTTTCACGCTGGAAAACCCAGCACTTCACCGAACGTGAAGGTGTGCCAAGTGGCGATTGACTGTTTTTGATCTGACTATTCACAGTCTTAATTTCGATAAATTTTCTACGCGAGCTGGTCTTGAGCACTTTCTTCAAGTCACGCAATGCCGGCACTTGTTGGCGGCGTTCGGTCGCTACCTGAAGGAAGTGATTCAAATTGACAGCGATAAGGTCAGGATCGATAGCGTGATTGAGAATCGACATATCCCCGTTGTCGAGGTAATCGAATGCCTCCCAGAATTCCTGCACTAAGACATGATCGTTATTGATGATTTGCTGACGCTCTTGCGCCATCAAAATAAACTGCTTCTTCAATTCGCTCTGCTGATGTTCAGACAGTTTTATGACCAGGCAAAGTGCATCAACTAAAGCCAGCATTTGTGAATGCGTCTCTACCAAACGAGGCATTTTGATATTCTGATTTGCTCGTAGTTGTTTAATGTACTCAGGCGTCTTTTGGGCGATTACTTCCATGACCGCTTTTTCGCGTTTTGTCGCGGCCAAAATAAATCCAGACACATTTTCGACTGATGTGTATTTCAAGCGATCAGCGGCTTCACCAGATTCTGCAGTCTGCGTAGTACGATCAAAATACAAATGCACGATACGAGACAAGATCGCCTCAGACGCATTTACAGGATTGTTTTGGCTGATCACGATTGAGCCACGGAAGGGTGGTTCATACGTCTCATTACCACCAGTCGCCATGCCACGAGCGCGGGTAGAGCGGCCGTTATAGGCAGTCTTTAATTCATCCCAATCAAATGATTTAACATGACTCTTTTCTTCTCCCAGGCGTTCACGATCAGACTCAATTAAAACCACAGGCAAACAAGACACCTGGCTAAAGTTACGTGCACGTGCTGCCAGGCTAGATTTGCTCGGATCAAAACCCTCATAACCACCACGGCCAAACAACTTCCACAAGAATTCGATCAGAGTCGATTTACCAGCGCCAGCCTCACCAACCACTTCTAAGAATGGATAGGACGACTGCTTGGCGCGGATCTGCTCAGCAAACAAAGATCCAAACCAAAATGTAAGCGCGGCCAAACCTTTAACACCAAAGGCTTTCCAGAACAGGTCGACCCATTCTTTGTGGTAATCATCCGGATCACGATTGATTGATAGGTGCACCGACTTATTCAGCGATTTAAGCGACAATTTGCCAATATCAAAAAAATCTTCGTTATTTACTTCACTAATCACGCCGTCTTTCATCGCAACGTCGCCAAGAACGTAGCAACCATGCTCGATGCTGTAACCAATGTAATCAATCGTATCGACGCGTTTAATGTTGTACAGTTGTTCTGCGAATATGCGATCTAATTGCGACGACGAACCGCTATACATCGCGCCGGCTGCTATACCCAACAAACGCTTTTTAAATTCTGCCGCGCTCGATAAGTGGGCACTTGTGAACGTGTTTTTAACCGGCGCGCCATCATGCGGAAACTCAACACGGAAGTAGTACCAGCTCTCGCCCGTAACTAAGTTCTCTTGAAAGTAAAGTGCGGTTGGGTTGCAATTGGCGATTTGACGAATAGAACTAGAAGAGCGCAATGCCTCATCACGCAAAGCCTCTTCAGACAATTGCTGTGCATCTTCAGACTTCTCTTGATCTTGACGCGCCTTGTTGTAGGCCTCTAAATTCAACTGAAACCAATAAAGTCTGTTGGTAAAATCAAGATAGAAATCTGTTTGGTCGCCGTGATGGCGATACATCAATAACGCTTTTTCAATCGCAGATTTAGCGATTAACAAAGAACCGTGATACAGATAGTTTTCAATATCATGTTCATTAAGCTCACCACGTTGGTGCAGGTCATTCCAATCGATCTTGGCTTTGCCTTTCTGGGGAATTTGTGCGGCGAAGCACGTCCAACCCTCATCCTGAGCTCGTTTTATATGCTTCTTAGTATAAGTTCTACCAGCGGGGTCGCTATCGAGCGCCCATATCAATTTGCAGTTTTTACCGCCGCGTGACAGCGCCAAGTTGTGCAATGCATCGTGTGGATAATTGTTGCAACTCATCAGTGCAACGGCTTTAATTCCATGGTGCATTAGTGCGATCGCATCGAATATCCCCTCAACCAACCAAAGCTCGGGTGTCTCCTGGATCACCATCGTGTCAGCTTTCCACCAACCACCGTAGTACTTCATCCCGTACTTAAAGTTCGCTTTCTTTTTACCAAAGCGGTATGGCCGATCAATTATCCTTTCCCAATAGCCATCCCCGACATTGAAACGTACCGTCGCGCTACCGATCTTCAATTCACGATCGTAGTAGTTCTCTTGGGTGTACAAGTCTTGAATCACATTAGGACTAAAACCTCGGCCGTGCTGCAGATAAGCGTCAGCAGCAGCATTAGGATTCTTATTCTCCGGTGTCGATGGGTAACGCTCAGACCAATTATCAAACAGCTCTGGATAACGGTCTTTCACATGAAAAGTTTCACCGCAATTATTCAAGCGGCCGCACTTCGCAACCCAAGGATTATTGGCATTAATGAATAATTCTTTTTTGCCACAAGATGGGCATTCGCCACCACGTAAGATGCCGTTCGTCTCTTTCTTGAAATTAAATTCAGAAAGTCGCTGGAGAATTTCTTTGTGTAATGATGAGTCCATAGTTTCTTATTCAAAATCACCAGCTGCACGACGCTTAAAATCGTTCTGCAGGGGTTGTGTGATGGTTCTTGGTTGTTTGCGTTGTGCTACAGGCTTTGACGATGCCCAAAGGCTTGCAGGTACTTTTCCGCGCCAGCAATGCGCTACTACCGTCAATGTTTTTAGAACCAAAGGCGATACCTGATCAAGTGGCTCCACAATGTGTAAAGCCTGCCTGGCTTGCTCTAATTCCTCTTGACTGACGGTAGGCGTGCTCATCAGATTTCTTCTCGACGCAATTGAGGATTTAAAAAATTAAATTTGCGACGTTCCCGAAATTCGCGCTGACGTTGTGCATTTGTTTTTGGCGCCAACTTCGGTGGCCGCCCACGTTGGTTGTTGAACGCGTCTTTAGTGAATCTATCCTCTGGTTGTTTCATACCTACCTCACAAAATTTCAGGCAAAAAAAGTCCCACACGCCTAAAAACAGGCATGTTCCAGCTACAACAAAAAGGGTTTTAGAAAGTCGCTATGCGGTCGATAAATTGAGCGACAGTTGATTCAATGCGGCATGCCGCACGTGCTGCGAAATCGGGATTTTTACTTCGTAATTCGGCAATGCCGATAGAGATACCGTGCGCAGTACTTCAAGCCCAGCGATAAACACATGGCCGCATTCTTCGTTCTGGCAGCGATAAGTAATCTCTTTAAACATCTCAGACATAGTTCTAGATTTGATTGCCTTCACACCGCTTTTGCAATGGGGGCAAGGTAGGCCGATAACTCTCATTCGGATAATCCTTTCAAACGGGCAGCCATGTCATGTAATGCAGTGATCGTTCTGTGGATCGCATCGTCAACACGTTTCACTTCGTGTGCCTCTACGCGGCCATCAGCCAATGTATCGTTGACCGCTTGGCCAACATCGCCATTGGTAGACCAGACCTTTGCAACCAGCTCAAGAATCGCTGTATCGCAAGCACTAGAGTCCGTATTGATGGGAATGCAGATATGACTTTGCGATTGCGCTAGCGCATGCAAAATAATCACATTGCCGGTGATCGTCATCGTGCGTTCTATATCCGACAGCGATGGATAGTTATGCACGTTATTTGGATTGGCTTTGTTCCGCAAAATTTGTGCACTCATGCCTAAGCGCGGTGCCAATGATTCCACGCCACCACTAAATGTGGTCACGGTTTGGTAGAAAGCGTCTTGAGGGGTCATTTAAAAATCACTTTTCAAATTATTATTTTGCGCGTAACTGGTCTACTGTTTGGCAAGAGCCACAGTGGATGCAATTTCGGCTTTAAGTGATTTAAGACCTCGTAGATACATCGATCGCATGAATGATGACCGAGAGCGCTCTTGTGCTTCGGCAAACTCGTTGGCCTCTGCATACTCATCAGGTGATAAACGGATAGGCGTAGCAATAGAGCCGTTTATTTTTGGCGCACGAGAAATGGGCGCAATACTTGCTTGTCTTGTAGATGTCATAAGGTATCATTACGAATCGTTAGGTGTAACGAGATATTAGTGCAGAATTCTGCACTTGTCAAACTTTATGGTGAAATTTTGCGTGAAATAATTGGCACTCGTTTATGTGAAGAGCGTGATCGCCTTGGTTTTAACCAAAGTGATCTTGCTAAAGTTGGTGGTGCGTCTAAGCGATCACAAATTGATTGGGAGGCTGGAAAGTCAATGCCAAACGCGGAGTATTTAGCGTTGGTTGCGACAGTCGGCATCGATGTCTTATATGTGCTGACTGGTAAATATTCTGTTTCTACCTTGAGCAGTGATGAATCAGATTTACTAAATGGTTTTCGTAGCCTTGATTTGAGAGGAAAAGCTGGCGTAATGGCTTTAATTGGTGGAATGAATTCGACCGTACAAAACAATATCAAGGGCGATGTAGGTCAGATCATTAATGGTGATCTTTCAACTCAATCACTTAGCTTTACGGTAGGTGGCAAAAAGAAGAGTTAAAAATAATGGAAATCATTAGTTTTATTTATCGTAATGCAGAAGGCGTCACTCGTGAACGATGCCTTTCTCATTGGAAGGAATCTGTATATTACATACAGGGTTTTTCCGTAGATGATGAGGGAATCAGGACTTTTCGTAAGGATCGTGTTCTTGAATACCTAAATGGAAGTGATGCATATTTATTTTCACCTTATGAAAGTGCTCCACCAAAACCAGTAAGAGAACGGACTGCGATGGGGCGCCCAGATCCAACACGTCCGCAGATAGCCTTTACTGGATTTGCAGCGTTAAAAAGGGCTTCACTTGAAGCGATGTCTGAAGACGCTGGTTTGCATGTGTGCAAGTCTGTCACTTTGGGATTGGCGTATTTATGTATTGGCTCAAAAGCTAGCCCAATAAAAATAGAAAAAGCTCAATCTCAGCGTGTTTGTATACTCGATGAAGCACAGTTTTTTTCGCTGATTGAGACCGGAGAAGTGCCAGACTAATTGGAAGCAAATGGCGGTGTTATTTTGTTTTACTTAGATTGATAAAAAGGGGAAGGATTTTTGATGGCGTCAAATCAATTAGTATTAAATCGTTTTGTCTCAACATCTCAACTTGATAAATCAATTAACTCCCTGCTTGGATTGGTTGAGGGTATTGCAATTGATGGCGTTATCAATGAAACCGAAATTGATTTTTTCATGAGGTGGCTTTCAGAACACGTTGAATTGGCCAATCGTCATCCATTTAACGAGCTGATGCCAGTGGTTCAAACCGCAGTGCAGGATGGGATATTGGATGATGAAGAACGACAAGATATTATCTGGCTATGTGAAAAACTGAAGTCGACCCAATACTATGACCAAGTGACTGCTGATATCCAACGGTTGCATGCCGTGGTCGGTGGCATTATTGCAGATGGTCTGATAAGTGAGGAAGAGTTACGAGGGCTGTCTGATTGGATGGAGGACCATAGCCATCTAAAAACATGCTGGCCATTTGATGAAATTGAGAGCCTTATTACAGGCGTATTAGCTGATAAAGTTATTAGTCCGGATGAGCATCGACAATTGAAGGATTTTTTTTCAGAGTTCATCGCACTACTTGATGATCGAACAATCACCAGTCCATTGATTCAAGAAGGAAGTGCATTCGTTGGACTTTGCGCCGTTTGTCCGGAGATCGAATTCGACGGGAAAATGTTTTGCTTTACGGGTGCATCAAATCGTTATTCTCGACAGGAATTGTTTCATGTAGTTGAACAATTCGGAGGGCTAACAAGTAACTCAGTATCAAAGAAAATATCGTATTTGGTGGTAGGTGCAGATGGCAATCCATGTTGGACCTATGCCTGCTATGGCCGCAAGGTTGAGAGAGCGATAGAACTACGCAAAGCAGGCGAACGTTTGTTGATCATACATGAGAATGATTTTCATGACGCTGTAGCGGACTTAAAGTGAGATTTCTTTAGCTCTTGAAATTGGCATTAAATTTTTATGTATGATACGTAATTAGACGATTCCGAATAATGCCAGGTAGAGAAAATGGAAAAGATGCTTGCTGTAAATAACGTGACATCAGTGCATCTTCTAAACCTATTAGAAACAGCGGAAAAGACTTTGCGCAATGCAGGTTTTGAAGTGATACAAACGGACTGGATAAATCTTTCGGATGGTACGGCGATACATGAAATGTTTATCAATGCGGATTCTGATGTTTGTGCAGAGAATAATTTTTTGATTGCAGATAAGTTGACCGAAGAATTTGAAGATACAGCCATGAGTCAATTGTCGATCGTCTGTCGACCGCTTGCCCATCATTCAAAATTCAGTAAGACAATGTTCAAATAGATTGAGAATAATTAAAACGATGCTTGAAAATTTTGATACAACAGTAGACTCAAAAATGACGATCTCAGCATCGTCATTTTTTTTACATGTAAGCGATTTTGTTTTACATGGAAAATTTAGTTTAAAAGGATGAATTTAGCAGTGACTGGAAAGAAGAATACGATTAAAGGTGACGTTGGCCAAATAGTGAATGGTAACTCGACGCAAGGGCCAACAATGAGCAATGTCATGAATGTGACGATCAACGATAAAGACGTACAGTACTTAACGACGTTTCAGCGTGAAAGAATAACTAAGCAAGTCAAAGAATATGCCGCACTTTCTGGGCTTGAAACCTTAGAAATTTACAAGGATCTATTGATCATAGGGGGTGCTAAAAAAATGAATTTATTCCCCATGGATAAATATAAAGAGGCATCCGACTGGCTAGATCGAATGATCGCCAGTGCGCAAAATGAAATCGATAGAAAAACCAAGCCATCAATAAAAGTACAAGCTGCAACGTCAGCCGCCTGCAGTAAGTGTAAAGAGCTATCAACGACACTCACGCACTCACGCACCAAGACAAACATACTATTGGCGTTACTAGCTGCATCGCTTGTCATGCAGGCGTGGATGTATTTGACTAGTGATAAAGCGATAGCTGGAACGGATGCTGTTTCTATCGATAAAAAATGTCATAACGATGGCAAGGTGTATTCGATTGGCAGTACTGTTCGCATGATCGATGGCAGCGTAAAGCAATGCATTGGCTCTGCAAGCAGCGATTCGATGTGGGAAACGCCGATTAAAGCAAAAAGATGAATTTTAAGAGCCAACTTCAAACTTATAGACAGTGAGACCACATGACTACAATAGTGACCTACCCGTACAGTTTATCGCATACGATCCATTACAATACAAGGAACCCTGTACCAATTTCTGAAGTAATAAAAGCGCTTGAGTCACTTCAGGCATTGATGAAATCAGTGCCAACTGTAATCGCTGGTATTACAGAGACAAAAATTCGTACTTCTGAACTGCATGTTGAGCGAATAGAGTCAGGTAGTTTGTTTGAGACAATTGTCCTAACCTTGTTTTTTAAAGACGAAGAGGACTTAAAGAAATTTATGGAAAAAATTCGTGAAAATCCAAAATTGAAGAACACCTTGATTGGCATCGCATTAGCTGGATTAGTTGGTTATGGCTTACATTTGGCGAGTTCATCGAAAGGTGAAAGTCCACAGATCCAAGCAAACAATAATACGATTATTACGATTGGTGCTGATGCGACCAAGATGGCGCCGGAAGCGCTAAAAGCGATTATTGAAGCTGCAGTCACAAATAAGAAAGAGAATGCGAAAAATGCGATCAAGTTTGTGAGTCCTGCTAGGAGTGATCCAGAATCTTCAATAAGTATGGCTGGAATTGATGGTCCAGAGATAGAAATCACTCCAAAAGCAATTCTAGAAGCGCCGAAGGAAGTGCCAGAGATTGCAAATCAAAAAATCGAGGATATGCAAAATATTGATATCCAAATTAGAGCGTACGATTTGGATAATAAAAATTCCGGTTGGGCAGGCAAAATTGAGGGCGTTACATCAAGAACAAAAATTGAGCTGGACCCTCATGTTGATGAAAAGCTTTTATTTGGAAAGACGGTTGTTAAGGCAGATGTCACCGTTACCTTTATAACAAAACCGAAGGATAAGCACTATACAGCCAAGAGCATATTTATTCGGAAAATTTATTGAGGTGTAGGTTGGTTAAGGGGGCACAATAACCAACCAACTCAATAAAATTATTTATTTTCAATATTCTGTTTATCTAACTTTTTGGCTGTTTTTTCGATGGTAGAAACGATCGTCAATGCAGATAAAAAAACCGCACTAATTAAAAACAACAAGAACGCCTCAATTTCGTGAATAGCGCTTTTAGCTGATGAGAAGATGGCTAGTCCAGCCAGTATTGAAATAACAGTGATGATCTGCAGTACAAGTTTCATTGATTAACCCTCGTAGATGTAAAAAAATGGATCCGCTTGGATCCACTTTATTTCTAGCAGTAATCGTGCCACTGATTACTTCTTCGTCTCCATATCCAATTGCGTCGTATAGCCATTACTAGTCAGGCTATGCGTCGTTTTTGTCACCAGCCAAGTCATTGACCCTATTGGCGCCTTCAAGGTCGGGATCTTCACTGATGTCATGGGCGTGATGTCAGGGCGGCCTAATGCCAGGCTAAATTGCAAAGTCGCTTCCCCGCGTTGTATGCGATTCCATTCCGCTTTTGCTGCCGTCTCTGCAGCCTTTGCGCTGGCGTATACGTGGCGCAATCGTTTGGGGTTGTCATCCGATCCCACTAATTCGCTGTATTCCTTTGCATCGTTTTTGTCGTGCCATTGCGCACGCACACCGGAATAAGCATCGCGGTCTGCTGTGTTGTATCGATGGCGGTCACCATCTTTGCGGGATATCGTCACAGTGGGCATGATTTCGCCCTTGCTGTTCATCGATTCGCCAATGGGCAGAAAGACTAGGGCATCTTTTTTAACAGTCGCTACAGCGTCGTATAGCTTGCCAATGCGGTTTAAGAAATGGATATCTGATTCATTTGATTGATCGATGTGATCAATCACCTTGTTTTTGAATGAAGGGCTGATTCTGGCTGCCAAACTATTATTGCCCGCAATAGTGGCTACGATTTCACCAATGGTTTTTTTGTGAAAGCTGCGGGTCTTTTTGGTGCGAATTGGTTTGCCTAACTGGGCGCTTCTGGCGCGCAATACCAGGACATCTGGCGCGCCTTCGTGCTCAACCTCATCGACAATGAAAGTACCTTTGTCTACCATGCCTGTATCTTGCCAGCCCAGTTGCAAAGTGATTTTAACGCCTTTGCGCGGTATGGCCACAAGCCCATCACTATCATCAACCGTGATGTCTAATTGATCGACCGCATCTTCTCGTGATTCAGTCAGTGTGAGACTGACTAGGCGAGGGTAGATCTTGTCTGTGATGTCTTTACCGTCAAGCGTAACGGAAAATGCCGGTTGTGGATGATTCATTCTGCAATGTCGTCGTCTAAATAATCTAAGAATTCGATCTCGTACGAGTTGTCTGTCTGCTGTGCGATCTGGTCACCACGATCAACGCGTTTTAGTTTGATGGTGAAATCGATCTTACGTGCTAAACCATCCTGAAAAAACATCGACCGACTATCGTCAATATTGGTAATAGCATATTGGCCGTAAATCTTGCCCGTGCCTTCGACCAGCACGTAGCTTTCGCCTCGATCAGCCATGGCATGCAAGTCGTCAATCGACGCTGGTTTGCCACTAAGTGATGGCGCAAACCAGCCACTGAGCGTGATTGAATCTACCCCTTTACCTGTGTATTGGTGTGCATCGCGTTCACCCACGCGCGAAGTGCTTGGGTGCTTCCATTCAGTTTGTCGCTGAAACTGTTGGTATGCGATTGTTGGTAGGCTAAAGACAAATTGGCCTAAGCTCATCATCATGCTGGTATGTCCTTAAGATTCGTCGTAGTCGTGCAGGCTGGAGCGCTTACTGATTTGGTTTTTACGAGTCTGTTTATCGAGTTCTTCTTTGACCAATCTCGCTATCGTTTGGGCATCCATCCCCGGTAAGGTGTTAATAGTGATTTGATTCGTGTTGTGGGTAACATTCGTGTTTGTTTTGCTTGGGCTTAGAGCTGGCCGTTGGTCTATCTTAAATAGCTCTTCGGGTGCAGGCGTTAAGCCAAGCAATTTGGATGAATCACCAACTTTGGACGCATCAAAGGGCAGCTGGTCGGGTGAAATCTTTGGTATGGCGCCAGCTTTGTAAATATCAAAATAGGATTGATTCGGTGCAAATTTGGGTAAACTAGTTAGGTTTGCTTGGTTCGTATTCTCTGCAATAGGGGACGTAATCGCAGGCGTGCTGATATTGGGAATGATCGCTTCTAGTTTTTTTGCATGAGCTTCACCAGCGCTGGCACCTAGTAAGATGCTCATTGCCATTTTATTGACAGAAATAAATGTATCTCGCAAAGACTGTATTTTACTTTTGATGGCATCGACTAACCAATCGATCAATTTCCCACCATACCCCGTCATTTTTTCGCAAACATGTCCATCAAAAAAATTCCATACCGCGCCAAAAGCTTTGTGTAGCATACCTATCGGAGAATAGCTGATGATGAGTTTGGTGATTCCCCATAACCCCTCTTTGAATGCCAATTTAATGTCGGTCCAAAGCTGATCGAAAAATCGTGTAACAGGTGCCCACGTGTTGTAAAGATAAACGCAGACAGCTATCAATGCCATTACAGCGGCCACGATGAGAAAGATAGGGTTCATCAGCAAGGTCAAGTTAAATACCATCATGGCATAGCGTGCGACGGCTAACGCGTTGCCTAATACAGAAAGGACAAGCGCTAAGCCACCTAAGCCAATTAGTAGAACCGCCACGATGGCAGCGGCCTTCATTAATGTCGATGCGAGAACGGGATTTTCCTTTACCCATTCACTTGTGGATTGGGCAACTTCTCCCAACCACATCGTTAGTTTTTTTAATTCAGGTTCTATCGTTTCACCCATTACTGACAACGTATTGGTGAATGTGCCGGTAGTTGCTTCCCAGCGGTTTTTAAGTGTGCCTAATTGCTCATTGACCCGCATTTGCAATGAGGCTTGATTCTTCATTTTTTGAATGGTTTCTTCGTAGCCGGCCTTGCCCTTGGTAATCAGAATTTCAAGCACTTGCTTTGTTTCACCATCATCGCCAAATTGCGTGCCCATCGCTTTGAGCGTTTCTTCGTTGTTGAGGCTTTTGAGCTTTGCAAACTGGGTGAACATGTTTTCAATCCCAGCGAATTCGCCTTTTCCGTCGGAAAAATCGAGTTTGATACCCTTTGGTGCCAAAATTTTATTTACTTTGTCGCGCTTTGCTTTGTCCATTCCTAAATCAAGTACTTTACGCAGGGCGTTACCACCAGCCTCACCTTTCATACCTGCTTGATCGAACATCGCGATCATCGGGGCAATGGTATTGACCGCTTCAAGTCCCTCTTGACGTAAAGTACGCAGGGCAGGTGACACTTTGGTGAACGCTTCTAGCATATTGTTATCGTCTACACCGAGGTAGTAAGTTCGTTGAATGACATCCATGAGTTTGAGCATGTCTTTTTCATTGGTACGCGTAGCATCCTGCATCTTCGCTGCAAATTCGGCGGCTTCTGTAGGTAATTTCTTTAGTTGAACGGCAAGGTAGGCAGACGCTTCACCCATGCCACCCAAGATGGCTTGGCCTGACATGCCTTGACGGTTAAGCATGGTCATCATGTCTAAGAAGTCCGATGTTGTTCCTGGCAACCGATCACCTAATTTGGTAGCAAGCTCATTGATTTTTTCAAACTCAGGCGACACCTTGCCGCCTTCTTGCATCATAGATACTTTGAGTTGTACTTTTGAATCTTCTGCATTGGCAAAAGCACTGATGGGGGATTTAAGACTTACAGCTGCTACCGTGCCAGCGGCGACCATCCCCGCGCCTGTCATCGCCATTTTCCCTGCGACGGCTTGACTCCTTTCCATGCGTTTTTTAGCTGTGGCCAGTTGTTCTTGTTTTTTTGTGGCGGCTTCCAGTTTTCTAATTTGATCTTTTATTTCAGCATTAGTGTAAGCAATATTATTTTTGAGCCATTGTTGAGCTTTGCCTAACTCGTGTGTGCTAATCCCAGCAGCTTTGAGCTTGTCGCGCATGCCTTGCAGTTGCAGGCTTTGGCTTTGATGCTGTTCTTTGAGTTGCTTTGCTGCTTTGGTGGCTTTATCAAACTCACGTGTCATCGCACGTGTAGGCGCTTCCACGAGGCGCATTTTTTGCGCTAATGACTTGACATGTTGCTCTGCGGTTTCGAGCTTGCTGGATGTTTCTCTTAGATCGCCATGGATTTTACGAAAGCCAGAGACCGCGACTTGTTGTGATTCTAAATCTTTGAGCTTGTCACGCATGGCTTTGAGTGCCTTGCCACCCGATTCAGATGTGCCGATGATTTTCTTTAGCGGCGCGGTGACCTTTTCCATCATCGAGAAGATTACTTGTAGTTTTAAGTCGCGGTCTGACATTATTCATTGCTTTCGTATCGTTGTCTGGCGCGTTCCCGCCATTCCATTAATTCGGATAGACTAAAGTCCGACATCGCCGATGGTGCCCAGTGGAACACCATCGCGATATCGGCCATTGCTTCTTCTACTCGCGTTGGAATGCCGCTTTGTCCGCTTTCTTGACCAAAAAACCAGCTACCTCGACACCGATTTCTAATAGATCAGCAGGGTCCAATTTGCCTACATCTTGCGTGGTCAAAATAGGCGTTGTGATGCGCGGCAAGACTTGTTGCAAAGCAGTCGTATTCATTTGGCCGAGTTCAACCAGAGAAATACCACGCAGTTCTCCAGCGGATGGTTTGCGGATGCTAATTTGCGTGATGGTCTCAGTACCGCGCTTGATTGGTTCGTCCAGGATGATGACGATTTCATTTTTATGTTGAATTTCATTGTTATCTTTGGTTGCCATGACGTACTTTCTATAATGTGTAAATTGGTAAATATCGCGCTACAGATCGGCGTGAATTTTCGTTACATGCCAATCGCACGACGCATATCAGCAGTGCGATCAACACCACCAACGATTTCGATACCGTTGATGAAGTCAAATTCCATGATGTCTACGCCGTTGACCATCAGTTTGTAATAGCTGCAGGTGGTCTTGAATTTATGCTCGGTCTTATCGCCAACTTTGGCAGTGCCTTGATCAATCTCTTTGTGGCGTCCACGTACCACGATTTCGACTGAATCAACCTCGCCTGTGTCGTCATGTTGGTATGCACCAGCAAAGCGCAATTGCACGGCGTTATGCTGTACAGCGCCATATTGCGCAAGTGCATCGACTACGAGACCGCCTGCAGTCCAATCCATCTCGATCTTTTCATTGTGGTAGTCGATCTCGATAGGGCCGCTCATGCCACCCGCGATGTATTCTTCCATCTTACGAGAGAGTTTTGGCAGTGCGATTTCTGCGACGGTACCAAGATAAGACAAACCGTCATTGAAGAGATTGAAGTTTTTGAGTTTGGCAGGTAAGCCCATGATGTGTACTCCTAAATACTGTTTATGCTGCTTAATAAACCTTGCCCAGATCGGGCAAGGCGGGTTTCATTTCAGTTTGATAACGTGATCTTTAAGCCGTAATGCGCTGCTGAAAATCAGCTAAGTAGCGGTCGGTAATGCGTTGCTGCAATACCAAATCTTCTAACGGTGGGATTGGCGTGTAGTCGTAATCGATATGTAATTGACCGTTGGCCAACTGCTCTTTGGTATTGGCTGCAGGATCGAACCAGGCTTTTGCATCGATCAAATAGCCGGCTGTCTTAAGCTCGCGGAATTTGGCATTGATCGATTCAATCAAGTCACGGACAAGGGAAGGGTGCATAGGCTTGTCTACGTAAGAGAAATGCACATCCGCAATCGTGTCTGCCAGCACTTGCGCGGTGCGTGTGGCTGTCTCAAAGTAGAAGTAACCACCATCTTCAGCAGTGCGAGAACCCCAGAAGCGGAAACCCGACTTATTAATCAAAGTAGTGACGGCCGCTTGATTGAGATAGCCAGCGTCAGTAGCGTTACTTTGCAGATCCCAGAATACATCGCGGGATATGCCAGTAGGACCATTCACAACCACGTTCGACAATGACTTATGCCAGCCGATATCGTTGTCAATCTTGGCACGTAAGCCCAAGGCATACGCAACAGCAGGAATCGAGCTTGCGGAATTGGCGACGTTATCCCAGCTTACAAAGTCAGGCCAGATCACCATCACTTCACGCTGGCCAAAGTCGTCACGGTAGGCGGTCGCTTCTTCTTTGGTTTGCGAACCCCAAGCCGTAATGTAGGCAAATGCGCGTAATTGACTGGCCACTGCGGCCAAGGCATTTGCTGCGGCCTTCGTATCAAGCCCTGGCATGCCTAAAATGCGTGGTTTGATACCGAACTTAGCCTGTGCATTCAACAGCGCCTTAACGCCTGTGTATTGGCCGCTTTGTGTCACTGTACCGATCACGTTGGTAGTTTGCTCTGCTTCGTCGTCACCTTCAGCAACGCGTACCACAATCGTCACTGGATTGGTCTGCAGTGAGATCGCTTGCAAGGTACGTTTCAGGGTGCCTGTGGTACCCGCTTTGCCAATGGCCGTTTGAATGTTCGTGATTAATACTGGAATATTGAGTGGAAATGCGCCGGCATCGGCGTCATCTGAAGTAGCAACCAAGCCGATGACAGCTGTGGAAACGGTACGAATGGGCAGTGTGCCTTCGTTGATCTCTACGACGCGAACGCCATGGTGATAAGTGGTGGTCATTGTGGATCCTTCGATTATTGGTTGATGAAAACTGCTCTAAGGGTTAAACGATTGGGTTAGGCTAAAATCTCGGCTGCTCTACCTGGTGCGAGCAAGCCAGCAATTTCTAGTGCTTCCAAGCCTGGTATTGCTTGATTGCGGATAACCCATTCCCCGTTTTCCATGCGCAGTAACCAAGCTTTCAGCGTTGCATTTGTTTCTGCGGCCGCTACAATGTTGACGGTTTCTAATTCAGTAAAACGGTCTAAAAACTCGCCACGGGTTAAGCGCATTGCTGGGCTGACATTCACGTTAACTGACCAAGTGAATGCTTGCACTTCTTCGATGGTTGCTAATTGATTTAACGACACTTCAGCAGCATCAGAAGATCGACGGATGGACTCACGCTCAGCTAATACGTGATCGATGTCCGATAAGGTTCCCCATCCACCCTGATCACGCTCTTTGGCGCGCTGCAGTTTCCAGTCGGTTGCCTCAATCAGCTTTTGTGCCATGAGTTTGATTTTGACGATGCCTTGCTTTTTTGCCTTAGCCAGTAGAAGCGAAAGATCAAGCGAGGCGATATCATTGGCAACAACATAGCAATCTAAGTTGTCTTCAATAAAATCTTCCGGTACATCGGGGCCATTGGCCAATGGGTCATTGGTGTAGCCAATAATTCCACCTTGTTCATTGATAACAAACTTCATTTGTTAAGCCTCCATTTGTAAATAAGAGTAGTTCGCTCTGTTGAAACCAGATCCTGCACCTGTATAGGTAGACGTGATTTCAAGTATTGATGCTTTAGATCGACTAGATCCCGGCAAATATGGGGAGCTGACTGTGTAAAGCGTATTGACTGGCTCGGTTAGAGAGTTAACTGTGCCTGCGCCATTTATGTATTTGTAGCTGGTGTTTCCGCTTGTTGAACCGTCAGCCGCATACACACGGAGAATCCACACTTTCTTGCTTAATTGAATCGCTGGATATTCTGGATAAAACGTCAGCTGAGTAGAAATCGAAAGTAGGTATGTTCGAGCAACGTCGAGTAAAACAGCGATAGCATTCGCGCTATTCCACAACAGTAGTCGGTTTGAATAACTTGTAAAAACCGCTGCCAGTGCTACATTGCTTTGGGCTAAAAGTCCTAGCGCTGCAGTATGTGTCGAGATTGTGGTCATCGCGCCATTGTTTGCTGACAGCGCTGCCATATCATTGAAGTCTGATGCATTGAGGCCAGCTGTGGCAGCGATTAATTTTGCCATGACCATCGAAATTGTTTTTGCTATGTCAAATGCGACAGCAATCGATGTTGAAAGCGATCTTGCCGTGGCATTTGAGGCGATTGCATTGACATCATTTGCAAGCGCAAAAAGCGATGCGATATCGGCATAGTTGGCTGGATTTTTTCCTGCATAGCCTGCGATTAATTTCGCTAAAGCTGTATTGTTTATTTTGATCGATGAAAATAAATTGCCGTTTGTCGTACCTATTGTTGTTCTTGCGGTTTCACTGCTAGCGAGTGCATTCATCGCCGTGTTGCTGCTGACGATGATATTGATTGCTGATGTTTCGGCATTGATCAACTTGATCCATTCCGCCGATGCGCTAATCGCAGCCATCGTTGATGGACTTCTCGCAATCACAGTCATGACCGCGGTATTCTTGATGATATTGATTACATGGGCATAGGAATCAGGATCAAGGGCAAGTTCATCTAATTCCGCACCACTCAAATTGTCGATGATTGCAAGCGTGTCAACGCTAACGGGATTGATTTGATTGACTGCATCGAGTTGTTTAATGAGCGCACCAGCAATCAACAGTTGTTCATCTGTTGAAGTATTGACGTCAATTTGATTTAAACGAGACTGGATCTTTGCCAGAAATGTTTTTCTGAAATTAAGAATAGACATGGAGTATCCCTAGCTTTATAGATTTGAATAAGTGAGCGCTCTGATGTGCGAAATCTCACTCTGCATTTGTTCTGCTACAGAAATGGGCAATTTTTGATTGAGCTCTAACTGCATCGCAGCAACTGTTGTTTTATCTTCTTTGATGTTGCCCAGTGCTGCTACATCACTATCGATATTGCGCATTGCCTCGCGGATCCGCTCTACATCATCAACACCGCTATTGTTGTGATGTGGCAGTGGATAGTCTCTGTTCGCTGTTTTTTCGTCTGTCACTGACATGGTCACACCTTTTCTATATCGAAATTACGCGAAGATTTTTTAAACGAGGTCGGCTAGCTGTATTGCCACTAAATGTGATGCGCGAGCGGAATCGGGTTGCGTCAAAGTTGGCTTTTTCGTAGGTCAGTTCATGCCAGTCATTGGCAATTTGCCGACTGGATACGTACGGCACCGCGACGTAAGAAGGAGGGGCGTTACCTATAGTTTCTTCAGCGATATCGATGCTCATGTTCGAGCCAGCTGGTAGGTTCGCTTCAACGACGATTCTTGCTCTGACATCATCGCCGCCTGGGATTAATCGGCTGATGTAATCGCCTTGATTGGCGACTGTCCCAGCAACCAAGGTTGCGCCTGGGTGCAAAATTGGCGAGAGCTCTACCGTTCCAGTCAATTTTGCACTTACGTTGAATCGTCCACTGATCACTTCGGAAAGCTTTACCGGCTGCCCTTGATCAACGTTGATCGCAGATCCATCAGGTAACGTGATCTGATATTCAACGCGTGTTTGTGCGCTGGGTGTTTCTGCCAGCATGAGTAACATTAAATCGGTCACATTTACCAGGTCGACGCCACCTAAATCGATGGTGCGTGTAGGTGCTGTGTACGATGAAGCAAGTAGACGAAATGCTAGATCGCGATCTTGGTGGGCGTTCCATGTGCTTGCATTCGATGATGAAAGGAGTACGCCAACAGTATAGGGCTGGCTGGTTACCCACTCATCGCGGTGGTCGTCATATTTGCCCAATTCCGCGACCGCGACAGCAGTTGTCGCATCATCACACATTAATACCAGGGCATATTCGACGTTTGCATTCAGAAAGACTGGGCGCTCAAATGCAATCGCTGTGACAGCACCGCTGATGTCGAGTTGTGATGCGTCCACTCGGCCTTGTGCGATCACGTTTTGATTCGGCATTCCCGAAGATGTTTCGCGAATTTGCACAATTAAGCGGGATGTTCCTTTTGCCGTGAACCAGCATTCGACTGCGGACACCTGGCGTGAGTTGGCCAAAGTAAATGTTTGAGCAAGTGGATCCGCACGCAGGTTTTGACCAACGAATACGCTATTAAATGTGAGCCAGCCTGATGATCTAACCGTGACGATTTGCTGCACGTTCGTAACAACAATGCCAATGCCAGAATAGATTGCTACGCCGTAACTGCTGTTGGTGCCAAGAAATTCGACACGTTTATTCCCTGCTGAAACTTTAGCGGGGATTGTGAACTGTCCGGAAATGGTTCCTTGGTTGTATGCGAGATTTGATACAGCGACAGTAATACCGTCAAAACGAACGACTTGCAATTGTTCGTTTTGGTCGAAGCCATCAATCGTAAATTCGACAGTTGTTTGACGTAAAAATTCAGCAGGTTTATTGCTGGTATTGAGGACTCTGGTCACGTCATTGACTGAGTTTTGTTCTATCTGATTGTTGACGACACTACCAAACAACCTCGCATCATTTGTTTCGACAAATCGATCCGCACCTGATACGTTTTGAGTAATGTTTTGGGTTGTTGGACTGGTCCATTCTGTGACGACTTCAGTCCAGCGGTCCACGCTTGGTTTTAACTTGATTTCCGCGGGTAGTGGATCGAAAGACATGTACGGATTAATCTTCATCGATCCGGTGCGCATCGGTTGTTCTAAGATCGACAGAGTGGCAAAGTTAAGCGATGCTGGGGCGCTAATATCTGCAGACAATCCATAAGCTGTTGTTGAGACTGGCAGCGTGAGTTCACCCGAGAAAATAGCCCCAGTTTGTGCCAATCCCTGATCGCGCATCGAATCCGAAACGAAGGGATCAACAAAGATCCCACGCTTGGCGCCAGCCTCAATCATCTGCGAACTAGATTCAAGACGTTGCTGAGCCATGAGCTCAGTCAGATAATCAAGACGTCGGCTATACGCTTCGAGGGTGTCCATCGATACAACACGGACAGCATCATTGAGCAATTGGCGGTTGGTACGCCAACTTTGATAGATGCTAGCCAACGACAATAAACTTGCCGGCACGGATGGCGCACTTGGTGCGCGGTCTGCTGCAATACCTTTAAGCCAGATTAAACCACCGTTGCTATCTAGGCAAAGGCGATCAATTCTTGGCAACATGCGGTTGTAGCTCACCAAAATAGCGGTACCAACAATCGCGCCTTCAACGGTAAATCCATCCGGATCAAATGCTGCAGGTGCCAATTTTTTTAAATATTGATACGTGACTTTGTAAGTACTGCCCGTGGCCGGTTCTGCACCTGCAGGTGTCCAATCGATTTGCTGCGCTGTTAGTTTGTAGTCAGTGTTGACTTGAAAAATAGTCGCACCTTGTTTGACTTCCAAGATAGATAGCACAGAATTATCTTCGAGTGGATCCATCGCGCCAGTGAAGCCGCCATGCGCCACATCAATCGTCTTTTGCGCAATGATCGTTACTTCGACTACGTTTGCGGCGGGTGACTTGTCAAAATTGACGCGCTGAATACCCACTGTCGTTGATTGATGCGGTTCGTTTTCGATATAGCGGAAGTCTGGCAGCGCGTTATAAACGACACGGCGACTAGTGCCGATCTCTACACCGAAACCAGATACCCGGGCACGACCTTCAGAGACCGAGTACACCTGTTCGCCCGAGATCAGATCATCGTTTTTAGTGACGGTTAAACCGGATACAGCGTAAGTTCCACCGCTTGAATCGCGATCGTAGCGTGCGAGCGCTTGTGTTACGCCATCGAGCTGCGGTGGAGGTTCTTTGCTGCGTACGGCCCCATCATCCACGGTGTACACCGGAAAGAACTTGCCAGTTTGATTGTCACCAGCAAAACCCCATACGAGAACTTTTTTTAATCTGGCCGCGCCTGGCTTATCGTATCCGCGAGTATTTAATGCGCGATTACGTAAGCTAGGATCTTCAAATTCTGTGATGATCGATTCTTGCAAATACACACCGACAGAGACAATGCCCACAGTCGATATTTGCAATGTTGCTGGTGCAACCCCACGCACAGTGCCATCAACAAACAGCGCGCCCGATTCGCAAGTTGTTTGTCCAGTCAGTTGATCGACGATAATTCTGGCATCGCGAATGAGTGCACCGTCTTTAAGTAAGACATCGGCAATATTACGAATCCGTGTTTGTAAGTTGCTTTCAAGCTCATTTAGTTCGTCCGACTGAATAACTTTATCCGAACGAAATAGGATCGTATCAAAACCTTTTTCTGGATTGAATCGATTCAAGTAATTAGGCAAATTAATATTTTGGTCCATTATTTTCAAGTCCCTAAAACTTAGAACGGTAAAACGTAGCGATAGATTTGTTCTGTTGCACCGGAACGAATCAAACGTGGAATGTGATCTAGCATGTAAAGGCGTCCAGCCTGGGTGACTTGATCGGGCGTAAAGTAACGCTGCCCGATTGGCAAGTTGGCTTGTGTTTGCGTCCCAATAAACATACCGAGCTCGCGAATACTTTCTCCAATGCCATCGCCAAAATCGAAAACAAATTCAACGAATACCCAGCGACTGGGCGTTTCTACGATGCGATATAAGTCGCCACCTGGTACTTGAATGGTGTTGATCGCCTGCGGGTCAGTTTCTGGAACGACAAAGTGTTTTTGTGATGCGACACGACGCCCAATTTCATCAACGAGCTCAGTCGCGGTGATGGGTTCTGGTTGTGCCAGGTTGTCCCATGCGGCTAAGCCACGCCCCCACGCTAGGTGCAGTGGTCGATTTTTAACGAGCTCTGCTAACTCGATGCGACCTTGATCTTCTAAAACTGCCATGTTGTATCCTTTCTAATTACTCGGTACTGCAATTAATGGGTAGTAGATGGTCCATCGGTGTTGCCACTGATCTGACCATGTATAAATTGGCAGAGGTCGTTGCATAACGACGGTTGATGTCACGTAAGTGATGCATTCAACTGGTGCAATTGCAGAGATCATTGATGTGACAGCAATCTGACGATCGCGATGTAAAACGATGACCGGATCAAGTGCAGGTTGATTGACAGATCCGATCGTTAAATCGCTAATGCTGACAATGCTGTTTAACCTGATTTCGCTGTCCAGTAGCCAACTGTCCAACTGCATCAATGAATCATCAATGACAATTGTTAAGAGTCGTTCTCTGTAAGTGACGATGGGCTGCAACATTGGAGGCGCTGCAAGTTCTACCGTCTTTGTTGAACCAAACGATAACTTGACGCCATCGGTCGATGGATCACCCATCCAGACACCCGAATCATCGTCAAATAAGCATTGATCAAAGTAGCTAACATCGAATCGACCCGCTCTTAGGTCTAGACCATGATGCAAGCGATAAAAACGCGCATGCGCTGGCAATGAGCTGTTGACGACAGTTTGAATATTGTCGAGATCTAGATCCGCTTCTAGCGTTCCAGGATCAATATGAACTAGAAATTCGTCTTCTTCCAATGTTGCATTGTCGTAGCCAAGCCATTGCAATGATTCGGAAATAGACAGCAAAGAACCACGATGAAACAACCAAGGCAGGCCAGCATCAATGAGATCCTGCTGATGATCAAAGTAAGGTGTAAATTTGCTTAGCTGCCATTCTGCTGCGAGCCATGGTAAGAAATTGATTGGCATTGACGCATACGTGTTCTGTGGTGAATCACAGAGCACATCGATAGCTTGGCGAGGGCAAACACGAACTAGATTAAGTTCTAGTTCACTAGCATTTGGTAGTAAAAGTTGAGCGATGTCTGTCATTGGACACCACCGTCGATTATGTTAATTTGCCCAGGCATCGCATATTCATCAAAAGCAATTTGATATAGGTCTGGCTGTGAATCGCCATATTCAACGCGACTGATGTACGGTTGATGCAACACCGATGTAATCCAAGATAAAGGAATGTTCTTACCTAGCTTTGCATAGCTGGCAAGCCGCTCTATGAAGATACGGTGAACTTGCACGGATAAATCAACCGGTGCGGCCGGTTCTCGATAAACCGTCGCGGTAAAGTCAATTGCTTTAAGCTTCGCCGTTGAGATCAAGATTGATATCCCTACAGGCTTCGCGTTGGGTTCATTCATTGCTGCTGTAACGAGTGATTCTGTTGCTTCTACTTGTGATTGGTCGCTTAGCCAAAGAATCAGCCCGACAACACCGGGTGCGAATAAATAGACGTTGCTGTCCCTTACATTGCTGCTTGCTGTCATTGCGATCAATTTATATTGTTCAGCGGTGCCATTGCCAGCGAGCGATGCAATACGATATTGAATGCGTTGGCGATAGCGATCATCGCTTTCGTCGGCAAGTCTGGCCAAATCATAGAACGCACCTTTATGATCTAAATCTGTGCCAGTTGCGTAGGCCAATAGATTCGATCTTGCAGCCTGATTGATGCGCTGGCGCAGTAGCATTTCACGATAAGCAAAAACTTCAAGCTGCTTGACGAGGGGTTCCGACACTAAGTTAATGACGTTCGCAAGATTTGGCTGACGTTGAAGTAATTCTTGTTTATGCGCATCCACCAAGCTATCAAAGCTGAGCTCTTCAATGACCGTAGGTGCTGGCAGTTTGCTTAGGTCGATGCTCATAAACCTCCCCGTAAAGTTAGATCGAGATTGAGCGATACATCAGTTAACTGGCTACTTTGCAGAACGTAGCCAGTGAGCGTGATGATTAAACGACCTGGTGTGTTTGCTCTTTGTGCTTTGATGTGCGTTAGCTTTAGACGTGGCTCCCACTTGAGTAAAGCCTCGGCCGTTGCTGCGAAAATGCGCACTTGTGTAGTGCCATTGTCAGGTTGATCAATGAGCTCAAATAACATGCTGCCGTAATCCCTGCGCATAACGCGGGTTCCGATTGGTGTCGACAAAATGTCAGCGATACTTTGACGCAGGTGTGCAATCCCTGATAGCGACTTCCCTGTGTTTTTGTTCATTCCTGCCATCATTGATCCTTACGCGATGGAAAACCAAGTACGACCAGTGCTTGCATGACCACAGCTTGCTTTGTGCCCTTGACGACAAACGGGAATGCCATTGAGTTTCATCCAGCTAGAACCTTCAGACATGATTGGCGCCATATGTGGTGCTTTGCCATGCGGTTGAACTGCATCACCGAGCAGTACTACTTCACTTCCTTCAACGTAGAAGAAATGTTGACCGCCTGCGAATTGCATTCCGCCTGCTGAATCTTTCAGTTTGACGGTAATGCCGTTACTCATGACTGCACCCCATCAAATCGAGGTGTAGTGAGTGTTGTACCGTCGGTGGTCATTTCTAGTGTGGTGGCGCCAATATTTATCGTTACTTTTCCGTTACTTGGCAAAGTGATTTTGTAGTGACTATCTTCATGGTTGTAGTCAAAGATGGCACCGTCTTTGTATTCTGTGCGTGTGTTGTCTGGGTTGTCGTCGGGCGCTTGGTTATGCTGGCTGTTGATGCCAACCAAGACCGCACCAGCGCCTAAATCCCCACTGGGTGAAAACACGATGCATTGTTCGCCTTTGGTGGTCGGTGACCATGTTTTTGTGTCGCCTGCACGAAGCGTGAAAACTGGTAACCAATCTGTGACGATCTCGCCAAGTGTGACGCGCACATGTGGTTGTTTGCTGTGTCGAACGTCAAAAATCGTACCGATTCGTACGATGTTTTCTAGTCTGCGGGAGAGGTCGGCAAGATTGAAGTTCATGCCGTTGATGATGACGTGACCTAATCACTAGGTCACGTATCGAGAGGTTAGTATGGCGCTTAGCAACTCAGACTTTTTTACGCGCGCGTGAAGCTTGAGATTTAATGGCTACCTCATACCAAATCATTTACAGCATCCCAAATAGCCGCATGGCGCTCTTGAAGTGGTTGCAGCAAAACATAAACGGCCTGTGGCGATATTAGTTGATCGCCGCAATTACGTAGGTAATCGAGAATAATCGTCAATGCTTGATCGGTCACGGCCATATCGTTGCTGATGTCGGCTATCTCAGTGAGGTTGAAGCTGACGTCACGTAGTTCATTGATCACGCTATCAAAATCAAGCGCAGTCAAGGTATCGTTTTGCACGCCGTATAAGGGTGCTAGCTTGTTGTCCAACGCATTTAAGCGTGTCACTGCGTTTGAGGGGAAGCGGCTACGTTCAACGATTTGGTTAAAGCGAATATGCGATGTCATGATGAGCCCCTTATTAACGTGCGGCCATGAAGTTACCCAACAAACCGCCTGCAATGGCACACAGTTTGGTGTACTCACCAATTAGGCTGCCTGCGATTGTTGCTTGCCATTTTCCCTCATTAAAACTAATCACAATGGCGCCCTCGATGTCGCCATTCAATGCTTGCTGACGTGCTTCTGCCATGACAGTGGCGACATGAAGGGGGTGTGCTGGCAAAGGAGCAATAGGGGGAACTAGACTTAAAACGGGTGCTTTGAAGGTAGAACGTGGGGATTTTTTAGGGCGTGTGGTTTGAGCATCCATGATGGACTCCTGTTTGTTAAGTTGAATTAACACCCCTGTTGAGAGGGTGGTCGGGTACTTCAACACCGCAAACAGACGGCTCGCAGCTTTCCCCTTGCGGGTCTTGTATCGCTGCGCACTACCCGACCATAGGAAAGCTATGGACGTAAAAAAACCACGATGTCGGACGCGAGTGGTTGGCCGCTGTTTGATGGTGTGTTGAGCACCGTTGGTAAGAATAGGGGAAGTGTTTGGATTTGGCAAGCGGTAAATTTTGATCGGATTTACCGCTTCGATGATTTAGGCTGCCAATTGCTCAAATGGCTTGATGGTAGGACGCTTTTGCTGGCGTGCTTGCCATAGGTCATAGTCTCTTTGCATCCCAAGCCACATGCTGGCGCTGGTGCGTAGCGCTGCCTCTAAGCGTAGTGCCATGTCGGCGGACAAGTCACTTTTGCCGTGTAATAGGCGCGATAAGGTAGTGCGATCAATGCCTAGGTGTCTAGCAACCTCACTGACCGAGTGGCCTTCTATGTATTCTTGTAATACTTCCCCAGGGTGGGGTGGGTTAAATTGGGTGGGCATGGTGTACTCCTAATGATAATCCTGATAATCCAATAAAATGACATCAGTTCCTTCAAATTTGAACGTCAGGCGCCAATTGCCGTTGACAGTCAGTGACCAGTGGTTTTGCAGTTTGCCTTTGAGCGAGTGCAGGCGCCAACTGGGTGCATTGAGATCTTCCGGTCTGATGGCTTGATTGAGTGCTGCCAGTTGTAATCTTAGCTTATTTGCATGATGTGCTTGTATTCCTGACTTGGTACCAGTCTCGAAAAATAGTTGTAAGCCTCGATGCGAAAATGATTTAATCATGGAATAAGTGTAGCGCATTGCGCCACAGTTGACAAGCTGGTTTTGATTGATGACTTGGTTGTCTTCTTATAGGTGACGTGTTTGTTCAAGGTGCTTGAGCATTGAATCGCGCACTTTTTCTTTTTCTACGTCACTTAGTCCTAGCAATTGCCGTTTTTCATAGACGACTTCGGGGCCGTTCTGACTGACCTTATCTTTTAGACCGAATTGATGTACCCGCGCAATTCTTGCTACTCTGGCGAAGAATCCAACTCCAATTTGATTTTGGTCTGCGGTGACGCGGAATGATTTTGCTTGTGTGATTTTGGTGAACATAGCCGCTTTTTTCTTTTTGATACGGCCTTGCTTATCTCTGAGCTTTTTACGGTTTTTGCGTGGGGTATAGGGGCTGGCATCAGGTGCGAGTTGGGCTTTGATGCGTTGCTGTTGACTGCGGCGTAAGTCACGTGCAACTTGCATATTGATAGAGCGACGTGCTGACGGTTCTAACTTGCTTAGTAACGCACCAGCCCATCGCTCTAGTGATTTGAGATCATCGCTCATCTAATTTTTGTTACGTCGTGCCTGATAGTCGCCATTGCGCAAGTAAATTATCACCGGAATATAGCTGCCAGAAATCTTGGTCGAAGTTGGGTGTTTGAATTGCCTCGCCAGCGTGCGTGATCTGTAATCCATTAGCAACCTTGTTCACGATGACGCGCTCACTCAAATCAATTTCCAGTGATAAGTCGATTGATTCATGATTATTAAAATCGACTGAAAATCGGATGCCATTTGCGCGTTTGTCGGGGTTGGCCAACAAATCAGGCTGATGATGCTGCAGCCATGCCAAAAGTGGCACCATGATCGCATCTGAATCACCTGTATAGTCTGTAATGATTAGATTGAGTCGATAGTTGTACTCGAATGACAGTGATTCTGTGCCTGTGCCAACTACTTTTCCTTCATCAGCAAAAACCAGCAATTTATCCGGATTATCTTTTAAATCTGGGTTGGCTTCAGTGATGTGCTTGCGCAAACTATTTGGTTTGTACATTGTAGCGGTCTCGTACGAGGTTGTAGGCGTCAATGCAGGCGTTGTGGTTTCGGATTGCTTCGTCTCCTTCGTCTGCGATGGCTGTAAGAGCTGATCCTGCCGCTGGCGTAAGTTCGGCTCGCGTTTCGTACCGATCGATTTGTCCAGGGGCGGAATCTGTGCCGTTGGCGATTCGACTACACGAACTGACGACGGGGATAGACAAGCGGATAGTGCCATTGCGCACGCCAGCGATAAAAATGTCACGCTTAGTTTTTTCATATGCTAATTCCTTTCGGTGTTCTTCGTTGAGGGTGGATAAATCCTTGTCGAGTCGTGCTTCTTTTTCTAAAACTTTTTCTTTTAGTTCGGAATAGCGTTGACGAGCGATATCGGTGGCGCGTTCATTTTCCGTTACGGCATTGTCGTATTCTGCATAGAGATAGATCGAGACCCCCACGATGACAATCAGCATGATTAAAATCTGCTTAATTTGGATGAATTTTTCTGTGTTGTTTGATGTGTTCATGTTGGCTCCATTAAACATAATTGACGTTCTGCATGACGTCGTCTTACAAGACCTTTCAACTCGATACCACCTGCTTTTGTCCACCCCAATAATTGATTACAAGCGCCTGTGTAATCCTTAGCATTGATTTTTGTGACTAGTGTTGATGGTCTACCAGATTTCAATTCGCAAAATCCGTCTTTTATGCCTTTTTTTCCTCTGCCAACGTTAAAAGCAAAGGATGTGAAAGCAGACTTTTGATTGCTGTTTAAAGGCACCGTGACGCAACTTTCGACTACTTTTGCGGCTTCTAATAGATCGGCCACTGTTTTTTCATCGCACTCTTGCAGTGTCGCGACTTGACCGAGTTTTACCCCTTTTGTATGACCTCTGCAAATAGTGGGTATGCCAACTGGATCGAGATATGCTGGTAGTCTTGTACCTTCAAAGAGTGCAACGACTGGCAGTGCAGCAACGATGCCTGCGGCCGCTAATTTCCGTTTTAGTTCAGGTAACATGATGATCACCAGTAGCTTTGGACATTTCCCGCTTTTTCTTTTCTAAGTAGGGCGTTATGAATTTGTCGCGAAGCGTTGAAATGATGAGTAATACCGTATAGATGATTGTCAGTATTAGGACCCATTGATCAAGCGGAATACCGAACAAGTAAATTGTGCTGATGGTGATTGGTAATACAGCTTTAACGGTTTCTTCGACAATATGCTGTGACATGCTTAATCCCAAAGGTTGATCATTTTTAATTCTTGTGTGACAGGTATTAGATCTGGTAAAACAATCGTAGTGCCTTGTTCCAAAATGCTGCCGGACTTGCTCACATGTGGATTGAGTTTGATTGTTTGTTCAACGACACCGTTGGTCTTTCCGAAAACGCGCCAACAAATTAAATCCAATGTGTCGTGCTGATTTGCAATCACTTTCATTTTGCTAGATCAGTTCCACTGTTGAACGATTGCGCCCAACTAAGTCGGAGATTGCCCATTGCGCATTCCGACGACACTCATCAGGACCAGTTGATAAGAACTCAATCATCTTTTTATCGTCAAGTGACGATGCGGTTGTATCGTAGTCTTTGTAGCGCTCAATCAAATCTGCTTTAGCGATGCTGTACACGGCTCGCAGGTAATGAGAGGTCAAGACACTTTCATCCGCAATCGTCTCGCTAGGTACGTCGCTTAGCTTTGAAAATCCCAGTTCGACTTTGCTTGCTTTAAATGTCGATAATTGCTGATTGACATGAATGATTGCCTGGGTGGCTGCATCCACTAAGCGCGGGGTGGTGATTGTTGAGTCGATACGCATGCGATCGCGCATAGCAGCGATATTAATGTCGGGAAAGAAGCCGTTATTTGCGATGGTAGCTTGGCTATTTCCTGTGTTTTGATTGCTTGCGTTTGCAATAAATGATGACATGCCGAATTCTCATAAAAGACGGCGGTGGGCGGGTTTCATACAGACATGGCTAATAACTGTAATCAACCCGCGCCGCCGTGCGCCGAGGGGTGCTCTTTATCCTGGTGTCGCTTTTTTAATGCGACGCTCAAGGCGTTCAATGTCTTTCTTTACACCGATGCTTTCAAAGAGGGCTAATGCCTTGTTGAACTCAGTCAGTGCTAATTGTGCTTGTTCCACTTGCTCAGGCAATAGATCCTCTTCACCAAGCGGTTGAACATAGGCATAGGCTAAGGCTTTATGTAATTTCGCGCGCGCCTGGTCTGGCGCATCTTTATCTGCAGTTAAAAAATCAACCGCTTTAAGAACATTGACAGCATCAGCGTCGATCTTTTCTGCTTTGATGTACGCATCCGGAATTTCATCTAGCAATAGCGTTGCCAAGTTTCGGTTGTATTGGTCTGGCAATGGCATGTCGTGTTGCATCATGTAGTAAGCAATCTGCAATGCGCGCTGAAAATCACCGATATCGATGTGCCAAACCAGTAAAGTTGAGACGATCATGTCTTGAGCGCCGTTGCCTTTGCTGATGGCAGCATCGAGCCAATCTTGATAACCTGCGACCAATTCGCGTTTCAACTCAATTTTTCGTTGAATGGATTGAATTGACTTTAATTGCTGGCGGTCGGTCGCCAGCTTGATTAACATGAGTTCGTAGGCGCTTCCCGACACAACACCGCCGTGTGTTGATTGTTCAGCCGCTTTGACTGACAACACACGTTGGCGATGCTGTTGCGCTGGACTTAGCCGGCTCATGGAGCCTCAACGAATTCAATGTTTTCGATGAGTGCAGCCATGCCGAAATCTTCTACTACGTAAGCATCGTTAGATGATTCGTAGTTTTCAACGCGATCACGTTTTGGGTTGTCTATCAAGCTGCGACGACGCGCTTCTTCTTGGAAGTAAATAGACAAGTTGTCCATACGTGTAATCAAAATCGCGTTAGAAGGCATGAACGGAACTGTTACCGCTTGCAGGCCGCCTAAACGTTTTTGACTGATGATGATGTCGGAAGCGAGTGTTTCTGTCGCAGCCTGATCTTTATTCACGAGTGGGAAGTACTTGTCATGCATCAGTTCACGGCCAACGATTGCTACTAAGTTGCTGTCTTCACGGAACCATGGATCAAGCAATGTGATTGCATCAAATACCGCCGCATCAAGGTTTTTATAGTCACCAGTAGCGCCAATTTTGATTTTGTTGGGTGTTGCACCGCTATCCATGACGTTTTCTGGCGCTTCATTGCGCATTTGTTGCAACCAGCCGATATTTACATCTTGCAGCAACGGATTCGTTACGATATTTGTAGTGGCTGCTGCACTGATACCGTTAAAACCAATCATGATGCGGTCTAACGCTTGCTGCTGAACAATAACGTTTGCGACACGACTTTGGAAGTCAGGAAACTTCGCCCATGCGTCCAATTTGGCGTATGGAATATGTGTGTCAAAGTCAGTTTTGTAGCATTTGTACTTTTGATCTTTTAAGCCACTTAGATCACGCGTTTGTCGATCCGCGTTTGTTGTATTGGTGCGCCCAGCAACGGGGCCCGATACGCCTAAGCGCAACTTTTCGCCTTCCATTTCTGCTACACCAATGACATTGATACTCTTCAAGAATGCGCTTGATTCTTGGATTGCCGTTTCCAATTTTTGTTGGATCGTAGGCGCCACGCTAAAAGTGGCGGTGACGTTATCTACACCATTCAATGTGCCGATGCGTGCGAGTAATTGGCTGTAGATGGTGCGTGTGAAATTCTTCATTCGTGTTCTCCTGATTGATTCGGATGTAATGTTTGAAACTAGGTTTTATACAAAATGACTGACTTAGAATTCGGTCTGAGTACCGCCTGAACCACCATCTGATGGAGGTCGGTTGGAATCATTGCCAGGTTGTTTTTCTAATGCGGATTTAAATTCAGTAAATTTGTCGGTCACTGTTTTTAAGTCAGATTGGAGTTGTTTTACTAAGTCGCTTTGTGACTTGAATTTTTTGTCTTGCTCTACCACGTGTTCCAGTAGCGATTCCATTGCGTCTTGTACATCATTGAAACGCTGATCATCGGTTGCGGATTTTGTGGAAAATGTTTTGATCAAATCTTTTACTTTGGACATGAACTTATTGTCTTCTGTCGTCACTTCTTCAAATTCCAATTGGATTTCGACAGCTTCAGAGAACAAATTATTTGCATCTTGTTTACGTGCTGAGAATGGGTTGCTATTCGGCTGTTGTGATGCAAAGCTGAGAACTTCAGTACCGAGGCTTGCTGGGCTATCTGTAACGCCTAAACCGACTAGGTAAGCTTCGTTGGTATCAGCGAATTTCTCGTTAATTTCAACGCTCGTATAGATTTTTTGCTTCGCTTTCGTCATGGCGATTAAATCGTCGGTTGGTTCGATTTGTGCGAAGAGTGCGAGTTTTTTGGTGCCGCCGATATTGACCTCTTCGGCCTTGACAGCGATCACATCACCATAGGCGCGGAATGAACTTTCAGGTAGTACACCGCGAATATGTTCTAACCAGATTCGGGCGCCATATTTTTGTGGATCAAAGTTTTTTGCCATTTGTTGAATCCAGCTACGTTCGATCTTTCGACCATCTGTAGTGGCACCCTCAACGGCGACGCGGAACATTTTTGATTTGTATTTCTTGGCTGTAGTTGACATAGGATTCGCTCTGGAAGTTAATCGAACAAAATTGATAATCTAAGGACTCAGACTTCATAGTCCGCTTGTCTCGATTTGCATTCAATAATTCCAGCGTTGATATAAAACTTATCAACCCAGCCGATTATCTTTCGCGCGCGTGTAGGCTCTACGCTTGCTGTCATGATCGCTGATGACGTTTTAATTCCTGACACGGAAACAGAAAATATTGAGGAGGACGAAGATTCGTTTACGGATCTTCGAAAAGCTGCACGCCGCTTGTATTGGGAAGGCTGGCGTGTGTCATCTATTGCGCGACATTTAAAAGTCAAACGCCCGACAGTTGAATCGTGGAAGCAAAGAGACGAATGGGACAAAGCGCCTGTCATTGAGAAGATTGAAGCTACTCTCGAATCGCGACTAGTGCACCTTATCGCTAAAGAAGCTAAGACAGGTGGCGATTTTAAAGAGATCGACCTGTTGACTCGGCAGGTTGTACAAATGGCGCGTGTGCGTCGTTATGAAGCACCTGGTGGCAATGAAGTTGACTTAAACCCGAATTTAGCGAAACGGAATGAGGGGCCAAAGCGCAAACCAACGCGAAATGATTTTAGCGATGAACAAAAAGACCAACTGTTAGAAGCTTTTCGCGACTCGCTTTTTGACTATCAAAAAGTGTGGATGCGCAATGGTCACCAGCGTACTCGAGTCATTTTAAAGTCTAGGCAAATTGGTGCCACTTGGTACTTTGCGCGTGAGGCGTTAGCTGATGCGATGGAAACCGGCCGTAATCAGATTTTCTTATCAGCATCGAAAGCTCAGGCACATGTATTCAAGCAGTACATTATTCAGTTTGCTAAAGAGGCGGCGAATATCGAGTTGACTGGTGACCCTATTGTTTTACCAAACGGTGCACATCTTTATTTTCTCGGTACCAACGCACGCACGGCACAGGGATATCACGGCAATTTCTACTTTGACGAATTTTTCTGGACGCATAAGTTCCAAGAATTGAACAAAGTTGCATCTGGTATGGCTTTGCATAAGCAATGGCGTAAGACTTACTTTTCTACGCCATCGAGCATGTCGCATGAGGCCTATCCTTTCTGGTCGGGTGATTTGTTCAACAAACGGCGATCTAAAAAAGACCAGGTGCAGATTGATATCAGTCACAAGCGCTTATCAAGTGGCTTTACTGGTGAGGATAAGATCTGGCGCCAGATTGTCACTATCTTGGATGCCGAGCGCGGCGGTTGCGATCTATTCGATATCGATGAACTTCGCAATTACGAATATAGCCCCGATCAATTCGACAATTTACTGATGTGTAATTTTATTGACGATACACAGTCAGTATTTCCTTTATCTGCTTTGCAGAAATGCATGGTCGACTCTTGGGTTGAATGGAATGACTTTAAACCATTTACCGAACGGCCATTCGGAAGTAGGCCTGTTTGGATTGGCTACGATCCTGCATCAACTGGTGATAGTGCTGGAATGGTGATCGTGGCGCCACCACTTACCCCAGGTGGGAAGTTTAGGGTTTTAGAGCGTGTTCAGTTTCGTGGAATGGATTTCGCTGCACAAGCGGAACTAATACGTCAATCAACTTTACGTTACAACGTCGAATATATCGGGATCGATGCAACGGGCTTAGGTGACGGTGTATTTCAGATCGTGCGCAATTTTTATCCTTCAGCCGAAAAAATTATTTATAGCTTGGAAGTCAAATCGCGCCTTGTTTTGAAAGCGAGGGATGTCATCGATAAAGGACGTTTGGAGTTCGATGCAGGGGCTACTGATTTGATGCAAGCCATGATGGCGATCAAAAAAACCATTACACCGAGTGGACAGCACGTTACTTATTCTTCCGGTCGAAATGAAGACACAGGACATGCTGATCTAGCATGGGCGCTCATGCATGCGCTTGATCATGAACCATTGGACGGTGGCGTACAAAACAGTCAATCATTTATGGAGATTTACGAATGAAAAAGAAACGCTATGGATTCAATAGCACCACTAGTACTGATATTCAATCAGCAGCGCCCAAAACGACAAAAATTGAGGCTTTTAGTTTTGGAGACCCAACACCTGTTTTAAACAAATCATCAATTCTTGATTACATCGAATGCTGGAAGAATGGGAAGTATTACAATCCGCCGATCTCTTTTGATGGGCTGGCAAAGTCTTTTAGAGCTAGTGTGCATCACAGTAGCCCGATCTACGTAAAGCGCAACCTGCTCAGTGCTACGTTTATTCCACACAAGCTGCTTTCAAGAGAAAATTTCGCTCGTTTCGTGCTCGATCAACTGATCTTTGGTAATTCTTATTTGGAGCATATTAAAAATCGACTTGGCGGTAACTATGGTTTAAAGCCAGCATTAGCAAAGTATGTGCGGCGAGGTGTCGATAATTTGAATCAGTATTTCTATGCTCAAGGGCACGCGAAAGATCATGAATTTCATGAAGGGTCGATCTTCCATTTGATCGAAGCTGACATCAACCAAGAAATATACGGTTTGCCCGAGTATCTAAGCGCATTACATTCTGCATGGTTAAATGAATCAGCAACGTTATTCCGTCGTAAGTATTACGAGAATGGATCACATGCTGGCTTTATTTTATATATGACAGATGCCGCACAAAATCAGGACGACGTTGACGCGATGCGTAAAGCGTTACGTGATAGCAAAGGCCCAGGCAATTTCCGTAACGTTTTTATGTATGCGCCCAACGGTAAAAAAGACGGACTGCAAATATTGCCAGTGTCTGAAGTAGCTGCAAAGGATGAGTTCTTCAACATCAAATCAGTGACACGAGATGACATGCTGGCCGCGCACCGTGTTCCCCCTCAATTACTTGGCATCGTGCCAAATAACACCGGAGGCTTTGGCGCCGTTGAGCCAGCTGCCAAAGTATTTGTACAGAACGAATTAGAGCCGCTACAAGCACGTTTTATGCAATTGAATGAATGGATAGGGGAAGAGGTAATTAAATTTAACCCATACGGTTTGGCTGAAGCGGGAGACTCCAAATGAGCGACATCGTTGATAACTCAAATGTGATTGTCGATATGTTCACCGACGCAGCTTTGAAACTTGCACGGCAGGATCACTTCATCAATCGAGATGGACACTGTTTATTTTGTGATGAGTCCATTGAGCCAAGTCAGCTATTTTGTAATCGCGACTGTCGTGATGACTATGAAAAAGTAGAGAGGTTGAAACGGATTCAGGGCAAGTAGATAAATAAATACACACAACTACACATTTTTGTTGTGCTTATGTGTGTTTGTGTGTATGATTACACACATGCAAAACTTTTATAAGGAGATGCATGACTTCCAATGAGTTAATTAAACAGCTTAAAGATGCAGGATGGTTCGAAGTTCGATGTAAAGGTAGCCATCATCAATTTAAGCATCCAACTAACCCGCTTTTAATCACAGTAACACACCCCAAAAAAGATATGCCGTTAGGAACACTGAACGATATCTTGAAGAAAGCGGGATTAAAGTAATAGAAATAGCCCAAGAGTCTTGGGCTATTTTGACAGCTAAATTAACTATGTGAATGCATGTGTTTCAATCAAATATAACGTCAAATAGCACCTATGAAAAGTGCGTCTATCGTTATACATAAACCGTGAGCTAAGCGGACATAAACGGGTGTAAAAAGGAGTATAAAATGGAAATTGCGGTCGTCATCCATAAAGATGAAGGAAGCGTATATGGTGTTACAGTGCCAGACGTTCCCGGATGCTATTCTTCAGGTGAAACAATCGACGAAGCGATGGAAAATGTAAGAGAAGCGATTTATATGCACGTCGAGTATTTGTTAGAGACTGGTGATCAGTTCAATATTGAGCCTTCAAAAATCGAAGATCTGACAAGCAATCCTGATTATCAAGGCGGTATATGGGCATTTGTTAATGTCGATATGGCAAAGCTGGATCCTAAGCCAGAACGCGTTAATATCAGTGTGCCTCGATTTGTATTAAGTAAAATCGATGACTTTATTAAACAAAGACATGAGACACGTTCCGGATTTTTAGCGCGTGTTGCCACACAAGCGATCAAAGAAGAATCTAGGAAGGCAGAGCGTGAACTAGTTGATGCCTAGTCACTCTGATTGATCATTAAAAAAGCCCCGAGGTTCGGGGCTTTTTTACATCTGTAAATTGGGGCAGTGAATAAAATTTACGTCAGTGCAGGCAACCTAGTGGGCCAAGAAAAATCATTTAGCTCTGGTAAATCTTCACCTAGAACATCAGAGATACGACGCAAACTAATAAACAGTCCAGCACGTTCAGCTGAACAATCACTTTGACGTATTTGGCGCATCAGTTGCCGCTTCTGCTCTTGTAAAGTCAGAAGGTCACTAATTTTTAGCGGAAGCGTAGAGTTTTCGATTTCAGGGATTGGGTCGCGCGGTGCAAGCAGTTGAATCCGCTGGCCACGTTGGTGTTGTCCTGACCAATAGTTCCACAAGACCGCATCGCACTCTTCTTGATAACGTGCAATTTTGTCCTTTAGATGTGGCGCCACTTTGTTGGGATTAACGCTATAGAGCCATCCAGCAAGTTTGGTTAATGGCAAACAAACCATTTCGTAGGATTTACCATCTTTTCCAGTTGTCACCATTATGGTGACAACTGATTTGAATTTATCCGTGATTTTTCTTTGTTGTACTTGCCATGCCAAGCCCATATTTTCGACAATCGGGCGCATCGCCACGAGCGGTTTTTTATCGTCATCGAGTAATACCAGTGTGTCTCCGTGAAACGGAATATTGATTAATTGTGTGTCCATCTTTCGCCCCCTTAGCGTGGAATAGAAAAATTGCCGAGCAAGCCGCCAGCAATGGAGCAAAGTTTAGCCTGATCGCCTATCAAAGAGCCTGCAATGGTAGCCTGCCAAGAGTTGTTATGAAAGATAACAACCACAGCGCCTTCTATTTCGCCAGCTAAGGCTTTTTGGCGAGCTTCAGCCAGTACGCTGGCAACATGCTGGGTGTGTACAGGCAAAGGAGCAATAGGTGGTACCAGACTAAGGACTGGTGCTTTAAAAGTAGAGCGGGGTGATCTTTTACGAGATGTGGTTTGAGCATCCATGATGGACTCCTAGTGGGTTTAGTTCAATGTTTTCCTCCTGTTCAGAGAGGCGGCCGAGTACTTGAACACTGCCACTAGACAGCTCGCAGCTTTCCCCTTGCGGGTCTTGTATCGCTACGCACTACTCGGCCATAGTAAAACCTATGGGCGTAAAAAAACCACGATGTCGGACGCGGGTGGTTGACCGCTAGTGGAAGGTGTGTTCAGCACCGAAGACAAGCATAGCCTAACAAATAAGGTATTGCAAGACATCATTACACGATGCTATCGGTAAAACAAAACATGCCTTACCGACAGGACATACCGACTATTAATACCACTTTATTGCATCAATTCGGCATTCAAAATCACCACAAGAAACCAAAGAAAATGACCATGCTGGTAGTAAAAAGCACAAGGCTCACAGTAAGCGATAAGCGAGGCCATAGGCGCATGACAAGATAACCGTCACCTGACGTCGGATATTGAAAAAGAATGCCCCTAAGCCTTCAAATTCAGCCTAAAAAACGAGAAAAAATTCTACTTCTAGCCCTTGGCGCGCCACTCGCCCCCCGCCGCGCCCCCGCGCTAAATTAGCTCGTTTTCATTCAAATATTCGGCATGTGATGCGCCTATGGGAGGCGTAGAGAGAAAGTACATAGGGAAAGGTGATGCGAAATGATGCACTCTCCAAGGCTTTTTTAGTGGCTTGGTGAGGATTTTTGTTTCTAAAATTTTTGTGATGTCATTTTTATATATTTTAAAAGACTATTTTCTTATATTCATTAAGAAACTCAATCCACGTGTTTTGATAATACCAGTTGTATTTGTTTTAATTTTTATTTGTTAGTGAATTTTGTGATTTTTAAAGCATTTAAGCCTAGCGTCAGCATCATGTGAAATCTTAGTTGCTTGCTCGGATATAGGGAGGTTGCGGGAAAAAGGTAATCTGAGTAACCACCTATTTTTTAGTGATGTAAGTTGTTGATTTTAAAAAGAATAGTGAGTTACCTTCAATTGGTAACTTGAAGTAATCTAAAAGGTAATTTTTATATAAGTTATTGATTATTAAGGATTTTTAGATCTAGGAAAATCACCTATAAGTAAGGTAATCAGATTACTAAATAATTACTCTAAAATTACCTTTTATACTTTCAGTGAAAGCCTTATTTCATGCGGTTCTTGAGCCATATTCTATTTTAAGTTACTCAAATTACCTTTTTCCCGAGGGGTACTTTATTTTAGAACGACTGTTCATTTAAGTAGCAAAAAGCCTTCTGGCGTGATATTCTCGCGCCCTTGCAATAGATCGCTACATTTGAATATTCAGGTGTGGCCTACTGTGAGGCTTATGTGGCGGGATTTATCCCCAGAGGCGGAGTGTATGTCTCTTATTAAGGGTGCGTGCCCCCGCAACCAGAATT
>NZ_JBHLXJ010000032.1:0-36334 GCF_042432465.1 Affinundibacterium danionis | reverse complement strand
TGTTTCAGTGTAAAGGTTTAGACGAACATCGAGAACGAAAACGACGACAAAAGGAGGAAATAATGAAACAACTTCAAACACAATTATTTACATGAAACTGTCAAGAAAATTATTCCGGACAGCAGTGTGCCTTCGCAGGGATGACGCTAAATTACTCTCGGTTTTATTTACTTCATATCGCGATATTCCAGCTTTCCTCCAATCACCAATGCAGGAAAATCTATAAAAATTTTTGACAGATCATGACCGACGCTAATTCCGTTAAAGACTATTTACTAGGCCTACAAGCTTCCATCGTCGCTGCGATGGAAGAAGTCGATGGCTGCCGTTTTATTACCGATAGCTGGGACCGTCCAGAAGGCGGTGGCGGGATTTCGCGCGTGATCGAGGAAGGCAATGTATTTGAACGTGGTGGGGTGAATTTTTCGCATGTAATGGGCAAAAATCTACCTCCATCTGCCGCTGCAAGTCGTCCAGAATTAGCAGGCCGCCGTTGGGAAGCGATGGGCGTGTCTTTAGTGCTGCATCCACGTAATCCTTACGCACCGACGGTTCACATGAATGTGCGCTTTTTCACCACTTATGCTGAAGGACAGGATCCGGTATGGTGGTTTGGTGGGGGGATGGATTTAACGCCGTATTATGGCTTTGAAGATGATGCCAAGCATTTTCATCAAACTTGCAAAGATGCCTTAACTCCATTCGGTGCGGATTTGCATCCGCGTTTAAAAAAATGGTGTGATGAATATTTCTATCTCAAGCATCGCAAAGAAGCGCGCGGCGTGGGAGGTATTTTCTTTGATGATTTCAATGAGCAATCGTTCGAACAAAGTTTCGCGATGACCAAGAGCGTTGGTGATGGCTTTTTGAAAGCCTATCGCCCGATTCTGGAACGTCGCAAAGATATCAGCTACGGCGAAACCGAACGCGATTTCCAAGCCTATCGTCGCGGGCGTTATGTAGAATTTAATTTGGTATTTGATCGCGGTACTCTCTTTGGTCTGCAATCAGGTGGTCGTACTGAATCCATCTTGATGTCTATGCCGCCGATTGTGAAATGGCGCTACGATTGGAAGCCTGAGGCGGGTAGCGCAGAAGCAAAATTAGCGACGGATTTTTTGGTACACAAGGAATGGGTGTAAAATCCGTTTTCGCAAATGCTGCAGCCACCACAGTCAGGCGCTCGGTGCTGGTGTTTGGCGGTAGTTTTGATCCGGTTCATCAGGGACATGTCGCGCTGGTACAGCATTTCGCTAGACGGCTTGAAGTTGATGAAGTCCGCTTAGTACCTGCGGGACAGCCTTGGCAAAAAGCCCAATTAAAGGCGACAGCAGAACAAAGAATTAAGATGTTGGAATTGGCATTTGATGAGCAATTATCGGTGCCCTTCAGCATCGACCAACAAGAGGTAGAACGTGCCGCGGGGCAGATTCCTAGCTACACGGTGGATACCTTAACTAACATGCGATCTCAATGGGGTAATGCTCAGTCAAATGAGGAGATCGCGCTTATTTTACTCATTGGTGCCGACCAATTTCACAATTTCGCAACGTGGAAAAACTGGCAACAAATTTTTAAATTAGCACATATCGTCGTTGCCGCAAGACCAGGCTACAGCTTGCAACTCGACACATTACCCCGAGAATTTGCCGTGCTCTGGCAGCAAGCAAATGGCGCTATTGAAGATCTAAAACAATGCTCTTTTGGTAAAACTTGGCTAGAAACTGATCTGGCTTGGGATATTTCTGCAACACGAATTCGCGACGAATTGCAGCAACAAGGGCAAACCAAGGAAACCACCTCGCTTATTCCACGCAAGGTGTTAGACTACCTTCAAGTGCATCACATTTACAATTAGCGCAAAACGATTAAGCTGAATAAATGCAGTAACTACCTAGTAATGCTAACAGTGCTAGTAGTGACGCAGCAATCAGGATGATAAGAAATTAAGATAGATAGGACATTATGGATATCAAAAAATTGCAAACATTGGTCTTCGACGCATTAGAAGACGTTAAGGGTCAAGACATACAAATCTTCGACACCACCGAAATCACCAGCTTGTTCGACCGCGTTTGCGTGGTATCAGGTACGTCTAATCGCCAAACTAAAGCACTTGCTGCTTCGGTACGCGACAAGGTCAAAGAAAACGGCGGCGAAATCGTAGGTATGGAAGGCGAAGGTACAGGTGAATGGGTGTTGGTCGATTTAGGTGATATGGTGGTTCACATCATGCAACCAGCGATCCGTGCCTACTATCGCTTAGAAGAACTCTGGGGCGGCAAAGAAGTCAAAATGGGCGCAGCCAAACGTACTGCGAGCAAAATGACCGCTGGTCCTTTAGATGAAGAAAAACCAAAACGGTCACGTTCTAAAGCTGCACCAGTCGAAGTAACGCCCGATATGATGGCGATTCAAACGACGGTAGAAGACGAAAAGCCAAAACGCAAACCACGCATGAGCAAAGTGGCTGCTGAGTTGGCGGGTGAAAAGCCAACTCGGAAGCCACGCGCAACATCCGCAACGCCGAAGATCCCATCTGGCGGTCGCGTAAAAGTCGCAGCGACCAAAACCGCGACCGCATCATCGAAAGAAGCAGCAGCGAAGAAAGCGACTACACGTCGTAAGACTGCTGAGTAAATTTTCAGCAGGATTCTGTTGGATTAGAGGAGAAAGTCTCTTGGGGACTTTCTCCTTTTTTATTATTAGTGCTGTGGTTTGTCGATCGAACATGCATTTTCAACGTCGGTTTGCACCTTGAGAAACGACAAGACGCGAAGCACTACCAGTATAATCTCCAACATCAGAGCCAACAGACCATCATCATGCAACTCATCATCGCCGCCGTCGGACACAAAATGCCATCTTGGATAGAAACTGGCTTTCAAGAATACGCCAAGCGGATGCCACCCGAAGCGCGGATTCATCTCAAGGAAATCAAGCCTATCGAGCGCTCAGGTAGCAAAACCGCCGAAACAGTAATGGCCTTAGAAAAAGAAAAAATCGAAGCCGTCATTCCCAAAAACGCCCGCATCATCGCGCTCGATGAACGCGGCAAAGATCTCACTTCAATTGGTCTGGCCAAACAACTGACCGATTGGCAGCAAGATGGGCGTGATGTGGTGTTTGTGATCGGCGGCGCGGACGGATTAGACGCAGAATTTAAAGCAAAAGCCGACGGTTTGATCCGCATCTCGAGTTTAACTTTGCCACATGGCATGGTGCGTGTATTATTAGCAGAACAACTCTATCGCGCTTGGTCTATCACACAGAATCATCCTTATCATCGGGTCTAACCAACTCCCTTACCACGCTCGATTTCTTTTGACGTTTTTCGATCGAGGATACTTACTATGCGCCCGTTTCGTTCTGTGATTTCGTTGGCGAGTCTTTGGCTCGCTTTGCTTTCCTTATCTTCTTCTGCGATGTCCGCGCAAGAAGCACCGGTCAAGGAAAAACTTGATCTCAGCATGCGAGGAATGATACGACTCGTACATGAAAAACCCGCGCAGTTCAACAAGCTATGGACTGAACGCCGACAGCAACAAGATGCCCTCATTTCCCCCACATTAACAGACAGTGAGCGCAGCACTGCAATGCAAAATATTCAGTGGCAATGGGCTGCTGGTTTGATCAACTATCCCTATTTTCATCAACGTGAAACGGGAGAGCCTGTCGCTCTAGATTGGCAGGCTAAACGTGACGCCATTAAGTCAATTCAATTTGATGATGAAAAAAATATCGAACAAGACAATTTTCAACAGTTAATTCAAGCATGGATGCACGATGCGGCAGGACAAGAAATAAAACAAGATCCTGCACTATTACGAGGCGACAATCGCTGGTTACGCGCAAACTTTAATGCACTCGAAGCGGCGAGCAACAACCGCAAAGTAAAAGCATTTTTCATGAATAGGCTACTTGCTGAACACATAGACGACAATGGTGCCAAAAACATCTTGCCGCAAATTTTTGTTGCAGAAAGTAACGGCGTCGATCCCGCACAAATCGCAAAATTTCGCGCAGCGTATGAACAAGAATTACAAGCGCCGAAAGACCACGTCGCCTACACCTATCAAACCGTCGAAGATGTCGATCTACAACTCCATGTTTTCCCTGCAAAAGACAAGGTCAAACGGGCGCCGGTATTCATTTGGTTTCATGGTGGCTCATGGAGCACTGGACATTGGAGTTACTGCCCCGTCGTCTGCCGCGCCTTACAAAATCTCGGTTTTGTCGTGGTACAAGTCGAATATCGCACTTCGCAACGATTTGACGGA
Organism: Affinundibacterium danionis; assembly: GCF_042432465.1. Taxonomy (NCBI): domain Bacteria; kingdom Pseudomonadati; phylum Pseudomonadota; class Betaproteobacteria; order Burkholderiales; family Oxalobacteraceae; genus Affinundibacterium; species Affinundibacterium danionis. The sequence goes on along the minus strand of NZ_JBHLXJ010000032.1, from coordinate 32,054 downwards.
ACGCCACTCAACGCTTTGGCCGACGCAGAACGCGCTATCGATTGGATCATTGCGCATAGTGAAGAACTCCACATTCAACCCGATCACTTGATGGTCGGAGGCTTTTCTAGCGGTGGCGCATTAGCATCCCAAATGGCTGTGCTGAATCACGCCAAAGTCAAGGCCGCAGCTTATATTTCTGGCGGTTTTGATCCGTCGAAAGACACATGGTATAACAGCGTCGTTGGCCCCTTACGCGACACTAAACAACTATCACCGCTGCGCATGATCAATCAGAGTAGCCCACCACAAATTCTATTCCATAGCAAAGATGATGAAATGTGCCCTTACCAAGATGCACAGGACTTTGCGAACAAATTAAGCGGTTTCCAGATCCCCAATCGCCTTATTAGCTTTGAACAAGGTGGACATTTCTTTGTCTTTAAAAACCCTCTTGACCGCCAACGCATTAGTTCTGAGTTGACGAGTTTTATCGAACAACTGAAATGGTAACAAACACCCTTTGTTTTCCTTTTCTGCTTCGCATGGTGCGTGTATTATTAGCAGAACAACTCTATCACGCTTGGTCGATTACGCAGAAGCACCCTTACCGTCAGGTAAAAAGGTAAAAAAATAGTGCGACCGTGCCCTGCTTCAGGATTTTAGCTATGTCGCAACACCGAAAAATTTATCTCGCCTCCAAAAGCCCACGCCGACGCGAACTCCTGCGCCAAGTCGGCATCGACTTTGAAGTTCTGTTGCTACGTGACGCACCACCGCGCGGGCCCGATGTCACTGAGATCGTACTACCGGGTGAGTTACCTGATGCCTATGTCGCCCGTGTCACCCAAGAAAAAGCGCAAGCCGCTTGGGATGCGGTGCTAGCTCGTCGATTGTTCCCGCTGCCAGTCCTAGCGGCTGATACCACAGTCGTTATCGGGCAAGAGATTTTAGGCAAACCCGCCAATCGCAACGAAGCAATCAGCATGCTCAGCAAATTGGCAGGAAATACGCATCACGTATTGACTAGCATCGCCATCCAATTCCAACACCAACTTTTGCAATGCACGCAAAAATCCGAAGTGACATTCGCACCATTGAACGACGCGCAAATCGCCGCCTATTGCGATAGCGCTGAACCGTATGACAAAGCCGGCGGTTACGGCATACAAGGTATGGCCGCACGGTTTATCAGCCACATCAATGGCAGCTATTCGGGCATCATGGGTCTTCCTTTATACGAGACCACCGACCTATTAGCTCGCTTAAACTCACACTAAAGCGCAGTCCTCAACTACAACAATAAAACCGGCACTGCTTACAAGATTCGATTTAAAAATTTAACGGAAACCTAGCCATGAGCGAAAGTCTATTAATCAACGTCACGCCGCAAGAAACCCGTGTAGCCCTAATTTTTCAGGGAGCGGTACAAGAGCTACACATAGAGCGCACACTATCGCGCGGTCTAGTTGGTAATATTTATTTAGGTAAAGTCGTACGTGTTTTGCCCGGCATGCAATCGGCTTTTATCGATATAGGCCTAGAGCGAGCAGCCTTCTTGCACGTGGCCGATATCTGGGATGCTCGCCCCCAAAACAACGAGGGCAATCCCAATAACGTACCACTCACTCCAATTGAAAAACTGCTATACGACGGCCAATCTGTCACCGTGCAAGTGGTCAAAGACCCGATCGGCACTAAAGGCGCGCGACTCTCGACACAAATCTCGATTGCTGGACGCATGTTGGTATTTTTACCGCAAGACTCTCACATCGGTATCTCACAAAGAATCGAAAACGAAGAGGAACGCGAAGCCTTGCGCACCAAAGTGCAAGGCTTAATGTTAGAAGATGAAAAAGGCGGCTTCATCGTACGCACTATGGCAGAAGACGCCTCAGTCGACGACTTGCGCGCCGACATCGAATACTTACGCCGCACCTGGTCTACGATTTCCAAGTTAGCAAAGACCAAACCACCTTGCAGCTTATTACACCAAGACTTAAATTTAGCGCAACGTGTACTGCGCGATTTCGTCAACGAAGAGACGAGCAGCATACAAATCGATTCACGCGAAAATTTCTTAATGCTAAAAGAATTCTGTCGCACCTATACGCCCTCTGTCCTCCCCAAATTACAGCACTACACTGGCGAACGACCACTATTTGATCTCTACGGCGTCGAAGAAGAAATCGAACGTGCGCTCGGTCGTCGCGTCAATCTCAAATCTGGTGGCTACTTAATCGTCGATCAAACCGAGGCCATGACCACCATCGACGTGAATACCGGCAGCTTTGTCGCAGGCCGCAATTTTGACGATACGATTTTCAAAACTAATCTCGAGGCAGCCATCGCCATCGCCCGCCAACTGCGCCTGCGCAACTTGGGCGGCATTATCATCCTCGACTTAATCGACATGGAAAGTCAGGAACACAAAGACGCCGTTCTAGCCGAACTCAACAAAGCCCTGTCACGCGACCGCACCAAACTCTCGGTCTCCACTTTCTCCGCACTAGGCTTAGTCGAAGTCACCCGCAAACGCACGCGCGAATCACTAGCCCATGTTTTATGCGAACCTTGCCCCGCTTGCAGCGGCAAAGGCCAAGTCAAAACCGCCCGCACCATCTGCTACGAAATCCTGCGCGAACTCTTACGCGAAGCGAAACAATTCAATCCAAGAGAATTCCGCATCATGGCTTCGCAAGTGGTGGTTGATATGTTTTTGGAAGAAGAGTCGCAGCACTTAGCGATGCTCGGTGATTTCATTGGCAAGCCAATTTCACTGCAGGTGGAGAATGTGTTTCATCAGGAGCAGTACGATATTATTTTAATGTGAAAATTTTATTCTTTAAAATCAATTAGTTGAAAACAAATTGTCGTGATAATGTGTGATTAGCTACGCATCTAGCTACAAACCAAACCTGCAACTAAATGAATCAAAACAAGGTATGCATGGACTTCGAATGGAGTAAATCTTTCAACCTATTTTGGCTTCTTAACTTTAGCCTTTTTGGCTTTTGATTTATTTTGTATGTAGTCCAGCGGCACCAATGAAAGGTAGCCGCCATTTACCATTTCTACAGCATGCAACATAGTTCGCTTGATTCTTGCGCGAATCGCCTTCAACTTTTCACCAGTTGGAGGTGCCTTTTTAGTGATCATCCTAATAATCTGCTCTTCTGACGCCCCACACGAATATGCATCAAAAAGTTTTAAACGATGAATTAGTAAGTGACGACGTGGCTTGACAATTTTAGGTCCACGCATGTCCAGTGCTTCTCGTTCTTTCTCTATCTGATCGAGCGCGTTGTTAAGCTTACCTTTTAGATCGGATAGTATCGAATTGATGGCTGTTCGCCCAGTTTTAACTGTTTTTTCAAGATTGATAATAATAAACGCATCTTCATTCTTGAGACTAAGCCTTGACGCCTCCCTACGTTTATCTGTTTTACAGACATAGAAATCATCCACAATTTCAGCAAGCCATAATCGAGACTCATCATCAAGGCCATATTCTGAATCAGGAAGTTTGTATTCCACTCGTCCAAAGCGTCTAGCTCTAGCGGACATGCTTTCATGCAATTCAGTTGGTGACTTTGCATACTCAGAATTTCGTCTTAAAAACTCCCACGCCCATCGCCGGTGCGACCAATTCTCATGACCTACATAGAGTAAATCGTTACTCCCTGAAAAGCTGTCATCCGAATGAATCGCACTCTCCAATTTGGGAGAGGAAGGGACACTTCCACTTAATTTCTTTGTCATTTCACAATCCGTAGAATTTATCAAAAATTTCAACGAAGAAACACATTCACATATTTCATGATTCGAATCGCTCTAAGGTACCACAAATAGCCTTAGCGATAACCTATATAGATATAACCATATACGATTAAAGTACACGTATCTAAAGAATAGCTAGAGTCAATTTAAATGCACATTTAACAACTTTTTTATGAGAAGATTCTCCCTGTCGCGACACATCCACATCAATCCACATGGAGCACATCATGTCATTCAACACATTAAAAGTAACTGGTTTTAAGACTCAATACACATCAACGGACAGCGCATCAGGCATTTCCACAACTAACGAGCCAGCCACACAACTGCCGCCCGAATTCCAAGCGTTAGTTGATATTGCTCGTGCAAACCCGAATCGATCCGTTCTCAGAGCAAAACCAACGGCGCAAAAAGCTGGAATTGCCCTCAGTACTCTATGGCGTGAAGTAAAGCTAAAAAGATTCCCAAAACCAATAAAAATCTCCGACAAGGCCGTGGCTTGGATTGACGCTGAGGTCGACGCAACACTTGCTGCGAAAACACTAATGTCGAGATCGCATTATCTGATCGACTTGGAACAGTTCGTAACAGCACTCACCGCACCTACTTATCTTTAATATTGAGAGTGAATTATTGCATTAACTCTTCTCCGTTTAATTTACTCAACTTTGGACAGAAGACGTCAATTCATATTCCTTTTCATGGCGAAAATCCAAGATATTCAATAGACGAATAATGACAAATGAAACATTGAACTTTTAGGTACTAAGTTGTGAAATTTAACCTAATTTGTTCAATGAAAAATGCACATATTTGGCACACATTTCAACCACTATAAATATACCCAAATAGTGTAAATCACAATTTTTGGTAACGAATAGAGATTCGTTATTTACGCAATTACGAGGGACTGTATTAATGAACAAGTATCCACCAAAGGTATCAAGAGAGCCGATGATTACACTTATAGATCATACAGATAGCATTTTTTCGAAACTTCATGGCGAATGATTTTTGCCGTTTAGTAATACTACCAAATTTCATCATACGACCATCACGTAACGACAGCTTATCTCAGACTGGTCACCACCAACGGTAATCAGTCTGAGACCGCACCGTTCCTAACCTTGAATAGGCCGTATTTCCATTATCCATTTCACTTAATCACAAAGAGTAAGAATATGACAGATTCACTCAAGGTAACTCTAGACCTCTCTAAGATACAGACGGAACAATTAAAACATATACCAGCACCACATGTATATCGGGTAGACCGTAACAAAGCGAGTCCAATTATTCCTTTCGCGGCCAAGCAGTCTTGGAAGAGTCCACTTACTCAAAACAAGATGCAGATTAAAGTTAAGGTTAACCAAAATGGTGTACCAATCGCTCTAAATGCAGATATCAACATACCAAATGCAACTGTGGGGCAGAATGCAGAACTTGGGCATAGCGTTTATGCTGCATCTTCTACTGCACTTGGCTTATTTAAGCTATTCCTCGCCGAACATCGCGTAATTCGAGAATATATTGATTTGCTCACAGTTAAAGATTTGGAGTTGCAAAGCGCTACCATTACATATCTAGTGCCAAAACAACAGACATGCACTGCACAAGAATGTATAGCCGTTATAGAAAGACGATTGACTCAATTCTTTCCACTATCAGATGATCACCGCTACGGAGGTTCTTCAGTCGGATCAAAGGATAGTAAGACCACGTACGTCAAAATGCGAGGTTGGTCTATTCGAATTTATTCTACACCACCAAGCAAAATACCTGAAAACGGCAATATCGAACTGCGGAAAAATAGAATCGATTCGGCACAAAACCTAATTCGTATTGAGTTAACTCTTACATCAGAAGAACTAACCAAACTCCGCTTGAAAAATGTCGGTGCATGGGAATGTGCGCATGAAATGGGAACGTACAAAATGCTGTTTGATACTTACATTCGTAATAAGTGCTTCAGGTTGGACGAGCGTTTACGCCAAGACAAACCTGATGCTGCCGATTTAAATAAACTGAGTAAAACAATCAGGCATATTGTCGAAGGATATCTACATGGGAAGTCTCTAGCGAACTGCATTATTTTGAACAAGTCCAGCGAAATCGCAAATCAAAAAGCATTTTCTGCAGCGAGATTAAAAATTCTCAAGCAACTAAGAATCGACATCAACATTAACTGGAATGATCACCGAAATCTTGGTACCAATTGGATGAATAAAATAATTGTGTACCCGGGTGATTACCACCCCCTTACTGATCACGTAGCAGACTCCTTTTGCCTAGACAATTTTAAATCGATAACACAACGATTAAAGATAGCCCTTGATGAAACGATTCAGCAAAAGACTCAGACTCTCGCTACAGAGAAAATTCAAATTCATGACTTACAGAAGTTAGTAGATTAAAGCAAAGCGCCCTCATCAGCCGAAAAGCGTGCTTCCACAACGAAATGAACAAACATTGCTATTTCAGGAATCGAGCTGCCTATTGCCTTTAGTTTGTTTAGATTTGGCTAACGCGCACCTTCGTAAATCACCCAACTAGATCCAAACAAAAAACACACTTTTTGATATTAATTTCGGGCTGGAAACGCAATTTCAACTGATAGCCAATGGCTATACTTTTTAATTAGAAACAAGACAGCATGATTTGCAGATGGGGAAATAGTTTGGATGTGAGCGCGTTGGAATCTATCACCAAAGCGGCAAGGTAAAGTATGAAGCCTGAAATATCTGCTCGGGTTTCAGATGATGATTGACTAAGGCTGACAGCATCAAACGAACAGAATGTCTGTGACAGGGCTAGACACGCTAGAGAAAGTAAACTGTAGATTGAACAGTGACAATTCTAAGGCGAAGCTCCGCTTACATTTTGCCGATGAATTGTCCAATACGAGAAAGAATTTGTTCTAATTCTGGCTGACCGTTGTAATACAGCGCAGCTGTCTTTTGATACTCCTTTTCAAACCTTGCTCGTTCCTCATGATCATCCAAAAGAAAGGCAGAATTTTTGGCAGCGACCAGCTCATCGCCTTTGGGAAAACGCTGAATCTTTCTGGCCTCGTAGTCTGGCGTACCGATGAACTCTTGAATTTCAGGCAGCGCTAGCAAACAATAGATGTCATAGTAGTGGCGCATGAAATTTGCAGGAAATGCCTTCCCCGATTTTTGCATTCGGTATTTGGTCGATACGGCCTGCAATTTCTCGACGAAGGTATAAGTTGGGAGATAACAAGGCACGTCGATTGCGCGATTATCTTGAATACTTACCCCCGCATTCACCGCTGCATCATAAGCCCAGGACGAGATGGTGACGGGGCGATTAGGGGTGGTATCGTCAAACCCCAACTCCAACAAAATGCCGTCCTTAACACCGCTCTGCTGACTGACTCGATTGGGGTAATGCAAGCGTATTCCAGCACTGCGCATTTTCTCATCATCAAAGGCAGTATCGCGCTGAACGGTTTCAATTCCATAAATACGAATATGTTGTGAGAGCCAATCATAATAAGCACGTCGGGATTCAACATGCGCAGGTTTGTCATGATTACGTCCAGCTTTAACTTGCAACTCAGTTGGCGGTTCTATGCGAATATCAATATCTTCCGAAAAGCGATGGATAATGCCAAAGCCTTTCGATAATGACGTACCGCCCTTTAACTCGAACTGGAATTGCGACTGCTGCAAACCCCACAGGCAATGCATAATCCAATAGTCTTTTTCAACGAGCACAGGCGCTATCCCGCGCTGTTGCGCGACAATGGAAAGTAGCTCATTAAAATCTCCGCGAGTATGCAAAAGCTTAAGCATGAAACCAACCCATAAAACGTTTCTTCGTAGCGACCGAAGCAAAAGCAGAAACAGCACGTTTCAACTTTGCTTGATCGAATAAGGATAGTTTTCGCTCAACCATTTGAAGCACTTGGTTCTTATCCTCTGCTAATTCATCCAAATTATTAATCACATCAACCAATAAAAATTCAGAGGTAAGCTTTTTCGGAAACCGTGGCTTAACTCGAAAATCAAACTGACGATTCCCAAACGAAAACACGCCGTGCCGTTTGTGATTGTAGACAATGGTTTTGTTATAAAGCTGCGTAGTTCCTACTCCCAAAGCGTTATAACTTGATGGGGAGAACACCAAAAAATCCTTATCACGCAAGAAAGCAGTCACCAGCTCATGATCGTCTGGGGGAAGTACACCAAACACCGATTTCTTAGGTACGTAGTAAAGCCCTTGTGCCAAGCGAGTCAAAGCGCCATCAGCAACCAATTCGCTCAAATGCCGATCAACTGCATTGGAAACCTGCGCCAAATCCTCACGACGATAAACCTTACCAGCGTGCAAAGTCTTTGCCACTTGTTTCAAGGCACCCTGTTTTGGCCGTAATGGTCGTTCTAAAGTCGGATTTAATTGTTCCACTGAATGAATCCTCATTGATATTTCATGCAAATTATAGCTGTTATTAGTGTTTTTTGTTGAAGTATGCGAAGTTTCCTTAACGTCCGCTCTAAATGGGATTTTTGCTATAGCGATTGACAGCCATAGGCAAAACGCAAATACGCCAATAAATGTCTAAAACACAATTTAAAGAATGATCATAAAGAGCCTCGCTCGCGAGCGCTGGTCACGATAGTGGCTCTTCCTCATCCCAACTTAACCCACAAAAAAGATATAAATCTCCGTGGGTCTTACCAATTTCACTGATAAACATTGGCTATACATTTTTAGTGAGGGAAATGATGATTACCATCTGCAAATGGGGAAATTCGCTGGGTCTGCGACTACCTAAGTATGTCGCACAGGAAGCGGGAATAGCGGCAGGTGTCAGGTATCCGCGACCTCCTGTGTTACGACGCAATTACCTGCTGATTGTCGGTTCACTTCGCGCTAATACGCTCACAATCTGCCTTTGTGTTTGTCCTGCTTTTCTTAATACGTAAATCTGGTATCGTTCTATTTGAGTGAGATGTATGCAGTTCATTATGCAATTTCGACTGGCCAGTCAAAAAAGCACAAATGCTATTGCATCTTGTCTCCATTAACCTCTACCGTTCATAAATTGCACTTCATCCTAGAACTCACCGTATTTTTATGAGCGAATCCAAGTCGTTTTATTCGCAATCAAAAGGTCAATCTATGTCAAAAATTGAAATTTGTAAGTCGAAGTTCAATAATCAGTTTTTCACAACCGTGATTCTCCTTATTGCTCTTTTATATTTTGAAGCTCCTGTACTCGCTCAAAAAAAACCGATAATCAATACAGCAAAACAAGACTTTACGACCTGCAAAATTGAATATCCGAGATCGTCACTTCGAAATGAGGAAACTGGCACAACTACCGTAGAAGTCGCATTAGATCAGGACGGTAATAGTACGGAAATAACTGTCCTAAAATCAAGCGGCTTTAGAAACCTCGACAATGCAGTATTGAAGGCCTTCGAAACCTGCATTTTTAGCCCACAAATTGTAAAGGGAAAACGAGTTGCAAGCGTTTTGAAAGTTGCCTATGTGTTCAGTTTAGAAGGTAGCATTGCAACTAAGAGTACACCAGAAGTCACTCCGTTAGGCAATTCAAAAGATGATACGAACCAAGCAAAAGCCACAAAGTCAATTAGTTCAACTGCCCTCACAAACGAACGAGATAAAAATCGAGTAACAACAGATTCCTCAAAAAGTCTTGCACAAAATCAAGTTGACACTTCAAAAGCAATAACGAGCGCTGAACCATTGCAGCACGCCCTAGTCAGACCACTTGAAAAAGGCAACATTAAACGCACTGATGAAAATAACGAAAATTTGCTAGAAAATCCTACCGAAAAATATTTTTATGATCGAGCAAAGTCTGTCTGTGCGTCTGAATTAGACGCTGAAATTCGTGCGGTTAAAAATTTTTGTCAAATTGAAGATTGTTACAACGTACAAAAGCAAATTGACGGATTACGATATCGATTCGAATCAAGGATGAGACAAAAATTAATTTATACATACCATTTTCTAAATGGCGAGTCCGATTTGACAACTACCACGATGCGTCTTTCTAAGGAAATTGAAAATGACGAACAAGGTCTTGTATTGCAAGACGAAGCTGCAAGGACAATGAAAAGACCAAGGCCACAACTAATTGAGAAAGATAAAGCTGAAATTAGATCCGCCATATGCGCAGGAAAGTTCTTACAAAAATATATCGCTGATGCACCTTTATCACCAAAACTCATCAAGGAAGCTGATGAGATTGCAAATAAAGCAATTTCAATGACCACGCAATCCAAAGCGGATCATTCATCCCGATTCAAAATGACTGAGAATAACGGATCAGCCCCCCAAGTTAAAACAAAAACCGTCGATGATTCAAGACCTGAATATAAAAAAGCGCCAAAATCAAAAGTACAGTATTTGCACGATCCACTTGCATTGGCGAATCATTGTGTTTCACTTGATCCAAATCTGCGTCTGTATGGTGGATTCAAAAACAGCTGCAACGAAAAAGTTACATACACTTACTGCGTATACAAGCCAAAAAAGAATTCTTGGGGTGAACTTTTTGATTGTGAAGGAGATATGGCGAAAAAACCACAGATTGGTGCTCTAACTATAAAAGCATTAGATTCAGATTCTGAACATACCAATGGTGGACTTAGAGTTCATTGGTTCGCTTGTTTTCATGGCGCTGTTCCTAAAGAAGTAACTTTTAACGGCGTTGAAATTCGCGGGAAATGCATACACGAGTAAATCAACAGAAACTCAGATCAGGTTCGATTTTAGATTTCGGCATGTCAGAAAGAAACAAACGGGGCGACATAGAATAAGAAATATTCGATGCCCCCCTTTTAACTTCCCACAAGCGTCGTTTTCATTGCCCGCCTCAAACAAAGTGCAGGCACAAATTCGAGCCCAGCCTAGACAATATTTAATTTAACCTGACCCAATTATCCTTTGATCGAAAACAGTAACACCATTTTCGCTAGACCTACATGGGTGATTGGTACGATCCACGCAACCACATATGAAAACAAAACGCATGACGGCACATTTGAAATCTATGTGTGATGACATTACGAGGAATTTTTATCACGGTAATTTACGAGTATTTAGTGCGCTTTGATGAATACCCGTGGCTAATGGTAGACCCCGGCCTACTGTATTGAGTTCACCTTAACAAAGGTATATTATTTCAATTTCAAACTAACACTTTTGATGGCAGGATAAAAAACCAATGGGCAAGAAATCTGGCCATATTTCCCTTGGTGGTCTCTTAATGACAAGGCAAAGGGAACCTTACATCTTCAAATTTGTTGGAAGAGCCAAAGCTTCTCCTGACTCTTTTTTTCGTATTCACCTGCATGATGGTACTGTCGGAACTTCACCACTCATCGTATCCAAAGTTGGATTTGGTATTAATACATCGACCAGTTCCTCATTTCAATGTGAGTCACTTGTATCAATTAAGCCTGGAAAATATACTTTCCAAGGCGAATTTAGTGGGATTGATTTAGTTGAATGCTCGATGAGCGAGGACATCGCGGTTATAGAATCTCAGAAACGCTACGAAACAAAAGGCTGGGGGGAACTAAATACTGTATTTGGCAATACTGGAAACAAAAAAACCCTCGTTCAGGGATATATCAAGAAACTGAGAATGACGCCCTTAGACTCGGTAAGAGGTCTTCTCAAACTTTACGAGTTCTCAGAATCCCATGGAAATACAAACTATAACGAACTATTCAGCCTTGAAGTTTCTTTAAGCTCTGCAACTTTTGACGGTGATTTAGCGACCGAAGTTTGCTATTTCTATCCAAAAGATGGATTTCGATATCGAGCCACTTTTATTGTAGAGACAAATATTATATCGCCAATTGAACGCAACATCATTTTTGAGGTGGTATGAGTCAAGACATACGGTCAACAAAACATTCGATCTCAAAAGTTCCTAAATGGACGAATAGCACATTGGTCGCACAAGATAGTGCTGGATTCGTTCTACTAGACCGCCAAAGGGTAACCATTCAGGCATCTACTTCCTGTGATTCAAGTAAATTAGCCCACTTTGAATTGGTATTACAGAACCAGGCAACACCGGGTAGAGAAATCATTTTAAGTAGTGCTCTTGGAGGCAATGACACAGCAGAATTTGGTTTCCTTGCGGTCGGTTCGAGCATCATGCTCCCTCCAGGAGACTACCATTGGATCGCCAGAGTCCTTGTCGAGTCTGGTGGATTTATCAAACTGAATCGTGACGTCAATGGCACACATCAAATCGCAACTTATGACCTTAAAGATCATATTTCACCAGTTACTTGTTGTGGCAACAGTGATGTATTTTGCACAGTACAAACTGATAACCCTGTATATGGATTTCAAGCAGGGTTGCATGTGTTTACATCTGCCAAAGCAGGAGAAAGTTTTAGTGCATTCCTTTCTTATCGAGACATAAACTCTCAAGGAATGAGGACGCCCGAAACGCTCTGCATTTGGCCAAAAAAATCTGTTCGCATTCCCGGAAAATTTATGTTTCTAGATAACTCATCAACTTATACATTTGAAGCTGAAATTATCACCACAGGGAGTTTCCAGTCAAGCTACACTATACGCGTAGGATAATTTACCGGTGTACAAATTTTATCTGGAATTATTCATACTACTTTTCTTGTCAATGAAAATCGAAGATGAATAAATGAAATTTACCGTTACTGAATCATTCCGCCAATTAAATTGACGACGAGTTTTTGATTTTTTCGTATTGCTGACTATCGATAATGGTGGCTTTTCGATAGCTGACACGGCGTAAAAAAAGCGACGAATATTCTCGCCGCTTTTTTGCTTTTGGTCAGATCATGGTTTGGCATTAGGGACACACTCAACAGTGCTAGGAACATAATCCACAATCGACCTTCGGCAGGCTGCTGCGATGAAGTGAACAACTGCCGCTAACTCACCTAACTCCCCTATCAGCCATCCGATGGCTTCCGTTGCATCACCGGATATTTCACGTGTTTCAATCTCGGGCGCGGAATTGGCTAATAAAATACCGATAGCAGATATGCCTAAGTTAACGGTGCGCATTACGACATCTCCGTTATTTGCGATCTGTAAAAGTAATGCTGGATTCGCAGCAAGGTAATCAATCTCCAATTCAGCAGTCAGCGTCAAATGTGGTAGTTGCAAAAGCAAATCGCGTATCGGTCGCAAAGTCTGCATTGACGCGATGGCGTTACCGCTCTTTTGTGATGCTCGTTTCGCGCACATATCAGTATTCCTCGGGAAACAGGAACGTAGTGACACTGCGATCCGCTTCTGTGATTATCCAGAATCGTCTATTAGCAGCGACATACGCAGACAATATGCGAAGCCCGTTCTCTACTGCTAAGTCATTGGCTATTGCGTCTTCTGGTGGAACATCACCCCAATCGCTTTGCAAATGACGTTGAACTAAATACGGCTCAATTTCAATATTATTCTCGCTAAAATGCGTTATGACCGCTGGGGTTGCCACAACCGTGCCACAAGAAAATAGTGGCGCTTTTTTCTGAACATCATGCGCCTTAATCGCTGGCGTATTTGGATTTGTGTTGGTATCGTTCTTCATCATTGTTATCTCAGTGTAGGTAGATATCCCAAGCAAGAAGACGACAAAAATTCACTGGTAGCGTTTTAGCTTTCAGCGAACAATTACAGTACGTCTTTAGGGAGGTAAAAGGAAGCAGCGTTTGCCGAATCAGAGGCGCAAACCGTGAAGCCAAGCTAGGAAAGCCTGATGAAAATGCTTGCGTTAATATTGATTGGCGTTGGCTGCTGCGGCGCATTGCACGCCACAGCTATATGTTAACATGGGACACAAATTAATTTCATTGAAAATAACTTTGTGAAAACGCAACACAATTTCTGGCTTTATGTTTTTCGTCTACTTCTTTATTGAGACCACATCACTTACTGAACTAACTTACAATAACTGACCTGAACTTGTGGATTGCTCATCAGATTATTGTGCGTTCCATTTGGAACCATGATGTATTCTTTCTCTTGGCTAGGAATACTTTCAAACAATGCGCGCCCTAAATAAGCTGGAGTGGAAGTATCTTTTTCGCCGGTGATGACGAGTACCTTTCCAACAAAGTTAGATACTGCTTGTGTATTGCTGATGGTTTTTAAGTTGTCGGAAACCGTCACTGTAACAAAAGGCTTGAAGTACCAAGGTATTTGCGCATTTACCAATTCATCAGGATAGGTACTACTCCCTTCTAATACCAAGCCGTCCACGGAACGGTTAGCCGCAATATAGGCCGCCATAAAACTACCTAAAGAAAATCCATGCACAACTAATTTCCCGGAGATTTTCGCACGAACATGATCATAGATTCGTAAGGAATCGTCTTTTAAAACAAGTGCATCCGGTTGACCATTACTACGTCCATAACCTCGATAGTCGAAGGTAGCAAAATTGACCGGGCAAGAAGCAGCAATCTTGCTTAAATGAGGCGCATTTTCATCGACATGGGTTAAGTTGCCGCCAAAGTATAAGACTGTTGTTTTGGCTTCGGGCAGCACAACACTGAGACCTTTAATTTGAACTATTTCTGAGTTCATTTGATTGGCGCTAATGACTTCTTCTTTTAATCGTGCTTCTGGCAAAGTTTTGTTGAGTTTTTCTGCATCAAAAACTTCTTTGGTCTTATATCCTGTCAAATAATCTGGGCGAATTAAATCTAAATCTCTAACAACATAGGTCTGGCAAGCACTTAGGCTGAAAATACTAATTAAAGCAAATAAAAAACGCATGGTAGTCCTTCAACTATGTTTAGTCATGTGATAAATGATGAGATGGAAAGACTCTAATGTGATTAATTCACTGGAATTTTAGGCCTATAAAAATAAATTTTAACTGTGGCTTAACTTATGATAACTTTGCCAGAAGCTCATTCTTATCATCCTCCGGTCTTCAGTACAGCAGTACGACGATCAGTTTAGAACCTTGATGAATGTCTCCCACTGCCAAAACGATAATGGTTTAACCTCAGCGCATAGTAATGAAGCTCACCAAGAGTTTCAATACATTCCACTTCGTCTTATCAGAACTAAATAACTACCAAAATCTCACCCCAAGAATTGCTCCACCAACTGCTGTGGGATTCATATTAATTTAAACACACTTACCACGCGTGCCAAATTTCTCGACTCATTTTGCATGGTTGACGCCGCTGCGGCCGCCTCTTCCACTAAAGCTGCATTTTTTTGGGTAACCGTATCAATTTGAGAAATTGCAATTGTAACTTGATCTATGCCCTGCATTTGTTCTTGGCTAGCCGCGGAAACTTCACTCATCACTTCTGTAACGCGTTTCACACTTTCTACAATTTCGCGCATTCTCGAACCTGCTTGCTCAACCAGTTTGGTGCCAAGTCCGACATTCTGCACAGATTCGTCAATGAGAAATTTGATTTCTTTTGCCGCAGAGGCTGAACGCTGCGCTAAGTTTCGTACTTCTGAAGCTACGACAGCGAAACCACGCCCTTGCTCACCTGCCCTCGCTGCCTCGACAGCCGCATTTAATGCCAAAATATTAGTCTGAAAAGCTATACTATTAATAACATCGATAATATCGACAATTTTTTTTGCTGAAGTGTCTATAGAATCCATTGTGACGACCACTTCCGCTACAGCATCCCCTCCCTTGATTGCAACATCGGAAGCAATGTCTGCTAATCGATTTGCATGAATGGTATTTCCAGTGTTCTGCTTGACTGTCTCAGCAAGTTCCTCCATCGATGCAGTGGTCTCCTGAAGTGAACTTGCTTGCTCTTCAGTTCGCGAGGATAAATCCATATTGCCAGTCGCAATTTGGTACGATGCAGATGCTATGACATCAGTCCCTTTACGCACTTGGCTACAAATATTATTTAAGCTGACATTCATTTCTTTTAAGGCTTGTAACAATTGACCAGTCTCATCGGAAGTATCAATCTCAATATTCGCAGTCAAATCACCTGCGGCTATTTTTTGTGCAATCTTCACAGCTTTATCTATCGGTTTGGTAATTGATCTAGTGATCCACCATCCAAAACAAACGCCAACAATTGAAGCGAATAGACTTATCAACAAAACTTGATTGCGTGTCCCCACATAAATTGTTTCACTGGATGCGCCTTTCTCATCGAATGTTTTTTGTAATAAGTCATTTAGATCGCGTACTTCACTGGCGAAAGATTGCAACGAATTGTAAGTCGAGTTAAAAGCCATTTTGCCAGCCTCTTCACGGTTGCCATTTTGAACTAGGGCTAACACTTTTCCAATTGAAGTCGCATATGCATCTCGCGCAACTTTAATCTCTTTCAGCATTTCTTTACCGTCGCGAGTTTCTAACAAAACATCTAGCTTATCGATTGCTTCATTGAATCCATTGATGTTCGCAAGCAATCGGTCTTGAGCTTTTGTGGCCTCCTGTGGGTCATCAACTGCAACAATCTGAGTGACTCTCGTAATGCTTCCGCGTACATTATCTAAAAGTTGTCCCGCCAATTTTGCTTTCACCCAATCTTGACTAATTAACGTGTTCGTATTTGCGTTGAGCACCCCCATTTTATTGATCATCACACTCGAAATTGTGACCAATAATCCAAGTATTAAACCAAAACCAATACTAAGCCGCATGCCAATTTTAAGATTTAAGAAATTCAAATTTTCCTCGTCGGTTGATGGCTTAATCGATTTTTCTATTTGTTAAAGACTGCAGAGTCTATCAAGCCACATAGCATTCAGTATCTAAATACAAAAAAACTATTTAGTCTATTTTTAGCCTCACAGTATAGGTAGCCGAATCTAATAAATGAAATCGCGTTTGTGGTTCAACGTACTTTTCCACTCCAATATGAAGCGGCGATAATGAAAGTTCATATTGCATGAAATTTCCGCCAAAAACTAAAGTAAAAATCAAAACCAATATCATAAACTCTAGTTAGTCCATATTAAGTAAAGTCACGACTCCAACAATCTGTCGCCCTTCTGCTATATCAGCAACCCAGCGCTAATATTATGATTGTCCAACGTTTACTAAGTACATTAATTAACAACGTAAATTAAATGGACTTTAGGATCACCTATAGATCCAACGTTCCCGCTGGAATTAAGCAATTCAGAAGCAGAGCTAACATCAATTAATTTTAGTACTCTTAAAATCTGTCGTCTCGTTTTACATGTTTGATTTTTCGTAGTAAAAAAACTTCCGAAGAATAGGTGCTCGGTATATTTAATACACGTGCAGCAAACCATCTTCTCCAACTCGTTCACGTTACCAGAACTCTAAAATGTATTATTACAATGATTCTTTTTCCAATTTTTTTAGTATGTCAATATTTTCGACATACTGCTCCATAAATCCACATTGAGTACAGATAAATCTAGACACCATAGCAGATTCAAATACACTAATTTTAATATTATTGTAGGTGCCAAACGAGCTATGAATAATTGAAATTTCTTTCGATGCGCATTTAGGGCATTGTCTATTGATCTTCATGAAAACTGTCCTATGTAAATACTTCAAATCGATAGTTTTATTTGTGTACAACACGTAAAGATTAAATTACTTTAATGACACATGTAATTTATTCATATTGAGGTATGCCGCTTCATTGAAGTCGATTAAACCTGTAATTCTTAACGTTTTTAAGTATGCTTTTTGCTCTGGGTGCTCATTCATAGACATCATGATGAGTTTCAATTTTTCTTGAAATTCAGCACCTAACCTCCCAGAAGCCAATAATGCCCAAGGGGGAAGCGGTTCGCTCTCGGCCAATACAACAAATTTGTTTGCCTTCAAACTTTGCATCACTGAAGAATCACTTTTTAAGACGCCGATATCAGCAAGCTTGCTCTCTAGAGCAAATGGAATCGTTCCCTGCAGAGTAACTTTTTGCAGAGTAACATCACTTAGTTTTATATGCCTTTGCGTCAACATATTGATGGCAACATCATGGGAGTCTCCCTCACTTGGAAGTACTACTCTGAAACGCTGATTTGACTTGGGATCAAGTAAATTTTTTGCTAACGGCTCACCGACTAAAACAATTTTGGTCGGGGCATTAGTTTGAAAGGAAATTACAGGTAAAAATCCCAGCTTAACCATTGCAAATCCACTTACCGAACTAGGGCGAGAAAATAGAACGTCTACTGATTTCAATTCGGACTCGCTGTATTGCCTAGCTGGAGACAATCCCATTACCTTTACTTCTCGCTTTAAATATTTGGAAATAAGTTCTGCGAAAGGTTTGTATTTATTTACACTGTATTCCGAATCACCACTACTACCAGAACCTTCCTGCACCCCTAGAACTAAGGGCGCTTGCTGCCCGTGCGCAATATTTGCTAAAAGCAAATAAACAGTACAGATGAAGAACTTAATTATTCTCATAATGACTTTTAAAACCCAATTGAAATAAAAAACTCCCGTCAATTAGACGGGAGAAAAAGTAAGACAAATTGCATAGAGGCATCCATTTATAGGGGGAGATGGATGCGACTTTGAACAATATGCTCACTTCAAGAACAAGAATTTACAAGCTACTTTGCCAAGCATTAATTGTTTTGGCGATAACATAATACGGCTAAAGAACGTCACCCTGCTAGACACACTCAATTTAATTTAATGACGAAATATGCATACCACTTATAAATCAAAAAAAATAGCTAATAGCGAGAGTCATTATTCTCAAAGGATATCTTCACATTTTATTAAAAATAAAAAGTTATTTTTTATAATTAAGCAAAGATAGATATTAATACCAGTTGTAAATTCTCATTGAGTCAATTTATAAAAAAATACTAAATTTTGCATTTGTAACTAATATTTAAATAGTGATAAAAAAACAATGCAAATAAGTGCAAGGTTGCTAACATCATACAAATATATTTAATTTCGGAAGTAAATATATTTTCATGCGTTTACCTTTTATACTAAAAAAAGGTGAAGCTAATTGCGCAATGAAAATTGCGCAATTGTTGATATATGAGCGACATTGACATTCTCTTATATTTGCCGCAGGCGTCTCACAAAGATGCAACTTGGCCTCTCCTGATTAGCACATCATTGCTATTTGAAACACTATGCAAGTGGTAATTTGAAAACAAATACGTCTGAACAATGGAATCCCTCCCCCCAATTTAAATTGTTTAACGTGCTAAGAAATTTATAGGAAAAATCATGATTGAGAAAATATTATCAAAGTCCGTGCGATTGATATGCGCAGGTGGATTTATTGTCGTGGCTGGATCATTATGTGCTCCCGTAATGGCGCAAGATGCGACGGTGCAACGAATTGAAATTACTGGTTCCGCCATCAAGCGAATCGCTAAAGAAGGCGCACTTCCAGTGCAAAACTTAAATGCCGCCGATATACAAAAATCTGGTGCAAAAAACGTGGAAGAGTTAATTCAATCTTTGTCGTCAATGCAGGGGTTTACAACTTCCTCTGAATCTGTGAATGGCGGTGGTGGCGGTGTTCAAAATGCATCCATTCATAGCATTGGTGCTGGCTATACTCTAGTGTTATTGAATGGACGACGTCTTGCGTCGTATGGTTCAGGTAGTGCGGTAAATCTGGCTAGTATTCCAATGAGTGCTGTAGAGCGTGTCGAGATACTTACGGATGGTGCGTCAACGCTTTATGGTTCAGATGCGATTGCAGGTGTAATCAACTTTATTCTAAAGAAAAATCAACAAGATTTTCGCTTTGAAGCAGGCATGAACCATCCAAGTAAAAAAGGAGGGAAAAGTTCAAGCGTGACATTGTCCAAAGGCTTCGGCGACTTAGAAACAGATGGTTATAATTTCTTAGTGACTTATGCTCACGACTCTCAAGATGAACTCAATGCGAAAGACCGCGAGTTCGCGAAATCTGGATTGAAACGTTTTACTGAAGGCGGAAAAACCTACTCGACTTATTTACTGGCCGCCAATACCGCTCCTGCCTCCGCAACCCTCAGCCTAAAAGACAATACAGTAAAAATTTTCTCGCCTAGCTATTACAAAACAGGTACTTGTGGCTCCAACACTTCGTTCATTGGAACTGCAACAGATAAATCATGTTGGTTCGACTACGCGTCTACAGTCCAACTTATTCCAAAATCAGAAAGAGACAGTCTTTTTTCATCTCTCAATATTAAAGTGAACTCGAATCTGAACCTGTTTGCAGAAGCGGTCGCTTCGAAGTTTACACAAACAGCACGTTATGCCCCTGGCGCTCAACGACTGAGTATGCCTTTAGGTAGCACGCTCTATACGAACGAAGTACTTCCTTACCTATCGAAAATCGGCGTTGCGCCAGAAGATGTGAAGTCAGCCTCAATGAACGTACGCTTTACTGATGCTGGAGGTCGTGCTCGAGACTACATTACCAATGCAAAGCACTTGGCTTTTGGTGCCAACGGCACGGCAAACGGCTTCGATTACTCTGCATCATTCACACATTCTGAAAATAGCCAAGAATCAAACTTTGTTGGTGGCTTTCTCAGCAGGAATAAATATAATGAAATCGTAAACTCAGGAAAATTTAATCCGTTTGGACCATCAGGAAGTTCTGCTGCGGTATTAGCACCAGCAATTCTACATACCAATGAGAATAAGACTGACGTCAAGCTTGATAAATTCAGCGGCTCGCTAAGTCATGAGCTTTTTGAAGCACCTGGCGGCCCATCACAATTAGCTATTAGCGCAGACTATACGCGTCAACGCTACGATTTCATGCCGAGTCCAATATCTCAAGGGCAAAATGCACAACAGCCAAACTTCACTGATACGCCATTAGGAGATTCGGCAGATCATCTTCCAATTGCTGCCAAGCGAAGTAATTGGGGTGCTTCCGCAGAGTGGATGATTCCTGTGACTAAAACCTTAGAAGTAACTGCTGCAACACGTTACGATGCCTATACTGCGGTTACCAATGATATGGTATTCGATCCATCAAATGGTAAATTATTGCCGCCAGCAGAACAGGGCAATGCGAATAAAAAAGCGACTTATAAACTTGCCTTCCGCTTCAACCCAATAGATAATTTATTGATTAGAGGGTCCTACGGTACGGGTTTTAAAGTGGCAAATATGGACTCGATTACCTCACCGATTGTTCAATCAGGAAACACGTCAGGTTCCTATCCTTGTCCAGTCAAATCACCTGATCCACGTGCTGCTTATTGCACAGGGACTACCCAGCAATACTTACTTACGGGTGGCAATAATTTGAGTGGGCCAAGCGGCTTAAAACCGGAAACATCGAAACAATACACAATTGGCTTTCGTTTTGATCCGGTTAGCAACTTATCACTCGGCTTAGATTTGTGGTCAGTAAAAATGAAGGATCAATTGACAACACTGCCAGAACAATTTCCGTTCGCGGACCCAGTGAAATTTAACAATAATTTCTCGATCGTATATGACCAAGGTATTGGAGCTAATAAATTGGTGACCTTACTACCAACATTTAATTTAGCTGCCGCCAGATATCAAGGTATTGATTGGGATAATACGTATTCGATGAAAACCGAACTCGGCAAATTGAACTTGAAGTGGAATGGAACATTCATGCTAAAGTCTGAAGTCGATGTACCTGGATCGCCAACAGAAAGTAGTCTCGGGAGATTTGATGCCTACAATAACGTGACTTCACGTGTCATCTCTCAATTTGCAGCGAGCCTGACTTCGAGCGATATTTACACAAACACACTAGTGATGAACTATCGTTCTGGCTACCATGATCAGGTTTTAACACCTGACGATAATGCCTTAAAGCTAGTAAATAGCGACGGTAGTCTCCCCCCAACATTTGCTGGATTAACGAGAGACGTACGTTCATTTATCACGTTTGACTGGCAAACAAGAGTACAAATGAAGCAATATAGCAACTTAGTATTGACCTTCGGAATTCGTAACATGTTTAACAAAGCGCCACCGCTCAGTATTCGAATAGCCGGTGGTGGTAACCAAGCTGGATACGACGCTAGATATGCGAGTCCTCTTGGACGCCAGTTCTACATTACTGGTGGTACTAGCTTCTAACCACTAAGTTATGACTAAGGGGCGCAGCTTCAAATGCGCCCTTTTTTTCATATTTTTATTTACTATTTCGTAAAATGCCTACTGTAAAATCAACTATAACATTTCGAAAATTCAGCGATGAAAACGCGGATAAATGTATTGAAATCTTCAAAAGCAATACCCCCTTCTACTTTTCACAAATAGACGAAATTGAATTTAATCGATTTATTAAAGACCCTGCATCACCGTTCTTTGTCGCCATTCTAAGGAACTCTATCGTAGGATGTGGTGGATATTCAGTCATGGGTAATATTGGCGCACTTCGCTGGGGGATGGTCGATTTTGAACACCATAAAAAGGGAATAGGAAGCAAGTTACTTTTGTATCGATTAAACCAAATGATTAACGATCCCAGCATCGAAGAAATTAGACTTGAAACTGGAATGTCTAACGCGAGATTTTTTGAACGTTACGGCTTTAAGATATTGGGTGTTGACCAAGTAATCGAGAAAAACTATCGGATCAGGCTTCAAATGTCTTATACCAAATAAATATTTTTTGCCACCATTCAAACGTCAAGTCAAAATCAGCAGATTGATTTTCGACGATCAAAAAGCTCGAGCGAGACTCAAGACTTTCTCATGAAATAATTTACGTTATCAAATTTACGCATTTTCTGTATCAACATCAGCAAATGAATGCTTATGGAGCCTTAATTGAACAATAACGCCTGCAAACATCCTCCCAAAAAACTTATGCCAATGGTTGACCCTAATCGTTGTGAGGGAAAGGGGCCGTGCATAGAACTTTGCCCTGAAAACGTATTCACTATGGGACAACTTGCCCGTGATGACTATGCTCAATTAAGCTTTAAAGGCCGTATCAAAGCTTGGGTGCATGGAGGTAAACAGGCGATAGTGCAGCACCCCGATGCCTGTTTGGCGTGTGGCCAATGTGTTGTTGCTTGTCCTGAACATGCAGTTACTCTTGTACGCTATTCAGAGAACTGATTTCTTGATTACGTTACCACCCAAATCTCGTCATTTGATGTACTTCACCATGCAGGCATCTCAACGGCTTTAAGTTCATTTAACTATATTTTTATTTTTTCAAAATTACGGTCAGATTTCAATTAGCTGACGGCACGGTTTTCGGCAATTTTTCTCGAGAATTAAGCACAGCAAAAGCACGACGAAAAATCTAAAATAGCATGAGCAAATACTCGTTTACGAGACAACAAATATCCTCAAAAAAAACTATTTTCTAAAACACACAACGAAATATCACTCTGAATGATACAGGTCTTGCTGTTTATCATGAGTACGATGCTGCTAAAAATAAGAAGCTAGGATGCAAATGAGTCGCAAACTTCCACCACGTAACTTCATCAAGTTAGCTGCAGATATATTCAACCAAACCGCGAATGGTATCTTCATAACTGACAATAATCGAAATATTATCTGCGTCAATCCAGCCTTTGAACGAATTACTAGCTATTCGGAAAATGAGGTATTAGGGAGGAACCCTCGCATCCTAAAATCTGGTCGGCATAATAGCATATTCTATAAATCTATTTGGGATAGCCTCCACGAACATAGCTTTTGGGAAGGTGAAATTTGGAATCTAAGAAAAGATGGCAAACAATTTCCAGTATGGCAAACCATCATTTCGATTAAAAGTACACATGGACACCCGAATTACTACGTCTCGATTTTTTCTGATATTACTACCATTGAGCAATCATGCGAAGTATTAGCATTCAAAGCAAGCCATGATTCTTTGACTGGACTTCCAAATAGACTTCTATTTGTCGATCGCCTAAAGCATCTTATAAATCGAGCGAGCCGCCAACAATGTGAAGCCGGAGTCTTGTATATCGATGTTGATGGTTTCAAAAAAATAAACGATCATTTTGGGCATGCGACTGGAGATATGATCTTGCAAGAAGTGGCACAACGGCTGCTTAGTTGTGTGCGGCAAGGTGACACTGTGGCAAGGTTAGGCGGCGATGAATTTGCAATTCTTATCGAGCTTAAAACTAAGAATCCATGTAACTTAGATCGAATTTGCCAGTCAATCGTTAGCAGCTTTAAAACTCCCTACCAACTAAAAGGTTGCATCATCCATGTTAGTGTCAGCATCGGAATTTCACGATTCCCGAACGATACTGTCGAACCTATGGAGCTTCTTAATTTCGCAGACCAAGCAATGTATGCATCAAAAGTTGCTGGCAAAGGGCAATACACTTTCTTTCATTGCCTCCCTTACAAAATAGATAGCAGAGAGGCCACAAGCAAGACGAACTTGATTGACTTCTCGTATGACGATTTTCGTATTTCGTATAGACCGGTTTGGTTCATACTAGACCATGCACTATACGGAATTGAGGCTTCAATTGACTCAGAAAGTATTGGCATCAAAAAAAGTGAATGCATCCAAAACTCAAATAAAAAGAATGGCGGCGAACTAAGCCTCAGATTCGAGAATGCATTATTAGAGCGCGTCATTAAAGATCTAAAAAAACAGAAAAATATACAACAGCTCCCATATAAGATTATTGTTCCAGTCTCGTACGAGTACATTCGCCAAGAAAATATCGAGCAAACATTGCGAAAGCTAATTGGTTTTTCGAAACACGTTGCTGGGAAACTTCTTATTGAAATCTGTGAGGCGAGTCTAATTAAAAATGCAGATCACACTGAGTCTCAACTAAAAGGTATCCTTAGTCTAGGAATTCAAATAGGGGTGCGAGAATTTGGAAAGGACATCACTTCTATTCGCGCGTTGAGCTCAATACCAATAACCCACTGCCATTTGTATCAATCTAAACACCAAATTCATGAACATGACGCTGAATCCTATCGAACAATTTGCTGCCTAATTGCACTTGCTAAATCAATGAGTTCATTGGTCATCGCCAACAATATCAATTGCTGCGAGGAGTTATCAGCGTTTCGTGAACTAGGAGTAGAACTTGGAAGCGGTGATGCTTTTGGTATCGGGTTCTCCGAATCAGCACTCGGATCACAACACAAGGAACAAAAGAAATAGCTTCTCTGTGTGAATCAGTCGAGTCATGAAGTGTGGCTACTAGCACTTTAGCAAAGCGCACAAAGTTTTATCGCCATCCAAAAAGATAACCGACTCGATCAGGTTCTTTCCCATTCTACTAAAAGTGGACACAGTATTATATTCTCAGATTGGACAACAACTCGACGTTTCGATTTTTAACTCGAACAAAAATCAATTATTACAACTCAATCTCACGTTTTTGATAATGTGTATTTCACTAACTCAGAAATTGTTTAGTGCTTACCTGAGTCGAAAAGAATTAATACACACATATTGGGATCTCGTATGTTCTCATTTAATCGTATTTTGCTGCGCCTGATCCGATTTGACTAGCGCTTCACACGAAAACGACACGAGTCAATACAATTGTCGCGTTAAGTGAATACATTAAATTTCTTTATTTGCTGTCTAAGGCGATTAAGTTAATGGTAATCCAAGCTGTTAAACGCTGTGGACCTCTACCAATTCAGTTGGAAAAAATCACTTCTAAAATTTCTCACTTACAGTCTAATCAAACTTGTTTGATACAAATATTACTTCACTCCGTGCATCCATTTTTGAATTAATGGTGCGAATAAAAATAAAAGTATGCTAGCGCCTAGCAACGAGTAAAAACCGAATGAATAGCCGTTTAGTGCTGATGAAATAGACATCCCTTTATCACCGCTCACATGGCCAGCAAAAATTCCAGACAAATTATTACCAATTCCGGTTGATAAAAACCAACCTCCCATGCCCAAACCAACGAGACGTGGCGGTGCCAACTTGGTGACCATAGATAAGCCGATTGGCGACAAGCACAATTCACCAATTGATTGCAAAGCATAAACTGCGATCAAAGTCCAAAACGGAATCTTGTTATGCTCGTCGACTAAAAAAGAAAGTGCATACATGAGCAACGCGAACGCCGTCGCATTACCAAATAGGCCGCATGCAAATTTTTGTGGCACTGTCGCTTCACGTTGGTGTTTGGCAAGAAAAATCCAAAGTGCAGCGACCAGAGGAGCCATCAAGACAATAACCAAGGAATTCACACTTTGAAACCAGCCTGTTGGGAAAATGAATCCGCCTAAATTGCGATCGACGATTTCACTAGCTAAGAAAGTAAACGAACTTCCTGCTTGTTCGAAAAACATAAAGAAAACGACATTGAATCCAAATATGGTGAGCATTGCGATTACACGATCTCGTGCGACACGACCGAGGCGCGCACCTTCCACCAGAAGTGCAATAGCAAGGGCAATGAACATAGCTGCAAGCAACCACTGTATAGTGCTAGCGCTACAGGTCAGTAAACCGTAAGTCGCAGGTATCACCAATAACGAGCCAGCTAGTACAGACATCACGCGCTTAGCCTGCCCTTCGTTTACCATCGGTGCGCCGATGCCTTTTAATTGGCGACGTCCAATTGAGAACCACAGTAAACACATCAGCATTCCACAACCTCCAGCGATGAACACTGCTTTATAGGCTGGCATTTGACTGGTTCCGAAGATTTTTTCTGCAAGCAAACCGGTAAATAAGGGGGCAATAAAACCACCAGTATTGATTCCCATGTAGAAAATTGTGAATCCAATATCTCGACGCGAATCATTCTCATGATAAAGCTTACCAACCAAGCTAGAGATGTTTGGTTTGAACAAGCCATTCCCGACAATAATTGTCGCCAAACCAAATTTGAATACGTTTGGATTTGGGTATGTAATCATAAAAAGGCCGGACGCCATAATCACAGCACCAAGCAAAATAGCATGTTGACAGCCAATTATACGATCCGCCATATAGCCTCCGATCAGAGCAGTCGCATACACTAAGGCAAGATAAGATCCATACACAAAATTTGCGGAAGCTTGGCCTGATGGATCTCCCTCATGAAACTGCGCAACAATATATAAAACTAGCGCCCAACGAATTCCATAAAAAGCAAAGCGCTCCCAAAACTCCGTCATGAATAACATCCAGAGTGGACTTGGATGCCCCCACAGTTGACGAAATTCTGGTTTATTGGGGAGCGGATTGGCGTTTGCTTCGATAGACATTTTAGGTGCAGTCCTAATAGTTCGATTAGATTGATATTGGTGAAATGGCTTGAGATTTGGTATGAGCTGTCGACGAATCGCTAAATGAAGAGTATTGTCTATGTATGTGTAACATGATCTTCCCATAAGGCAGAATTAATTTTCCATTGGCCATCTTCTTTAATGAACTGTATTAATTTATCGCCTTGTTGCTGAAACGCTCTTCCGTCTAATACACCACGTTTCCCATAAACACATTGACGCTGTGCGATACTTCCAACTATCGAAGTTGTACTACTTAGCTCAAACTCTTCAAAATCACTAAGATATCCATTAGTTAGGATCTGCTGACGTGGGCGAATAAATTGTTCAAGATTTGTTGCCTTGAAACGTTCACCGATTTTGTTGTTGAACAAAACTGATGGCTGGCACATCGCCATTAAATCATCGAATTTTGGTGTGGCGCCGTGACGGTTGCTAAATAGCTTAAAATAATTTCGTGAAAGTCGGTTGATTAAAAGTTCATCTCGCATGATTGAGTAAACGTGCAAGATTTCGCTAGACGATTCATTTTTTTCTTCCAGCACGGCCTCGAATCGTAAGCCCAGCCGTTGCAGCAATTTGATCGAATTAATATTTTCTGGCATTACAGTTGCGAGAATACGTTGATCATGGCATTGGTCGATCACATGCTCTAACATTGCATGACTAGCTTCTCGTGCATACCCCATACCACTATAGCGTGGAAGAAAAGCAAAACCGATATCGTGAAATGCAAGATACTCTCGCTTAATCATGCTAACGATACCTATGGCTTGATCAGTATGATTTAAATTGACGACCCAGTAGGAAATCGTTTCATTTTCTTTCACCGTCTGAATATAGCGCAGCGAATCACTCAAATTGCGTACTTGGCGATCACCAATGAAACTTAAGAAACCCTGCGTATTCAAGAGTTCTAAGATAAAAGATGCATCGCTAACTTCAAGTTCGCGCATATAAAGATTTTCGCTGGAAAACATTCAAGTTCCTTTTTCAAATATCCCGAAAGAGTTTTCGAAGAAAAGCCATTAGTGTATTTAAATAGCTCGTCTATCGCATGTAAAATACAGCTATTACTTGTAAAAAAAGAGCATCTATTAGCGTCATCATTCAGGGACCAGTCGTATATTCTTGAATTGCAACGTTTACTTATTTGCCCCCTAGTTCGAGCAATGATCGACGAAATTTACAATTAGTTTTCTATGTAACCTCTTGTAGTATCTACTTTATTTTGCGGTATATACTCGCCTAAACTCACTGGGTGCGCTTCCAAACTGACGGTTAAAAGCACGCGATAAATGACTTGCGTCATGAAAACCCAACTCCATCGCTAACTCCGTGATTGGTATTTGCGTTTCTATCAGGCGTTTTCTTGCAATATCAAGACGTTTCCTCAAAATATATCGGTGAGGGGTTTCTCCGAAACATGCAGAAAACTCTCGCACGAAATGCGAGGTACTCATATTTGAGCACGCTGCGAGTTGCGAAAGCGTGAGCTCCTCATTCAAATTTTGTTCTAAAAAATCTAAAGCGGTCTGCAAACGAACGTAGTTTCTACTTATGCGCCCACTTTTAACGCTTGGAAATGAACCTACCTCACTATAGTTCGCAACGAGATAGGTGGCTAAGGAAAATGCAAGATAATCACAGGACAGCCTGGCAAGTTTACTTCGCAGAGATTGAGCGTGTAGAAGTTGCTCAATAGTATGTAAAACAAATCGATCTTGGCGATAGCCTGTATCTGGAAGTTTCACAAATCGCTCAGAATTCTTCAATGCCTTTTGCGTTTGCAATGTGCTCGTGATTTTCCCTTGAATTTTTACCCCGAGCGATGAAGCCTCTTGGGCATGTGCTTCGCAGAGTGCATTAATCAATTGTTTTGGTAAAAACAGGTTCACAATATCGCAACTACTATTTTGACTCCATTCACTTGCTGAACCAGGCGCACATATACGAAAACTCCCGCTCGCTAGTTCGCCTGTCCAATCAAGCTGACCATTTTTCCAAATACTGGCTGTTAGCGGAGCCAGTAATAACGACACTCGGTATTCACTATCAAGCGGGCTTGCTTTATGTATCTTTGAACTATAGTGATCAATCTGCCAGCGCAAAAGTGATACTCGCGATTGCGGCAGCGAAGGTAATATCATTGAAGGCTTCGCCCCTAAATTAATTTCATTCAGCCATCTTTGCAATGCTGTGGAACCAATTGAAAAATCACTCTGCATAAACTTGTTCAATTCATTAAATTCACTTAATAAATATGCTAATCCAATTCACCTCACTCGACTAGTTGAAAGTTAACTGGAAGATCAAAGAAAACTGCACAGTGAAAGAAAATCTTTTAGAACTTCTGTGTTTTATCAGATGTTATTCAACAAGAGTGGAAATTTCTAGTTTATGAGGTTTCCATAGACCGAGTAAAACTCAGCACCATTTTTCACTTTATCCAAAAGGTCAATCAGTGCTTGCTTTCCATTCTTCTGTACCCAGCTTGTAATTTCATCTGAACCTTGGCAGTAGTGAGGAGCATCTATCTTCCACTGCGTTTGGTCTTTTAAGTCTGCCTGTGCTTTTATAGGCTTAGTAACTCCGGGGGTAAACGGTGCGCAAACAGGATGTCCACCGATGTAAGTTGCTAGTCCCTCGTTGAACCAAGTTGGTACTCGACCGTTACCAAGCCTAACCAATACCTCTACGTGGGTTAATTCATGCGCAGAAATCAGCAAGCGGTTGAACTCACTTCCACTACTACTTGGATCACCTACAACGAATGTATCTCGTGGTGCAGAAAAGGATCCGTTTTGTGTTGACATACCTTGTGGCATGACACGACCACCGTAGCAACAATCCATGAAGTAAACCGAACACCCTGAGGTCTTGCAAGCAATGATGTCAGGAATGTTTGTAATCTTAGATGTGCCAAAGAATTTTTTGATTGAATCCATCGCATACGTTCTGATTTTGGCGACCTCTCCGTATTCTGCAGTCGTAATTGCGGGGTCAGCGAATACTCCGTTACATACTTCCACCAATGGCGTTCCGTTCATCACTGGTGGGCTAGTACGTGGAGCAGTCTGATCACAAACAACACTTGACGCTCTAGCTTTGACTTTGAATGTAGTCAAGACCGTTGAATACGCCTTCATCGTGTTACCAGCCAAGTCCTGAGTGTTGTTACCATAAAGAGTTACCACGCAAGTCGAGCCGTAAGGCAGCAGGGCAGAGCCAACCATGAACTTTACACGCGAAGTAGATTTATCATAGACAGCCGCATTGTCTTGGACGTTGCCACTCGTACCGCCTGTACATACATAGTTCACTCTGACATTCGAAACCTTCTCACTCATATCAAACTGAATCTCAGTATTAGGCACAACATCAGTTGCACCATCTGCTGGAAATATGCCGCCAAGATAAACAGGCGGTGTGGTGTCGCCAGTTGGGTTAGTAGGTCCAGTGTCTGGTGAAATGACCACCGTACCTGCTGTTGTAAACTTTGTGACTAACCAGTTCTGCGCAAATGGATTACCTGCCAAGTCTTTGGAGTCCGTACTGTCGATCAACAGAGTACAGTTAGAATTTGCTGGATATGGTGAAACAGGTGTAACCGTTACTGAGTTACCGCTAGTCCAACTTGATACTGGAACCGCAGTGTTGTTCGCCCCACAGAACATCATTGTCTTTATGCTGCTCAGAGGCTCCGTCACTTGAAAGATTATCCGAGTATCTGTCGCTACGTTAGTAGAACCGTTGGATAGTGAAACAATACGATATTATTTTGATGTAAGTTTTTTATCCTTTAAAATCAATTATTTATGATTTATTTTATCGGAAATACTCATTTAACTATAAGGCTAGCTACAAACTATTGACTGAGTACAGCAACCATTTTGATCAAAATACCTATGAAGATAATGTGGAGTTCATGAACAATTCAATTAGCCGGAGCGACGAAGATTGTAATAAATTCCGTGAAGACTTAGCAGTGCGCCCAACTTTACCAATAGTATCAGAGACAATTGAATTTTTTGCACGTAAAATAGGTATTGCCGTTCCCAGCGACGCCATCATCAGTTTAAGTAAATATTATTTAAGTGATGACTTTAATAAGTTTAAAAGTGAAATTACTCATGATAGATAAAAAAAGTATTATTTTAGGAATTCTTTACTTAGTTTTCAACTTAGTGACTACAAATGCATTCGCCAATTCAAATAATTGTGAATCGAATATTGCTATTCCTGATAATGTTTCAAATTCACGCATCATAGTAATTGGTGAAAATCATGGTACGGTTGAAATGCCTGAGTATCTTTCTCAATTAGGATGCTATTTTGTAAGCAGTGGCAAGCAAGTGCTTATAGGTTTAGAAATCGGAGCATCTGAACAGGTAAGAATTAATTCTTACCTTCAATCTGACGGCGACTCAATCGATAAATCAAACTTATTCGACAGTCGATTTTGGGAGCACGGGAGGAATTTTGGTGTCGCAAGCCATGCAATATTTATGATCATCGAAAATTGTAGGCAACTACGAAAACAAGGATATGACATTTCCATATTCGCTTATGATGGTGCTGAATCAGCGTGGCCAGTCAAGTTAAGTAAGAAAGAGTCATACTGGAGCGGGTACCGAGAAGCACTGATGGGGCTTAACATTGAATTACGCGCTAGGCTTTATCCAGAGCATACCTTAATAATTTTCACTGGCGATGTTCATGCTAGACGACGCCCCAAATCAGATAAAAACCATGAATCTATGGCGTATTATTTGTCTGAACGATTTAAGACTCATACGATAACTTTCTCTCACCCTGCTGGAGAGAGTTGGGGGTGTACAGGCCCAATAGATAATATGAATTGCGGACGGCTTAAGACAAATAAAAGTAAATTTGCAAATAATCCAGAATTTGATACGACAATTCAACTAATGAAGCTTACAGCGTCTCCTCCAGCTTTAGGTCAACAATAAAAATAAGTATAGAAATTTTAGCCATGTAGATGCTGTCTCGTCCGTCAAGCGAATTCGGGATTAAATGGGGTCTTGGATTTTAAAATAGCGAAAGCCAAAGAAAGAAGCTTTCTCATACAAGCAATGATAGCGATCATCTTTGGTTTTCCAGCGACGAGT
>NZ_JBHLXJ010000031.1:0-18902 GCF_042432465.1 Affinundibacterium danionis | reverse complement strand
CCTTGCAATAGATCGCTACATTTGAATATTCAGGTGTGGCCTACTGTGAGGCTTATGTGGCGGGATTTATCCCCAGAGGCGGAGTGTATGTCTCTTATTAAGGGTGCGTGCCCCCGCAACCAGAATTCATAAGTAAAATCAAAGGCCTACGTAAACGACGTCGGCCTTTTTTTACGTCTCTCGGCTTATTTGCTGCAGTTGATATAAACCGATACCTATACCTTGTTCCTATGAGTTTTTTTGAGCAATGTATTGCATAAATCACTAACAAAAAAATGCGAGCGCTCGGCTTGTTCCAGCACCTACGATTGCGGAGTTGCTAATACTCTGCACCGAGTTTTGCGTTGCGAATGTTTCTATCATCAGGGCAAGAAGTAGTTGAAATGATCCTATTAGGCACTATAATGTTAAATATACTTAACAAAAATGGTGGTGGCTGTGAACTTAGCTCAAATCGGCGGAGAAATTCATAACAAACGCATTCAAGCAGGTTTGGCTCAAGAACAGTTGGCCAAGTTTGCAGGTTTGTCACGGGTCACGATTAACCAACTGGAAAATGGTACCTTGGCAGACCTCGGCTACACGAAATTAAAGGCAGTAATGGACATTTTGGGCCTCGACATGGAGACTGTGAAGCCGTCTGGTTTGAAGAGCGCGCTGACGGTAGCTGCTCGTAGTATTAGTACAAGCTATCGGGACGTGATTACGCCGGACATGCTGTCGACTATGCTACGCTCCGGCATTGTGCCAGTACAATTTCAGCCCCATCTGATGGCGTTGCTTGATGAAACGCCGTTGCAGGTTGTGGTGAAGGCTGTCGCTGAGTCGGCTACACCGGATGTGCCCGCGAAAAAAATCATGAAACACCTTAGTCTGTGGGCGAACCAATGGAAAGTATGCAGAAAGGTCTGGTGATGATTGGAGCGGAGGGAATTCCGCGAACTTGGGAGACGCTGTTCTCCAACGCATTAGTCGTTATCGACGAGATTGCTAAGCATGGTCGTAATGATCCGTTTTGGACTTTCGGCGGCGGCACCGTTCTTATGCTGCGCTATGGGCATCGATTCAGTAAGGATATCGATATCTTCGTGCCAGATCCGCAGTCACTTGGGTTCGTTACACCTAGGCTGAGTGACGTCGCCGAGTCGATCACAACAGATTACGTGGAAGCAGCTGGCTACGTTAAGTTATACCTTTCAGAAGGTGAAATTGATTTCGTGGCAGCACCAAATTTGACCAAACCAGGATTCGAAGTTGAGACAATACTTGGGCATCAAGTACGAGTGGAAACGTCGGTGGAAATCATCGCGAAAAAAATGTGGCACCGAGGTGATCGCATCACAGGACGTGATATCTTCGATTTTGCCCTGATCGCCGAACGAGAACCGGATGCACTAATGCTAGCGCGTGAATTCATGATCAAACATGCAGCAGCGGTGTTCCTGCAGCTTGACGAACGATACCTTCAGCTCAAGCAACAGTTCGAAGCAGTTGATGCTCTTAATTTCCACCCGACATTTGATTTAGCCTGCGACACTCTAAAAGCACAGCTCTCAGCCATGGTAAAAGTACATGAGCTTCAATCAGACAATGCATTACGCTCTTAGAGGAGTAGTTATATCGTACTTCTGAGAAGATCATTTTTCACCAACAGACAAATCTACACGAAACACATTTTTGATATTTATTGTGCTAAGTATTTGGTTCGACGTCGACTAGCAAGTCGGCGTATAGGAGCGTGCATAAACTGCTGCTGTTCGCTGATGTTGTATTCTCCATTTTGGTCGAGCTTAAAGACTTTATGGTTTTAGAGCGTAGCGGCGCTGGCCTTTGTTGCATTTGGGTAGCGCTGTATTATGTAGATGAGTTAGGATTGACGTATGAATGTGGTTTGCTTGAGTTCGTTAAGTCGTCTCTGCATTGATATTTGTTAGATGCAAATGCTGGCGTGAGCGATGTAGGTTTTGGAGTGACTGTGGCTGGATTTGATTTGCGTTTAATACGGTTCCACCGTGTTTTTCGGTAAAGCGCTGTGCGTCTTTTTGACGTGCAAATGCAGGTAAATTACCCGCGCGCATCGGGCCCATCGCATCAGATTCGCTCACAAAAAAAGCCTCGCTGGTTTTAATCCATTGGCCTTGAGTCGTATCTGTGACGTAACTGATAGCGATCTCACTGGCACCGCGCCCACGGCTGTATTTCGCAGGGTCTAGTAGGTAGATGAATAAAGTTAACGGCGAATCAAAGAAGTGCGTATCGCCATTCTTAAAAATGACTTGTGCGGCCCACGTGCTGGTACGCGCTGGGTACATGCCGCACACAGGGCAGCGCGCATTGTTGGGGATTTTACGTGGTGCAAGTAAATTAATCCCCCATTGTGGATCAAATGGCGTGACGGGCGCAACGATGCAGATGTCGCCGCTCGGCATGGCTTGATCGTCGATTGCGGGCGTTGGGGCGAAGACGATTTTGTTCAAAATAAACGGAGCGAGTAAGATGCCGGTCGCTAGAACGATCTGTTTAATTGATGGCGTGCGCAATAACATCAATTACATCCGTGTGTCGTGTAAGGCACCGCCACTTAAATCCACCATATCAGCTTTAATCTCAGCATATCGCAAGAGTTTTCCGCCCCATTGCCCAGCAAATTTTTGCGCTTCAGCTTCTTGCGCGAAGCTCGCAATAGTAGGTCCCATAGAGCCATGTCTTTTGCTTCCTAACACGTAGTAGCCATCTTTGGCGAGTATCCAATTGCCGTGCGGTTGATCCCAATCAGCCTTGCCCATGTCTTGCACAAACGCGGCGCTAACGACTTTGACTTGTTCGGGTGATAGTAGGGTGTGAAACATTTCGACCGTGTCGCAAAAAAATGTGGGCGTGTCCTTGCCCTGATAAAAAATTTGCGCCTTAGGGCCAGGATAGTCGGCCAATAACATGCCGTCGAGATCGCAGGTGGTATGGGGATCAATTTCTACCGCAGTGATAGCTTTGCCAGTCGTTGATTGACTGCAACCGATCAAGGTACTGCCAGCAATGGCGGTAATAAGTGTGTTGAAAATAAATTGTCGACGATTGATGATCATGAGCTAAATCTCCAGCGTGCCAGAGCGAGCGGCACAAATATCCAAGCGAACATAACAGAACCCATGAGCCAAGGTTTGGCAAGGGCAGGCGGAACGATGCTCGACAGTCCGTAAAGCGTACGTACATCGTCCATAGAAAAAACATTGAGAATGCGGAAAACATCGGTTGGATTCAGTAATAGTAAATAGGCGAATATGTCGCCGCCATAGCTACCACCGGTACCGACCAAAGCGCCGAGCAATAAAAGATCAAATACCAGTACAAAGAAAAACCAGAGTGCGATGGCCAATCCCGAGGCGCGGGTGCGTTCGCGCGCGATAACGGACATGAAGACAGCGAGGCTTAAGAAGGCCAAACCGAGTAGCACGGAGCTGATAATAAAGCCGAGATAATGAAACAGCCCAGCCCAATTAAATTGCTGGTAAAGAAGTAGCGCGACTAAAGAAAAACCAGCAACGGTGGATAGGGTTAATGCCGCGGCTAGACCTAGATATTTGCCGAGTAACAGCTCCATGCGCGTGATGGGGAAAGACAATAATAAATCAAGCGAGCCGCGTTCACGTTCACCGACAATCGCATCAAAGCCGAGTAGCAGCGCGATCAGAGGAATTAGATAAATCACTAGGCTGACTAAACTTGTGATGGTCAGCTCTATCGATTTAAGACCAATCTGACCTTGCTGTGCACCACCGAGATAAGTAATGACCAGGGAAAATACGGTAAACACCAAGGCGACCGCCAATACCCAACGATTGCGGATGCGATCTCGAAATTCTTTTGTGGCTAGCGTTAATATTTGGCTCAATTCCATAAGCGACTCTTAATTCTGGTTTAATTTGAAAAGCCGAAAAATACATCTTCCAGCGACGCTTCTTGTAGGCTCAAGTCAATTAATTTACTGCCTAGTGCGCTGACAGCTGCCAGCACCTCCATCTTGCAGCTACGTGGGCAACTGATGGTTAAGCCGTGCTCGCTAACTGTATGGGTCACATTGAGCAAATCAGATAGCGCATCTTGAGCTAGCAGAATATCTTGAGGTGCTAATCGTAAGCTCACAACAAGCGGCATATGCATCTGCTCACGTAATTGCGCGACACTGCCTAAAGCCTGTATCTTGCCAGCGGCCATGATGGCGAGACGATCAACCCGTTCTTGTAGCTCTGCTAGGATGTGGGACGTAATGATGATGGTCACACCCGCATCACGTAGCTCATGCAAGCTTGCATAGAAGTCGCGTATCGCTTGGGGATCAAGTCCATTAGTCGGTTCATCGAGAAACAGGACACGTGGTGTGCCGAGTAAAGCTTGGGCAAATCCCAAACGTTGTCGCATTCCTTTGGAATATTCGCGCACTGGGCGCTTGTGTGCATGCGCTAATCCGACCCGCTCCAAGGTTGGCTCGCATTGTTCTATCGGCGCACCTTTTAGTTTGGCAAAAAATTTTAAGGTTTCGATGCCACTGAGATTGTCGTATAGCACGACGTTTTCGGGGAGATAACCAAGCTGGCGTCGAGTTTGACGGAAGTCACGTCCTGTCACTGCCGTGCCATTAATTAAGATTTCACCCGCACTCGGCTCAGTTAGCCCCAGCATCATTTTAAATAGCGTGCTTTTACCTGCACCATTGTGACCGATTAGGCCAAAAATCTCACCGTGATGCACGGACAAATCAACACCGTCAACGGCATGTAAGGCACCATAATGTTTACGGATACCACGCACTTCGATAGCGCCGATTTTGGCGTTCGAGTGATTATTGGCCGGGGTAGTGTTTGCCATGCCATTGTCTCCATTGCTTATTGCTTGGTTGCATACGCGGCTTGGGATCGACCACGCTCGGTACACGTAATACAGGAAATTGTTGTGATACTAGACGCAGTGCTTGCACCGCTGGACTAGCCAGTAGAAGTTGGGTACTTGGGTAGCGCCAGCTTAAGCGGTCTACCATGTCGTTTGCTTCGTAAGCGATATCACCGATACCATCGGCATTTCTATCCCAACCTAAATAATTGCTCCAATAATTACCGCTCTCGACGCCCCATTTTTCATCTTTAGCACCGACGTATCGAACTTGCTCACGATTGCCAATGAAGTCATTGCCTTCGACTTGGTTACGGGTGGAGCCGGCTGACAGATGTACCCCAACTCGATTGTCGGTGACCAAGTTATTTTTGATGCTGACGTATTCCACATCATAAATAAACAAGCCACGACTATTCCCCGCGATGACATTGTTTTCCACTAGCGAATCTTGCATAGTGCGCAGCATGATGCCGTGATCAGAATTACCCCAAGTGCGGTTATTGCGCACGACTTGATCACGTACCTCCATTAACGCTAGACCGCCACGATTGAAGTAACTATCGTTGTCTTCCCATAAGTTGTAATAAGAATTCATATAGTGACTACCGTAACGACTGTGATGCAATTTATTGCCGGTAAAAATAGCATGATGTGAGACATCGACATACAGCGCATCGCGCACAAAACTAATGTTATTGCCGATAATGCGCGCTCCATTGGTGTTGTACAGTTGTACGCCGTTACCACGTTGCGATGAATTGTATTCGCGCTTGCCCGTGATCAAGTTGTTCTCTATCAACACATCGTTGGATTTCTCTATCCAAAGACCAAATAGGTTATAAGAGAGATCGCAGTTTTTAACGACGGCACGATGCGAACCTGGGTAAATATAAATGCCAGCGTTTTGGTCTTTTAAGTTATCTCCAGACTCGCGTACGATGAGGCCGTCGATGACCACATCGGGCGCGTTGATACGTATGGTGTCACCTTGATTGCCACCACTGATGGTCGGGCGATTAATGCCTTTTAAGATCAATTTTTTGTTGATAATTAAATTACCTTGATACCTGCCACGCAGGATTTCTACCGTATCACCAGCTTGTGCTTTCGCGATGGCGTTTTGTAGCGAATCTCCTGGCTTAACCACGATGGTCGCCGCTTCGCACAAGCTAGCCATCGCCATCATGCTTGAGAGTAAAAATCCTTTTGCAGTCATCCTCATACGATTAACCAACCCAGAGTTTTGAGTGACAAAAATAAGGCAGCACCGATGAGTAAGTTTTTGAAACTAACATAACTGATCATATCCATCACGCTGGCATAGCGATAATGATCACGCCACCATGGACCGTCTTTGACGTAGCGTTTGCCTGACAAGCGTATCCATACTTCGTACACGCTCCACGCAAACCACCACGCGATAATAGCTGCCGATGAGAGTTGACCAATCGCCGTTAAGATCCACGCTACGCTAGCGGCAATCGCCAGCGCAGCGCCTGAAATTTGTAAAACGCGCTGGGACGACCAAGCTTTGCTTGTCCACGGCCATAAGTGATCAATAATTTCTAAGATAATCCAGCGCAGTCCTGTGGCGCCAGTTTTATATTCAGGTCGCACTGGATCGCTAGGCATGCGTGGATCAAGGCCAGCCTTGATCGCTTCGGATGCCGGCGTTGTCGGTATCGGATAAATAGGAATGAAATAGCCATCTTTGCCGATGCCTTTGATATCGAGCCCCTCACGTTCACGACGCTTACGTTCTTTAGACAAAGGAGGACAGGCTTTGACGTCGGTGTACAGCACCATACAATCGAGGCAATGCAGACATTCGCGATGATCAATCCGACCCGCCTTATCAATCGCCAATGAACCACAACCAACGGCGCAGGCTTTGCAACTATTACAGTCTTGTTTTCGTTTTAAACCGAACCAACGGAAAGTGCTAGGCATCGCTAAAGCAGCGCCTAAGGGGCAAATATACTTGCAATAAGGCCGTTCGATAAATAAAGAGATGCCAAGTATGAGTGCGACAAATAAGCCATAAGGCCAGGCACGGTGCGTTATGCCGACTAAGAAAGTGGTTTTGAACGGCTCAATCTCGGCTAATTTTTCCGCTAAACCCATGGAGAACATGGAGACCGTTAACAACCCAAAAAAGATTCCATATTTGAGCCACTTTAGTTTGTCATGTACGGCGTGGGGTAGATGGCTTTGGAAGCGTTTTAGGCCAATTTTTTCACCGATTTTGTAGATTGCTTCTGACATGGAACCAAACGGACACATCCAACCGCAGAACAAGCCGCGTCCGAATAAAAATACCGTGATGATGATGAAAATCCAAAATACAAAAATGAAGGGGTCCGTTAAAAACAATGACCATGTCCATTGAAATAACAGTGAGTGAAACCAAGTCAGCACTTGTGTGATGGACGGTTGAGCCATCGCACCAAATCCCACAAAAATAATGCTCATTGACCATGCACTGTATTTAAAGATATTCACCGGCCATTTATTTTTGTGACTTGACTTACGGGTTAATTTTTCGCGATAGGCATAAGCAACGGTGACGACGATCAATAAAAGGCAAAACAAACCGATTTCAATCGCGCGTGATTTCCAGATGCGCACATAAGGCGCAGCGGCTTCTTCGACGATAGGTCTGCCGCCCTGCAAGAGTTCGTCAGCTAACCAGTATTTCGCATCGAAACTGGTAAAACTGCGTGTCCCTGTGGCGCGGTCAACACGATTGCCAAGGAAAGATAGTTTCCATGGATAGGCACTAGAAAATGCCTGCGAGCGAATAATAAATATCGCAGATTCATTGTAGCTTGGTGCGCCCTCAGCGGCGATGCCATACAGGTTGAGATAGTCGAGATCGCGGAAAGTGTAGGAATCAGCACCTTGCTTCACTTGTATCCTGTCATACATACCACCACGCACAAATCCCGAACCTTTAAAGGACTCTATGCCGTCAGTGCGAATAATAAAGAGCGCGTGTTCATTGGGTTTTAACTGCGAACGCAAGTTATTAAAACTGTTTTCACCAAGTAGGCTAATGCCGACATCGGGATGATTGAGATCACCAAACCAAAGTTCGATAAAAGGCACCGCATTTTTTTCTAAACCTACTTGTTCTGGTTTAACTAGCAGGCGTTGTACGCTGCCTTGCTTGACTAAATCAGCCCATGTCAGATGTCGGCCATGCACTACATATTTGGCTGGTTCGCGCACCGTTGGTGCGACGATTCCTGTCTGTCTGGCGATTGCCATGCCAGAGGTCATCATGACTTGGTTTTGCACGATGACGGTGACGGTTGCGCCAGAGATTGCGTCTACGCCCAATACACCCT
This sequence comes from Affinundibacterium danionis, assembly GCF_042432465.1. Taxonomy (NCBI): domain Bacteria; kingdom Pseudomonadati; phylum Pseudomonadota; class Betaproteobacteria; order Burkholderiales; family Oxalobacteraceae; genus Affinundibacterium; species Affinundibacterium danionis. The sequence goes on along the minus strand of NZ_JBHLXJ010000031.1, from coordinate 10,665 downwards.
CGTCCGGACGGGATTGACCCACTTCAATTTTGTCGGTGACCGATTTGCCTAGATACTGCTTGTTGAAGTTGAGCAGGGCGGACTCAGGGATGCCCAATAAAAGTATGGGTTCAGAATGTTTCAGCACTTTGACTCCAACGAAACGTCCTTTGAGATCCATGCCCATCAATGTCACGACGGGTTTGCCAGAATAGGCGGGAGTGTCGGTAATATCAGTAGAGAGCATGATATAGCCGAGCAAATTCTTCTTGCCTGCCATGGGTTCGCCATAGACTTCGACGTAAGGTGGATTTCCGATACGATCCGAAAAGCTTTTCGCACCAGGGAAGACTTCAGTGCATGCGACCAATGCACACATATTTTTGGCGGTTTTAAGTTCTGCTGGTAGCGCAGCTTCATACGCGCTAGTGCGCGCATAGGCGGTGCTGACGATGCAACTTAACAGTATCAGAAAAAATGCGACCAGGTAGGTAGCTACACTGGTCGCCAAGTTTTTACGCATTAAAGACATTTTTAATTCCTACTTGGGCTAGGTATTTTTCAATACCTGGCTTGTGTGGTGACGCCCAGAACCATTCCAGGCGTCACCGGAGCTACAACTACCGGGTTAGGCTTCCACGATCATGCGAGTGCGCATTTCCAAATGCAAGGCGTGGCAGAAATGAGTGCAATAACACCAGTACACGCCGGGATTTCCAGCAATGAAGGTGACAGAGGCAGTTTCTTGTGGGTTGACAATGAAATTGACGTTGTGATTGGGGATCGCAAAGCCATGTGTTAAATCTTCGATCTTGTCTAGATTGGTCAAAATCAAAGTGACTTCATCACCTTTTTTGACGGTGAATTCACGCAAGCTAAATGCGGGCGCCTGTGAGGTCATTCTGACGGTCACTTTTTTGCCGTTACGCACCACACCCGATTCTTTCGGATCTTTAGTTGCGAGTGGGAAGTCGTTCAAATCATAGACTTGCTTTGGACGTACCAGATCGCGTTTAAAGATAATGAAATCGTGTGGCTCGCCGCGTACAGGATGATCTGCCATCAAGACCATTTTTTCGCCAGAGATATCGATCAACTGTTCATTTTCTGGATGTAAAGGGCCGACTGGCAAGAAGCGGTCTTTAGAGAACTTACAACCTACTGCCAAGTATTTGCCATCAGCTGCTTTGGTTTCGGAGTGGGATGCGTTCAAGTGACCTGGTTGATATTGGACATCAAGGCGATCCACCACATATTTTGCGGTCTTGTCGCCAGCATGGAATTTAATCGCAGCTTCGACATTCCACTTCACGACCTGGCTGTCTAAGAACAAGGTGGTGAACGCATTGCCGCGGCCGTCAAAAGCTGTGTGCAAAGGTCCTAAACCAAGTTCGACTTCAGCGACGATGGCGCTATCTAATTTTTCTAATTTGCCGTCAAACCAATCCAAGACTTTGGAGAGATCGATGACGGTGCCCGTTGGTGAGAGTTTGCCAGCGCAAATGAAATATTTGCCATCTGGACTAGCGTTCACGCCATGCGGATTTTTCGGTACCGACACATACGCAGTGAGTGCAGTTTTGGGATCTTTGTTAGCTTCGTGCGTTCCGTCCACCACTGGGACTTTGGAGTCGCCTATGGTTTTGAATTTTCCTGCTTTGACCGCGGCTTCAATACGTGCCACATTGTAGAACAAACAGGCATCACGTTCGGCTGACATCATGTCTTCATAATGTGCGCCCATTTCGGTGTTGTATTGATTGGTTGCGGCTAATTTACCATCATACGAAGTCGCGACTAAATCGCAGTTGCCATCGATCAGCACTTGCCAACGAACTTCCATTGTTTCTGCATCGACGCAGCTAAACATAGAGCGATATTTAGTGCTGTCAGCACTACCGGCATTGGGCAGCGGCGTGGCAAATTCACCGCCGCAGAAGACGCGCGTTGTGTAATTGATTTTTTCATCTACAGGATCGCGTTTGTCTGGGAAAATGCCGTGGAAACCCTGTACATTCGGTAGCTGCGTGATCTTGTCGCAGACAAAATAATCAAGACGAATACGTGCAATACGACTGTTGATTTTGTCATTAATCCAAGCGTAACGACCGTCGTAATTACCATCTTTATAGGAAGCATGAGTATGATGTGTATCCGCGACCGTGTACTTCAGGCTGCCATCCGCTTTGGTGCCCATGACTTTTTTGGATTCGTTGGTAACACCCCAGCCAACCAATGCATCGGGTACGAAGCAAGGGATGCGATGAATTTCGCGACCAGACGGTATTCCTAAGACGCGCATGTCGCCCGTATGTCCACCACTCCACAGGCCGTAATAAGCGTCGAGTTCACCTGGTTTTAAATGTGTTGCATTGCTACCGCCGCTGGCATGGTTGCTCGCTGCAGAGGAGGAGGCAGAGCCTGTTGTGCCAGCCGTTCCAGGTTTTTCGTTGCAGGCAACTAGGGTGCCTAAACCAGCAATGGCAGCAGTGTTGAGAAATCTGCGACGTCCTGAAGCAGGTACTTCGCCTTCTTTGGTTTTGTCTTGACTCATGATGTAATCCTTATTAGCAAGCCGTGGTGAATAAAATAAGTAACGGTTTCCATGGTGCAAGCTTTTTTGGAAAAAAGAATTGACGCTGCTCAAGAAAAAAAAGTAGTTTGAGTGTTTGTGATATTAGTTTGTTTTATCTCAAGTCTCGATTGATAAGGCGACTTTTAGGCGTGGCTTCTTGAATATAATCAGCGCCATACCTGTCTTTAAATCTAAGGGAAAAAAATGAAATCATCGACGCTATTACTATCTGTATTGACGCTCGCAAGTGTGACATTACTTGGTGCCTGTAACAAAAAAGAGGCGGAGAAAAAAGAGGCGGACGCATCTGCAACGTCTGCAAGTGCGGTTGCCACTGTGGCTGCCCCCGTTGCGCCAGCCGCACCTGCCGCTGCGGAAAATGTAATCGGTAAAACGATTTATGGAAAAACTTGTTCCATGTGCCATGCAGCCAATGTGGCGGGTGCACCTAAGCCGGGTGATAAAGCAGATTGGTCGCCACGTATCGCGCAAGGCATGGACGTTTTGTACAAGCATGCGTTAGAAGGATTTAATGGTACTAAAGGGCAGATGCCAGCACGTGGCGGAGCGCCAAATTTGAGCGATGAGGAAGTGAAAGCAACGGTTGACTTTATGGTTGCTCAATCACGTTGATGTTGGTTGGAGTTCGCTCCAAAACAGCGTGAGGTTTAATAAACCGTATCGTGTGAAATTTACGCTCTCTGTGAGAAATGCATCAAACCATGACTACACTCCCTGCCAAATCAGTAATGCTAGACCGCCGCCGTTTGGTGTTGAGTCTTCCATTGTTCGCTTGTGGTTTGTTGATTGCACCCGTGCACGCTAAATCGGACATCCATCAAGCTTCTCAGATTTTGATGGGTACACGCCTAGATCTGACCTTGCAAGGGGGCGATACAAAGCTCTTGCAGATCGCTGCCAGTGCCGCCTTTGCTGAGATGACGCGACTCACCGATATGATGAGTCGCTATCGCAGCGAGAGTGCACTGAACGCAATTAACTTGGCCGCAGGCATACAGCCGGTAGCAGTTCCAGTGGAACTCTTTAAAGTGCTTGAAATGGCGCAGCGTGCCACGAAAGCGAGTCATGGTGCTTTTGACGTTACCATCGGTGCGTTACGTGATTGGCGTTTTGATGCATCCTCTCCCTCAATCCCAAGCGCACAACAAATTGCTGCGCAATTACCCTTGGTGAATACTCACGGCCTCATTCTCAATGCCCGTCGTAGTACCGCTTATCTTAGTCAACGTGGTATGAGGCTTGATTTGGGTGGGATTGCTAAATTACCGATTATGCAGGCTGGTATGCATCAGCTTCTAGCGCATGGTATTAAGAATGCGATGATTAATGGTGGCGGCGACGTGCTGGTGAACGGTCAACTGAATGGTCGCGATTGGCGTATCGGCCTGCGCGATCCACGTCAACCAGATCAGCTGCTCGGTGTGGTCGCCTTAAATAAAGGTTTTGTGGCATCGTCCGGTGACTACGAACGTTTTATCATGCACGAAGGTAAGCGCTACCACCATATACTGGATCCCAAAACCGGCTACCCTACCCAAGGTTTGCATGGTGTGACATTGATTAGCGAAGAGCTAGCGTTGATTAATGGTCTTGGTGCCACCTTGATGGTGGCTGGCGCCGAAGCGAGTCGCACCCGACTTCAACATAAGGTGGGGGTGGATGCGCTGACGGTGGATCAACACAATCGTCTTTGGACTTCATCAGGTATGGCGCGACGTTGGGTGACTAGTTAAGTTACCTTGCTCACTTTTGTTAGTGATTGATGATCGATGATTATTCAATCACTATCGGTGTTGGTGCGCTTCTCGATCGCTAGTAAGACCGTATTCAACGGTCAGCACTCTTATTCAAACCAACCACATTTCCCAATATTTTGGGTATCTGTTCGTACTGTAACAATGATGAAAAATACGAGCTCAGTGTCAAGCGCTCATGCTGCAATACGCGCATCGCTGTTGTCAAACTGAGTGTGCTATAGGCAGCGAGTGTAGTGGTAATTTTCTTTTGTTGCTGGTGTCTAGGCGCATGAATTTCACGGCTAGTTTAGGTGTAAGAATTGACTTCACTGGCACGCACTTTATCTGCCAATTTTTTATCGCTTAACAAAATGTGTGATGTCAGCCAGAAACGCAATAGTTCAGCCGTTTCGAGTGCTATCTGGGCGCGATCCCGATTTAATTCACGTTGTAAATCGGTGACTCGTTCTAGCAGCTTTTTATGCTGTGTCTGATGCGCAGCATAATCGGCATAATCAATCGACGCCATCAGAGCTTCTTCGCGTTGGAAGTGCTCTTGGGTATAAATAGCAAGCTTCTTTAAAATGTCAGATAAGATCAAGTAGCCTTGGCCTACCTCAACTGCCATATGTAATTCATTGACCATGTCGATCAAGGTTTGGTGGTCATGATCAATCAGCTCATTATTGACGCTGAGTTCATCACTCCATTGAAAATAGTCCATGTTTGATTTTCGCTTTGATTGTGGCGTAAATTGTCGCATAAATTGATAGCGAAATAGGTGCTTAAAATACCCGTACATTCAAATTTTTTTCTTACTCGCTTTTCTCGTAAAAATAGCAATACTTTGGCAGAGTGTCGTATGTGCAGTGCCTCAATTTTCCTTATTCCAGCCTTTAGCCATGACATATTTTCGAACTGAAATTGGTATCTGATGTGACAGATGGATATCGACTGGAATGGTGGGTTGTATTAGCTAGTGGCGAACGGTTTTAAAACGTAAAGACAAAGTAAGTGCAAACCACGATGCCGATTTACTTTAATGAATATGATGAAACGTAAATTGGTAGGATAAGCTTGATGAGATCCATCTCTCTTGCTGGCGATGTCAATCGCGGTGAATTCTCAATTTGGCTTCGTTGAGTTAAGTCAAATAAGTCAGGTAAATGCCCGCATCATCTAATAATCACTTGACGTATCTCGACGAATTTTGAGTACGCTTGATGCCTCCTCAAGTACACAGTTCATGATATTTGTCATGTTGATGTGTAAACGCTAGTCGTACAATGAGACTTATATCTGATGGCCATGTTTGATGGTCGTTTTTGATAGTTGAGGCCGCAGATCGGCCGGCACAATTACTTTAGAGTTCGCAGTTCTCGATGCAAGCATTCTCACAACGACGCTCCGTTTTTTCACGTTTAGCACAGCTATTAATACTGCTGTACGGATTGATCTTGGGTGTCGCGCTCGTATCGCCTGTTCTCAATCCCAAAGCCCTCAATCTGGTTTGTACTAGCTCTGGCTATAAGTTTATTGCGCAAGATGTTGGTGGGGATAGTTGGAGGGGGGATGGTGGCGATGGCGCTTCTAGTGGCAGCGCTTTGCCAACTCATTTGCTTGATTGCACCTTATGTCTGCCTTCTGGCATCTTATTGCTCACTTACCAAGGCATAGTTTTTCGTACCTCGCATTTGTATGTCTATCTGCTGCCAAAGATATCTGGGCATGATTTTTATTCATACATCACGTCCGCGTTTTATGCACGCGGCCCACCATCGTTTTCGATGAATTTGATCGGCTAATTGACGATAGCGATTCATTCGATTTGTGCTTCATCGATATCACTTCTTATTTGCTAGTGCTCAGGCTTCTGGCCGGTTAATGACGCTCTGCTTTTTGTCATTTCTACCAGGGTTCACAAAGAGCTATCTCTTAATCTCTTAGTTTTTTAATCTCTTAATCTCATAGAGAGTTAATTATGAATACGTTTTATCAAAAAAAATTAATGGCTGCGGCCATCATCGCGACTATTTCTGCGCAATTTGCTGGCGCACAAGAATTACCTAGTCAAACGAAAAAAGACCCAATCATTATTCGAGGTCAAAAAATCGCGGCACCGAATGTAGATGGCGAAAGTAAGGCGGGCGCCGTGAGTTCCATTAGTGACACTGCATCCTTATTGCAAGACATTCCAGGTATGAGCCTTTATAAAGCAGGTGGCCTTTCGAGTTTGCCAGCGTTGCACGGTTTAGCAGATGATCGTTTGCGTATTCAGCTTGATGGGATGAATTTAATTTCGGGCTGCGCCAATCATATGAATCCGCCGTTGTCCTATATTGATCCCAGCAATGTGGGAAGCATACAAGTGCTTAGTGGTATCGCACCGGTCAGCAGCGCTGGGGATAGCATAGGCGGCACCATCAAAGTGAATGCCCCTGCGCCAGTATTTGCGGGTGCTGATCAAGAGAGTATTTTAAAGGGACAGTCTAGTGTATTTTTCCGCAGTAATAGTCGAGCTCGTGGCGCTAATTTAAACGCGACTTACGCGACACCCAGTTTCAGTTTGAGCTATTCAGGTGCGTTTGCCAAGGCCGATAATTATCTGGCCGCAAAGGACTTTAAATTGAATGGATTATCAGCTTTAGGAAGCTTAACTTCTGGGCGCGAAGTCGGCTCTTCCGCCTATCAAAGTGAGAATCATGCTTTAGGCTTTGCTATGCGGGACTCCGATCAGTTGCTCGAATTGAAGTTGGGATTGCAAGATATTCCACTGCAAGGATTTCCTAATCAACGCATGGATATGACACGTAATCGCAGCCAGCAAATCAATCTTCATTATCGTCAGGAACTTAGTTGGGAAATGTTGATGCGAGAATTTATCATGAGCACACACAACACAGAATGAACTTTTCGAGTGATAAACAATTCTGGTACGGTAATGCGCCTGGTATGCCGATGGAAACAGAGGGACATAACACTGGTGCCATCCTTAAAGTAGATTGGGTAGTGACTGAGCGTGATAAATTGATTTTTGGCTCTGAACTACAGCGCTATCGTTTGAATGATTGGTGGAATGCGTCGGGCACAGGCATGATGATGGCAACCAATACCTTTACCAATATTAAAGATGGTGAGCGTCATCGCTATGCTTTGTTTGCCGAATGGGAAGCGCAATGGAGTCCAATTTGGTTTAGCCAATTTGGTGTTCGTGGTGAACAAGTCAAAATGAACAGTGGTAAGGTTGTCGGTTATAACGACATGGCATACGGTGATCCAAACGCTGCAACATCTATTCCTGGCATATTCAATCGCAGTGATCGCCAGCGGAATGATAGTAATCTTGATTTGACTGCGGTATTTCGCTACACGCCCGATAGTAACTTTAGTGTTGACGGTGGCTATGCTTATAAAACGCGTTCGCCCAATTTGTATGAGCGATATACGTGGGCCAATAACAATACTATGGTAATGAACATGAATAACTGGTTCGGCGATGGTAATGGTTATGTCGGTAATTTACAGTTAAAGCCCGAGATCGCTCAAACGGTGAGCGCAACTATACAATGGCAAAACTTTATAGAAAGCGGTGTCGAAGTAAAGTTGTCGCCATTTTATACGCGCGTCCAAGATTATATTGACGCCGTTGCTTGCGCTTCTATTGGTAAAGTTTGTGCCTCTCGTAAAGATGGTTTCGTTAACCTGAGTTTAAGTAATCAACAGGCGATATTATTTGGCATCGATTTATCATTGGAAAAAGCGCTAGGTCAATTTACTTCCTTCGGCAAAATTCAGGCAAAAGGCGTTGTCAGTTATGTGCGAGGTGAAAATACACAGACACATTCTGGTCTCTATAACACCATGCCATTGAATGCCAAGTTGAGCTTGCAGCAAAAGATCGACAATTGGACCAACATCTTAGAGTGGCAAGTAGTTGATGCGAAATCTCACACTTCATCAATACGTCGCGAACTGAATACCGCCGGTTATGCTTTAGCGAATTTACGCAGTAGCTATGAGTTTCAACGAGGTCGAGTGGATTTTGGCATAGAGAATTTGACCAACCGCTTTTACTCATTACCCTTAGGTGGCGCTTACTTAGGGCAGGGGGCGACCATGGGAATGGGCGTTCCTCATGGAACCTCGGTGCCGGGAGTTGGACGCTCGGTCTATATCAGCGGAACTTTGAAATTCTGATCGGGACCTCTAGAAACTCTTGATAAAGATCATGGTTGGTTTAATTGAGAATGATTATCATTTGCATGCAATCAATTCTCGCATAACCAACCAATCTTAATCATGAAAACCAGCTTAAACCGTCGCCACTTCCTTCTTTCACTCGCCACCGTCGGCGCTCTGCCACAGACTGCCTTGGCGTCAGCGCTAGCTCCAATGTCAGTGGAAACGTTGGGCGATGCTCAGCAAACGACACTCATTGGCGCATCTTGGCGCGGACCCAAGCTAGGCGATACCCATTATGCCGGCGTGCTAGAGGCGAATTGGGAACGCAAAACCCTGACTATCCGCTACGAACTCGCCTTGCCGACTCGTCCTCATGGCTTGGTGCCAGAAGTTGGTGGTGGCCTATTAGTTAATGGAGTACGTCCTGGTACTTGGCTCCTGCGCTGCGATGGGCGTGGCAAAATTTTGCAACAAGTTGACGTAACCGAAGAGTCTCAAACTGTGCGACTGAGTGGTCATATTGTTGTCGGCAAGGAACTGCTCTACACCACCGAAATTAATTATAAGGATGATCAGGGTCGTATCGGCGTGCGAGATTTTCGCAGCCTCAAGAAACTTGATGAATGGGCGAGTGGTGGTATTGAGCCACACCAAGCGCTAATCGACCAGACCGGTAATCTTGTGGTGGCAAACGGCGGTGTACGACGGACTCTGGAAGACAAAAAATACGATCTGCATCGCATGGACTCTTCATTGATCCGTTTGGATGGTCGCACTGGACATCAGACTGGGCGCTGGACATTGGACGACCCACGTCTCAGCATGCGTCATATGGCATGGAATCGGTTGCCTAATAGCGATAAGGTCTGGCTCGGTATTGCCATGCAAGCAGAACATGAACAGTCAACCCGTAGAGCTGTTGCGCCTATCTTGGCGGTGTTTGACGGAGATACGCTACGTACACCGACTCATGACAATGATGGGCATGGCTATGCGGGCGATATCGCCGCTGCTTGGAATGGTGGTTTTGCGTTATCCAGCAATAAGGCTGGCGTGACCAAACTGTGGCATCCTGGTGAGCCAGACAAGTTGTTGCCTATTGTTGAAATGGATGAGGCCTATGCGTTGGCCGATTGGCCGGGGCCGAAACCAGGTGGCGGGATTGTAGTTGCCACCGCTGCTGGCTTGGTGCGTTGGCATATAAATGCCAAACCAGCTTTTCTCGCTTGGCCAAAGCCGATGGCTCTCGATAATCATTGGGTATTAATGGGGTGATTATGACTGCAAAATTCATTCTTGCATTGGCTGCCTTCTATCACATCATGGCCACCGTGGCATCGATGATGGCGGTGTTTCATTTTGCCCGCATCATGCGCAGTGAGGAAAGCAAACATCCGCTTTGGCGCCATGTTTTTAATTGGGGTGAGACCCATCTTTGGATCTCGGGCGCAATTCTGATCGGCGTTGGCATCTACTTGAGTAGCCTCGCCGAATACTTGAATAATCCCAAGTTGTGGACCAAAGTCAGTTTGATTCTGCTGTGGGGAGCGAGTTCATATTCGATCAAAAAGACGATACAAACAGCATCAACGGCACGTCGTAACCTGATGTTTGGCATCTCGATCGGAAGTCTGTTATACGGAACTTTTTTGGGTGTCGCCAAGCCGTTGGCTTATGGCGTGCTGCCTTTCTCTTGGTTCGTGCTGGGTTTCGTTTTGACTATCACGCTAAGTACCTTGTGGGTCAGTAGGCGCTTTCCGCCAGTGAGGCGAGCCTAGTTATATTGGCGCTTCGGTCCTAGCGTTCCTGGGCTTTGCTTGTTTTGAGGGACTTCTGAAGAATCAAGTAGTCTCAACCGCTAATGATCGTCAATTCATTGCACATCATTGGCAGCGACCTAAAGTGACTTGGTGCGTGAAAATTCTTTGTGCTCAATTTGCTAAGTTGCGCTAAGTCGCGCTATAACGGTATAATGGTGCACTTCAAGATGTGGAAGTGCTTGATTATATTGGATTTTTTGTTTCGTTGAAGGGCGTCGGAGTTGACTCATAACCCGAAGGTCGTAGGTTCAAATCCTGCCCCCGCAACCACAATTAGAGACGCGCCGCCGATAGCCATTAGAAGCTTTTCGGCGGCGTTGTCGTATTCAGCGTAGATAGTTTCGCCTTCTTG
>NZ_JBHLXJ010000030.1:0-17219 GCF_042432465.1 Affinundibacterium danionis | reverse complement strand
GCAGAACGCCAATGGATACTTTGCTTGAAGGGAAATTGATTTGGGTTGAAAAGAATTTGACTCAAATCTAATCTGACAGACACCCTAGAAAAACTGGTAACTGTCAGATCGGGTCTGAGCTAATACACTTTTTGTTTCTTAGTTAAATCAACGAGTTAGGTTTTTTCATAGGTGATTTTTCGTAAGACGATGTTCCTCCGAAGGCTGGGGTCGCACGTTCGAATCGTGTCTGGCGCGCCAAATCTCCTCTATTCTTCTTAAGTTCTACCTAAAAAGAAAATAAGTCTAACTGTTGAGTGACTTTTTTTTCCTCAAGGCCAATTCCTAAACCTAACAATCGTACTGGCAGTTGTCGCCTTTGATAGCCATTGGTGATCAATTCTCTAAATTTTTCTTTATCTAGGCCATCTGCTCTGCACTCTACGGTGGTTTGTTTGAAATCCTTAAAGCGGATTTTGATGTTGAGTTTGTGAATTTGGTGTTGGGTTTTGGTACGTTCTACTTGCTTTGATAGAGAGTCATATAGCAATGGCAATTCATTCAAGCAGGCTGCCAAGTCGGGTAGGTCATGAGCGTAGGTTTCTTCGACACTGACAGATTTACGAATAGCGCTAGGCTGCACGGGGCGTTCGTCTATGCCTCGGCATAATGAGTACAAACGGCTGCCTAGTTTGCCAAATTGCTGAAGCAGATCGGGTAAGCTCCAGCTGAGTAGATCCTCACAACTAACGACACCTAATTGCTGTAATTTGGCAGCGGTCACTTTGCCTACGCCAAAGAGTCTAGCTACAGGCAGTGTGGCTACAAATGCTGTCACCTGATCCGGTAAGATTACATACATACCATCGGGTTTATTCCAATCACTGGCAATTTTGGCGAGGAATTTATTCGGCGCCACACCCGCAGAAGCTGTGATACCTACTTCGTTAGCTATCCGACTACGGATTTCCTGGGCGATGCGGGTGGCGCTGCCTTGATGTTGCGAGGACATACTGACATCCAAGAATGCTTCATCTAAAGAGAGTGGTTCAACTAGATCCGTGTAGTCGCGATAGATTGCCAAAATCTGACGTGAAGCGATGCGATATTTTTCCATGGTCGGTGGCATGACGATCAGATCGGGGCAGCGTTGTAAAGCTTGCGAGGTAGGCATCGCAGAGCGTATGCCAAATTTACGTGCGACATAATTGCAAGTCGCAACAACGCCACGTTGATCCGCTTGGCCTCCTATCGCCAGAGGTAGCTCGCGCAGGCTTGGATTATCGCGCATTTCTACCGAGGCATAAAAGCAGTCACAGTCGCAGTGAATGATTTTGCGTTGTACGGACGTCATGTGATTTTGTGCACGGATTTACAGGAATTTCTTTGGATTTTCAGGAATTATGGGCACTGATAATTTGATCAGTATTTTAAAGTGTTTTTTGCGCTCAGGGCGCAATTATTAGTGTTTTGATTTTATTTTTATTGAGCCATTTGCAAGTAAAAAACATGATTCATACAGTCGAGTTAACTCTCGGGTGACAAAGCTTACAAACAGGTTCAGTATGTTGCTTGGATTGTGTTTATACGTTCTTATTTCTCTATAGATTTTTTACTTTCCTCATCGCCACTATGTCCGCTTCGTCGAATCCTTTTGTTAGCACCATTACTGATTCTGGTAAGCCAGCATTGCTTGGTCATTTACTTCCAGCGGATAAAGAAGTGCAGGCTTTAGACGCGAATCAGTTATTGCAGTTATTTGGCGAGCCTGTGTGGACGTGGAATATTCTGGATAATCAGATGAGTATGACTTCGAGTATTCAGAATTTGCTTGGCTATCCGGCGGGCGACTGGGGCACTCATATTGATGAATGGTTTAGCCGTATTCATGCTGACGATGTGAAGTCTGCGATGCAGGCGATGCGTGCTTGTGTGGAGGGGCGTAGCGCACAATTTCAAGATGAATACCGTATGCAATGCAGGGACGGTAGTTGGAAATGGGTGCGCGCACGTGGTGTGGTGTTGGCGAAAAATGAGAGCAATAAAGCTTTACGTATGCAAGGTACTTTAGCCGCACTCCCGACGACCTTACCAGCATCTAAGAGTGGCTCAGAAGGCAGTCAACGTGGGCATCAGGTTTTAGAAAACCTATCACGTGAATTGCCTAAAATCTTCTTCTATCAATTTCAGCGTTTTCCAGGTGGACGTTGTTGTTTGCCTTATGCCAGTGATGCGATTGCGCAGGTGCATGGGATCCCTGCCAGTGAAGTGCATGACAATGCTGCACCTATGTTTGCCCAAGTTCATCCGGATGATCTGGACCACTTGCGCGAGGCGATGAAATATTCTGCACAAACGATGCAGGTATGGCATCTTGATTATCGTATTGTCCTCAAGCAGGGTGAACGTTATCTATCCGGCGAAGCTTATCCTAGCAAACAGCAAGATGGCAGCGTGATTTGGCATGGATTTTTGGTGGATGTCAGTGAGCGTAAGTTTCTGGAGCAGCACGCCATTGTTACCGATGCGCGAATTCATACGGCCTTGAAGTGCATTGGACTTGGGACTTACGATATTCACATTCCCAGCGGGCAGGGACAATTTAGCCGTGAGTATGCAAAGGTGCTGGGTTTGCCTGCGGACTATCGCAACCACACTGAAAAATTTTGGCAATATTTTTGGTTGGAGAGTTTGCATCCCGACGATGCTGCTAGTTTGAAGGATGCTTACCAGCAGCATTTTAAATCGCAAGGAAAAATTCCGTTTCAAGCCGAGTTTCGCTTACGCGCAAAAAATGGCGATTGGCGTTGGTTATTGTCAGTCGGAAGTGTGGTTGAGTGGGATGCAAATGGTCGCGCGGTGCGTATGCTGGGCACTCACCTCGATATCACCGAGCGTAAGAAACACGAGATGGAAATTCGGCATTTCGAAGATATTTTGCGCTCAGGACGTGATCGTTATAAGAAATTGGCAAGCGAATTAGAGATTTTGTTTGCCCACACTCCTGTTGGTATTATGTTGGTACACAATGACAAAATCATGCGTGCTAATCCCATGCTGGCGCAGATTTTTGCGTATCGTGATGCGAAAGACATGTTGGCGATTTCCGTCTTAACCATGCATGAGAATGAAGGCGCCTATAAAAATTTACGCAATCAGATCGGGCTCCGTTTGCGCTCGGATGCTGCGACCGAAGTAATCTGTCCTTTGAAGAGGGCCGATGGTTCTAGTTTTCAGGCACGCTTGATTGGGCGAGTGTTACCGTTTGAGCAGTTTGCTGATACGACGGTGTGGATGGTGGAAGTGTTGTCTGACATGTTTGAAACTGCGGCAACTTGAGAGAGCTGTATTCTGTAGTCGCAGCGCGCTAGGTAGTTGCGTAGGGCGCTGCGACAGAGTTAATGTGTACTTTTATTTTGATAAGGATGGCGCGGGCAAAGCTGGGTGCGCTGTTTCAAAAGCATAGCCCATATTCAATAAGCTGGCGTCACTCCAAGCACCTGCAAAGAAAGACAGACCAACTGGCAGCCCTTTTACTAATCCCATGGGAACGGTCAAATGTGGATAGCCAGCAATCGCAGCAGGTGAACTGGCACTGCCGGCAATCACATCGCCTTTCTTGTAATTGATATCCCAAGCCGGACCGGTGGTTGGTGCAATCAATGCATTCAACTGATGTTTTTTGAGTGCCGCATCGATACCTTCTACGCCAGCCAATTTTTTCGCACGGGTACTTGCTTGTAAGTAGTCAGGATCTGTTAAGGCAGCTTTGGCGTGCGCCATGTCCATGATTTCTTGCGCGAAATACGGCATGACTTGTTTCGCGTTGGTCTTATTAAATTGTATGATGTCGGCTAAAGAGCGCGATTTGACTGTGGCCGGTGTCGTGCTTAAATAGTGATTTAAGTCGGCTTTGAAATCGAAGAGCAATACAGAAAACTCATCTTTTTCTGCTTGCTCCAAGTTACCCAAATCCACCGCATCAACGATAGTGGCGCCTTGCGCTTTGAGTATCTCCAGACTACGTTGAAACAAGGCCAGGGTTTGCTTATCATAGCCCGCCAGCATTTTAGTGACAACGCCGAGACGTTTGCCTTTTAAGGCGTTGGGATCTAAGCCCGCCGTGTAGTCTTTGGCGCGCATCTTATCGGCGTCTTTGGTCGCTGGGTCGGTTGGATCTGAGCCTGCAATGACGTTTAAAATTAAAGCGCTATCTCGCACGCTTAAGGTCATAGGGCCAGCGGTATCTTGGCTGTGACTGAGTGGAATAATACCTGTGCGGCTAACCAAGCCTAGCGTTGGTTTGAGGCCGACTAAGCCATTGACTGCGGCCGGACACACTACTGAGCCATCGGTTTCGGTGCCAATTGCAGCGGGAATCATACGTGCCGCCACCGCTGCACCAGAACCGGAACTGGAGCCACATGGGCTCTTCTTGATATTGTAAGGATTGCGGGTTTGTCCACCAACGCTACTCCAGCCACTGCTGGATTTTGTAGAGCGGAAATTCGCCCATTCACTCAGATTAGTTTTGCCCGCGATGATGGCGCCTGCTGCGCGTAATTTTTGTACGATAGTCGCATCACTACTTGCCATATTGTCTGCTAGCGCTAAGGAACCAGCGGTTGTGACCATGCCTTTGACGGCGATATTGTCTTTGACCATCAAAGGCAGCCCTTGTAGGCTCAAGCTCGTTTTATTTCCGTTTTTATTTCCGTTATTTGCTTGCCGATCTACAGCCTCTGCATCTTGCATCGCTTCTTTGCGGATTGCGGTAACTGCCGCTAGTTGCGGATTGAGTTGAGCGGTGCGTGCCTGATACGTTTTAAGAAGTTGTACCGCAGTGGTTTTTCCTTGTTGGTATTGCTGAGCGATAGCGCTTAAGTCTTGAGCATAGGCACAAGGAATGCTGCTGAGGCTAGCGGCGATGATAAGTTTGGTGAAATGGGTCATAGCGTCTCCTGAAGCGAATGTTTTTTGAGTGTTGCACATTTTTGTAGTTATTTTGTGATTGGTTAATGTGTGGCTTAATACGGTAAAAACGGCAGCACTTGTTTGCTAATAGCGACCAGTATGATGTAGGTAAATACCATGCATGCGAGAATAAAACTGATGATTTGGCCGCTTGTGTTTTTGGCTCGTTTGATGGCGAATGTGCCTAATACGATGTAGAGCACCAGCGCAATGATTTTTGCAGCCAGCCAGGTTTGTACCAGTGGATTGATCCCAGCGATAAAGGCAAGCGAGATGGCGCTTACTAGCAGACAAGTGTCAATTACATGTGGCGCGATTCTTACCCATTTCTTTTGTAACAGAGCAGACGCTTGTAAGCGCCAGATAAAACGTAAAACAAACAAGCTACCGCTTAAAGCCACGCACGTCATGTGTAAATGTTTTAGTCCAATATAACTATTCATCGATCTCTATCCTTAGGTTTAAATGCCAGCCATGCTGCGACCACCGTGATGCTGGCAATGATGGCGATGATAATCCAAAAGCCCGCTTCGTTCTGCGACCAAGGAATACCGCCGACATTCATGCCCATCAAACCAGTGATGATGTTGATGGGCAGGGCTAATACGGTAACGATAGTCAGTACGAACAGTGAGCGATTATTTTGTTCGTTGACATGCGCCGCGATCTCTTCTTGCAGTAACTTGATACGTTCTTGTAGCGAAGCCATATCACTTAACACGACCGAAAATTCTTCCGTGGACTGGCGTAATTCATGCACGTCGTTTTCTGCCATCCATTCCGGTGGTTTTTGTAAGAGGCGAAATAGGGCGGCGGGTTCAGGAGCAAGCAGGCGTTGCAAACGCACCAGCAGACGTCGAAGCTCGCCCAAATTGCTACGTTTTTTATTTAAGCGATCGGCTAGTAAATGGTCTTCAACATCGTCAATTTTGGTGATGGCGTTGCGAACGATGCCCGTCAGTACATCGGCCTGATCGCGCAATAAGTGCGTCAGTAATTCCATCGGCGATTGAAAAATTTCTCCCGCATTGACCGCATTGCGCAAATGATCGACCGACTTTAAGGGTTTGCGTCTGGCACTGATCATCAGATTACGGCTGACGTTGAGCCATAGCGTTGCGATGTCGGATGGGTCAAAACTAAAGTCATGTAAGACATCATTGACCACTGCGATCAGATGTTGGTCGGCGTGTTCAATCCTGGTCGAGCGCGAACCTTGATGCAGCGTTTCGTAAAACTCTTCGGGCGATGCTGTATGTTCGTGTAACCATTTTTCGGTTGCAGCATGAGTCAAGTTGAAATGTAGCCACAGAAAACTTTGGCTTTCGGTATCTTGCGGCTTGCGTAGCCAATCCAGCACTTGATTGGTATGCAGTAATTGTCCCGCTTGTTGGTGGTCAAACAGGTAGCCGCAAATTAATCCCGATTGATCGGCACCATAAGATAATTGTTCTCTGCCCGCTACTTTGTCCATTGCCTCACCTGATGTTGCACTTATGTTGCATTTATTTAATAGCGGCTATTGTAATGCGCCTTGGTGATGCCAATGTGACAAATTAAGCTGCGATGCGCCGAGAAGTCTTGGTTTTTTCTCGAAGGGCATAGGTGGGATCACAGGTGAAATCAGAAGTGGAATCAGAGCTGAAAATTAGGCTTGGAAAACCTGCCCCGCCTTGAGTGGAAACCCTTGTAAAAATTCTTGGGCAGGCAGGCGCTTGCCACCGGGTTTTTGTAACTCCAATACGCGTAATTGAGACTTACCGCCATCACAGGCAATTAATACACCTTGTCCCGATGCATCAATAATGGTGCCGCTCGCATTTTCCGTTTTGTTCTCGATTACTTCAGCTCGCCAGAACTTGATCACCGTCTGATGGATGCTGCCATGCGCCGCAGGAAAAGGGTTGAAGGCGCGTATTTTGCGAGCGATCACTTGTGCTGGTAAATTGAAATCAATCGCGGCTTCTTCTTTACTGATCTTCGCCGCGTAAGTCACACTGGATTCCGGTTGTATTTCGGCGGCGAGCGGACCTGCACCAAGCTGCTGTAAAGCATCGACGATCATATGACCACCTAAGTCAGCCAGCTTATCGTGCAGGGTGGCCGTGCTGTCTTGCTCAAGAATAGGTAGGCTACGTTTTAATAGCATAGGCCCAGTATCTAAGCCTTCTTCCATTTGCATAATGGTGATACCGGTTTCTGTGTCACCGGTTTCGATCGCACGATGAATCGGCGCCGCGCCGCGCCAGCGAGGCAGTAAAGAGCCGTGTATGTTTAAACATCCTAGGCGTGGAATCTGCAAACATGAGAGCGGTAAAATGAGACCATAAGCTGCCACCACCATGATGTCGTGTGGCGTAGTGCGCAGCAATTCATGGGCGGCCGCCGCTACTTCTGGATATTTGCCATCCAGTCGTAGTGAAATTGGCTGAGCTACAGGAATGTTATGAGCTAAAGCCAGTTGTTTAACCGCAGATGCATGTAATTGCATACCGCGACCTGCTGGGCGATCTGGCTGAGTGAGTACCAAAGGTACTTCAAAACCTGCAGCAAGAATCGCCTTGAGAGCGGTGGCGGCGAACTCTGGAGTGCCAGCGAAAATGACTTTCATCGACGATTGCTCGATTTTTGTTTGTGTTCGCGCTCTTCTTTTAGCATCTTGGTTTTGATGCGATTGCGTTTTAATGCCGATAAGTATTCGACAAAGACTTTCCCTTTGAGATGGTCCATTTCATGTTGTATGCAGACCGCGAGTAGGCCGTCGGCATGCAGTTCAAAGGGTTTGCCATCGATATCTAGAGCACGTACTTTGACTTCGGCTGGGCGTTCAACTCCGTCATAGATGCCCGGCACAGACAGGCAACCCTCATCATACACTTTGCGTTCAGCGCTCTCCCAAGTGATTTCGGGATTGATAAAAACACGCAAATCAGAATTGTCTTCGGAGGTGTCGATGACAACTAATTGCTCGTGCACATCGACTTGCGATGCCGCCAAGCCAACACCAGGAGCGTCATACATAGTTTCTGCCATATCGGCGGCTAATTGCTTCAGACGCTCATCAAAAATAGTGATTGGCTTAGCAATTTTATGTAAGCGTGGATCGGGATAACGAAGAATATTAAGTATAGGCATAAGACATTTCACAACAAACGAGAGGCGCCGGATTGCGGTTTCTCTTGCTAGTTCAAGGATTTATGGGCAGAATTTGATTCAATTTGGTAAGTTTGGCAAGAGCGACATCGTCCAGACCACGTAGAAACGTATAAAACAGTATCACTTCGGCAGAGGACAGAGGCCTACCATTCTCTGGAATCAGCTACCTGCATCGGAAAAATTCATGAAAAAGTTTAGCACAATCGCCATCGCTTTGACTTTTCCTCTCACGCTTTCTATGACTGCCGTGGGACAAGAGACAAGCAACACCACCAATACCGCGCCACCTGCATTAAGTAGCAAATGCCAATTTTTACCTAATGCCCCAGATAAGCATGTGGTGGTGAAAGGCGATACCTTGTGGGGCATTTCGGGTAAATTCTTGCAAAACCCATGGTGCTGGCCTGAAGTTTGGGGCATGAACAAAGATGAAATTCGTAATCCTCATTGGATTTATCCTAAGCAAATCGTTTACTTTGACCGTGTCAATGGCCGTCTACGTTTGGCCAATCCATTTGATGGTGCTGCTACCGGTATAACGAAATTGTCGCCGCAAACACGTAGCATGGGATTAGAAGGGAATAATGCGATTCCTGCTATTCCTAATAATTTGATCGAGCCTTATTTGTCTCAGCCCTTAATTATTGAAAAAGATGAGTTTGCTGCTGCGCCACGTATCGTCGCTGCGCAAGAAGGACGCGTTTACATGGGCAAAGGCGATAAAGTTTATGTTCGTGGTGAACTGAAGAATGGCACTTCATTTCAAGTATTCCGTCCGGGTGTTGCTTTAAAAGACCCTGATACGCGTGAGATTATCGGCTACGAGGCTGTGTATATCGGTACCGTTAAATTAGACCGCAAGGCGAAAACCGAAGATGGCGTTGATACTTTTACGGTGGTCGCCTCCAAAGAAGAAATGGGGATTGGCGATCGTTTGGTACCGATTCCTCCAACACCGATTATTAATTACGTGCCGCATAGTCCAGAACGTGAAGTGAAAGCGCGCGTGGTAGCGGTCTATGGAGGTGTTAGTGTTGCAGGACAAAATAATATTGTCAGCATTAACCGCGGTTCTACGACCGGTATTGATGTCGGTACTGTGCTGGAGTTGGGGCGCTATGGTCAGGTGATCGCCGACAAGACGAATGATAAAAAACCTATCCGTTTGCCGGACGAAATGTACGGGCAATTATTTATTTTCCGCGTATTCAAAAATATTTCTTACGGCTTGGTGATGCAAGTGACTGACGTGGTGAATGTGGGTGACATTGTTCGTACACCTGAAAAATAAGATGCAATGCCAATCACAGCTCGTTGCTGTAGTCATCCTTAATTTTATGTCTAACTTCAGTGATGATGAGTGACGAGCTTGATTGGATAGATTGGCTGCGTTTATTGCAGATTCCCGGCGTCGGAAATGAAACCGCACGCAAATTACTTTCAGCCTTTGGTTTACCATCGCAAGTATTTCAGACCGATCTATCTGTTTTGCAGACTCAGGTACCGGCACGGATTGCGCACCTGATTCTGCAAGCGCCAGATGACACGTTGAAAGCGCAGATAGCGCTGACACAAGAATGGCTGCAGCAAGCAGGTAATTATGTACTGACCTTAGCTGACGCACGCTATCCCCGTAATTTATTAATGATCCCAGACCCACCTTTGATGTTGTACGTCAAAGGGCATTTAGATTTATTGACCGCTTCCAGTGTAGCGGTCGTTGGCAGTCGCAATGCGACAGCACAAGGGGTACAGAACGCTGAGCATTTCGCTGAAAATCTGAGCAGGGCAGGCTTGACCATTAGTTCGGGACTGGCTGCAGGAATCGATGCCGCTGCTCATCAGGGGGCCTTGCGCGGAGTCGCCTCAACTATCGCGGTAATCGGTACGGGAGCAGATATCGTTTATCCTGCGAGAAATCGTACCTTGGCCCATCAAATCGCCGAGCAAGGCTGTATTGTGAGTGAATACGCTTTGGCGACGCCTGCGATTGCCAGTAATTTCCCCAGACGCAATCGTATTATTTCGGGATTAGCGCAGGCAGTGTTAGTGGTTGAAGCTGCCGCGCAATCAGGCTCCTTAATTACCGCGCGTATGGCTGCAGAACAAGGACGCGATGTATTTGCTATACCAGGCTCGATTCATTCTCCTTTGGCCAAGGGATGTCATCAACTGATCAAACAAGGCGCAAAACTGGTAGAAACAGCACAGGACATTTTAGACGAAATACAACTTCCTAAGATGACTAAGTCAGTGCCAAGCGCCACCTCAGATCCTGTTGAAATGCCCGTCGAGCATGAGCTGTTATCGATAATCGGGTATGATCCCGTGCACATGGATGTTTTGATGGCACGCAGCGAGCTGAGCATTCACGAATTGTCGGGACAATTGCTGACATTGGAGTTGCAAGGCTCAATTGAAATGTTGGCAGGCGGACTCATTCAACGGTTGCACACAGCACCATAAATTGGGGTTGAAAAAAGCCAGACTCGGCCTTTTATATTTGCGCTGGCATAGATTTAGTCTCCCGAGACCAATGAACCGATAAAACGCTTGATGCGCTGATTTTTAGTGGCGTGAGCTGTTTTAGCGGCTGGCAATACCTTAACGAATGAAGTGAATTGACGTATTTATGTTTGATATTCTTGTCTATCTCTACGAAACCTACTATCGGCCTGAGACTTGTCCTGATGCTGTTGTTTTAGCAAAAAAGCTGTCGGCAGTGGGTTTTGATGATGAGGAAATCGTTGAGGCACTAGATTGGCTAAGTGTCTTGACCGACAACACGCAGCACTTGAATCAAGTGGTCGAGCTGGAAGATATGTCTAGCGAAGCGCAAATGAGTTCGGGATTTCGTATTTATACCGAACAAGAAAGCAATAGTTTAGGTTTAGCTGCAATAGGCTTCATACAATATTTAATCAATGCCAATGTGCTCAATGCCCAGCAGCGCGAGATTGTTGTTGAACGTGCTTTGGCTTTGGATGAGGAGCCTGTGGCGCTAGATAAATTGAAAGTGGTGGTTTTGATGGTGCTTTGGAGCCAAGGTAAAGAGTCGGAGATGTGGCGATTTGACGATTTATTGCTGTCTGATGAGGAAACTGCGCCACGCTTGCATCACTAAAACTAGTGGGTTTGATTGCTTCTAAGTTAATGTTTGTAGAATGCTTGAGCAGTGCTTGAGCGATATTTGAATGTTGTCCGGCCTGCAAAGCCCTGGGTTTTAACAGTATTTTTCCTTTATTTGTGGCAAAAAACATGCTTCTATTGCAGTTGGCCATTCATTCCGTTTATTATTCCCCGCTAATATATAGTGCTTCCCTTACAGTTGCTTAAAAATTATTTAAAAAGCCACATTAAGTGTGCCGCATGTTTGCTAACCGCGTATCGCTATTTGACGTGCATAAGTGATTCCCAATTGGGTGGGAAATGTATACTTAGGTCAATGAAATAAATGTGTTATCTGTTGGTTAAGTAAAGCAATCAAACTTCATAACAAAATTCTACAATTAGAAGCTCAACTATGACAAAAACCCTCATCATCGCCGAGAAGCCATCGGTAGCGAATGACATCGCAAAGACCTTGGGTGGGTTCACCAAGCACGATGATTATTTTGAATCTGACGAATATGTGTTGTCGTCAGCAGTCGGTCATTTGTTAGAAATCGCAGTACCTGAAGAATATGATGTAAAGCGAGGTAAATGGACATTCGCGCATTTGCCGATGATTCCACCTCATTTTGCGCTGAATCCGATTGCTAAGACAGAGTCGCGTTTGAAGGTGTTAAACAAGCTGATAAAACGTAAAGATATTTCTGCTTTGATCAACGCATGTGACGCGGGCCGCGAAGGAGAATTGATTTTCCGCTTGATTGCACAACATGCGAAAGCCAAGCAGCCCATCAAGCGCTTGTGGTTGCAATCAATGACCGCAGATGCGATCCGCAGTGGTTTTAAAAAATTACGCAGTGACGAAGAAATGTTGCCTTTGGCCGATGCCGCACGTTGTCGTTCTGAGGCAGACTGGCTCATCGGCATCAATGGCACCCGCGCCATGACTGCCTTCAACTCTAAAGAAGGTGGTTTTTATCTGACTACCGTGGGGCGAGTGCAAACGCCGACTTTGTCTATTGTGGTCGAGCGCGAAGAAAAAATTAAGAATTTCGTGCCACGCGATTTCTGGGAAGTGCGCGCGGAGTTCGTTTGTGCTGCTGGTATTTATGAAGGTCGTTGGTTAGATCATCAATTCAAAAAAGATGAAACGGACCCGGAAAAAAAGGCAGAACGTTTATGGAGCAAAGCGGCGGCGGAGTCTATTGTCGCGGCTTGTCGTAATAAGCAAGGTAATGTTACTGAAGAATCTAAACCAGCTACTCAAATGGCGCCTGCGCTATTTGACTTAACTAGTTTGCAACGTGAGGCGAACTCAAAGTTTGGTTTTTCTGCCAAAAATACCTTGGGGCTAGCACAAGCATTGTACGAGAAACACAAGGTATTAACTTACCCGCGTACTGATTCTCGCCATTTGCCAGAAGATTATCTTCCATCAGTCAAAGATACTTTGAGCAAAATTAGTGAAATCAATAATTTCCAGCAATTCGCTGCAAAAATCTTGAATAACAATTGGGTTAAGCCGAATAAGCGTATTTTCGACAACAACAAAATCAGCGATCACTTCGCGATTATCCCAACCGGACATATTCCTAAGAACTTGTCGGAGCCTGAACAAAAATTGTATGACCTGGTGACTCGCCGTTTTATGGCCGTGTTTTTCCCTGCGGCTGAGTATCAGGTTACCACTCGCATCACAGAAGTATCTGGCCATCAGTTCAAAACTGAAGGCAAAGTAATGACTAATCCTGGATGGTTAGCGATTTATGGTAAAGAAGCGCAAGACGATAGTGATCCCGAAAACAAAGGCAATTTGGTGGCGGTAGCCAAAGGCGAGAAGGTGAAAACTGAAAAAGTCTTCGCCAATGGCTTGGTAACTAAACCGCCTGCACGCTATTCTGAAGCGACTTTGTTGTCCGCCATGGAAGGGGCGGGCAAGCTGATTGACGACGAAGAGTTACGCGAGGCGATGGCCGGCAAAGGCTTAGGAACACCGGCAACTCGGGCAGCGATTATTGAGGGTTTGCTCTACGAAAAGTATTTATTGCGCGAAGGCCGTGAATTAATGCCTACCGCCAAGGCATTTCAATTAATGACCTTGTTGCGAGGCTTAGGCGTTGATGAGTTGACCTCGCCAGAACTGACCGGTGGTTGGGAAAACAAACTTGCGCAAATGGAACGCGGCAAGATTACGCGTGAAGAGTTTATGCGTGAAATCTCTCAGATGACACAAGTTATCGTGAAGCGAGCCAAAGAGTTCGATAACGATACGATTCCTGGTGATTACGCTACCTTACATACGCCTTGTCCTAATTGCGGCGGAGTAATTAAAGAGAACTACCGTCGTTTTGCTTGTACTAAGTGTGAATTTTCTATGAGTAAAACGCCCGGTAGCCGTCAGTTTGAGGTTGCTGAAGTTGAAGAGCTTTTAAGTAAACGCGAGATAGGGCCGTTACAAGGATTTCGCTCTAAGATGGGACGACCGTTTGCTGCCATTCTTAAGATTGTGCACGACGAAGATATCAAAAATCTCAAGCTGGAATTTGATTTCGGACAAAATCAAGATGAAGGCGAAGATGGAGATGATCATGATTTCTCACAGGCTGAGATATTAGGACCTTGTCCCAAATGCGCTAGTAATGTTTACGAACTTGGCTTGGCTTATGTGTGTGAAAAATCAGTAGCCAAACCTAAGGCTTGTGATTTTAGAAGTGGTCGTATTATTTTGCAGCAAGAAATCTTGCCAGAACAGATGCGAAAACTACTAGTCGAAGGCAAGACTGATTTGCTACCGGGGTTTATTTCACAGAGAACCCGTCGTCCGTTTAAGGCCTTTTTGGTGAGAGGTAAAGACGGTAAAACTAGTTTTGAGTTTGAGGAGCGTAAAGCGAAGCCCGCAGCAAAATCGGCGCCTAAGGCAAAAGCAGAGCCAGTAATAGAAGCGGGTGTGAAGAAAGTGGCCGCCCGAAAGAAGAAAACAGCCTAATCAATTCGCAATCTGTCTAGACGGTTGATTAGCATGGAAATTGAAGGGCGGGTCGCTCAAACAGAGGATGTATGGATCATAGTGCTTTACTAAATAGTGCACGTGCAGAATTTATGCGCAGCTTTACCGAAAGCATGCAACGTACTGTGCCGCGCTGCATCGAAGATTTTTTTGTGAAAGCGGATGACACCTACTCCTCTTTGGAGCAAGGTCGGTTTTTGGATGCCCGTACTGTCTTGGTCGAGCAAGGCAATGGCATTATTCAGCAGATGACCAATACTATGGAGCATTTGCTGGCACGCAGTTTTAAAACGACGTATAGCACCTATCGCCCTAGCGCTAATTTCAATACTGAGTCACTGACCTTGATTGATCCAACCGCATTTGAGGGCGGCTTGCGGATTGAAGAAGTAACTAGCCGTTTTCGTCGCGAAGCTGAGGAGCAATTGCGCGACTTAAATATTCGTGTTGCAATTTTGTTTGACCAAGAAGTTACCAATGAGCGCGAAAATCCATTTCGCCCTTATCTATTTTCACGTTGTATTTCGTCAACGATAGAGAATTTAGATGTTAATCCGAATTTGACCGACATTTTGATTGAGCGGTTTTGCGATAACTTCCTGTCCTTTGTTCCAGCGATTTATACGACGGTTAATAATTATTTGGCACAAAATGGGATCGCCGCCCAGTTGCAGCTAAAAATTCGTAAGTCTCCGACTCCGGTCCCGAATCATGGGGAGCATGTAACAACGCCACCTGATACTGAGGCGACAGAGGATGAAGGAGATAACTCCGCGCAAGAATCGCATAGCAATCCCCACAGTTCGTCGCGTTCTGCACAATCGAGGCAGGCTATACGGCCACAAAAGCCAAAAGTAAGCCAAATTGAACAATTCTTTAGTTCTGCCATGTCGCGTGCGGCTAAATTGGTTGGGAGGCAAGAAGAGCTTGCCTCGACTGATAATGGTTTAGCTACTACTTCTTCAGATTATGATGACTTCGATGCTTCTATTCATCCGCATGCTGGTGGCCTAGATCCTAGCAATCCCGACTCAACTGTGGCGAATCGTATGGATAGCTCCAGTAGCACGTTTTCTTGGGCGCGCAGCGGCGAGGCTGTCGGCCAAGCAATCCGGAAATTTTTTGGACAATCGCAAGTCAGTGGCGCTCTGCTCATGTCGACCGAATTACAAACTGGTGAGCAGATCAAGGTAAATAATGCGGATGGTTATGGGAGATCTTTATCTGCCGGTGGTGCCGCTCAAGTTGGAACAATTGAAGAGCATGGGCATCAAGCTGATGCTAAGGTGGTTAATGATAGTGCTCAACTGCAAACGAATGCCTCTGGTGCATTTGGCGCCCTAAATAAATCAATACAGGGTTTTCAAAAGACGCATACACCTTCTGGTCCGGACATGTTCGACGGTAGCGGTGGTTTACGGAACCTGATTCTAGAGCAGCGCAGTGCCTTAAACGAACAGACATCCAACATTGACGAAAAAATGACGATAGATATCGTCGCGATGTTGTTTGAGTTTATTCTGCGAGATACGCAAGTACCGGCGGAGATTCGTGCCCAGTTGGGACGATTGCAATTTTTGGTGCTCAAGCTAGCACTCAAAGATAATACCCTGCTAACGCAAAAAGGACATCCGGCCAGATTGCTAGTCAATCGCATTGGCTCCATATCTCTGGGTTTGAAGCAAGTCGATCCTAGTGGCATTGAAATCACTAAGGAAATTTGCCGTATTGTCGAAACTTTACTGCATGACGAAAGTGAAAATCCGCAGATTTTCTCACGCATGCTAGATGAGTTAGATGCGTTTATCGCGAAAGAATTGCGCGCCAGTGATAAGAAAACTGAAAATGCGATTGAAGGTGCAGAGAATGCGCGGAATAGAACTTTACGTTTTGCACATACTTCCGCGCAATTGCATGAAGCGCTTCTAGGCTTGACTATCGACCCTTATCTTCAGACTTTCTTTGAAACGATTTGGGTTTATGCATTAGAGCTTGCCGATCGTGACGATATTAAACGAGCACATCGATTCCGTTTGTTGGTTCCTGATCTTTTGTGGAGCATTATTCCTAAATCAAATGAGGAAGAGCGCTCTCAGCTTTTAGCGTTATTGCCGATAATTCTTTCCACTTTGAAGGAAGGAATGGCTAGCATACAACTGCATTCAGCACAGCAAGAGGGTATTCTGAATTGGTTAGTGGATGCGCATACCAAATCTATGCGACTGAATCACTCGGCAACCGTTCAGAAGCAAGCATCCCTGTCGGCGATACATCATCACTTTAATAACTTCTTTGTTGATCCTGATTTAGAGAACTTTGCGGCGCTGAATAAAACGGAAAGCTCCGATGTAAAGAAATTCTTGGATAATGCAATTAAAGAATTGGATATTCAGGTTCAGTTATTGGATCAAGTGTATGTTCATGAATTACCAAAAGAAAGTCCTGAAGAAGAGAAAAAAGCGGCAGACAATAGTATTGATGTCGTGATGGAGCAATTAAAAATAGGTGTTGCGGTTGAAATCAATCTAGGAGGTGAGC
Organism: Affinundibacterium danionis; assembly: GCF_042432465.1. NCBI lineage: Bacteria > Pseudomonadati > Pseudomonadota > Betaproteobacteria > Burkholderiales > Oxalobacteraceae > Affinundibacterium > Affinundibacterium danionis. Next base: position 454 of record NZ_JBHLXJ010000030.1, on the reverse strand, counting down.
CTGGTCAAGGTAAGTTAAATTGGGTTGATCCCGCATTAACCAATTTAATCCTTACCTTAGATGGGCAAGAGCAACCCTCGATGGTGAGTGTGAGAATGTTTCGTCGTATGATTGCCCACGGACGGGTGAAGTTTTTGGAAACGGAACCTTTGTTTGAGCGTGCAGTTCAGTCCCTATTAAAATCCGCCGATGCGGTAGAAGCAGCAAGATGATTTTTGGGCGCCTGTAGATATTGGCGAGTTAATACGAAAAAAACGCTCCCATTGTGGAACGTTTTTCTTTTTGGATGAGTAAATTTGAAACGATTTATTCAATATGGCGAAATAGGGCTTGCCAAATCTGAGTAAGGCTTGCTATAGTTCGCCTCCCGCAGAAATGCGGGTGTGAAATAAGAGAAGTGCAGGCGGTAAAGCGTTGATTTTCCTGAGGTTTAAATCGAGTAGTAAGAAACGAT
>NZ_JBHLXJ010000003.1:0-314320 GCF_042432465.1 Affinundibacterium danionis | reverse complement strand
GAACAGGACCGTGAAACGACTTTGCGCCGATGATAGTGCTGCAACCAGTGTGAAAGTAGGTCATCGTCAGGCTTTTATTCCGCATCGCCCCAAGTTCCTCTGAACTTGGGGCTTTTGCTTTTTATACAACCTAAAAACAACTTTGTTACATGTATTTGACGCCTTGTTTAATGTGAACTCACATTCTTAATAGCTTATTAAGCGTTAAACGTTAAGTACATCATTGTCTTGCAACCATATTCAAGACTTTTACGCAGAAAATCTGCCCTACAATAACGCATCTATTAGCCTATTTGTTTGAGTCTCCACTACATGACCAGTACAAGTCTGAAAAAAATTATCGTAATCGGTGCAGGTCCTGCTGGATTAATGGCGGCAGAGCGGGCAGTTGACGCGGGTTTCGCTGTTGATGTTTACGATGCAATGCCTTCCGTTGGGCGGAAATTTCTATTGGCTGGTAAAAGTGGGATGAACCTTACCCACGCAGAAGCGCATTCGGATTTACTCGAACGTTATAGTAATAGCTCTTTACAACTACGCGCCGCACTTGATGCGTTTCCAGCTCAGGCCATTTGTGATTGGGCATCTAGTTTAGGTGTTGCTACTTTTGTTGGGAGTTCAAAAAGAGTATTTCCTGTCGATATGAAAGCCGCGCCATTATTGCGTGCCTGGTTACATCGCCTGCGAGTCTCTGGGGTGAATTTCTTTATGCGACATAAATGGCAGGGATGGACGGAAGAGGGGCATATTTTTCAAACGTCTGAGGGGGCAAAAATAGTTCATGCAGATGCATGTATTTATGCCTTTGGCGGTGCGAGTTGGCCACGGCTGGGATCTGATGGCGCTTGGCTTAGCCCATTTCAAGCACAAAACCTGACAGTGGAACCTCTGACGGCGAGTAATTGCGGATTTGAACTTGCGTGGTCTGACTACTTTAAACAACATTTCGCGGGAAGGCCTTTAACTTCAGTTTGTGCGTCAGTTGTGAGTAGCAGTGGAATTGGAAGTAAACGTCAAGGGCAATTTGTGATTACCGATACAGGTGTTGAAGGTAGTTTGATTTACGCCCTCTCAGCAACAATTCGCAGACAAATCGAGCTGGCTGGGTACTGTGAGTTGCAGATTGATCTTCTACCAGGGCGAGATTTGTCGAGGGTGCAAAAAGAACTAAGTATGCCGCGCGGTTCACGTTCACTTTCTAGTCATTTAAGGAGCAAATTGGGACTGCATGCAATTCATACGGCGCTCATTCACGAATGTTTGCGACCAGAGCAAATTCAGGATACTGACCAACTCGCACTCGCGTTAAAAGCACTACCAATAAAATTACTGCGTGCGCGCCCGATAGAAGAGGCGATAAGTAGTGCAGGAGGTTTGCAGTGGAGTGAACTGGATGAACGGTTTATGTTGAAAAAGAAACCAGGGCATTTTTGTGCTGGTGAAATGTTAAACTGGGATGCCCCAACTGGGGGCTACTTATTGACCGCATGTTTTGCGACTGGCGTTGCGGCGGGACAAGGTGCGATTGCTTGGTTAAAAGAATGATATCGAGAACATCTAACTAGCAAACTACTAAAAGCAAGATATCGACGATAAAATAAACAAAGGAAATAGTGACGTGCCCACATCAGAATCATCAAATTTTCCATACCAAGTTGTTACTGAAGAAGATGTCCCCTCACCCTGCATCAAAGCTTGTAAAATCAATCCAGAAACGGATTTGTGTCATGGTTGCCTGCGAACCTTGGATGAAATTATTGTATGGAGTAAAGCTAATAATGCAAGAAAACTCCAAATTTGGCACTTGCTTCAAGAGCGAAAACAAGCTGTTGGAAAGTAAAACAATATCAAGACGAAAGCGTGATTTTTGAAAACCATTCAAGTTTCATTGGAGAATTGCCGTAAAGCACATAATACTTAATGGATGTCTATCATGCGAGCACGCCTCATTCTCTTAAGTCTTGTGTTGTTCAACGTAAACGCACAAGCCAATGATCCTGTTACCAAACTGGTTAAACCAGCATCCGCTAAAGAAGAGGCATCAACGCAGTCGAAAGACGAGCTTAAACCTATAAAAGAGTTAAAAAATAGCCGGGAAACAAAATCAGGTGAATTGAGTCGTCAAAAAGAAGCGCAAGCGGCTGATGAGCTAGCACTAAAGATAGCAGAACGCCTTGCCGCCATTCGCAAAGAAAAAGAAGACGTCTCTAAACCAGTCAATCGTCCCTATGTTCGTCCTTACACCATTCCAGGACGAGCGGCTTCAAGTACATCCGATAAAACAAAAAAATCAACGCACCCAATTGACGCTGCTCACTGGTCTTATGAAGGTGAAACAGGTCCCTTAAGCTGGGGAAAACTTAGCACAGCTAATTCAAAATGTGATCTGGGAGAACGTCAATCACCGATCGATATCCGCGACGGTATTAAGCTAGATTTAGACAGCATAAATTTCGATTACAAATCGGTACAGTTTTCTGTTTTAGATAATGGTCACACCATACAGCTAACGCCTAGTGCAGGTAATTATTTGAATGTGTCAGGTAAGACCTATGAGATGCAACAAATGCATTTTCATCGTCCATCAGAAGAACGCATTAATGGCAAAGGGGCGGAGATGGTTGCCCATTTGGTCCACAAAGATCGTGATGGTAAGCTAGCCGTATTGGCAATCCTGATGGAAGTTGGAGAGTCGAATAAGATTATTCAACAGGTGTGGAATAATTTACCATTAGAAAAGCATGAGGCTACCAAAGCATTGAGTAATATTGATCTTGGAGAGCTAATTCCTGCACGTCGTGATTACTATACCTACATGGGCTCCTTAACTACTCCGCCTTGTAGTGAAGGTGTGTTGTGGCTAGTGATGAAAGAGCCGATTGGCATCTCGGCTGAACAACTCGCCATTTTCGCGCGCCTCTATCCTATGAATGCTCGGCCATTACAAAAAAGCTCGGGTCGCATAATCAAAGAATCACGCTAGGCTGAGAATCTCGGCTCTGCCAAAGGCGAGTAAAATCTTAGCCATTTGAAGTCGAAAATTATGCAGAAAATTAATATTATCGGCGCTGGGCGCGTTGGGAAAAGCCTAGCGCGCTTGTTTTTTGATAAGCAAATTTTTGAAATTGCGCAGGTATATACGCGAAGTGCAGAGACCAATTTGGCGGTGCTTAAGTGGATAGGCGCAGGTATCGGCGTTACTCAACTTGCACATATAAAACCTTGCGATATCACCTTGCTCGCAGTTCCCGACGATCAATTAGCGGAGATAACTTTAGCACTTGTTAACGCTAAAGGTTTAGCCTCGAATGGGGTGCTTTTTCATTGCAGCGGATCACAATCCTCCGCCGACTTATTGACTCAAGTTCCCGCTTTAAAGCAATTAAACATTCAGCTTGGCAGTGTGCATCCGGTGCGTAGTTTTGCTGATCCAGAGTCGGTAGTCAGAGATTTTGCAAACAGTATATGTAGCATTGAAGGCAGTGCTCAAGCTTTGCAAATTTTAGAGCCGGCTTTTGTCGGTATTGGCGCTCGACTCTTAAAAATTAACCCTGATTCAAAAATGTTGTATCACGCAGCCTCAGTATTCGCCAGTAACTATTTAGTCACTCTGATGGACATTGCTATTGATGCTTATTGTGCTGCCGGTGTGCCGGTCGAATCAGCGCATAAGATGGCACAGGCACTCGCGGGGAAAAGTCTAGAGAATGTTTTTAGTCTAGGTGCGGCATCGGCATTGACTGGGCCAATTAAGCGCGGTGACATGAAAACAGTAGCGCGTCAACACGGCGTAGTTGCGGCTTGGGATGCTGAGCGCGGCGCAGTGTATCAAGCTTTTATCGCGCCAACCTTAGATTTAGCTAGGAAAATGGGTAGCGAAAAACAGTAAAAATATCTACCCATGAAATTTGACAAAAGCACCTAAAAAATGCACGGATAAGTACTTGTCCGTGCATTTTTTTACTTTCGGATGTTCTTCCCTTACTCGGAAAAATACACGCTATTGCGTCCGCTTTCTTTGGCTTGATATAAAGCCACATCGGCACGTTCAAAAACACTATCTTCGCTCTCGTGCAACTTGCATTCGGCAACGCCCATACTCACCGTTAAAGACAGCTTAGATTTGGCTAGATCAGTGGTACGTGAAAAATCGTTCGCGGCGATTGTGTTACGGAGATTTTCCGCTATCGAAGTAGCTTTTTCCAAAGTACAGTTTTTTAACAATAATAAGAATTCTTCTCCACCCCAACGGCAGATCACATCGCTTTCGCGTAAAGATCGTTTGGCGATTGCTGCAATTTCACGTAAGACATGGTCACCAATTAAATGACCGTGTTTATCATTGATTTTCTTGAAATGATCAATATCCATCAACGCGACGCAGAGTGGTTGGCGTGAGCGTTCACTATCGAGTATCGCTTGCTGAAATACAAAGTCGAAAGCTTGTCGATTGAGTAGCTTCGTTAAGGAGTCGGTTGCAGCTGATTTTTCTATACGTTTTTGATAGCGACGTACAGAAAATAAGACGATTAAGATGACTGCCAGTGTGATGCCAAAACCTATGGATGCATTGACGATTAGTAGTTTGTGTAAGGGCTGAAGTTCGCCGGCCAGATCTTGTTCGACCAGTAGGTGCCAACCTAATTCGGGTAAGAAGCGTGAGTTAACAAACACGTTATCACTATCGTTGCTGTATTCCAAATGCAAGGACTCATTTTTTGTATTATTTAATACTTGTTTGCTGATTTGATTGAGTCCGGGAATTTGATTGATATTCCCTTTCTTTTGTTTGAACGCACTTCCAGCTAATACCACATTGCCTTTTTTATCAACAAAATAAATAGTTCTTTGGAAGCGAGTTTGATAGCTATCAATCAGATGTTTCATAGTGTCGAGCGTAAGCCCAATACCAACTGCACCTATGAATTTACCGCTGTAATCGAGTACGCGATAATTGGTAAAAATCGTAATGCTATCGCGGTTAGCCAGATCTGCATCTACATTGGTTTCGTAATCTGACTTTAAATTCTTTACTCGAAAAAACCACTGATCACGAGGCTCTTTTTCCGTGACGGTCTTGAGCAGCCCGTCGCCATAATAATAATTTTTGGTCAGGTCGCTGACCAAGAAACTGGAAATCGCCTGATTTTTTGTTTTGATTTCTTTGAGATACTTGGTAATTTGTTGCTGGTCTTCTTCTCCATTGATAATCCAATCTTTGACAAAGGTATCATGCGCCATTTGGGCGGAGACAAATACCGGACGTAAGATATCTTTTTGAATCTCAGAATAGACGTTGTCACCTGTAATTGGTAAGGTGTTTTCAGATAGGCCGCGTTGTAAAGTCTGTTTTGAAACAATATAGCTAGTCGCTAGAACTGCGACGAAACCTAATACCAAAATTAGGGCAATCCATATCAATAAAACATACCGTTGTAATGATTTTTTCATAGGCTTATAGCCGGATATTTTCTATCAGAAGTGATTGAATTTGAGGGAGATGAATATCTTGCGAAGACTTACGATCATACTATAAACCTAGTATTTTTAAACCTCTTTGAGTTGAGAAAATGAGCATTTTCTCTGGCTAACAGTGTGCTACTGGTTAAAATGAAACAACCTATATTTATCGCTATCCTACCTATTTCGTACTCCATAGCTAGCATAAAACAAGTAGGCTGTTTCGCATAAAAAGGCTCATGAAGCTGCAGCCACATAAGTCATCGCTACAGTCTTTCTGTTGATTTTGTAGTAAGGCTCCATCTATAGTGGCGTTGTGTACTTCCATCACCTAGGATAATAATGACTACTCTCCATCGAATCTCTATGCCAGTCCTTGCTTCTTATGCTTGTGCAGCCTTGGCTTTATTTTTAGTCTTAAAAGTGGGTTTGTTAGTCGCCCTATTTTCAGGGTTACTTTTATATTCACTAGTCCGGTTGTTAGTTCCCACCATACAGCGCAAATTTAGTAATCAGCAGGCACGCATGATTGCGGTGGTTTTTTTGTCGGTCACGTTTATCTTCGCGATCAGTCTGGGTATTTGGGGCGTGGTGGCATTTTTGCGCAGTGATGCTGGAAATCTGCAAGCTTTGCTACAGAAACTGGCCGATTTGATTGAGTCTTCGCGTCGACAGTTGCCTGTGTGGGTGACGACTTATTTGCCTGAGGATGTTGAGTCACTGAAGCGTATCTTAACGGAGGCTTTGCGCGAACACGCTGGTGAAGCGAAGATAGTGGGGCAAGAGGCAGGGCATTTGATTGTGCATTTATTACTGGGGATGATTATTGGTAGTATGGTGGCTTTGCAGGACGCAACTAGTGTGCAGCATTACCGACCTTTTGCCGCCGCCTTGCAGCAAAGAGTCGCGATTTTGGCAGATATGTTTCATCGCGTTGTGTTTGCGCAGGTGCGAATTTCTTTGATCAATACGGTGTTTACGGGCATTTTTTTAGCGGTGATTTTGCCACTCGCTGGCGTGCATTTACCTTTAGTGAAAAGCATGATCGCAGTGACTTTTATTGCGGGTCTGATCCCGGTGGTGGGAAATATTATTTCAAATACGGTAATCGTGATTGTTAGTCTGTCGTATTCTTTGCAAATGGCGGCGATTTCTTTGGCTTTTATGGTGATTATTCACAAATTAGAATATTTTTTGAATGCCAGAATTATTGGGTCGCAGGTGAATGCTAAAGCTTGGGAATTATTAGTCGCGATTTTGGTCATGGAAACGCTGTTTGGCTTACCTGGCGTGGTCGCCGCTCCCGTGTTTTATTCTTATGTGAAGAAGGAATTAAGTGAGCGTGGCCTGGTGTGATTTTTTGTGAGTGAATGGAAAGGACAAAATAAAATGATTTTAGAATTGGCAGATATACAGATACATAAAGGGCAACAAGCGGCCTTCGACGAGGCTATCGTGCGAGGTTTGCATGAAGTCATCAGTCACGCCAAAGGGTTTTGCGGTTTTAAGGTGAATAAAGGTATAGAGTCTCCCGAACGCTATGTGCTGATGATTTTCTGGGATACTTTAGAAAATCACACCATCGATTTTCGTCAATCACCTGCTTTCGCTGAATGGCGCGGTATTGTGGGCTCTTTTTTTGCTGCACCGCCAATTGTCGAGCATTTTGATTTGTTGGCGAAATCTTCTTAAACTTAAATGTGGTGCTGAAGACAGTACAATGCGTTGTTGGGCTAGTCGGGATGCAACCGTGTCGATACTGCATAAGTTCTACTTATGAAACCATTAATTCACTTATAACTCGCAAGGCTTTGATGCCTTGAGAATGGTGGATTAGCCCCAAGCTGTAAAGATTACTTAGCGTATTTGCGTCATATTATTGTTTGCTGCGCTTACTTTTTCGTCTGTTTGTATCTATAGGTTACTAAAGTTTATTATGGTTCCTCACCTCGCTACCGCTCTGAATGGCCCTTTGCTTGATTTTGAAAAAAAGATTTTAGAGGCGACACCGTCAATAGAACGCTGGTTCCGTCTGGAATGGCAGGAGCATACGCCGCCGTTTTATTGTTCCGTCGATATGCGCAATTCGGGTTTCAAATTGGCACCGGTGGATACCAATTTATTTCCTGGTGGTTTTAACCATTTAGGTTCTGAGATGCTGCCATTGGCGGTGCAGGCATCCATGGCAGCGATAGAAAAATATTGTCCCGACGCTCGCAATTTACTTTTGATACCCGAAGGCCGCCCTTGTAATGTCTCTTACTGGCAAAACATCGCACGTCAGATGCAGATTTATCGCCAGACTGGCTTGAATGTTAGGCTTGGTAATCTCGACGAAAATTGTCAGCAAGAGACTGAAATTGCCTTGCCGGACGGTGGTAGTTTGTTGCTTGAACCTTTACAACGTTCTGCTAATGGGCGTCGTCTGGGACTAAAGAATTTTGATCCTTGCACCATTTTGTTGAACAACGATTTGTCTACTCATATTCCTAGTATTTTAGAAAACATTCACGAACAGACTTTGTTGCCACCGCTGCACGCGGGCTGGGCCAAGCGCCGTAAAACCAATCATTTTTCTAGCTACGATGACGTAGTGAAAAAATTCGCCAAAATGGTGGATATTGATCCTTGGTTGATTAATCCATTTTTTGCCAAATGCAGTGGGGTGGATTTTGAAGCGGGTACTGGTCTGGATACCTTGATGGCAACCGTCGATACCATTCTTGCCAAGATTCGTAAGAAGTACAAAGAATATGGCATTAAAGATAAACCTTTTGTGATCGTGAAAGCCGATGCCGGCACCTGTGGCATGGGCATCATGACGGTAAGGGATTCGCGCGAAGTGCGTGATTTAAATTCTAAACAACGCAATAAAATGACCGTGGTCAAAGATGGTCGCGAAGTCCACGATTATATTGTGCAAGAAGGTGTGTACACCTTTGAACAGATTGAAGAAAGTGTCGCTGAGCCTGTCGTGTATATGATAGATCGCTATGTGGTGGGCGGGTTTTATCGTGTGCATCAAGATCGTGGTGTTGATGAAAATTTAAATGCGCCGGGTATGGAGTTTGTGCCGCTCGCTTTTGCTCAGCAACATGCCGTTCCTGACATGCGAGCCAAACCGGGCACCGCAGCACCGAATCGGTTTTACATGTATGGTGTCGTGGCTCGTTTGGCTTTGTTAGCCGCGTCTTTAGAGTTGGAAAAGACAGATCCTAACCCTGAGATTTATTAGCTTATTGTGTGCGCACAACCAGCTAACAACCAGCTAACAATGGGCTGACTATTAGTTAACTATCAGCCCACTCTCACCTTATTTTTGCCCTGGATAAATGATGAAAATTGCTTTTCTTACCGATCCCTTAGCGCAGTTTAAAACTTATAAAGATTCAACTTACGCCATGATGGTCGAGGCCGCGGGACGTGGCCATCGACTCTTCGCTTTTGGCCCATCGGATATGGTTTTGGAAAGCGGCGTTGTACGAGCCGCAGTGCAAGAAATTAAATTAACCGGCGATGCAAATGACTGGTATCAATTGAGTGAGCCACAAGATCTAGGCTTGCAAGAATTCGATGCCGTCTTGCAGCGTAAAGACCCGCCATTCGATATGGAGTATATCTACGCTACCTATTTATTGGATTTGGCTGAACGTCAGGGGGCAAAAGTATTTAATAAGCCATCGGCTATTCGAGATCATAATGAGAAATTAAGTATTGCCCAGTTCCCGCAATACACAACGCCAACTTTGGTAACGCGTGATGAACAAAGGATACGTACTTTTTTCGCCACGCATCGCGACATTATTTTAAAGCCTTTGGATGGCATGGGCGGCGCTGGGATTTTTCGGATTCGTGAAGATGGTATGAATCTAGGTTCCGTGATTGAAACCCTGACCAATAATCAGACACGTACCATTATGGTGCAAAAATATATCCCCGACATTGTGCAAGGTGATAAACGCATTTTATTGATTGACGGCGCGGTAGTGCCATTTGCCTTGGCACGAATTCCACAAAACGGAGAAGTGCGCGGTAATTTGGCCGCTGGTGGTATTGGTGTTGCCCAAGAATTATCGGCCAGTGACCGAGAAATTGCGGAAAGCCTAGCGCCACAACTATCCGAACGTGGCTTGTTACTGGTAGGATTAGATGTGATTGGATCTTGTTTGACTGAGGTCAATGTCACGAGCCCGACTTGTTTTCAGGAGATATTTCAACAAACCGGCTTTAACGTCGCTGGTATGTTTATCGATGCCTTGGAAAAACGTGTTTCTGCTTGAGTGCAGATGGAAGCTGGTTTGAGGCATGATTGTTGCTTTTCCGTATGTATCTGACATAGGTCGTATCGGTAAGTATTTTGTAATTTGGTTATATATTTGGCTATGTTTGGGATAATGGAATGGTAGGCTTACTTTTAATGACGCATGCACCGCTAGGATCTGCTTTTTTGCAGGCTGCTGCGCATGTATTTCGTGGTAAGCCTGAGCATCTTGAGGCGATTGATATAGTGGCCGATCAAAATGTGGATGAAGTAAATCGTTTGGCGCGAGAGGCAGTACATCGCCTTGATGATGGCTCTGGCGTTTTGATTATGACGGATATTCTTGGTGGGACACCTTCCAATTGTTGTCGTCAGCTTGGCGAACCAAGCCAAGTGGCGGTAATCGCTGGTATTAGCTTGCCCATGTTATTGCGCGCTATTACTTACCGTCAGGATGCTTTGGATGTGGTGGTAGAAATGGCTTTGGCAGGCGGCCAGAATGGTGCCATGCGAGTAGAAAATCGAATTCGGATCGCTGAAAGTTAATATCTCCTTTTAGTGCTCTTTTTTAATTTAGACTTAAAGTGAATACGACATGATTCAGCAAGAAATTGAAATTATTAACAAACTCGGCTTACATGCGCGTGCTTCGGCGAAATTGACGCAATTGGGAGGCAAGTTTAAAAGTGAAGTTTGGCTCACGCGGAATAATCGTCGCGTTAACGGAAAGTCCATCATGGGTGTCATGATGTTGGCCGCTGGTAAAGGCAGTAAGATTTTGTTGGAAACCAATGGTGAAGATGAGCAAGCCTGTTTTGATGCGATTGCCGCGCTGATTAATGATCGGTTTGGTGAGGGAGAATAGTTCCTCTGTTTGAATGTGGCTGCGTACTTGAAAGCGCAAAAACGCCTTCAAAGCAAGTAGTTGGCAATTACTCAGCCTCATCCGTAGACTGACCGAAGTAGTAAAAAAGAAGAAATAAAAAAATCAGTAGCGCAGAATAAGAAGCGCAGAATAAGTCGTACAAAATAAGTTGTCCAAAAAAGGCGCAGCGGTTAGCGACATAAAAATGGGAGACTAAGTGGCATCTTTTACTTTACAAGGCATCCCTGTTTCGCGCGGTATTACTATAGGCCGCGCTCATCTGTTACGTCCCGCTGCGATGGACGTGAAACATTATCTGGTAGCGCAGGAACAAGTCGAAGCTGAGGTCGTGCGTTTGCAAAAAGCGATCGCACAAGTGCAGCTCGAATTGCAAACGATTTGGTCTGATTTGCCCACAGATGCCCCGACTGAGCTTGGCGCATTTCTCGATGTCCATGCCTTGATTTTGTCCGACCCTATGGTGTCGGAAGCACCTTTAGATATTATCCGTACCCGTCATTACAACGCCGAATGGGCCTTGGTGACTCAGGTTGACGTGCTGTCGGCGCAATTTGACGAAATTGAAGACGAGTATCTACGTGAACGTAAAGCAGATATCCAACAGGTAGCAGAACGGGTTTTGAAGGTATTGACCGGTACCGCGGACCAATTGCCACACGTCATCGGTGTGGATGAACGTAACGCCAACATGATCGTGGTGGCAAAAGACATATCGCCTGCCGATATGATGCAATTTCGGGATGTTGCTTTTACTGGTTTCGTGACGGATGAGGGGGGACCCAATTCACACACGGCGATCGTTTCTCGCAGTTTGGGTATTCCAGCAGTGGTTGGCTTGGGTAATGCCTCACACCTGATCGTTCAGGATGATTGGCTAATTATTGATAGTGATGCAGGGGTGGTGATCGTTGCCCCTTCACCATTGGTGATTGCACAATATCGTGATCGCCAAGCGGCTTTGCTAAAAGCCAGAAAAAAACTGCATAAACTAAAAAAGACACCCGCTGTTAGTCTCGATGGGATCGAAGTTAGCTTGTTGGCCAACATTGAATTACCTGAAGATGCACATGCGGCAATGGAGTCAGGTGCCAGTGGTGTAGGTTTGTTTCGTTCCGAGTTTTTGTTCATGGGACGTACTGGCGTTGAAACCCAGTTGCCAAGCGAGGAAGAGCAATTTCTCGCCTATCGACAAGCAGTCCAAACGATGAAGGGCAAGCCCGTCACGATACGTACTCTGGACGTTGGTGCGGATAAACCCTTAGATCACAACGATCATAATATTTTGAATCCAGCATTAGGTTTGCGCGCCATACGCTATTGCCTAAAAGAGCCGCAAATTTTTCTGACACAACTGCGCGCGATATTGCGAGCGTCAGCATTTGGTAGCGTGCATATTTTGATTCCTATGATTGCGCATGCTTTTGAAATTGATCAGTCTTTAGCGATGATACAACAGGCCAAGGACGAGCTGCGCGCGGAGGGGATTGCCTTTGATGATGCAGTTCCGGTTGGCGCGATGATAGAAATTCCCGCCGCCGCATTGAGTTTGCCGATGTTTGTTAAACGGCTCGATTTTTTATCGATTGGTACGAATGATCTGATTCAATACACTCTAGCAATTGATAGGGCGGATCATGAAGTGGCTCATTTGTACAATGATACGCATCCTGCCATTTTACAATTACTTGATATGACGGTCAGCGCCGCTAACAAGGCTAATATTCCAGTGGCGATTTGTGGTGGTATGGCGGGCGATATCAAGCTCACCAGATTGTTGATTGCGATGGGTTTTCGCGAGTTATCTATGCCGTCAGCTTTATTGCCAGAAATTAAACAAGAAATTCTTAATTCTAATATCGCTCAGTTAGAACCTATCGCCAAGAAGATTTTACGCACCTATGATCCTCGCTTAGTACAAGAAATGTTACGTGGAATGCAAGGTCAACAGTTTACGTGATGGCGACAATAAATTTGAATGGAAAGAATTTTTAATTCTGTTTCTATTCCAGAAATATGATTAGACCACAAGTAACTTGCAAAATTGCCATGAGGAAATTTTATTTCGCAAAATATTTCTTTCCTGCAGCGAAAATGCGGTGGTTTTTTACCACGTGAAGCCTTACCTTTGGGCAAAAATGGAGTATATTCTAAGCGAGCAGTTAGACTCGTAAAATAGATCGCAGGCTTTCAATTTTTGGAGCAAGAACTAATTTTCTGTATTGCTGTCAATAAATATTGCTACAAGCCTCAAGTTTCAAACGTTGAAATTTTAGACGTTTTCGTACTTTGAGAAATTTAAATCATTATTTGGCTGGATAAACATGAACTTAACTACAATGAAAGTGGGTAAGCGCCTCGGGCTCGGTTTCGCACTCGTTTTAGTCTTACTAATTGCGGTTACGACCTTGGGTATTTCAAGAATGTCATTAATTCAAGACCGACTTGAAGACATTGTGAATGTAAGCAATGTGAAAAGCCGATTGATTATCGATATGCGCGCTATTGTTTACGATCGCCAGGTGTCGTTGCGCAATTTGACGTTATTGACGGATATCGATGACATGGCCAAAGATCTGAAAAAGATCGATGAGCAATCGAAAAGCTATGGCGAGAAAGAAGCAAAATTAGCGGATATGCTAAAAAACGAGACAACTTCGTCATCCGAAGAGCGTACCCTGCTGACCAAGTTGAAAGAAAGAGAGAAGGCCGCTGCGCCATTACCGACGATGGCTAAAGAATTAGGGTTGGCTAATAATCCAGAAGGTGCAACGATCGCCCTGATTAAGAAAGTGCGTCCGATTCAAGACGAATGGCTAAAAGTGTTGGATGAATTGGTGGTGACTGAGGATAAACAAAATGCCTTAGTCGCAGAGGAAGCGCGTTCTGCATTTAGTAGCGCGCGTAACTTGCTTTTGTTGTTGGGTACTTTGGCGGTGGTTTTGGGTGTGATTGCAGCCGTAATTATCACTCGTAGTCTGTTGAAGCAATTGGGTGGCGAACCAGATTATGCTGCAGATATTGCCAGTCAAATTGCGGCAGGTGATTTATCCGGAATTATTGATACCAAGAATGGTGATACAGATAGCTTGGTTGCCGAAATGAAGACTATGCGTGATAGCTTGGTGAATATCGTTGGTCAAGTACGCGTTGGCACTGATACGATAGCGACAGCATCTCGCGAAATTGCAACGGGCAATCTGGATTTGTCCTCTCGCACAGAACAGCAGGCTAGTTCGCTGGAAAAAACAACCGCCTCAATGAAGGAATTGACGACGACCGTTAAGCAAAATGCAGACAATGCGCGTGAAGCAAATAAATTAGCAGCTTCAGCGTCCGATGTCGCGCGCCAAGGTGGTGAAGTGGTTGCCGAAGTCGTTGATACCATGAGTTCTATTAATGAATCAGCTAAGAAAATTGTCGATATTATCAGCGTGATCGATGGCATTGCTTTCCAAACCAATATTTTGGCGTTGAATGCGGCAGTAGAGGCTGCACGTGCAGGTGAGCAAGGTCGTGGATTTGCTGTGGTTGCTTCTGAAGTCCGTAGTTTGGCGCAGCGTAGTGCGGCAGCTGCCAAGGAAATTAAAACCTTGATTGGCGATTCTGTTGAAAAAGTAGAAATCGGTAGTAAGTTAGTCGGTCAGGCAGGCGCTACGATAGATGAGGTTGTCTCTAGTGTGCGTCACGTGACCGATATTATTGCTGAAATTAGTGCAGCAAGTCAGGAACAAAGCTCAGGCATCGAAGCGGTTAACTTAGCCATTATTGAGATGGATGGTATGACGCAACAGAATGCTGCTTTGGTTGAAGAAGCCGCTGCTGCTGCCCAAAGCTTACAGGACCAAGCTGGTGAGTTGGCGAAAGTGGTGAGTATCTTTAAATTGAGTGCAGCAGAAACCGCGTTTGCGAATCGTCCGGCACCAGCAGCACCGCGTCGTGTGGAGCCTGTCGCCGCGCCGAAGGCCAAGCCGAAAGCTACGGTAAAGTCTTTGCCAGCCGCCAAACCAGCACCGAAAAAAGCCACGCAATCCAAACCAAGTGAGGATGATTGGGAAGAGTTTTAATACTCAGCTGATTGGGTAGCTAAGGTCATTAATCAACCATGAGGTAACCATTATGCGATCGATGTTCGTTTTGAGTTTAGCGTTATTTGGTATTGTTTTGAATGGGCCTGCCAACGCAGCGGTGGTGAGTCCCGTTTTAGATAATAAGTCTTGTGAGACACCTAAGTACCCAAAAGCCTCTTTAATTAATGAAGAGACTGGAACTGTTACAATGGCATTTTTGATCGGTGCTGATGGTAAGGTCCTCGACTCTAAAGTCGACACCTCGAGTGGTTCAAAAAGCTTGGATAAAGCCGCGATCTCTGCGTTTAGTTTGTGTAAATTTAAGCCCGGCACAAAAGATGGTAAAGTGGAACAAATGTGGGTCAAAGTTGATTTTGTTTGGAAATTTTGAATTAGTTTGAGTTGGTTTAATTTTTTGAATTTGTTTGATTCGGTTTTTTACTAATTAATTAAAAGAGTTGGCTTATGAACGTTAAATTATCCGTAATCACATCCGGTTTATTATTAGCAGTTTCAAATCTTGGTTTCGCTGCTGACGTTGCGCCTGTCATGGACCCAAAATCATGCGAGCAACCTAAGTATCCTAAAGCTGCTTTGATGAACGAAGAAACAGGTACCGTCACGATGGGTTTTTTGGTGTCTCCTGACGGCAAGGTGGTTGATTCAAAAGTCGAGAAATCTAGTGGGTCAAAAAGCTTGGACAAAGCGGCATTGTCAGCATTAAGCTTATGTAAATTTAAACCAGGCACTAAAGATGGTAAGGCCGATCAGTTATGGGCTAAAGTCGATTTCGTTTGGAAACTCGAATAAGTCTTTAATTTGTTTTGCTTTTATGAACCCGCCAGATTGACTGAGGCGGGTTTTGTTTTTGGATAATCGTTCTTTGGTAATGGTTCTGCCTCAGACAAAAAATCTTCTTTGAAAGACATGATATGTTTTTGACGTTTATTAACGATGCCTGGCATGAAGGTAACACACCGATCTTAGGTGCGATGGACCATGCCGTGTGGCTTGGATCTTCCATTTTTGACGGTGCTAGATCAATTCGTGGGCGCTTACCGGATTTACGTTTGCATTTAGAGCGAGCGATTCGGTCTGCTGAGTTGTTGGGTCTTAATTGTCCTTACACCGTCGAGCAGATGGAAAAGCTGTGTCGCGAAGGCGTGGCAAAATTTCCTTCCGACGCTGAACTGTATATACGGCCTCTGATCTTCGGTACTGATGGATTATTGATTCCTGCGAAATCAGGGTTTGCATTGACTTTATTTGATGCTCCGCTACCTGCGTTTTCTGGTTTCTCCGCCTGTTTATCACGTTTGCAAAGGCCAGGTCCTTTGATGGCACCAACCGACGCTAAAGCTTCTTGTCTCTACCCGAATACCACTCGTGCCCTGCGTGATGCGAAAGAGCGTGGTTATGACAATGCGGTCGTTTGTGACGTCTATGGAAATGTCGCAGAATTTGCCACGGCGAACTTATTTTTTGTGGATAAGGCTGGTCAGGTGCTTACCCCAATCGCCAATGGTTGCTTCTTGTCTGGGATTACCCGGGCGCGTGTCATTGGATTATTGGCGACGCAAGGTATTAAGGTCGAAGAGCGCAGCGTTTCCCCTGATGAGCTGGCTGATGCGCAAGAGATTTTTAATACCGGAAATTTTGCTAAAGTTTTGCCTTGTACCCGTTACGAAGGCCGAGATTTACCGATCGGGCCGATCGCTACTTTAGCGAGAAAATTGTATTTGGAGTTTATGGAAACTGAATAGTTTCTGGCGGTATTCTTTCGCTAATCCTGCTTAGCATGTGCAGGATGAATGGAAGAGCGTCGAGCGCATTAAGTTTTTAAGCCCCTATAAAAAAACGCTCAATCATTTCTGATTGAGCGTTTTTTTTGTGCTGTGAATTAAGCTTTAAGTTGCTAGTGATAGCTTAATCATTAGCGTAGATATCGACATCTTTAGTCTCTTTCACAAACAACATACCAATAACGAAAGTGGCCGATGCAACAATGATTGGATACCACAAGCCGTTGTACATATTACCGGTTTGTGCCACGATCGCCACCCCAGTGGCAGGCAACAAACCACCAAACCAACCATTACCAATATGATATGGGAGTGACATGGACGTGTAGCGAATACGAGTTGGGAACATCTCTACTAGCATCGCAGCGATAGGGCCATATACCATGGTTACGTAGATCACTAAGATAGACAGAATTAAGACTATCATCGGTTTATTGAGACCCGCAGGATCAGCTTTCGCTGGGTAACCCGCAGCACGTAAGGCGTCAACTACTGATTTTTTGAATGCTGTGTCTTTTGCTTTCGCATCAGCAGCCGGTAAGCCGTCAGACGAGTAGGACTCGATGACCGTTGCGCCAATCGCGATTTTGGCTGGACCACTACCTTCTACTGTTTCATAGCTGGCAGAGTTTGCCGCCAATACTTGTTTCGCAATATCGCAAGAGCTGGTGAATTTTTTCGTACCAGTTGGATTGAATTGGAAAGAGCATTCGGCCGGATCGGCGGTGACGACGATTTTGTTTGCGGTTTGCGCTGCTGCCAAAGCTGGATTCGCTGCTTCTGTCAGAGCTTTAAACAGCGGGAAGTAAGTCAATGCCGCAATCAAGCAGCCTGCCATAATGATGGGCTTGCGACCAATTTTGTCTGACAAAGCACCGAAAATAACGAAGAACGGTGTACCAATGATCAAGGATGCGGCGATCATCAGATTCGCTGTTGCATTGTCTACTTTCAAGGTGTTCGTCAAGAAGAAGAGGGCGTAGAACTGACCTGTGTACCAGACCACTGCTTGACCTGCTGTTAAGCCAATTAAAGCCAGAATAACAATTTTCAAATTACTCCATTTACCGAAAGATTCAGTCAATGGCGCTTTGGAAACTTTGCCTTCTGATTTCATTTTGGCGAAAGCAGGAGATTCATTCATGGACATACGAATCCATACGGAGATAATCAGTAACAACGCTGATACCCAGAATGGAATACGCCAGCCCCAATCAGCAAATTGTTCTTCACCGACCGCAGTTCTCGCACCTAAGATCACCAATAAGGATAAAAACAAACCTAGTGTTGCGGTAGTTTGAATCCAAGAAGTGAAGAAGCCGCGTTTATTGGCTGGTGAATGTTCTGCCACATAAGTCGCGGCACCACCATATTCGCCACCTAAGGCCAAACCTTGCAACATACGCAGGGCGATCAATAGAACCGGTGCGGCAATACCTATCATTTCATAGCCGGGTAAGCAGCCCACGATAAAGGTCGAACCGCCCATGATGACGATCGTCACCAAGAAGGTATATTTACGACCAATCATGTCACCTAAGCGACCAAACACCAGCGCACCAAATGGACGAACGATAAATCCTGCTGCAAATGCCAGCAAGGAAAAGATCATTTGTGAGTTGGGGTCAAGTGCGGTAAAGAATTTTTTACCGATCACGGCAGCGAGCGTGCCATAAAGGTAAAGTCATACCATTCAAATACAGTTCCTAATGACGATGCGAAAATAACTTTTCGTTCTTCTTTGGTCATACCTTCTGATGATGCAACATTCGGGTTAGCCATATTGTGTCTCCTCCTTGCGGTAGTTGATTTATGTTACTTAATTTACGTGCTACAAATCCTCATATATTTATTCTCTCACCTAATAAACTATCAACTTTACTTGTAAATGACAATCGAAATTTGTCCGAAAACCTAAAAAAACTAGTTATAGTTGGCGGACGTTTTGAAAAAGCAAATTTCTGTTGCATTTCGACATACTTTAAAATTTTTCTGGTGGTTGCGCTATTAGTAAATATTCCCATAGGACTTGTGTGGAAATTGGGATGCATCGTCAATCTTTGCGTTAAATCAAGGTAATTCTTATCTATGAATCAAGAAACTTCGTCATTCTGTACACAATTGCATTGTGATTTATTGGTTATTGGCGGAGGGATTAATGGTGCCGGTATCGCTAGGGATGCCGCTGGCCGAGGATTAAAAGTCATTTTGTGCGAAAAAGATGATTTGGCTGCGCATACGTCGTCCGCGTCTTCTAAATTGATTCATGGTGGTTTGCGATATCTTGAATACTATGAATTTTCTTTAGTCCGTAAAGCGCTGCAAGAGCGAGAAGACTTGATGCGTATTGCGCCTCAGTTAATTCGCCCCATGCGTTTTGTCATGCCCTATGTCAAAGGACTGCGACCACGCTGGGTATTGCGCGCTGGCTTGTTTCTCTATGATCATCTAGCACGGCGCGATTTGTTACCAGGAAGCGAGTCCTGTCTTTTGCAAGAGAGTGAGGTCGGGCGTGGTTTGAAGCCGGAATTGCAGCATGGCTTTTTGTATTCAGATGCTTGGGTAGATGACGCCCGACTCGTAGTCTTAAATGTGATGGATGCTCAGCAAAGAGGTGCCCAGATTTTGACTCGTACCCGTTGCGATCATTTGGAAGCTCGCGATGGACGTTGGATAGCTCGTCTTAGCCAACAATTAAATGCCGCTGAACATCCTCGTGACGGATACGTTCAAACGGCGTCAATTGAAGTTGATGCCGCTTGCGTGGTGAATGCAACGGGGGCTTGGGTCGCCGATTTGCAGAATCGATCGCATCTCAGCGCATCGCAAACCAGTGTTTCCAATGCTCCTAATGCTCCAAATACAGCTCAACAAAAAATACGTCTAGTAAAAGGAAGTCATATCGTCGTTAATCGCTTGTTTACTCATTCGCATGCCTATATTTTCCAACATCCTGATGGTCGTATCGTGTTTGCGATTCCGTATGAAAAAGATTACACCTTGATAGGCACCACCGACCTAGACTATCTTGGCGCGCCTGAGCAATTTAAGGCCGAGATTAGTAAAGAAGAAGTCGTTTATTTATGCGGACTTAGCAATCAATATTTCGAACAGCAAATTTCGATAAAAGATGTGGTGTGGTCTTACGCAGGTGTTCGACCATTGGCCGATGATGGACGATCCGATAGCAAATCCGTAACCCGTGACTACCGTCTGGAGTTTGATACTAGTAATGCCCCCATATTGCATGTTTTTGGTGGCAAGATCACGACTTACCGTCGTTTGGCAGAAGACGCATTGAGTTTAATCTCTGGGGCGCTTTCTTGCTCAGCGAAAGCATGGACGAAAGCCACTTTGTTACCCGGCGGTGATTTATTGTCGCCCACAGCAGACAATCAGAATGTGCTGCACCGGCAGGACTTTATTCAAGCCTGCTGCAAACGATATGCGTGGGCTCCACAGGCGTGGGTAGAGCGCTTAGCCAGCAGCTATGGTACCCATATTCATACTATTTTGGAGGGCTGTGCCACAGAATCTGATTTGGGAGCCCCTGTGTTGCCAGGTCTGTATCCTTGTGAAATCGAATATTTACTCAAGCATGAGTTTGCCCAAACCGCACAAGATATTTTGTGGCGTAGAACAAAATTAGGTTTGCATCTTGAGCGCGATGCTGGCGTTATTTTAGAGCGCTGGTTGGCGCAGCACCATTCGGCTGGCTCACTATAATCTGGTTGGGTTTTTCAAGAATAACTGGGTCATCAATTTTCTTCTCGTCGCCCGTATTTGCCATCTATCCATAAAAATTCGCACTATGTCGCTATGCGATAGGTATTCGTTGCGCATCTCATTACAGTGTCACCATGCACTAACGCACAAATTTTGACGATGCCATTAGGGGATGAATGCCATGAACAGAACAGAATATATGAATACCTTGCAAAGTGAATTGCAAGGACTGCCACAATCGGTGATCGACGCGACGCTGATGACTTATCAACAAAAATTTCAGGACGGATTAGCTCAAGGTTTGAGTGAAGCAGACATATCGCAAAAATTAGCGAACCCACGTCTAGTTGCAGCGCAACAGAGAGCGAATACTAGGTTTCGGAATTTGAAAGGAAACTTCGGTCCCGGTAATATTTTTGGCTTTTTTATCGCCTTGATTGGTGTCGTGATCTTTAATTTCTTTATGTTGATTCCTGCGGTTTTGTATGGTGTCTTTTTGTTTTGTGCCTATGTAGCTTCAATGGCATTGTATTTGAGTTCTACGGTGATGATCGCTGGCAGTCTGTCGGGCGTACCTGCTATGGAGTTCACCTTGCCTGGTCATCATAGTCATTCATATCACCAGGAATCACGTAGTTTTCGACACTCACATATGGGCAGCGTGACGGTGGATATCAGCGAGTCTGGCGTTCAAGTGAATAAAGGAAAATCAGATTCATTGATCCATGTACCAGAGGTAAGCACTGATGTTAGAGCTGATGGTAGCGACGGCGTGGTCTTCCGTTCAGACTCTAAACCAGGGACGATACATATTAAAAATCGGATGGAAACAAGGCACTTCTTTTATGGGATAGCTTTGTTGTTTAGTGCGACTGGTTTGCTTTTGTTCTGCCTCTGGTTGACACGCTTGACGGTAGTCGGTTTTGGAAAATACTTATTGTGGACCGTTTCTTTGTTACGCGGCCCCGCACGCACTGGATCAATGGCGCACGCCTAATTCGACCTAAATACATTAAATAGAAGGAGAATATGATGAAAACATTTTTGAAATTAGGCGCCGTGTTGGTCGTGTTTGGTCTAATGTTGTCCGCTCTAGGCGCCGGTATTATGCGTTCCCACGCGGTAGTGCCAGACTCTAAGGTATCGACCAGCGCTAATACTGCACCGTCCGCTAAGCCTGCTACACCGTCAGCAAAGTCTGGCACTGTGGAATTAGGAGCGATGCCGAGTGCAGCATCTAGCGTTTCCGCAAGCTCAACTTCAAGCGCAAGTTCGGCCAGCACAGCGAATCGACCTGCCAATGTGCCAGCGCCAGATGCACGTTAAATCTTAGTGACTTCGGAGTGACCTCGCAGTAACTTCGAAGTAACTTATAGCCAAATTCTTCAATTCACGACATTTTCTGTTACCTGCCGCTTACTAACTAAGTAACTAAGTAAGGGCAGGTATTTTTTTGTGGCTAGCGCATCTTCGGTGTGCAAAAATTAGGCAAATTTTGCTCTTTGCAATCAATCCACACTAGATTGCAGTCAAAAGCATACAGTTCATTACGAAGTTGCTCGTCTTTATTTGCACTGTACCTCTTTCTACGATAATCTTTCAGCGTTTGCTATTCTTCATATATCCAAGTGCAAGTTTTGAATATATCTGTTTAGCGGTTTTCGATCACTCTGACTAATCCGGATTTATGACTACTGTTCAAAGTAAAAGCTTACTAGCGTTATTATTCGCGACTTGTTTTATCACTGCTGGAGCCTACGCTCAGCAGAACAGCATGCAGTTCGTGAGTGCTGCCAACGCCAAAGTTGCGAAGGCATCTGCATTAAAATCAAAATGGGAAGGCCCTACTTCTGGTCCCCAATTGCAAAAAGATAAAAAAATCGTTTTTATTGCGCACGACATGAGTGATGCAGGGATTTATGGTGTGTTCAACGGCATTAAAGAAGCGGCCGCGGGAACGGGTTGGCAAGTATTGTCGATAGACTGCCGTGGTCAATGCAATCAAGGCGCAGGTGTTGTGAAACAAGCGCTGGACATGAAACCCAATGGAATTGTGCTGGCGGGCGTAGATGCGGCAAGTCAGGTAAAAGGCTTGAACGCAGCGGAAGAAGCTAAAGTCCCCGTAGTTGGTTGGCACGCCAGCGTTAAAGCTGGTGCGGCACCAGGCCTGTTTACTAATATCACCACCGACCCTAAGGAAGCAGCGCAAATTGCCGCGTTATTTGGTGCGACTGAATCCAGTAATAAAGCGGGTATTGTGGTCTTCACCGATACTTCAACCCCTTATATGGCGACCAAGTCGGGCGCTATTGTAGAAGCTTTGCGCCAATGCGATGCTTGCCGCATTTTGAGTGTGGAAGATTTGCCTGTCGCAGAGTCTCGTAAAAAATTTCCAAGTATGATTGAGTCTTTGGTCAAGCGTAACGGCAATAAATGGACACATGTCATCGCAGTCAATGATGTCTACTTTGATATGATGGATAAACCAGAAATCGAGAAAATGGTCGACGCGAATAAATTGCGTGGTATCTCGGCTGGTGATGGTTCTCCTCATGCCTACAAACGTATTCGTAAAAGTGAGTTGCAAGTGGCTAGCGTGCCAGAGCCTTTATCTTTGCATGGATGGCAAATCGTCGATGAAATGAATCGTGCTTTCTCAAAAGCGAGTCCTAGTGGTTATAATGCACCCTTGCATTTAGTCACCTTGCAAAATATTACTTACGATGGCGGACAAAAAGATATGTTTGATCCTTCTAATGATTTTCGCGCCAAATACTTATCGTATTGGGGTAAATAATACAAAGTAATACGAAGTGATACCAAGTAATAGTCATACTTTGTGAAAATTTGAGTAGTGGCTAATATAGGTGAACAAAAAGGGCGAGCATATCGCCCTTTTTTATTTTGAATCGATCGATTATGAATAAGTCAGAAGCCATACAAATAGCCAATGAGTCCTTGCGTTCGGCTATTTTGAACGAGAGTAATACGCAGTTTTCGCAATTAGTACGATATGTCAGCGATGAAGGCTGGTGGCTCAATATTCCACTGGCTAATTTTAAAAAAGAGTGCCACTTCTTGATTTGTAGTGAGAAGGCGCGCGTCATCCGTCACTTGATGATTAGACCCAATAATATTTTGAGTCCTGCGACCAAATTTCGGGTGAAGGATGGCGTTGCGGATGTATTTATTTCTGCCGCCAACCCCAAAAAAATGGTGGATATTTTGCAAGGTGGAAGTAAGTACAGTTTTAATAAACATCTGGTGGATGAACATCGCTATTGATCTGCACTGAAACTCTGGAAACCTCGGAGACCTTGCAGACCACCAGTATGAATGGCGACCATTTGTTCGCCTTTAGCGAGTCTTCCGGTTTTGCATAAGTCTCTCAATGCGTACAGCATTTTTCCCGTGTAAACTGGTTCAATAGGTATCTGTGTCGCATGAGAAAATTGCGCGCAAAATTCTAATAAAGCAGGTGTGGTTTTGGCAAAGCCACCATGGGTAAAATCCAGCAAAATATCAAAATTTTGGTAGGCTGGGTATCCCGCTTCAAGCAGTAGTTGCTGGACTTGCTGGCGCAAATAGTCGGCATTGCTGACTGCTGCGATACCGATCACTCGCCCTTGACCACCCAAGCCCGCCAATACACCAGCCAGCGTTGCGCCCGTACCGCACGCAAGCATTATGGTGTCGGGAAGTCCGTTCAATGCCAATCTTATTTCCTCGATTAACTCTGCTACGCCTTTGATGGCTAACGCATTACTACCTCCTTCCGGTAACCATAAATAATTGTCATGGTCCTTTGCTACCCAGCGCTGCCAAGCGTTCTTATCTTCACGCAATAGGCGGTAATCCTCACGTGAAACAAATTGAAGTTGCATACCCGCGGATTGGCAATCTTGTAGCGTTGCATTTAAAGGCATTTGGCCCACATATGAGCTTGGACGTAAGCCTCGCACCAGTCCGATAGAATTCAAGTCTAATAATTGGGCTGCGTGTGCCAAAGCATGTAAGTGATTAGACCAAGCTCCTCCCATGGAAATTAAGGTGGGACGGCGTTCTTCCGCCAGCATCAGGTTATATTTTAATTTGCGAAATTTGTTACCCGATACACTGGGGTGTAATAGGTCGTCGCGTTTTATCCATAAATGAATATCTGGAAAAAAAGTACTGACTATGGGTTGTAGCGGTGAAGAAAACGACAAAAGCGTCATGGAAACTTGCTCTAGTTTAACAAGGTGGTAAAGTAGCTATTGTAGACTGGGTAGTGTCAAGCCTTAGCCTCGTTGGTCATTTATGTGTCACGCTTGTCTCGCATACTATTTATTGAACTAACTTATCTGAACAACTTCACGATGGCAAGAAATACCAAACAGACCATACCCTTTGTGCAGCAACAATTGTTAGAGGCAATTGCGCACATTAAAGAAGGAAATACGAAAGAGCAAGTGTTGCCCAAGTTAGAGGCAGTCATGTCGCATCTACAAACATTGGCGACTCATGATCATCTGACGGGAGCTCTCAATCGCAATACTTTGTTAGAGCGTTTGGATGGTGAACTGCAGCGTTCTAAGCGCACCGGACATACGTTTACGGTTGCTTTGATCGGTATCGATCGCTTGCCTGACATTATGGAGCAGTATGGGCAGGACGTCACTAAGCGAGTCTTGCAAGTGGTGACGCAAGAAGCAATTCAGGTACTGCGCAGTCTGGATTCCTTCGGCCGCATAGGTGCGACGGAATTTGCCATTGTGATGCCGACCACTTGGTTGGATCAAAGCATGGTCGCGATACGGCGTATTAAAGAAAATTTACAGGCTTATGATTGGAATGACATTGGCGACGGCCTTCAAGTTAGCTTTTGCACAGGCTTAACACCCAATGCCCCTGGCGATGTGGCGGACAAAGTTTTGGCGCGAGCACTGGGTGCGTTGCAAAAAGCACGTGATAAAGGCCCGGATGCCTTGGTTCAAGTCGATGCTGAAATACCTGATTACAATCCTGAACAGGATTAAGTAGATCAATAAGCACATCAGCAAGTACATCAATAAGCAGCCAAAAAACTGGAACTTTTCAGTCCGTCTTAAGTCTCATCTTCGTATATGCATACCGCGCATGAGAAATATCGAGCGCGTTAGGTGACACCATCTCCATGAAAATTCTTTGAAAGGTAGCTGTTCTATGAACGCTCGTTTACCTAGTCTATTATTTGTTTCACTCATGTTGACCGCATTCGGCAGTATGCAAGCGAGTGCTGCTGTGACAGGCAGTACGAATAGCGTGACAGTCAATGCCGCAGACGAAAAAGATTTAGCCGCCCAGCGCGCTGACTATATTCGTAAAAACTACACTAAATTTGAATATCGTATTCCTGCGCGTGATGGCAAGCTCTTGTTCACATCTATTTATGTGCCAAACGATGCCAGTGCAACGAAGCGCTATCCGATTTTATTGGTACGCACACCTTACACCGTCGCACCGTATGGCACGGATAAATACAAAACCCGCCTAGGGCCAACAGAGCAGTACGAAAAAGAAGGTTTTATTTTTGCCTTTCAAGATGTGCGTGGGAAAAATATGTCGGAAGGTGAGTTCGTCAACATGCGTCCTCATATCGACAAAAAAATGGGTAAGAACGATATTGATGAAAGTAGCGATACCTACGATAGTATTGACTGGATGATTAAAAATTTGCCCGGTAATAATGGCAAAGTCGGTCAATGGGGTATTTCTTATCCGGGATTTTATACTTCTGCGGGTGCGATTGATTCGCATCCAGCGTTAAAAGCAGTATCTCCACAAGCGCCGATTGCAGATTGGTTCCGTGGCGATGATATGCATAGAAATGGTGCCTTCAACGTGCAATTGGCATTTAGCTTTTTTAGCGGATTTGGAAAGCCAAGACCCGCGCCAACTGACGTGAATAATGAGCCACCTTTTAATTGGGGCACACCCGATGCGTATCAATTTTTCTTAGAGCTCGGTCCTTTATCCAATGCAAACACAAAGTATCTGAAAAATGGTATTCCATTTTGGAATGAGCTAACTCAGCACCCTAATTACGACAGCTATTGGCAAGCGAAGAATTTATTACCGCACTTAAAAAATATTAAAGCGGCGGTGATGACCGTAGGTGGCTGGTATGACACAGAAGATTTATACGGTCCCTTGCAGACTTATAAAGCGATAGAAAAAAATAATCCTGGTATCAGCAATACCTTGGTGATAGGTCCGTGGGTGCATGGCGGCTGGACTAGCACGACCGGTGAAAAAATTGGTGACACAAATTTTGGTTTTAAAACCGCGTACACCTATCAACCAATAGAATTCGCTTTCTTTAAGCATCATTTGAAAGGCGGTGATAAACCAGCCTTGCCAGAAGCCTGGGTGTTTGAAACAGGGGCCAATCGTTGGCGCGGTTTTGATTCATGGCCACCAGCTAATACACAAACCAAATCCCTGTATTTCAATGAGGGCGGCAAGCTGAGTTTTGAGATGCCAAAAGCGGGCGAGGGCGCCTATGATGAGTATGTGAGTGATCCCGCTAAACCGGTGCCTTACACCACTGAAATCACCAATCGCTGGAGTAATCAATATGTCGCGGCAGATCAGCGTTTCGCTAGCAGCCGTCCTGATGTGTTGACTTATCAAACAGAGGTCTTGGATCGCGATGTCACGTTTGCCGGACCTTTAGAAGCTTCTTTGTTCGTCAGTACTACCGGTAGTGATGCCGATTTCGTGGTGAAATTAATTGATGTTAATCCCAACAAAATGGATGTTGTGCCGGGTGAGCCTAATCGTGGTGCTCAACAGACTTTAGTCCGTGGCGAGCCTTTCCGCGCTCGTTTCCGCGATAGTTTTGAGCACCCTAAAGCTTTTGTGCCAAATGAGCCTACTAAGGTGAAGTTCGCGATTAATGATGTAATGCACACTTTTCAACGTGGTCATCGCATCATGATACAAGTACAGTCGTCTTGGTTCCCATTTATTGATCGCAACCCTCAGAAATTTGTCGATAATATTTTTGAGGCCAAAGAAAGTGATTTCATTAAAGCCAATCACCGCTTATATCGTGGTGGTAGCAAGCTCAGTTCTCTGCAGGTACAGGTGTTGCCAGCGATGGATGAGAAACCTTGATTCGATGCTTACAGTTTTTCTGTAGGAAAAAAACGAAAAAAAACCCGCAATTTGCGGGTTTTTTTTCAGCGACATACCGCGAGTGAGTAGAAACTCGTTATGATATGAAAATACAAGTCTGCATAGCTATAAGCTTAAGCAGATTTTCTTTTTTTCATACTTGGTAATTAAAGTGTACATTCCGTGTTAAATAAGACGCATCAATTATGTGAATCCTTACGTATCCGCGTTGATGATTTACGTCTGGGAATGTTTGTTACCGAATTGGACAGGCCTTGGGTGCAAACGCCGTTTTTGCTGCAAGGCTTTTTATTGACTGATACCTTAGACCTGCAAACATTACGTGGTTTAGTTAAAGAATTAGTGATTGACCCGCGTCGTAGTAGTTCACATGCTTTATTGCATTTGCCCTTTGATATTCTGTATGAAGTTAAAGCGCTGGAAGCGCCCATTAAATTGAGGGCACCAAGATCGTCGACTGAGCTAAGGGGTGTTCTGGATCAGCAACAAAATCAATTAGAGCGAGTAGTGAGTTGGTTGCACCGTAAGTTTACCAAATCAGATTATGCGCATGCTCAACGCGCTCGGCATCACGCTACAAAGAAAACCCTGCACCCCCATAAGACCAAAGCATCCAGCCATCCGGGGACGGACTTCGCCCGCTTTGAACAAGAAGTACTGAACGATCAATTTGATCAATCTTTCAGTACTTTAAACAAAACGCACACCGAGGTATTGCGACAGTTTGCCGTCAAAATGCAAGGCATGGAGCCACGTGATGCGAGTCTGACCCATCTCAATTGGTGGGGACGTTGGCTGCGTTGGAGCGAGCATGGACGTCATTTGCATCGCTCTTTATGGACTCGAGCTAAGCAACAGAGAACGCGTCGTCGTCCAGATTATGTGCCGGATGAAATACACCTAGTTCACTACCGTGATCAGATGACCATGGCGGAGGAATTATCTCGTGCGCGTGTCGTGGTTGAACAAACCGATGCCTTGATCAAGAAGCTGCAACTTGATTTACAAAATATGCAGTCTTTGGAGTTGAAGGAAGTGCTGCCAACCGTGCAGTTACTGTCTGATAGCGTGATTTCCAATCCTTCGGCCTTGATGTGGTTACTGCGCATGCGTTCCGAAAATATGGGGGTGGTGTCGCACGCTTTAAAAGTAGCTGTGTATATGTTGACCTTGGGACGTCATATTGGTTTTTCTAAACAGCAGTTGATCGAACTAG
Source organism: Affinundibacterium danionis (assembly GCF_042432465.1). Classification (NCBI taxonomy): domain Bacteria; kingdom Pseudomonadati; phylum Pseudomonadota; class Betaproteobacteria; order Burkholderiales; family Oxalobacteraceae; genus Affinundibacterium; species Affinundibacterium danionis. Next base: position 285,741 of record NZ_JBHLXJ010000003.1, on the reverse strand, counting down.
GTTTTATCGGCTTGTTACTCGATATTGGCAAATTGGAGATTCCCTCCGCCGTATTGCAAAAGCCGGCCAAACTCTCTTTAGAAGAGGCAAGCATCATGCGGCGGCATGTGGATGCCAGTATTCAATTACTGGAAGAGCAGGAACCGCTAAGTCAAAATGTCAGATCAGGGATTAACGAGCATCATGAACGCATGGATGGCAGCGGTTATCCACGTGGTTTGGCGGGTGCTGAAATTAGTATTTTCGGGCGGATGGCGGCGATTGCCGATAGCTTTGCGGCGATGACATCTGCGCGTCCTTATGGTGCAACGCGTTCTTCATTTGATGCGATGAAAGAGTTATTTAAGATGGCAGAGGGGCAGTTGCACGCGCCTTTGGTTGAAGAGTTTGTGCAGGCTATTGGTATTTTCCCGGTTGGGAGTTTAATTCAGCTCACCACGGGCGAAGTGGCGATAGTGTTGGAACATAATAAATTAAAGCGACTTGATCCTAAAGTGCTGTTATTGACTACGCCCGATCAGGCGCTATTAGAAAAACCAGTGATGTTTGATCTTATGCAGCAGAATGTAGGGCGACTCAGTGAGCAGCAAGGCAGTGCGCGCATCAGCATTATGCGCGGACTACCAGATGGTGCCTATGGCTTGGTCTGTCATGATTTTTACAAGGGATAAGAGCGGCGATGATCACTCGGGAAAAAAACGCATTAGTACCGCATTTAAGTGATTTTATGCATCTGGTGGATGTGGAATTAGGTAAAGTGAATGAGCAGCATGTGATGGCATTGTTGATCGTGTCTTTGCAGCGTTCCGATAGGATACAGGCCTTATTGCAAACACATTATGCACAGATTGTTCAGCAACATTTTTGCGAATGTGTTTACCCTAGTTTACGGGATAAAGATCGCTTTGTTTTTGCCACCGAAAACGAATGTTGGTTTCTTTTACCTAATTTATCCTCGGAAGCATTGGCGGTATTAGCGGTACATCGCTTGCTCGCGGCTTTAAGTTCACCTTTGACGATAGAATCGCAAACGATCTTTTTTCATCCCACTATCGGTATTGCTTGCGCCCCTTTGCATGCGGAAAATTCGTATGAATTGGTAAGAATTGCGGATCAGGCCAAGAAAAACGCTCAATTGAATAATCTGCGTTTCGAGATGGCACAGATACAAAGGGATCAGCGTAGTCGTCCTGATGATTTACCACAAGCGATTAAAGCCGTGCTTGATGACAATGCGCTTGAAATGCGTTATCAACCTAAGGTTGATTTGCGCTCGCAGCGGATTAAGTCAGTGGAAGCCTTGGTGCGCTGGCCAGTTGATCATGCACAAGTGTTGGCGACTAATTTATTGATTGATGTCGCTGAGCAGTATGGCTTGATCGAACAATTGACCATGCAAGTATTTAATAAGGTGTTGCAAGAAGTCGCGAGTTGGGAAAAAAAGGGTTTGCATGTTGTGGTTTGGATCAATTTGTCGGCGCGACTCCTGGCCTTACCGCAGTTGCCGAAAATGTTGGAACGATGCCTGAATGTCTGGAATATGCCCGCCAGTGCGATAGGTCTGGAAGTCACGGAGAGTGCCTTCATTCACGATATAGAACATACCACCGCTTTACTATTTGAATTGAAACGTTTGGGTTTTCGTCTTTCGATTGATGATTTTGGTACCGGTTATTCTTCGTTGGCGTATTTACGGCGCTTCCCCATTGATGAGTTGAAAATCGACAAATTATTCGTCCAAGGGATGAGTAATTCGCAGCAGGATAAGCAAATTGTGCAAAGTATTATCGACCTAGCACATAATTTTTCTTTGTCGGTGGTGGCTGAAGGTGTCGAGCACGAAGAAACTTTAAACACTTTACGTCAGATGGGATGTGACGATATTCAAGGTTATTACTTTGCTCATCCTATGCGTGGAGAGCAACTGTTGGGCTGGTGTGAAGAATTCCATCACCGTACATAAATCAGATATTCGTTCTTTTGCGGTTAGCGATGACCGCTTTTATTCTTACGAAAGCGCCTATTGTGAATTCACATTTTAGTCAAACCAATTCGCCAAATACTGCGGCTCACTACGAAACTCGCCGTCGTTTGCGAATTGGCTTGATTGCCAATCGTGCCCATCAGGATGCCGCCAATTCTGCCTTGGTGCAATTGTTTACGCGCGCACGCTTGGCGCTACAAGCACTGGATATTGAATGGGTTGTGGTGGGGAGGACTTTGGATGCTATTCATAGCCATGGATTACAAACGATTTGTACGCCGTACATACGATTTCCTTATGGGCGCGATGGTGGCTTGATGAAGTTGGTCGCACATGTGGTGAATCGAGATCCAGATAATTCGGTCGATGCGGTGATTTATCTGATTGATCCTGTGGATCACTCGTCCATTTTTCCGGAAGCCTTGGCATTGAAGCGTCAATGTGTTATCCATAAAAAACCGTATTTATCCACTTTGGCCGGTGCCTGTGAGTGGCTGGAATTAGAGGCGACGGCTGTGGGTGCTCGGCATGCATCATTATCTGAGGATTTTGGATTTGATTTAGGTGGCGAAAGCATTGCACTGATTGCCCACGATGCCTTGAAACAAAACATGTTGCAGATCGCCGAAAAGCACTTTGCTTTGCTGGATCAATTCGCTCATCGCTATGCGACTGGGACGACAGGGGCTTTGTTGAATCAATTGGCACAGAAAATAAAAGGTGAAGCGGCTGGGCGAGCATGGGCGCAGCCGTTTTTATCGGGACCGATGGGGGGCGATGCGCAGATCGCTGAATTGGTATTGGACAAAAAAATCCGGCGTATTCTGTTTCTCGAAGACCCACACGTAGCGCGTCAGCATGAAGCCGACATTCAGCTATTGGAGCGTGCCGCTCGTACAGTAACCGATTTCGCACTGGTAGTAAGTGATGCGGACGGCGCAGATCGTTGGTTGCGCCTCTTGACCCAGCGTAACGCTTCGGTACAATCGGTCGTTTAATGTATGTGTTTAAGCTAAGCATTTAATCCACGCATTTAAGCCACGCATTTAATCTACCATTTGAGCTGATACTAGCTTGTTAGTTCGATAGCTTAATAACTCAGATCGCACAGAAAGAAAATAATTTTATGACACGTCGATATTCCGATATGAACCAACACGATGCTTTATATAAAGTGGCACGTGCTTATCCCGGTGGTTTGGATGCTCTAGCGGCCAAAATGCAAATGTCCGTTAATGTATTGCGGAATAAGTTAGCGCCGGGAATAGAAACCCACTATCCATCATTTGAAGAAACTTCGGCGATTATTAGCCTTTGTCAGGCTGCCGGTGTGAAAGATGCTTTGTTACCGATTCATGCGTTTTTAGCGCGGCATGGTATGGCTGGGTTCTTGGTGCCGGAACCGCAAGAATTTACCGACGACGATTTATCTCAAACGGTATGTCGTGTGATGAGCCAAGTGGGAAATGCAGCTGAAGCGGTGTCGGAAGCCATGTTGGATCGCGTCATTACTAACGTCGAAGCTGATTTGATAGAACGTGAGTTTCAAGCCGCACTCGCGGCAATTGGTGAATGGCGGGCGCGTATTCGCCAACATCACAAGCCTAGCTAGACCAGATAGCTTGTGTGATGTCAACTCCAGTTCCGCCCGACTCGCCCATTTCGTCTGAGTTATCGGATTCTGCCGCAACTTCGGAGGCGCTGCGTCCACTTCAAGCGCGACCGCAACCCGCCTCTTTGTCTGAATTATTTTGGTCATTTACCGCACTTGCGATGCAGGGTTTCGGTGGCGTTGTCGCCATCGTTCAGCGTGAGTTAGTCGATAAAAAACAATGGATGACGGCTGCCGAATTTGTCGAGGAATGGGCGGTAGCGCAAGTTATGCCCGGACCAAATGTCGTTAACCTTGCCATGATTATTGGCAATCGCTTTTTTGGATTGCGCGGCGCTTTGTGCGCGCTCGCTGGTATGCTGACGTTTCCACTCATCTTGTTATTGTTATTGGCGATTCTGTATTCGCAAGTGGCGACACATGCTGGTGTTGCGGGCGCTTTGCGTGGCATGAGTGCGGTTGCGGCGGGCATGATAATGGCGAGTGGTTTGCGTTTGATCCCCGCGTTAAAAAAACATCCTTCAGGCTGGCGTTTATGTGCGCTGATAGTGAGCGTGTGTTTTATTAGTATCGCCTTGCTACGCCTACCTTTAGTGCTGATTTTGTCGCTCTTGGGCGGTGCCAGCTCCTTGCTTGTCTATCGACAACTGAAGCAAGATCAATCGCTGCAGGCAACTCCTCGCGGAGATGACGATGCATGAGATGAGTCAGTTGGCTTTGACCATGACTTGGCTAGATTGGTGTCAATTGTTTTTGCATTTTACTTTGCTGTCTTTGTTGTCGGTCGGTGGTGCGGTATCGACTTTGCCCGATATGCATCGTTATTTGGCGATGCAGCAGCATTGGATTTCTGAATCTCAATTTAATGCCTCTGTGGCTTTGGCGCAGGCGGCACCAGGACCGAATGTCTTATTTGTTGCGCTGATGGGATGGCATGTCGGTGTAAACACGGGAAGCCTATGGGGTGGCTTGTTAGGTGTATTGGTGGCGATGACGGGCATCATTTTGCCGAGCGCGACTTTGACCCTATGCTTCGCCAATTGGAGTCACAAGAATCGTGAGTTAATTGCGGTGAAGAGTTTTAAGCTCGGCATGGCGCCAGTAGTGATAGGTTTGTTGGTCGCGACAGGTTGGATTATGGCCAGTGCCCACAGTAATTGGCGTGCAGATTGGCCACTTTGGTGTGTAACGGCATTGTCCGCCATCGTCGTATGGCGCACCCGATTACATTTGTTGTGGCTCTTGGTAATCGGTGCGCTCTTGGGTTGGTTTGGGCTGATTTGAAACTAGCTTGTTTTGACAGGCAAACTTAAACGCACCTCTAAACCACCTTCTGGCAAATTGCTTAAACTCAATTGGCCATTGTGTTGACGCGCAATATTGAGCGCTATCGTCAATCCTAGACCCGTGCCGCCAGTTTCGCGTGAGCGTGAGGTTTCCATACGATAAAAAGGTTCAAACACGCGCGCTTGTTGATCTACCGGAATTCCATTGCCTTGATCGCGCACGCAAATATGCAGCCATTGCTGTTTCGCCTCGGTGCTTTGTTGTAAATAGATGTTGGCGCTGTGTCCGTATTTGATCGCATTGTCGACCAAATTATTGAGACAACGACGCAAAGCCTGCGGCCTTGCCATGACAGTCGCTTTTGATTTGTCGCGTAAGCTGACAGCATGTCCAGCATCGCTGGCATCGGTACAAATACTGTCGAGTAAAGAGTCGATATCTAAAGCCTGCAATGCTTCATTGCTATCCATGCTGCGTGCTAGATCTAAACCTTCTTTGACCATCATTTGCATGCTGGATAAATCACCTACCAGCTTGTCGTGCAACTCTTGATCATTCACTTTTTCTAAGCGCAAACGTAAGCGCGTCAAAGGTGTTTGTAAATCGTGGGTAATTGCCGCCAACATTTGTGTGCGTTGTTGGATGTGATCACGTATCCTCAGTTGCATAGAGTTAAAGGCACGTGTGGCTTGCCGAATTTCTTTAGGGCCATGTTCTTCCAAGGCTGGGCGGTTAATGTCTTGGCCTAAGTCCGTGGCGGCTTGCGCTAGTTGTTGTAAAGGGCGTATGGTCATGCGCGAAACGAACAGCGCCAACCCCGCGATACAAGCTAAAAATAGGCCGAGATAAAAGTAGGTTTCCGGTTGTATTGGTGCGTTGGGTGGGCGTGCAGGAAAAATCGTTTGGTGTAAACCGCTACCATCATTCAATACAAAAATGAGTGCTTCGCAGGCTTCAGCAGGGCCGCGGTCATCTGGACGCATCAGGCAGTTCTCTGGTGCGGGTGGCAGTGGAATAATTTTGAATGATTTGCCTAGGCGCTCACTGAGTGCGATACCGTAAGGTGTACTCGCCTTGTAGTCAGGTACATTGGCGGGAACGGGGGCCACTTTTAATCCAAAGCGATGGATGGCTTTTAATAGACCCTCACGATTCGCGGCGGGCAGGGCATCAATTGCCTGTATCAATTGTTCTGCATGTTTGGCGCGATCAGCACGATAATTATTTCGCTCATTACTGATGGTATTTTGACGTTCGCCAAACGCCAGCCACCAAGTTAATGCTGCCGAACAAATGATCCCGAATAGGAGCACCGAGAAGATGCGGGCAGAAATAGTATCAAAGCGGCGATTGAGGCGTCTCATAATGGGCGAGTTATTCAGGTACGAATCGAGTGCGAGCTAGTGATTTTCGGCGCTGACATTGACCGATAGGACATAGCCACCATTGCGTACAGTTTTAATAATTTGCGGCGAACGAGCATCCTCACCCAGTTTTTGGCGCAAGCGACTAATTTGAATATCGATGGAACGATCAAACGGGTCGGCATCACGCCCTTGTGTCATATTCAATAACTGATCACGATTGAGTACCGTATTCGGCTGCTCCAAAAAGATATTGAGCAAACGATACTCAGAACCTGACAATGCGATCACACGTTCATCGGGACTGATTAGATGACGTGCCACCAAATCCAGTGTCCATTCCCCGAAACGCAATTTTTTGGGACTTTCATCATGCTCGCCACCACCATTGCTTTGGGTGCGGCGTAGTACGCTACGAATTCTGGCTAACAGTTCGCGTGGCTCAAATGGTTTGGGCAGGTAATCATCGGCACCCATTTCTAAGCCTAGAATTCTATCCAAAGGTTCGCCACGGGCGGTCAGCATAATGACTGGCAGATTTGATTTGGCGCGTAAATTACGACACAGAGTGAGTCCATCTTCGCCTGGCAAGTTCAAATCGAGTACCAGTAGATGTACCGGATTTTTTTCCAATGCGCTCCACATGGCGTGACCATCGGCCGCCATCAAGGTTGTGTAGCCGTGTGTTTCCAGATAATCCGCTAGCAAGCTGCGAATTTCTCGGTCATCGTCAACAATTAAAACAGTATTTTGCATATCCATGATTCTATTATCTGATAAGAGCTAGTCGCTGGGCGCCTGAATTTGTATCGACTTGTTATCATAAATTTAGATTGAAACAATACGACACATGCCGCCTAGTATTTAGTTCTACATTGGTATTGCGGGTTACAGATCGATGTTACAGGTCGATACATAGCGAACTCAGATTGTCACTTCCAGCTTACATTTGAAGCGCAATATTGAGTCATGTGCAATGCACATAGAACCCACTAAGCTCTTTATGCATGTAAAACTTAAAGGATACCATCATGAAATCGATAAGAAATAATTTATACCTTGGCTTGACCATAATTTCACTGAGTCTTGCCTCATCGGTGTTTGCACAACAAAGCCCACCACCTCGTCCGCCTATGGATCAGGCCAAGATGATGGAAAAAATGAAGGTAGGCATGGAAAAGCATCACAACATGATGCACGATAAGTTGAAGATCACCGCAGGGCAAGAAGCGGCTTGGAAAACCTTTATCGATGCGAGCAAACCGGCCATGATGGAGCGTGGTGAAAAAATGCACGCTGACAGAAAAGCAATGGAAGGACTCTCTACCCCAGCAAGAATGGAAAAAATGTTGGAGCGTTCTAAAGAACATCTGGCACAGATGCAAAAACATCTAGACGCATTAAAAACTTTTTATGCTGTATTAACACCAGAGCAGCAAAAAATCTTTGATGACAGCCACCAACGTATGCGTCATGGGATGCAGCGCGCAATGCAGCACAGAATGCAAGCGCGTATGCACGGGCGCATGCAGGGAGGAATGCAAGATGGTCGACCTGAGCGTATGGAAAAATGAATTATTTGATGTATCTCACGGTGGGATAAGAAAGTATTTGTAAGTATCCTACCGTGTTCCGATAAAATGGAGGCTTAGGCCTAAGCTAGTACTGCTAAGCTTCCATTTTTTAAGCGATCAGGTTTTAAACGACTCAGTTTTAAGCAATTTAGTTTTAAGCAACTTAGTCATTGAATTTTCGATACGTACCAGAAAATTCTGTACCGTTTCCGATCGCTATGCACTATGACAAATACCACTTCTTTCGCTAGCCTAGCTAGTGAGCACATCAGTATCAATTCGCCTGCATTAGAGGCTAACCCCGCTCCGGTAATTCCTTTACCCGATTCCGCAATAGCGACTGCAAGCCGCCATTTAGGTGACGTGTTGCATTGGTGCTTTCAGCATCCTTCGGCTCATGCCGCGGTGGTGGTGTTTGATCTTCGTACGGATTTATCCATGGCATTGACGCAGGCTTACCGCCATTGTTTGCCAGACGCGACCTTTATTGATTTTGATCTGAATACGCCAGAACAAGTGTTGAACAGTTTTAAGGATTTGGTTGCGGGTGATTTAGTCGTGCTAGTGCAATCGACCAATTTCCGTATGGATGCTTACCGTATTCGGGTTGAATTATTTAAGCGTGATTTGAAAGTGATTGAACATCCGCATTTGGGACGTATGCCGGGTGAGCAAGCCTTGGCCTACATAGATGCGCTGGCTTACGATATCGATTATTACCGTGGTGTAGGGCGTGGTTTAAAGCGTTTGATCGATCAAGCTCCTAACGGCATGATCGATAGCGGGGAAGGTGCGCAATTGGTGTACGCCTCACCTTTTGAAGATGCCAAGCTCAATATCGGTGATTACAGCGATATGAAAAACTGGGGTGGTCAATTTCCTATCGGCGAAGTATTTACTGAAGCAAAAGATTTACTGGCAGTGAATGGCCGTGTGCGTATTTTTGTATTTGGCGACACCAGTTTTTCGGTGAATAAGCCGCCACAGCCGATTACCTTGGTGATAGCACAAGGTCAGGTAGTCGATGTGATTGATTCCACCCCAGCTTTTGACGAAGTGATAGCGCAAATTAAAGCCGATGAATCGGTAGTATGGGTGCGTGAGCTAGGTTTTGGTCTTAATCGCACATTTAATCGTGAACGTATGGTCAGCGATATAGGCACCTATGAACGTATGTGCGGCATTCATTTATCCTTGGGCGCCAAACACGGTATTTACGGTAAGCCAAATTTTAAACGCGGCGATGGTAAATACCATGTTGATGTTTTTGCGGTCACCGAGTCAGTTACTTTAGGTGAGCAAGTCGTGTTTCGTGATGGCGCATGGGTGGTGTGATCACTTGTTTGAAATACTTGGCTCAACTTACTGCTTTAATAGTGCGGCGGACGTTCATCCACCGCGCTTTGTCTTTGGTTTGCGGTGATCGCTAATTCACGCAGGCGTCCTGCTAGCGCCACACAGAGTTTTTCTAATTCATCGATTTTCTTCTGTTGTTGATAGACTTGGGTATTTAAGGTGTCAACCAAGTCATCTTGCCGACTCAAGCGAATTTCTAAATCGATGATACGTTCTTCTACACTCATAAACTTCTCCGGTTACGTCAATTTGGTGAACGTTAGCGAACATCTTTCTCATTTTAACTGATGCCGCATCGTTGCTAAGGCCGTTTGATGGCTGCGGCTATAATATCGCTTATTGAAAAGCAGGTAATTTTGCGTTCCTATTTGAGTCTCGTTTCTTCTAATGAAAAATCTCCCTATCCGTCAATTTATACAATTCGCCGCCGTTGGTTTGTCCGGTACTGCTGTGCAATACGCCAGCATACAAATTGCCGTGATGTTGTCATTGAGCTTATTGAATAAATCGCCCGCCGTTACCGGTTCCGCCATTGGTTACTTGCTTGGCTCTGTGGTGAATTACATCTTGAATTATTTTTTGACTTTCCGTAGTGGCAAATCACATATGGAAGCGGCTAGTAAGTATTTCACCGTGCTTGGCATTGGTTGGTGTATCAATTTGGGCTTGATGACGCTGTTGGTCGAACATTGGCATTGGTGGCATTGGTACGCCCAAATTCTGACTACAGGCTTGGTACTCTGCTGGAACTTCGGCGGGAGTAAACTGTGGGCTTTTAAATAACTTCTGTCGGGCTGTGCAATCATACTGTTGTAGCAGCGTTTCCGAATTACTTGGACTATCAGGTAAAATTTGAAGTACGCTTTACCCGTGGTTTACGTATGCTGTAAGCGAATTAACAAGCTGGCTCCACAAGTTTGCGCTCATCGTGAGTGGATGAGCGGTTAGAAGTGTAGTTATCAGCCTATTCAATGATGGGAGTCTTGGTGCTTAAGAATTTGCTCAGTAAGCTAGTCGATGCGGTGTTCGGTGATACACCTAGTGATGCACCTAGTCAGGCAGCCGACGCCCCCGGTGCAGCAGCACAGCGCCCAAGCTTGTCATCCTCCATTGCCGAGATTCAAAAAGATGAGAGTGCGTCGCTCGATCAAGCCAAGCAAAGCCAAGACCCCTTATTTGGCGTCAAAAAAGGAGGGAAAGAAATCGCCTCCAAATTATTTGCCGCCATGTCCGCAGAAAATGGCATACATCTTGAATCCCTATTAAGTGCTTTAGGTGCGTTAGCAGGCTATGCTTGTCAGATTAGTGTGCGCGAGACTTTTGTGGTGCAACAAGGTCGTCCTGAAAAAGAAGTATTCATCGTCGTCAATAGCAAGCAAAACGGCGTGACCTATTATTTTGGTGATTTGCTTAATAAACCTTTGGCCGAGAGTCGCTATTCAGTATGGTCTTTGGCTTCTGGAGCGACCCAGAAATTGGGTTTGCAGCAGTTGATTGACCTGCACGACATTTTCAAACACGTCACTGATACTTTAGGTAGTGACGCATTCGGCTTGCCACGCACGCCAGTCGAGCATCAAGCTAAAGAGACGCCGTTTAATTATGTGAGTTTCTTATGGCCTAAATTATTCCCACTGGCGCAAAGTTTTTCTAAATCTCCCGCAGATTGGCCTGTCGTATTCGGTGTCGCAATCCAAGAAATTTTGTTCGCGAGCAAGGGGTTGATTGACCCTCAATTGGCGCTGAGTATCGTCATGGAGAGCGCTATCCCTATGTCTAAGATTTATATACCTGATGCGTTACAGGGGTGATGATTTTTGTATTTATTTTGTGCTTGGATAGATACTTTTCTAAAGCTATTTGGTGTTAAGATAAATTCATATTTCTGTATTGCAACGATTGTTTAGTGGTTTCAATTGAGCGACTTCAATCTGGCGAGATAAAGGTATATTTATGTCACTACCGAATGTAAATACCATCAAGTGTCTTGCTACAGCTTGTCTGTTTTGCTTATCGTGTAATGTGCTCGCCGATGTCGCTACGGATATGGCGCGCTTAGAAACAATTCAAATCCTGTCAGAAAAAGACAATCAGGCCGCCTTAAAGCAACTCAAAGAACTGTATGCACAGTTCAATCTGCACACTGACTACTACCTAAAAATAGATACCCTACGCGAGTTATCCTCAGCCTATTATGACGCGGGTGATGTGGCGTCGGGTGATCTTATGCAAGCCGAAATTCTAAAATTGGCTACTGCAAAAAAAGACAAGGAAGTCATCGCCTTGCTCCAGATCCCAGCCATCTTCAAATTGCGTGATGAAGGAAAATTTGATCAAGCGATCGCCCAGTTAGATTTGATTGCCAAGGATGTCAAAGATTCTGTTCGACCGGACAATTTAATACGCTTAGAGCTGGCTTACGGCTCTGTTTATCATGCAGCGAGTAAGTTTGAGTTAGCCCTGCGCTACTATTTGACGGCATTGCAATTGACCGAACGGTTGCCGCAAAAAAAATTGATTTCTAAAATTCGTCGCTTGCAAACCTTGGCTAGTTTATATCTGACGATGCAAAATCCAGAACAGACTTTGATTGTCACTGGTGAAGCCTTGAGTTTGGTTGCGCAAGTTGATTCGCCACGCATCATCGCCAGTTTACGTTTAAGTCAAGCTATGGCGCTGGGTGATTTGAAACGTTATCCCGAATCACTCGTCGCTTATGAGCGCTCATTGAAAGCTGCGCAAGATGCTAATTTGCCCAAAATGGAAGCGCTAATTTTGAGTAATATGGCCGACGCTCATTTGCGTACACAGAATTTCTCCAAAGCAGAAGCCGTCGCCCGTAAGGCATTAATAAAGGCAGAAACCATGCAAGATGCCGCTTCCATTAGTAACGCTAAAGCTAATCTTGGTTTTGCCCTAGGGGGGCAAGGGAAAATTGCACAAGCGATGGAATATTTAAATCCGGTTTTGCAGCAATCGCGAGAATTTGGCGATAAAGCGGATATCGAAGCGACTGTCGGTGAGGTTAGCCGCATGTACGAGAATCTTAAAATGTATAAAGAAGCATTAGCGTACACGCGTGAGCAGCAAAAAATTAGCAACGAATTATTTCGAACTGATAGAGCGAAAACGGTCGCTACTTTGCAGGAGCAATTCGATGCCGATCAGCGTAAAAAACAAATTGAACTTCTTGCACGTGAAAATGAAGTCAAAGATATCGATATAAAAAATAGTCGCCTACAACAAATTGTCAGCTTGCTGGGGGCTATGGTCACGATTCTGGTAGGCCTATTCATTTATATGCTGTATCGCAAAGTGAAACAAACCAATACCAAGCTTGAGGAAGTTAATCAGCAATTGGAATTCCATTCAGTGCGCGATCCATTAACGGGACTTTTTAATCGTCGTTCTTTCTTAGAATTGATGCAGCAGCGTGAGCTGCGGATGGCGGAAGATCGTCGTGAAGAAGACGACAATGGTCCAGATTGCCTCATGATTATGGATATCGATTATTTTAAGCATATCAATGATACTTGGGGTCATGCTGCGGGCGACCAGGTGTTAGTGGAAGTGGCTAAACGTTTAAGTAGTGCAGTTCGCGATACGGATATGTGTCTGCGTTGGGGCGGGGAGGAGTTTCTTATTTTTGCGCCAAAAACTAAACCCTCGCAATTAACGCCTATGGTTCAGCGGGTGTTGCATACGATAGGTGCGACCCCTATTGTGATTGGTGATAAGCGAATTCCCGTCACGGTCAGCGCAGGTTATATTTCTTTACCGTTTTCAGGCATACCAGAGGACAGCTGTAACTGGGAAAAAGCCATGCAGCTTGCTGATATGGCGCTCTATTTAGGAAAAGTGAATGGCCGCAATCGAGCCTATGGTTTGCTCAGCTTGTTGGCACCGTATCAACAAGCTTTGCCCGATTTAGAAAAAGATTTCTCCGCCGCGATCAAGCAAGGCATCGTGGAAATTGCTATCGTGCATGGTCCTGAACACGACCCAAACCTATGATTTTGCATTGAGATTATGTCTGGGTGAATTTATTTTTCAGAAAAAAACAGGAAAAGTCGAGCGAGGCCTAGACATATTTTAGAAATGTGCCTATAATCTTGTTTCTGTCGTTGCTGATGACACAGCAAACAGCTATTTGAACTAAGCAAGTTGTCAAGTTTGGCAATATGGGTGCTTAGCTCAGTTGGTAGAGCGGCGCCCTTACAAGGCGTAGGTCGGGAGTTCGAGCCTCTCAGCACCCACCATCAAATAGCTGCAAAAGCAGATTCGTTTATAAAACGGAGTGGTAGTTCAGTTGGTTAGAATACCGGCCTGTCACGCCGGGGGTCGCGGGTTCGAGCCCCGTCCGCTCCGCCAAGTTGTAAGAAAAAAACGCGCTAAGGCGCGTTTTTTTTCGTCTGTACAAAATAGATGGGGCAGAAAAAAAATGCCAGCACATGCTGGCATTTTCAATTTGGAGTCTGGTTTTACCTTACGCTGCCAAAGGATCTTCCAGTTGGCCGCCCAATGAATACACGATGTCATCTATCATCTTTGCCAATTCTGAGGTCATCAGCAAGAAGTCCGCATCAAAGCGTTCATTTTCATCCGCTGTGCGTTGATCTTTATCTTCATTCAAAATATCCAAAGGCTTAATGCGTTTGATCGCGAGATTTTCTGAGAGCACAAAGGAGATTTTGTCATCCCAAGTCATGGCTAACTTGGTGCATTGTTTGCCTGCGGCGATATGGCGTTGGACGTCATCGGGATCGATTGAATGGCGTACATAACGCACGGTGGCTTTGTCTTCGGTGTGGGCGCGCAATTCGGTGTCTTGATCTATCGTGAAACCCTTAGGCGCTTCGTTACCGGCTAGCCAGTCCGTCATGGCCGTTTGCGGTGACACTTTGGTACGCAAACTTTCCATAGGGATTTTGTCGCATTTTAGTAGCAATTTAATCACTTCATCTGCCTTGCTTGGGCTGGAACTATCAATCACCAACCAACCGTTCACTGGATCTATCCATACCCAAGTTTGGCGTGTAATGGAAAAAGCGCGTGGTAGTAGTTCATCCGTGACGCGTTCTTTTAAATCTTTCATCGCTTTGCGGCCAGGAGCAAAGCCTTGTTGCTCTTCTAATTCTTTGGCGCGCGCTTTAGTCACTTGATTGATGACGGACGACGGCAGCAGCTTCTTTTCAGTTTGTAGAACCAAAAGCAATTGTTGATTTACGCTATGCACTAGGCGCTCATCATTGCGTGGCGATGCCCAGCCTTCACTTTGCATGTCACCTGAGCCCGTATTGGCGAAAGATTGTGATGCCAATTGCATATTCAATTGTTCAACATCGACTTTCCAAGGGGCTGGAAGACGGAAAACTTGTAAATTCTTAAACCACATGTGCAATCCCAAAGGAGAGGAAAAGCGGCTCATTTTACACGTAGACGGGCTTTTCGTAGAAGCTTCTGCGCAGATAATGCATAGATAACTGAGCACATTCTATGAAAGCGTACTGATTATCGGCGTAAAGAACCGCCGAAATAGTCGAGAACTTAGTAGCTCAATCGACCATGTCAAACGTTTTAATGCAGAAGTACTTAGCTTTTTATTTTTTACGTGTTGCATGCCGCAATTTCGTAAGCGCACAAAGGTTATAATGCAAACTAATTTTCTCAAAAATACTTATGTGTCTCGCGCATGCGACGCATAAAAAATACTACTCAAACCACCATGTTAGCTCAGCAAAAACAAGACATTCTTGACGCATTAAAAAACGCCATCGCCCCAATTCTTGCAGGTACCGACTTGAATCCTACCGTCGCATTGGAGCGCCCACGTGATCCCTCACATGGTGATATCGCCTGTAATATTGCGATGCAAATTGCTAAACCACTGAAAAAGAATCCACGCGAGTTAGCGCAAGCGATAGTTGATGCATTAGTGGCGCAAAATCATCCCTTAATTGCGAGTGCAGAATTGGCGGGGCCTGGCTTTATTAATTTGCGGGTAACTGCGGTTGCTAAACAAGCCGTGGTAAAAACGATTTTGCAGCAGCAAGATCAGTTTGGTAAAGGCCGTAAAGGTTTGGGCAAAAAAGTGATTGTGGAATTCGTGTCTGCCAATCCAACCGGGCCGCTGCACGTCGGTCATGGTCGTCAAGGTGCGTTGGGTGATGCTTTGTCGGCTTTGCTTGAAGCACAAAGTTATCAAGTGACACGTGAGTTTTATTATAACGATGCCGGTGTTCAGATTGCTAATCTCGCGCTGTCAGTCCAAGCCCGCGCTAAAGGCCTCAAACCGGGTGACTCAGAATGGCCAGAGTCAGCTTACAACGGTGAATATATCGCAGAGATTGCACAAGATTTCTTAGCCAAAAAAACGGTAGCTGCTAGCGATGGACAGCCTTTTACCGGTAGTGGCGATGTGAATGATCTCGATTCTATTCGTCAATTTAGTGTCACCTATTTGCGCAATGAACAAGACATTGATTTGTTGGCATTCGGTGTGAAATTTGATAACTATTATCTCGAATCTTCTTTGTACACCGACGGCAAAGTGGAAGCGGCTGTCGCCGCATTAATCGCAGCTGGTAAAACTTATGAACAAGACGGTGCCTTATGGTTGCGTACCACCGAGTATGGCGACGATAAAGATCGCGTCATGAAAAAGTCTGACGGTACTTACACTTATTTTGTACCGGACGTGGCATATCACGTGGTCAAATGGCAGCGCGGCTATAGTCAGGCAATTAATGTACAAGGTAGTGATCACCACGGCACGATCGCACGGGTACGCGCTGGTTTACAAGCTGTGAATCAGGGAATACCGCAAGGTTATCCAGATTATGTTTTGCATAAAATGGTCACCGTCATGAAAGATGGCGAAGAAGTAAAAATTTCTAAGCGTGCTGGTTCTTATGTCACAGTGCGTGACTTGATCGAATGGTCGGGTGGTGGCGATGTACAAAAAGGGCGTGATGCCGTGCGTTTCTTCTTGATTTCACGTAAAGCGGATACCGAATTTGTATTTGACGTGGATGTTGCTTTAGCCAAATCGGATGAAAATCCTGTCTATTACGTCCATTATGCGCATGCACGTATCTGCCGTATGTTGGCGCAGTACAGTGAATCTGAAGCGGATTTGCTAGCTTTGAACGATGTCGATTTGTCGCCGTTAACCGCGCCACGTGAAGCCTCGTTGCTGCAAAAACTGGCTGAGTATCCAGAAATGTTGGAGAAAGCGTTAGAAGAATTGGGGCCGCATCAAGTGGCATTCTACTTGCGCGATTTAGCTGGTGAATTGCATAGCTATTACAATGCAGAGCGTGTATTGGTCGATGATGAACCGACCAAATTGGCGCGCTTGGCCTTAATCTTAGCAACCCGTCAGGTGTTGCGTAATGGCTTGAGTTTGATTGGCGTGTCGGCCCCGAATCAAATGTAAAAATAAACTTCGCTATCCGCTATCCACGATAAGTCATTTTTGTCGATAGCGAAGTGAAGAGTAATTTGTGATTAATAAAGAAAAAGCCTTAGTGATTTAGACGAAAATAGGAAAGACATGAATTCGCAAAAAGTAGTGGGACAGCGTCAAATCGGTAGCACTTTGACTGGCATTATTATTGGCTTAGTAATTGGTTTGGCGATTGCCGTCGTAGTTGCTTTGGTCATTACCAAAACACCGACGCCCTTTACCAATAAAAATGGCAAAAGCGAAAAAGCCGATTTACCCGTAACGCAGATGCAAGATCCGAACAAGCCTTTGTACGGTAGCAAAGAAGCGGTGAATCAAGCAGCTAAAGAAGTCGCGGGCAGCAAAGCGGCGGAAGCAGCGAAACCACCCGCAACAGCGGTTGCGGCAGCGGCCGCATCACCTGCAGCGACTGCACCAGCAGTCGTAGCCGCAACACCTGCCTCCAAGCCTGAAGTGGCTGACGACAAGTATATTTATTTCTTACAAATTGGTGCCTTCAAAGACGTGGCAGAAGCCGAAAGTGCTCGCGCTAAATTAGCTTTGGTTGGTGTGGAAGCGAGTGTCAGTGAAAAAAATAATGATGGTGCTGTATTGCACCGAGTACGAGTGGGACCGTTTGATCACCTCGATGCAATGAACAAAATGCGTACTAAGTTGTCAGAGAGTGGCGTAGAGACCGCCATCGTGCGCAGCGCCAAGTAAATATCGAATCCTATCTACACTTTAAAAAGTAAATTAAGAGGAAATTATGCGTCTATTTCGTCAGTTATTATTGATCAGCCTAAGTTTTATCGCTATTTCAGCTAGCGCACAAAATGTACCTCGTTTGGGGCAGGAATACACCGTATTAGATCGTCCGCAACCTGTTGAGGCTGGTAAAAAAGTTGAGATTACTGAATTTTTTGGTTATTTTTGCCCAGCTTGTAATGCCTTTGAACCGTATTTAGAAGCTTGGATCAAGAAGCAAGGTGATCGTATCGTTGTCAAACGTGTGCATGTAAATTTTCATGAGCTAGTGACTCAGCAAAAGCTGTTTTATACGCTAGAGGCCATGGGTAAGGTGGACGAATATCAATTAAAAACCTTTAATGCGTATCACGTAGATCGCAACCGTTTATCCACCGATGCGGAAGTGATGAAATACGTAGAAAAAGTGGGTTTGGATAAGAAGAAATTCACCGATATCTACAGCTCGTTTGCGATTCAATCAAAATTGAGCCGTGCCGCACAACTGATGACTGACTACAAAATTAACGGTGTACCGACGGTAGTTATTGACGGACGTTTTGTCGTTTCACCGGCTGATTTGAATGCAAAATCACGTAATACCTCGACTGATCCTGCGAATCACGCAGGATTGAAAGTGATGGATTGGATTGTGGATAAAGTCTATCAAGAGAAAAATTCTGTAAAAGCTGCGCCGGCTGTGACGGCTGCAACCGCGGCATCAGCGGCAACAGCGGCACCAGCACCAACTAAGAAAAAATAAGTCATCGATCTGAAAACGCATGATTGTGACAAGAAAAAATCCGTCGTTCAGGCGGATTTTTTTGTTTGTGATCTCAAATCTAGTCTTGACTCCATTCTCTATAAATAAGCGCAGGAGAAATTAATATGCAAGCTGTCTTCATTACCGGTGCCTCTTCAGGTTTAGGCGAAGCCTTGGCACAAGCGTACGCGCAACAAGGTGCAATACTGGGTTTAGTCGGACGTAATTTGGAGCGCATGCAAAGTTTGCGAGATAGTTTGCCGCAAGCAGAACGCCATAAAATCTACGTAGTCGATGTCAATCAGCATAAGGCTTTGCAAGCAGCGGCGGATGATTTCATACAGCATGTAGGTAAAGTTCATGTGGTGATTGCTAGCGCGGGTATTTCGGTCGGTACTTTGAGTGAATTGGGGGAAGATTTGCCCGTGTTTCGGCGCGTTATGGAAACCAATGTGCTAGCTACAGTTGCTACCTTTATGCCATTTATTGAGCACATGAAATCTCATGCCCAGCAAGAGCCTTGTCGTTTAGTCGGGATCGCCAGTGTGGCCGGTATCCGAGGTTTGCCTGGTGCCAGTGCTTACAGCGCATCGAAGGCCGCCGTGATTAGTTATTGTGAGTCTTTGCGGGTTGAATTGCGTAGCAGCGGGATTAAAGTCGTGACTATAGCGCCCGGTTATATCGATACCCCGATGACGCAGATTAATGATTATGCGATGCCGTTTTTGTTAAGGGCGGATAAGTTTGCGCGTAGGGCAACTTCTAGTATCGCCGCTGGCGTGAGCTACCGCGTTATTCCTTGGCAGATGGGCGTGGTAGCGAAAGTGCTGCGCGTGCTGCCTAATTTTGTGTATGACTTCGCGTTTTCGAATGCGCCACGCAAAGCGCGTGAAAACAAAGCAAACTAAGAACACGACATGATTGAGAGCGCCAGTATGGATCATTTGATCGACGCTTATGGGACTGTACATCGCACTATCGCTGAAAGCGAAACGGTGCGTATTGTGTGCTTAGTTCCCTCATTGACGGAGTTATTATGCGATTTGGGGTTGCAAGATAGTCTGGTTGGACGAACCGGATTTTGTATACATCCCAAACAAGTCGTGCAAAAAATTCCTAAAGTAGGCGGCACAAAAGATGTGAACATAGAAAAAATTCGCAAGCTGGCACCGACGCATTTAATCGTGAATATTGATGAAAATGAAAAGCCAACGGTTGATTTACTAGCGGAATTTATTCCGCATGTGGTGGTAACGCATCCCATCACGCCACGCGATAATTTGGCGCTGTTTCGTTTACTGGGCTCGATATTTAATGTGAGCGAAGGTGCTGAGTTACTTTGTCAGCAGTTCGAAAACCAGTGGGCATTATTAACGGCTGACACACAAGCTAAGCAAGCCAAGCAAGTGTTGTACTGCATCTGGAAAGATCCTTGGATGACGGTGAGTCGCGATACCTATATTGCGCAGATGTTGCAGCAGCGTGCGTGGTTACAATGGGAATCAAGCTCAGCGCAACGCTATCCGATTTTTGATTGGAATGACCCTAGCTTGCAATCAGTCGATTTTGTCTTGCTCTCCACCGAGCCATACAGTTTTACCGAATCACATCGTGCGGCGCTACAGGCGCAAATTCAGAAACCCGTTTTTTTGGTTGATGGTGAAATGTTATCTTGGTACGGAAGTCGCGCAATTCAGGGCATAGAATATTTGGCGGCATTTAACCCTAATGGAAATCTCGGTTAAAAGTCTGAGCACTGTTCAATGTAAAAAAAAGAGATCGCGAAAGAAAAACGCGATCTCTTTTTTTGGGGCTTGGTACAGAAGAAATCTGCGCCAAGCGAAGATTAAAAAACGAAGACTAGCTTAGAACCGATAGTTCAAAGACAGGTTGTACATGCGACCTAACTGACTGAAGTGAGAACCATCGTAAGTGACCATAGAATAACGTTGATCAAAAGTGATGTTGTCAGATTGGATTTGTGTTGGCGTACGACCTGTGTAATCCACCGTTTTGCTATCCAAAATTGCCTGGCCTTTGGCTTTATCTCCAGCGGCTTGCAATTTCCATGACGGCGTCACGTTAAACATATTGTTGATCGCAAATGCCAAAGTCATGTTCTTGTTGATTTGGTAGTTGACGGAAAAATCTGTAACGGTTTTAGTTTTAAATACTACTTCAAGGTTTTGATCTAAATCCGCATTTCTAAAGCGAGTTGGACCAAATACGGTATTGTTTAATGAGAAGTTAAAGTCGCTGATATCGTAGTCGAAGCCAACGATAGTTTTAAACTTCGGACGTGACGTAAACATTAAAGCTTCTTGCGTGATATCTAAAACAGATTGATTTGCTTTAGCTATCGCAGCAGGGTTGTTGACCGCACCATCACGTTCATTTTGCAAAGAGTAGTTACCTGATAAATTGAAGGCCAAGCTACCGCCACCTAATTTCATATTTCTGTGATTGAAAACATAGTCAATCCCAGAAGTTTTACTATCCAGAGCGTTCGCAAAGAAGCTCAGTGAAACGATGTTGGCTGCTTTCAGAATTTTGTCCAACTCTGCTGTAGGATCGCCGCTAGGTTTGATTTCTTTGCCTAAAATAATGCGGTCTTTGAGCGCAATATTGTAGTAATCCAAAGTCATGCTGGTATCTTTGCTTGGTTTGTAGCCTATACCTAAAGTGATGCTAGTCGATTTTTCGGCCTTCAATTTTGGTACGCCAAGTGCTGCAGCTTCTTTCGATACATTGCTTGCTAAGCCAGATACTTGAATCGAACCACCGGAGAAAGAATACTGTGCTTTCTGAGTGTAAATCTGATGCAATGATGGCGCACGGAAGCCGGTTGATAAAGAACCGCGTATCGTCAATTGGTCATCGACTTTGTATTTGGCGCTTAATTTTCCTATGGTTGCATTACCGAAATCGCTGTAGTGTTCAAAGCGAGCAGTTGCGTCGAGCAAGAGCGCATCGGTGACACCGAACATGGCGCCGCCATAGACACCGTAGTTAGAGCGTGTTGAGGAAAATGAGTTTTCGGGTGAGTTGCCTGCATATGAATCTGCACCTGAATACTTGTAAGAAGCCTCTTCTCCCGCGATCAACGTGTATTTCTCTGAGCGTGCTTCGGTACCGAAATATGCGCTAACATCTTTAGCGATTTCTTTGGAAAAATCTGCATTGAAGACGGTATGTTCGAAACGTGAACCACCTGCATCAAAGCGGGTCTGTCCGTGAGGAGGCAATGGCGTAATTTTTTTCGCAACGGCTTCCAAATAGGCATCTTCCATACCGCGATTGACAGAATTAGTCACAGTGTACTTTTGTTCATTTCCACCGAAAGTCAAACTAAAATCAGAAGTCCAGCCCGCGATTTCAAACTTCGTGCCAAAGGTCGCGTTGTAGTCTTTTAAACCGCCGAGGAAGCCCGGTCCGTAGCCATTGTACTCACTACCAGCTGGGTGCAGCAGACCGTAATCTGTTGGGCGCCAGTAAGGAGTACGGTAGTTCGCGTAACTATCGATCTTTTTATCGATGTAAGCGGCATTTGCATAAATTTGTACATCGCTATTTACGTCGTAGCGTGAGTTAACCAAAAACTTAGTGGCGCGTGTTTCTGGTGAGCCATTGATGTTCCCTGCATCTGGTTTTTTTGCAAGGAAGGCGTTTACTTTCGCCAAATCAGCGGCGAATGTACTTGGACCATCGCCAAAGGTCGCTGCTTCACCGCGCGCACTGACTATGCCTGAGCGTGAAGATAAGCCATTTTTCGATACGTCAAATGTCATATTCACGAAACCACTGTCGCCTAAAGCCAGACCATGATTGATACTCAAGGCTTGCATTTTGCCGTCGCCTTCGTGCGTCACGCCGGTGCGACCTGTAATCGATGTTCCAGTGGGATTGTCTTTTAAAATAATATTCACCACACCCGCGATCGCATCGGAACCATATTGTGCGGATGCGCCGTCACGCAACACTTCGATACGTTTGATCGCATCTTGTGGAATCGCTGAGATATCGGCACCACTTTCGCCACGACCAGGAGAGGTTTGTGTGTACACCAAAGAGCTTGAGTTTTTACGTTTGCCATTAATCAAAATCAAGGCGCGGCTTGGGCCCATATTCCGAATTTCGTAAGGGTCTAACAAGGAGGTTGCGTCGTTGACTGGGGTTTGTACGGTATTGAAAGAAGGGACACGGAAGGCGAGCGCTTTGTCGAGTGAAGCCTGTGCTGTTTTAGTTAATTCGGAAGCGGCTAACACATCAACTGGTACGGGGGTGTCTATCATTGTGCGATTAGAACCGCGGGTACCGGTTGAGGTGATGACTACGACCTGTACTTCTTGTGGGGGCGCGACTTTTTCAGTCGTTTTTGCGGGGGCTGCATCTTGCGCATGTACTACCGAGCCCGTGGCTAGTAACAAAATCGCTATCTGGACCGCGCTTTTTACGAAAACGTCTTTTTTCCCGATTTTGTTGGATTCAGTTGATTTCTTGTTCAATTTTATTCTCCCATTTATTTAGAAATCGTCGCTGACGTGCAACGTCTAACGACATGCTTTTACAACTGGTATGCAGGTTTCGTCACCGAAACAGGCCGATTCATACTACATGAGCAGCCAGATACGGCGCAAATTTGAAAGCGCCTTGTGTTGTTTTTACTGTGCATTTATTGCAATCTCATGTTGCAAATTCGCACATATGTTTCCACATGGGAAATTAAGAAGGGATTTGTAAGCCTTTCACTAATATCCCCTGTCGCTATGAACAAAATGCTATATTGATATGGTTTTGCGAAATCTCTTTGCGGATTGTTTTTCACGTCATTCCAGTGTCATCAGCAGCAAGAAAAATGAGCAAAGTTTCGCTATGAATTTGCATATTATCGGGAAGGATTTATGACACAACTTTCAAAAAAAACCTTAGGCATCTTATTGGTTGCGGCCGCATTAGGTGCTGCAGCAGGCACTTGGTGGATAAAAAAACAGAAGCACCACCTCCCAGTGGGTGGTGACGCGATCATTACCAATCCTGATGCGCCTTTTGCGATGAGTAGTTGCGCGGCTCGCTTGCATGATGACAAGCCAGCACTGGCGGTGATGTTTTCTCAGAGTGTCGATGCGGACCAAGCCCTTGATAAACTCATAGAAGTTTCTGATTTGGGTGATACCAAAGCGGAAAAAGATAAGCCTAAAAAAGCCGAGAAAGCGGACGCGTCCGCTACTGCTGCGTCCAAGCCAAGTGACTTAGTCAAAGGTGGTTGGATCGTTTCAGATAATCCGCATGTTTTGCTATTTCCTTTTGTTAAAGCGGGACATAAATATAAAGTGAACTTGAGCGCGGCAATCGCTTCTAGCGCGGGTAAAAAATTAGATCAAGCGCAGACCTGCGAAGTGATTAGTGACGAGATGGCACCGTCATATTTCTTCGCCAGCAAAGGTACAGTCTTACCAGCTGGTTTGAATGGCGGCTTGCCCGTTGTGACCGTAAATATTCCTGAAGTTGATGTAGAGTTTTTACGGATCACGCCTGAGAAATTACCAAAATTTATTGATATGGTGGTTGGTAAAAATCGCGGACAACAAAGCGAAGAAAGTGACAGCGAAAGTGAAGGCGAAGGTGATGGCGAATACTATTACGATTACTACAGCAATCGTAATAAACTCAAAGGATTAACCTCGGGCTGGCAACTCAATGCTTTGCAAGGTATCGCGCAAAGCGTGTATCAAAATCGTTTTGTCACCAACGAAGTGCCAAACAGCCGCAAAGTCAGTTTCTTACCGGTCGAAAAAATCACCGAACTGAAGGAGCCTGGTATCTATGTCGCTGTCATGCGTCGTCCTGGCTACTATGATTATGATTACCAAGTGACGTATTTCTATGTCAGTGACATAGGCTTACATGTGCGTCGTCAGCTTAAACAAACTGACGTGTTTACTACGTCCTTGAAAGACGGCAAAGCGCAGAGCGGTATTGAGTTAGAAGTCTTGGGTGACGATGGTAAAGTTTTATTGCGTGGCAGAACTGATGGCGACGGTCATGGTGTTTTACCGGGTTTGCCGAATGGCGCAAAATTGTTGTTGGCTAAGCGTGGTAAAGAAACTTCGATTATCGCTTTGCAAGAGCCGGGTTTGGATTTGGCTGAATTTGATATCGGCGGTCATTTACCACGCGATGCCAAACTCTTCGCATGGTCGGGACGTGATCTGTATCGTCCGGGTGAAAAATTTACCGCTTCCTTAATGGCGCGTACTGCTGAAGGCATCGCTTTACCGCCAGCACCGATTAAAGTCGATTTGAAAAAACCAAGTGGCGATGTTGTCAGTTCTAGTATCTGGCAGCCTAATTCTAAAACGCCGGGCTATTTGCAGAATACGATAGATTTACCTCTCGATGCCGCGACTGGCAAATGGAGTTTAGAGTTCCGTGCTGATCCGACGGCTAAACGTCCTGATTCTATTTACACTTTTCAAGTGGAAGAATTTTTGCCAGAACGTATGAAGCTGAGTTTGAAAACGGAAAACACGCCGTTGGCAGATGCCAGCAGTTTTAGCGTTGATGTACAAGGCGATTATTTATACGGCGCACCTGCGGCAGGTAATCGCTTGCTCGGTAGCGTGGCGCAAGAGCGTTTGAAAAATCCTGTTGCCAAAGAATGGCCGGGTTTCATTTTTGGTGATTTTGCCGATGACACCAATAAGAGCCGTTCTGAATTAGAAGAAGCAGCCTTGGACGATAGTGGTAAGGCGGAAGTCGATGTGCCTTTTACTGCAAATGCGAAATCACCTTTAAAAGTGCGTGCGGCGTTTAGTTTATTAGAGTCGGGTGGTCGTCCTGTCGTCCGTTCCATCGAGCGCGTCTGGTGGCCTGCACAAAACATGATAGGCATACGCCCCTTGTTTGAAAAAGATGTGGCACGCGAAGGCAGTATGGCGGAGTTTGAAATTATTCGTGTGAATACTGCTGGGAAGTTTTCCGTATTAAAGCAAGCACCATTTAAACTAATACGCGAAGACCGTGAATATTACTGGCGTTACGACGCAGGTCGTGGCTGGCATTCAGGCTACACCGAAGGTGAAGAAACCATACATGCTGGCGCTTTAGAATTAAAAAATCGTGCCAAGCTGACGGTACCTGTGAAGTGGGGACGTTATCGTTTAGAAATTACCGATCCTGAAACCAATTTGGTGGCGCGTTATTTCTTCTACGCTGGTTGGAACGCACAAGATAGTGAGAGTGTCGGTAATCGTCCGGACCGTGTACGCATGCAATTGGAAGGCGCTCCAGCTAAGCCGGGTAATGATGTTCAACTCAAAATTATTCCACCTCACGATGGTGAGGCTTTGGTCTTGGTGGAAGCTGATAAAGTTTTGTGGAGTAAGCGCGTCTCTGTGAGTACGGATGGCACGACTGTCAGCATTCCTATCGATAAAGCGTGGAATCGTTCGGATATGTATATCTCTGCCGTGGTGTTCCGTCCCGGCAGTCAGGGCGATAAAGTCACGCCTGCCCGCGCTGTCGGTTTAACTTGGCTACCACTCGCGCGTGAGCCACGCAAGTTGAAAGTGAGCGTGACTACACCGGCTCAAGTAGAACCCGAAAAACGCATGATCGCCAAAGTCAAAGTGGACAATGCGGCGGGCAAAAAAGCCATGGTGACCGTGTCAGCGGTGGATGTGGGTATTCTCAATATCACGAGTTTCAAAACGCCAGATCCGTTTGATTTTTTCTTCGGCAAACATCGCTTTAGTGCCGAATTAACAGATATCTATGGCAAATTAATCGAACGCATGGATGGCACACCGGGCAAAATAAAATGGGGTGGCGATGCTGGTAAGCGCGATACTAAGAGCATGCCTAAGAAAGTGAAGTTGGTCGATATTTTCTCAGGCCCTGTGCAGCTCAATGATAAAGGTGAGGCCGATGTGCCTTTGAATATTCCTGATTTCAATGGTACTTTGCGCGTGATGGTGGTGGCATCGACGGATGACGCCTATGGCAGCACGGATAAAGAGGTCGTAGTCAGTGCCCCGATTGTTGCCGAAATCGCGACACCGCGCTTTATTGGTCCCGGAGATACTTCGACTTTTGCGCTTGATGTCACCAATATGATGCAAGGCGAGCAAAGCATTAATATCAAACTGTCCGCCGATAAATTATTGAAAATCGCTGAAGGTGAGCGCAATATTAAACTCGCACCTAAGCAAAGAAATATCCTACGCTTTAACGTCGAACCGACCGAGCCTTTTGGTCTGTCACGCATCAGTCTCGATGTCAAAACTGGCGGTGCCAAACCGGTGGTAATCCATAGAGAATTTGCGCTGCAAATTCAACCACCGGTACCGCGTGAACAAGATGCACGTCGTTTGCGTATAGAGCCAGGCGCAACGCAAAAATTGGACGCAAATATGGTTGAACGTTTCTATCGTGGCTCGGCTACTTTAAGCGTCGCTATGTCGAATCGTCCGCCACTCAATGTGCGCAGTATTGTTAAGGGCTTACTCGATTATCCGTATGGCTGTTTAGAGCAAACCACCAGCGCGGCTTATCCACATGTGTACATAGACGAAGAAGGAGCCAAGGCGGTTGGTCTGGCACCGCATACGCGCGAACAACGTGCCAAGTTTATTGAAGGTGCGATTAGTCGTATCGCCGGTATGCAAGGTGCGGAGGGCGGTTTCCGCCTTTGGAATGGTAACGATGGCGCCTATGAATTATGGTTGACGCCTTATGTTACGAGCTTCTTAGCCGATGCGCGCGAAGCTGGCTTTAATGTGCCAGAAGAGATGACGAAGCGCGCGCAAAAATGGATGACCGAAAAACTCAATGGCGCTGCAAATCAATTCTCGCCATTGCCCGCTGCGGTCAAACCTGATGCCAACGGTCGTTATGATTGGCGCGATTACGATTTGATTCGCAATAGCCATCAACGTTTTGCTGAATTAGCGCATATCGGTTACATGTTGGCACGTGATCAAAAAGCGTCTTTAGCCTCCTTGCGTTTGCTACATGATAGCTATCGTGATCGTGCCAAATCACCTTTGCCTTTAGTCCACCTTGGTTTGGCTTTGCAAATGATGGGCGATCAAAAACGTGCTGAGGTCGCCTTCAATGAGGCTATGAGCAAACCGTACGGCGTTCGTACCGATTGGGAATGGGATTGGCTCGGTGATTACGGTACGGCCGTGCGTGATCAAGCTATGTCTTATGCTTTGTTGTTGCGTCATAAAATCAGCCATCCACAGCGTGAATTAATGTTGACGAATTTGGCTGATCGCCTCGGTAAACCGCGCGGCTATTTCTCCACGCAAGAACGTATCGCCTTATTCCTAGCGGCGCGCGCGGCAGGTGGTACCGTCACTGATCCATGGGAAGTCGTCCTCAAGACCGCTGATGGTAGCAGTACGATTAGTTCAAAAAACAGTGAAAGTCGTAGCTTCGATCCTGCTTTGGCAATTAAAGGCATCACGTTGGAAAACAAAGGTTCAAATCCATTATGGATAGAACTTGAAGCCAGCGGTTATCCATTGAAATTGCCGATTCCAAGCACTGAGAAAATCAGCTTGGAACGTAAATGGTTCACCGTAGCTGGGAAACCGTGGACAGGTGGCAATCTCAAAGTCGGCGACATGTTGATCGTGCGAGTGACTGCCAAGGCAAAACAAAAAATCGAAGATGCGATGGTGATCGATCATATTCCGGCCGGATTAGAAGTCGAAAATCTCAACATTTCACAAGGTCCGCAAGCCGGTGAATTTAGTATTGAGGGCGTCAACTTAGCCACTGCGATGGCTGACGAACGCATCAAACATAAGGAATACCGCGACGACAGATTCGTTGCCGCCGTGCGTTTGAATGGTGATCCGATTAACCTGTTTTACATGCTACGAGTGGTGACACCAGGCCGTTTCCACGTGCCGGGTACGTACGCGGAAGATATGTATAGACCCGATATCCGCGCTTACGGACCTTCACCTGAGGCGGTGAATGTGGTTGATCCGCGTGGTGGGAAGTGATTGAAGAGTAGTTTTTTAATACGCCCGTTAGCTTGATTCAAGATCACCCAATTGCAAGTGTAATTGGGTGAACGAATAGCTATAGCCAGTTCAGCGTGGTAAACATGCCTACTTTTTAAGAAGACTGAAATGAATAAAGAATTATCGCGTTCCATCATGGTGCTGGGTTTGTTGCTGGCGGTTGGTTTGTCTGCTGCTGCATTTATTTTTGGCGCTCAAGCAAAGCATATTGGTGCTGGTCGTCAAAGTATTTCTGTCAAAGGTCTGGCAGAAAAACCAGTGACGGCTGATTATGCCGAATGGACCATAGGCGTGCAGGTAAATGCGCCCACATTTGCCGAAGCCTTGGCGAAATTACGTAGTAGTAAACCGGTGCTGACTCAATTCTTAGTCAAGCAAGGTTTTGAACCAGCGATGCAAAAAGAGGGCAATGAAGAAGTTGAGCCAAACTTTGTTACTGAGCGCACGAAAAATGGCGACATGCAGCAGGTTCAAAAAGGCTTTAATGCGAGCCAAAAAATCGATGTGACCAGTAAAGATTTAAATAAAATGAGGTTGGCCCATAGAGCTGCATTGCAACTGAGAGCCGACGGTTTTCCTGCGCAGTACGCGACTCCGCAATACTTGGTTTCAGATTTAGAAGGCAAGAAAATGTCTTTGATTGGTGCTGCGACAGAAAACGCACAAAAGCGCGCCGAAGAGTTTGCCAAGTACGGCAAAGTCAAAGTCGGTGCAATGCGCTCCGCATCACAAGGTGCGTTCTATATTTTGCCGATTGGCGCTGTTGTCGACGCGAACGAATACGGTGGGTCATATGACAAAAGCAGCATCGAAAAAATAGCGCGGGTCGTAGTGACGATTGAATTTAATATCGCGCAATGAATAGTGAAGATGCTACTAAGATATCGATAGTGAAAACTTGCACAGCGCGCCCAGCTAATCTCCCAGCTCTTGGTTCAAAGTAAAAATATCCTCAACCGCAACACCAAAGTGTTTTGCCAGTTTGAGCGCAATAATCACTGAAGGTACGAAGCGCATCGTCTCCACCGTACTAATGGTTTTGCGCGAGACACCGATGGCTTCGGCTAATTCTTGTTGCGAAATTTTTTGTCTCGCTCTTAGCTTGGCGATGTGATTATCTAGCGCTTCACTCATCGTTCTTCCAGTACGAAGATAAGATCGGTAGCGCATAGGCGCAAGACATGCAGCCTAGAACTATGCGCGAAAAATCACTGACGCTTATCGTGGCTAAGACAGAAAAGTAACGATCGTTGTCTGTTAAGACAATGGCGGCAAACAAACAAAACACGCCTATGCTATACGAAAATACTTTCGCTTTATTTTCTAGGCTAGCGACATATTCATCTTCAAATTTAAATCTAAGAAAAGAACGTTTACGCATCTCTAAGCCGCTGTGTATAGACGAGAGAAAAGTAAATATCATGAAGCCAAACAGGGCAATGCCGAGAACTACGATCACGCCTATCAATGGGATGTTACCTTGAAATTCTTTGAAAATATTATATCTATCCGTGACTACGTTGATGATCAGATATAAGCCGACAGCCAAGGTATTAAGATTGTGTCGGTGGTAATGGGGTTCATCTATTGTGCCGCATGGATGCAGTAATAGTATCTGGGGCAATTAAATTTCTGTTGATCTCTCTCTTCTTTAAAAACAAAAAAAGCCTCACTCAAACCTTTGAGCAATTGCGATTCGATCTGGTTTTTGTGGCCCTGCGCTGGCAACCTGAACAAAGCAAAAGACCTCGCACATGGCGAGGTCTTTGACTTTAGATCCGCAGCGAGCTGCCAACCGTTGGCAATATTTGGCAGCTCGTGAGCGCTTTACAAGTTATTAGAACTGGTAACGTGCACCAACTTTGAAATAACGACCAATGGCACCACTTGCATCCATTGGGTTATAGCTTAAGCCGCCATAAGTCAAAGGATCTAGAGGAGCGATTTTATCCGTCAAGTTGTTGATGGAACCAAACAATTGCAAGTGTTTGGAATAGTTCCAACGAACTGACAAATCAAGTGTGGTGAAAGAAGGCAATACGCAACCATTTGGTGCGTCTTTACCATCAGCAAATTTTGATGCACACAGATCGCCAGCAAAGGAAACGTTCTTCATGTCCGCACGATAGTTCGCGGTTGCAGTGACGTTCCAATCGCCTTTATCCCAAGATGTTGTAAAGTTGATTTTGTCTTTCGGTGTACCTGCGCAGTTTGATGTATCACAGTTACCATGCGTACCAGCGAATTGGTATTTTACTTTTTCAGATTCCGCACGCAACCAAGATGCAATATGCGTCCAAGTTAAACCCATCGTTGCACGACCATATTCACCCATGTTGACACGATATTTCGCATCCAAATCCAAACCTTTGATTTCGGTGTAGCTGGAGTTGCGATAAGGTGCTTTAGAGATCAGCAAAGTACCTGAGTTAGGAACCACCACACCGTTAATGACCAAATTGTTGTCAGCACGGATCGCGGTTGGCAAAGCAGCTGCTTCGTTGTATGGCAAAGGATTGATCTCATTGCTACGTTTGATCTGCCATGCATCTAAAGACATAGACAAGTTGTTGACTGGTTCCCAGATCATACCGAGGGTATAGCCTTTGGATTTTTCTGGTGACAAGTTTGGATCGCCAACTTTTACCGCTGCTACAGATGCTGCGCAATCGGTGGCTGTTGCACCAGGTGCTGGTGTGCCGTTTGGACAACGAATTGGATCACGAGCGGTTGCAGTGCCAGTACTTTGGCTTTCTGCACCAGATTCTGCAGGGCCTGGCGCACGGAAACCTTCAGAGTAGGTGCCGCGTAAAGCGAATGTTTTGGTCGGAGTCCATTTCACGCCAAATTTTGGCGTGGTGGAACTGAAACGATCATATTTGTCGTAACGCGCAGCAGCGGACAATTCTAAGTCTTTAATAATTGGGGCTGCCAATTCGACGAAGACCGCGGACACTTTACTATCGCCTTTGGCTGCAACATAACTAGCATTGATCGCGCCATTTTCTGTGCCACTCAAAGAGGGGTTGTCCAATTTTTCTTGACGATGTTCAGCACCGACTGCCAGACCTAACATACCGCCAGGTAATTCCATCAATTCACGTGATGCCTTGATATCTACGATATCCAATTTCGTGGTGGAATCGGAAATGGAAGTACGAACCATCGCTGAGTATAAGGAACTAGGATTTTTGTTCGCTTGTGCTCCAATGTAGTACGGGAAGTAGGGGCTAGTTGAATCACCTAAGCCTGCCTTAACAACGGCCATGTTCAACATGTTGGTGTAGGCCAGGTGCAATTTGGATTCGGAGTGTACAAACGCCGTATCAAAATCCCAACCAGCAGCAACGCCTTTCAAACCAACCACGAAGCGGTTAAATTCATTGTTCGCATTACGTGTGCTAGGACCCACGTCAAATGCTGAGTAGCGCACGCGCACTGGCACGCCGTATGGGTTTTGTGGATGATTGGCTGCTAATACGATGGTTGTGCCAGCTCCAGAGCCGTAGTTAATGACACCACTTGGATTTGAACTATTAGGTGGAAAGGCGACAGTTGGTGTGATGGATGGTGGAACTAAAGTAAATGCTGTATCACGTTTGGAATAACCTAATTCGGCGTAAGCTTGGAAATCGTTATTCAGCTGCCAGGTGCCGCGTGTGTACAAATTGACGCCATCAATTTGTGGTTGCATAGAGCGGAATTGATCGGCATACCAGACGCAACCGCCTTTAGGATCTTGTGGGCTAGCGACAGAAAATGAAGAACAGCCTGGTAGACTCACATAGGCTTTAGAGACTGGATCGAGTAAAGAGCCTGTTGGGCTTGGTGAGCCTGCTGTAGTAATGTGACCCGCCGCGAATTGGGATGCCATTGCATAACCCCAAGGACGAATATCACCATGGCCAATCTAAGCGCGATCAGCACGATCTTTATTCAAAATTTCGTCTGACTTATAAACTTCGGCGTTGAATAAGATGTTATAGCTATCTTTATTCAAGTCACCAAAACCTGCCGTGATAGATGCTTTTCCTTGTTGTTGATCAGAGTATTTTGAAATGCCATAGTTACCTTTCAAAATGACGCCTTGAAAGTCTTTGCGCAAAATAATATTAACGACGCCAGCAATCGCGTCGGCACCGTAGGTGGATGATGCGCCATCTTTCAAGACTTCGATACGATCTACTGCTTCCATAGGAACGGTAGATAAATCAGTGAAACTCTTTTGTCCATCATCGGCACGTGCAAACGGTGCCATACGACGACCATTCAATAATACCAGTGTCGATGTCGCACCCAAACCGCGTAAGGAAATTGCCGTAGAACCTGCCGCAAAACCGTTACCAAAACCAGTCGGCAAAGAACCAGCGCCATCGGCGGTCAAGGTTTGCAAATATTCGGCAACGGTCGCTTTACCTGACTTCGCTAATTCTTCGCGGCCAATAATTTGAATCGGGGAAGCGGATTCTGTTTGTGTTCGTTTGATGCTTGAACCAGTAATTTCAATACGTTGTGCAGTGACTGCTTCTTGCGCTGAGGCAATAGATGCAAAGCTTACCAAAGCGGTGGCAAAAGCAGTCGAAACTGCTTGCGCCAATAGGGTTTTCTTAAACATATGAACTCCGAATAATTGTTTTTGGGAAATAAACTTCTTGTCTTTTCAAAAAATATAGGAATGTAAAGATATTTTTGAAGCTCTTTCATGCATACTTTTTTGATTAATTATTTTTCCGAAATAAAATTTATTGAAAACTTTTTTTCGCCATTGCATGAAACCATTTCTTGAGGGTAAGTGTCAATTAAGACAATGATCGAACAGTGCAGAAAACAACAGTCTCGGTAAAATTCTCAATAAATTGATTTTTATAGATCAGTAAACGACTATTTCGCATATTTAAAAGGTAAATAATTTTCTCAGTCTGGATTGAGCTGAGATTGGTTTTTGGGAATACCAGTTCAATTTTTACTTAGGTGCTGTAGTTGATTATCTTCGTTCACAAATTCCTTCTCGTGCCCGCTTATGACGTGCCTACGCTAGCAGATGTGCGTAGTTTTCATTAATTAAATGAAACGCCGCGATTTTGTGAGCATGAACATGTTTAGGCGTTTTATTTTCGTGCCGGATGATAGGGATACTCCATTTGTAGGGCGACGAAACTGGCAGTCCTTTCGTCATAACGAAGTGCGATTTGCTGCAATATCCAATCTAAACCGCGGCCAGGTATTAATTTGGCGGGTAAGCTAAGTACAGGTGCATCGTTTGTCGCAACATCGTGGTCGGGCACGATTTGCAGCCCGCGCAAACTGGTGACGGGTGCACGCGCAAAGCTAAATACACTGGAGCGATAGGTGCGAGCGTACGCATCCGCCATTAGTGCCAATGACAGCTCATCAATGTCGTTCGCGAGCGACACCATGAATTTATCTTTCCCCCAAAATGTGAGCCAATTGATTGATGCGGTCCACATGTGTTTTGCTGATAATTTAAAATCAGCGCTACGGTGTTCGTCATCCCATTTAGGAATGTCTAGTTCATCCGCCAGTGCTTGCGTCTTTGCCTCGCCAGCAATGACGTTAACCAATGCTAGAGACACTGGAATGGACGCGCTGACTCCCGTGCTCGTCATAATATTGCCATCTGCCAGATAGCGCTTGTCCTTGATAAACTGAGTACGAGGAAATTGTTTGCTTAGATCATCGAACGAATGCCAATGCCCGACCGCTCGTTTGTTCTCTAATAATCCGGCATTTGCCAGTACCCATACTCCATCGCAGATACCTATAATGGACGCGCCTTTTTTTGCTTGAGCTTGTATCCACGAGATCAATGCTGGATCAGCACTGTAATGCACGGCTGGAACGATGACATAGTCAGCGCCATCAGGATGTAAGCGATCAAATTGCGCAGCACTAAATTGTGCTCGCAGACGTAATGCGGGAAACATTTGTATGACGCCTTCTTGCATTCCCAGCGCATAGACTTCTGCGATATCGGCTTGCTTGAGTATCGAATACGGAATGACATAATCAGTTAGTTCAGTAAAACGATTTTCGGCGATGATGGCAACGACAGGACGCGTCCGGCCTTCGTGCAATGTAGATGTGAGTAAGCTCGAAGACTGTTGAGGTATGGCTGGCGTCGTATCGGGTGTCTGTGCATAGCATAGACTGCCTAATGTGGTGTTCAGCAATAGACAAAACGCGCCTAGTAGGTAGGCAAGAATTTGCTGCAATGATCTGTTCTTCCGGTGGATATTTTCTTGAATTAGAAGTTTGACTTGTCTTGTAGTGTCTCGCATAGAACGCTCCTTACGCTGACGCCACTTCCTTAAGTAAAAGAAGCAGCAATGAACCCAAAAACATACTTTAAAATTTCTGTAAGAGATCACAAATGCGATTGTGATTAACGGTAGAAATCTAGGTTTGTAGGGGCGCTTTAAGGTGATGAATGGTTTGCTAGCACCGAATCTGAGATGAGTTTCGAGCGCAATTACTGGTCTTTGACTCGTCATACGTGAATTTTCTGTCTGCAATCAACTTCCTCAATTCTTTATTGGATCTTCATTAGATCTCCTTTCACCGCTCACCCAAAAGCGTTCATTTTCAGACATGGCTCTGAGCGAAGTGTCCGGAATCGGACAGTTTTTTCTTCAAAATTGTGGATATAAGTGCTTTAAAGGTATGGCACACAATTTGCAATTATCGAATTCATCGACCACAAGCTTATTGAATTCACTTGAATGAAACCATTAACACAAATAAATCACGACTCATCTATTGCTAGCGGTGCGGCGATGGATCGCGTTGTTCCGAGAAATCACAAGCGTCGCTTGCTTAAGTTCGCTCTGGGGTTTTCAGTGGTGAGCGCTGTGCTGGCTCTAGGATGGTTGTCGATTCCCAAAGGCTTGCAAGTTGCTAAAGCAGATATTCGTACTCAAGTAGCGGAACAAGGAATTTTTTTGGACGACATTATTGTGCGCGCCAATGCCCAGCCTTTAAATTCGGTGATACTCGATTCCGTTGAATCCGGGCGGGTAGAAGAAATTAAGGTACAAGACGGCATGATGGTCAAACAAGGGCAACTCTTGTTTCGATTGTCCAATTCCCAACGCAATCTAGAGCTATTGCAGCGCAAAGGCGAACACACTCAACAAGTGGCGAATATGGCGAACATGCAGGTCTTGTTTCAGTCTGCAAGTTCCGAAGCAAAAAGGCAGTTGGCACAATTGGCATTCGATAAAGAGCAGGCCAAGAAAAAACATGAACGTAATCTGCGCCTGGCGCAAGAAGGATTTATCTCACAAGTCGCGTTGGAAGAATCGAGAGATCACTATGAGCGTGCAAGCTTTGTTTACAGCGAAGAAGAAAAACATCAAATGCAAAATGCTACTGTGAGGCAGACGGCGTTGGCGCAAATGGAGGCTGGTATCCACGGCCTACAATCGGGCTTAAAGTTAGTGACACAAGCTGTAGATGGGTTGGCAGTTCGAGCACCGATCTCGGGCAAACTCACCGATTTTCATTTACAGGTCGGCGAATCGGTTGTGACTGGGAAACGCCTAGGTCGAGTGGATGATCCAACTCACTTTAAACTGCAAGCCCAAGTTGATGAGTATTACCTCAACCGTGTCGTAGTGGGCCAGCAAGGAAAGGCGCGCATGATAGACCAAAACTACGACATCGAAGTGATGGCGATTTATCCGCAAATTAAAGAAGGGCGTTTTTTAGTCGAGCTGAAATTTACGGCAGAAAATCCTAAGCAACTCAATCCAGGACAAAGTATGGACGTCAATATTAGTCTAGGTGCGCCGAAGCCAGCGGTTATTTTACCGATGGGAACTTATATCAATGATAGCGGCGGTCGATGGGTATTTGTCCTCGACAAGAGTGGACAACATGCAGAAAAACGTGCGATTAAAATTGGACAACGCAGTAATCGACAAGTGGAGATTTTGGAAGGCATTAAGGTCGGTGACAACGTCGTGATCTCAAGTTATGAACAGTATCAGAGCATCAAAAATCTCAGTATAAATTAGGGCAACAGGGCTACATACCCTAATGCGATCCTTCAACTAAACAAGCAAAAAATCAGGAAAACACCATGCTCAATTTAAAACAAGTCAGCAAAATTCATCTCACTGGCGATATTCAAACTACTGCTTTGGACAACATTAATCTTGAGATCAACGCAGGCGAATACCTTGCCATTACCGGCCCATCCGGCTGTGGTAAATCGACCTTGCTGGGGCTCATCGGCCTGCTCGATGTACCTACCTCAGGGGACTACTATTTTGAAGGTCAAAATGTCGCCGGATACAAAGAAGCTAAATTGAATCAATTACGGCGTGGGCGCATAGGATTCATCTTTCAAAGTTTCAATTTGATCGAAGAACTCTCGGTATTTGAAAACGTAGAATTGGCCTTGGAATACACCGACACACCCGCCAAGGAACGCCGCATCAGAGTAGCCGCGATGTTAGAAAAATTAGGCATACAACATAGAGCCAAACATCGTCCATCACAACTCTCAGGTGGGCAACAACAGCGGGTCGCCATCGCCCGTGCTTTGGTCGCGAATCCCGCCGTATTACTGGCCGATGAACCGACTGGTAATCTGGATACCGCCCACGGCGACGAAGTCATGCGTCTACTGCGCAAAATTAACGAAGAAGGCACGACCGTGGTGATGGTCACGCACTCCCCAGCACATGCGGCGCAAGCCTCACGCACCATTAATTTACTCGATGGACGCATCGTGGTCGATGCATTGCAAGCGGCATAAAAATTGTAGGGCGGGTTGCACCCGCTCTACGAAATTGGAGTAATGAATGAAAATAGTAGATTTAAAAATTGGTTGGCGCTTGCTCCTCAAAGAGCCGGGTTATTCCACCATCATCATTTTTGGATTATCCCTAGGTGTCGCCGCTTGTTTCCTTTTGCTAGGATTAGTCAGGCATCAAATGAGCTTCGACGCCCATGTTCCCGATAATAAAAAAGTATTTCTCCTTAAAGAACATTGGGATAGCGAGGGATTTTACGGTTGGCGTGGATCAAGCAGTTATCAGTCTCATCGTGCTATTGCGGACAGTGGCTTGCCCGTGTTAAGCACTGCCATCGGGCATGAAACGGTGGATATGAGAGCGGGTGAGACGGTGCATCAGATTAATGTCGCCTTGGTCGCTGGCGAATTTGCTAGAGTCTTTTCTATCACGGGAATTAAAGGTGATTTAAATGCAGTCTTGGTTCGACCTGACGCTTTAGCATTGACCGAACAAACGGCGCAAAAACTTTTTGGTCATCAAGACGCTTTGGGTAAAACGGTGTTGGTCATGGGGAAGGCGTACTCTGTACTAGCCATCTTACCTACGCCACCCGTCACTAGCTCTATTGAATATCAGGCGCTTACTGGTATGCAAACCAGACTGTTGGATGATGACAGGCGCGAGAATCGTATGGAAAATTGGGGATCGGTAGGCTTTAGCGTCTATGTTAAAACAGTGGGGCAAGTGACGCCAGAACAAATCATCAAGAGAGTTGATAGCGAGCTAGAAAAATCTAAGCTATATCGAGAGTTTATTCTGCCCATGATGCAGCAGAGCGGCAAGAAAAAAATAATCACTCACCAAATGCTGCCACTGCGTGAGCAAAATCTCGATCCTGATTTGGCGGCAGGCATGACTCAAGACAGTCGGGTACTGAGTGGGCTGGTGATTGTGGCTTTACTCATACTGGCACTGGCTGCGAGCAACTATGTCAATTTGGCACAGGTACGCGCTATACGTCGTCAACGTGAAATTGCTTTGCAAAAAATAATGGGAGCGACCGCAAACCGTGTGACGATGCAATTTCTATGTGAGTCGGCGTTGGTCACGTTGGTTGCCGCTGTCCTAGGTCTAGGCTTAGCATGGCTTTTGCTCCCGTTGTTCTCCGAATTTTTGGGAATCGATCTCGCAGAAATTTTTTCGGTGGCGAGTGTTGTAGTCAGCCTGTTTTTTGCGCTGATACTGGGATTGATTGCCGGCTTAGTTCCTGCTTACTCGGCCTATCAAGTGATGCCGAGCGTTGCCTTAAGTGGACGAGGTGATCAAGAAAGTTCAACTGGACAAAAAGTTCGACGGGTACTGACAGTGCTGCAAATGAGCGTCGCTTTAGCGCTTTCTGCCAGCGCATTGGCAGTCTCATGGCAGAGCTACTTTTTATCTAATCAAAGTGTAGGCTTCGATCCTAAGCCCTTGATAAGTCTGAGTCTTCCCGCCGGCACGACGCTAGAGCAATTTAATGCCTTTCATGCCGCGCTGAAACAGATACCGAATGTTGCTCATGTTGGTGTCTCTACGACGCAGGCGCGCTCTTTAGAAAATGCCGATGCGATAGACCGTAAAGGCTTCCCTTCAATTCATATGAAGTACCAAAAAGTGACGGTCGAATTTTTTTCCACCTTAGGCATTTTGCCAAAGGCAGGACGTAGTTTCGACGCCAGTGTCGATGCCGATGATGCCAAGCATAGCGCGGTGCTTAACGAAAATGGTGTCAAGAAATTAGGATTTACTAGTAATGACAATGCCATCGGACAATTTGTACAACGTGGCGAGCAGGAGTTTCAAATCATTGGTGTGGTATCTAATTTTAGAAATACAGATCGCAAAAAAAGTGACGAGGCGGTGATCTATTTTTTCAATCAAGCAGGCAGCAAATTCATCGTGCGTACCTTAGGCGACACCAGTAAGGTACAAGCCGCTATCGAACAACTTTGGGGGCGACACTTTCCAGATGCGCTCTTGCGCATGCAAACGGTCAGCGCTGAAATTGAAAAAGAAAATCGTCCAGGAAAAAACATTGCATGGCTACTCACGATGGCAAGTGTTTTAAGTTTGGCGATCGCTGCTTTCGGCATCTACGTATTAGCCGCCTACAGCGTACAAAAACGCAGCAAAGAAATCGTTTTACGCAAATTATATGGCGCAGACAGCCTGCAGATTCTCGGATTTGTTGGACGTGAATTCGCATGGTTAATGGGAATCTCTTGCGTCATTGCGTTGCCGCTTGCCTATCGATTTATCCAAGGCTATCTGGCCGATTACGTCGAGCACGCACCGATAGGCATGTGGACTTTAGTGGCTGCTAGCGCGATCGGTATTGTGGTTGCGGTGTTAGCGACCTTAGGCAACACATTAAAAGCCGTGCGTATGTCACCGCTGCAGATATTACGTGCTTAGTGATTTCAGCAGACTAGGATTGAAAAAATGGTGTGCGGGTTTCACCGGCCCTACCGAATTGGAGTAGCGAATGAAAATACGAGACTTAAAAATCGCATGGCGCATTTTGATAAAACAACCCGCGCATTCGCTTATCGTATTCATGGGCTTGAGCCTGAGTTTCGCCGTGTGCTTTTTATTGCTTGGTTATGCGAAATTTTCGTTTGAGTACAACGCGCACATTCCCGATGCAGATCGAATTTTTCTAGTAAAACATAGAGTGAATGCGTTCTCTCGACCTGTATGGGTTGGCTTTGGTTTGATGAGCTTGAATGAAACTATAGGCAAGAGTGGAATTCCGCATACGCTCATTAGTTTTTCTAGTCAAAAGCAGACCGTTGAGACCAATACGAAAGTATTACATTCCTTAAATATGGCTTATGTGAACGGAGCGTTTTCAGATACGTTCGCAGTGAAAACTGTGCAAGGAAACTTAGCTACGACGCTCGTAAAACCTGACGCCATCGCTGTAACAATTAGTACTGCTGAAAGGATTTTCAATACGCAAAAAGTGGTTGGAAATATACTGAAAATTGCGGATAAAAACGTGACGATAGGGGCGGTAATTCAAGACCCACCAAAAAATACTACAGTCAATTTCGAAGCTTTAGTCGGTACTAAAGAGGAAGAAAGTAACTCCTATATCAAATTGCCGTCAAATGTAGACGTGAGCATGGTAGAAAAATTTTTGCAAACTGCTGCGGATAATGTTCCCTTGGCAAAGCGTCTAAGAGAAGATTGGAAAACTGGTGGTGACCAAATATTGACTCGAAAACATGCAATCGAAATTCGCTTGACTAGCTTAAAGGACGCGTATTTCGATCGCGACTTAGGTAATTTTGAAGGTGTCTATCGTGGCAATAAAGGCATCGTGATCGCCTTAGTTTGCGTCGCCGTAGTCATTCTATTACTGGCAGCAACGGGTTTCATTAACTTGATGGTGGCGCGTACGATACGCAGACAAAGAGAGATCGGTGTTTATAAAATGCTGGGGGCGACGCGACTGCGTGTGGTCGGTCAATTTGTGACTGAATCCTTGTCGCTTACTTTCGCCGCGAATGGTTTAGGTTTGCTCTTGGCATGGCTCTTGTTGCCGTTATTTTCTGATTTGATGAATCGTCCTTTAGATAGCCTGTTTTCGCTTTCTAATTTGACGATGAGCTTAGTATTTAGTTTTGCGATAGGTTTGCTGTTAAGCGCCTATCCAACTTGGATTGCTTTACAAGTTAATGCCAATCAAGCGCTTGTCGGTCGAGGTAACAATGAAAGTGTAGGCGGGATGCGCTTACGCCGTGTTCTCACTGTTATTCAATTTTCAAGTGCCATTGCGTTTGGCGCAGTCGCGCTGGCGATTGCTTGGCAAACGTATTATGTGACCAAAATCAGTTTAGGATTCTCACCTGAGAAACTGTTAGTCTTGAGTTTGGTTCAGGCACCATTTGGCGGCGAGGGTGATGCGCAAAAAGCTGTTGAGGTTAAGATAAATTCTCAAAATAGAGCGTTTCAAGAGAGTGTGATGCGTCTTCCAGGTGTGCGCGATGTAGCATCGACGAATCAAGCATTAGGTCGGGACTTTATAGGTTTCAATTCGCCTTTAATTACACAAGACGATCGTAGGATATCACCAGTCGTGCATATGGTTTCGCCAAATTTCTTTACCGTCCACCAGATTCGCTCGATTGCCGGACGAGTCTATGATCCCACGTTAGATCTAGATGAAAAGCTTGAACGTATCGTTCTTAATGAGGCCGCTATCACGGCTTTGGGCTTCTCCACGCCACAAGCTGCGATAGGTAAAATTGTGATGTCGCGTAGTCGTAATAATGCTTGGCAGATTATTGGGGTCGTTCCCAACATACGTTTCCAAAACGCACATGAACAAGAAGCACCTCGAAGTTTTAAATTGAGCATGAGCAACTCAAGCTTGGTGATTCAGGTCGATACGGATTTATCTGAAGTGCAGGCAAAAATTGCTGCACTGTGGCGGGAATCCTTTCCCAACGACGTCATCAATATGGTCACCAATACGAGTTTGGTTGCGGAAAATTATGCTGAAGACATCCGCCTAACTAAGCTTTTAATCGCAGCGGCGATCATCGTCATGCTTAATGCTACTTTCGGCATCTATGTCCTCTCCGCTTACAGCGTACAAAGACGCGTACAAGAAATCGCGATCCGTAAAATCTACGGCGCGAAGACCAAGGCGATTGCGCTATTACTTGGTAAAGAGTTCGCTGTCATTATGCTGGGAAGTGCATTGATTGGTTTGCCTCTGGGAGCCTTTGCTATTTCGCATTATCTGGCCAGTTTCGTTGAACGTGCGCCGATAGGCGGGTGGACGTTGTTATTCGCTTTGAGTGTTGCATTGTTAATCGCCATAATCTCGAGCTTGCGACACGCGCTATTAGCGATGCGGATTTCTCCTATGCTTGCGTTGAGAGATTGAACATGGTGGTGGATATCGTAGGGCGGGTGAACCCCGCGCCGCCAGGCCTCCGAGCACACCAAGCATTATGAACACCTAAGCAGCGTGGGTTTCACCCGCCCTACGAAATTGGAGTAGTGAATGAAAATACGAGACTTAAAAATTGCCTGGCGAATTTTGTTAAAACAGCCGGGACATTCACTCATCGTCTTTTTGGGATTAAGTGTCAGTTTTTGTGTGTGTTTTTTGTTGTTGGGTTATGCGAGATACTCGTTTGAATATGATACCCATGTGCCAGATGCGAAGCGGATTTTTTTGGTGAAGCACAGGCTGAATGTGCTTGGTTATCCGGCGTGGGTAGATTTTAATGACTGGCCTCTTAAAGCCTCCTTAAGTCAAAGTGGGATACCACATCGCCTTTCCTTTGTAGGCATTGATTCGCCAAGCATGTCTGTTGATTCACGCACTGCACGCAAAACTTTGTTAGCGCATGTGGACGAAAATTTTCCAAGCATGTTCGCCATTAAGACGCTACAAGGCGATTTGCATGCGACCCTTGCGAAGCCAGATGCGATCGCCCTGACTGTGAAAACTGCCGCTAAATTCTTTGGAACTGAGCAGGCTCTTGGACGTAGTTTGACTATTGAGAACACGCCTTTCTATGTCGGGGCGCTGATACAAGATCCCCCTGATAACACCACCTTAGCGTTCGAAGCACTCAAAGGTTCACACGAGGAATCTTATCGCAGGGCTTACGTGCAATTGCCACCGCATGTGGATGTGCGCATGGTAGAAAAGCATTTGCAAGCAGTCGCAGATGAAACCCCATTTTCAAAAGCACATCAAAATCAAGCGACATCGAAAGTGCGGAATGCCAGCGAGAAAAAAGCGATAGAAATTCGTTTGACCAGTCTCGCTGATACCTATTTTGACCGAGATTTAGTGGGTTTGAATAATCTAGTTCGAGGCGACGGACGAATTGTGTTTGCCTTGAGTGCTGTGGCATTACTCATCTTATTTTTAGCGGCTACTAGCTTCATTAATTTGAATGTAGCACGAACATTGCGTCGGCAAAAGGAAATCGGTGTTTATAAAATGTTAGGTGTTAGCCGAACACGTATCATTGCGCAATTTATAAATGAATCTTTGCTCTTGAGTTTTGCTGCGACGATACTTGGTTTGCTTTTGGCATGGCTAGTGTTACCCCTATTTTCGGAATTGATGAATCGTCAGTTGGGTGAGCTATTTTGTCTTTCTAATCTCGCATGGAGTCTATTATTTGCGCTGATGGTCGGCTTGCTGATGAGTCTCTATCCGACATGGCTTGCCCTGTGTGTGAATGCGCAGCATGCGCTGGCCGGACGTGGAAATAGTGAAACTTTAGCGGGGACGCGCTTGCGTCACGGTTTGACGATACTTCAGTTTGGCAGTGCGATGGCGTTTGGAGCGGTGGCGTTGGCAATTGCGTGGCAAACCGCCTATTCGACCAAAGCCAATCTGGGATTTGTACCTGATAATTTATTAGTCCTGCCGTTCAATAGTGATCTCAGTGAGGCAGATAGTCGCACTTTTCGTGATGCACTTTTGCGGCTCCCTTATGTCAAGGATGTGGCGGTGTCGTTTTGGCCGGTCGGTGAGGACAAGGCTGGCGTTGGTTTTGCTTCGTTACGCGCATCGAACGGCATTAACGTCTACCCAAATGAGGAGGGCGTTTCGCTTAATTTCTTTGCTGTGCATGGCGTCAAATTTTTAGCGGGACGTGATTTTGACGCCAAGATTGATGCCCCCAAAGCTGCTAAAAAAATGGTATTGAATCTGGCCGCCGTGAAGGCTTTAGGTTTTCCTACACCGCAAGCAGCAGTCGGGCAATTTGTACAAAACATTAGAGGTAAGCCAGAGCAGGTACAAATTATTGGCGTGGTGCCGAATCTGCGTTATCGCAGCGCGCACGACGCAGAAGTTCCACGGAGTTTCATTCCTGCATTTTGGCCGAATACGTTGACCATTTTGACGGATGGAAATTTACCTGAAGCTGCGACCCATATCGCAGGATTATGGCAACAACATTTTCCTAAAGAGACATTCGACATCAAATCCAGCACCAGCCTCATCGCGCAAAACTACGAAGAAGATTTACGTATGAGCAAACTCCTGATGATCGCGGCGATCTTATCCTTGGTGATTGCGGCATCCGGCATCTATGTCCTTTCAGCCTACAGCGTACAAAGACGCGTACAAGAAATCGCGATTCGCAAAATCTACGGCGCTAAGACCAAGGCGATTGCGCTGTTACTTGGTAAAGAGTTTGCTGTGATTATGTTGGGAAGCGCATTGATTGGTTTGCCTCTGGGAGCTTTTGCTATCTCGCACTATTTGTCCAGTTTCGTTGAACGTGCGCCGATGGGTGGGTGGACGCTGCTATTCGCTTTGAGTGTTGCACTCTTGATCGCCATGATATCGAGCTTGCGACACGCGCTATTGGCGATGCGGATTTCACCGATGAGTGCGTTGAGGGATTGAAACATGGCGATGGAAAAATCGTATGGCGGGTGCAACCCGCACCGCCAGAACGCCAGGCACCTAAGCAGCGCGGGTTGCACCCGCTCTACGAGAGCTACACAGACTGCTGTTGATTTTACGAACCTCAATGCGATACCATTTTTGACTGATTTTTTACATAACAAACGCTATGCATATTTTATTCGTACACGGCCTTGGTGCATCGCCGATCTGGGGTGCGCCCTTACTTTTTCGGCTTAGGAAAGCCGGGCATAGCACTAGTAATTTTTCGTATATGGTCTCTCGGCATGATTTTGAAACCATTAAAAAGCGCTTAATGAAAACGATAGAACATATCGCGCAACAAGGTGAATACGCACTGGTTGGCCATTCACTCGGTGGCATTCTATTGAGAGCGGCTGTACTGGATCTCGCACCTGAAATTAGGCGTCCTGCGAAGCTTTTTTTGCTTGGCTCGCCGGTGACGTCGACGCTAGGTAGCCGCATACTT
This sequence comes from Affinundibacterium danionis, assembly GCF_042432465.1. Lineage (NCBI taxonomy): Bacteria > Pseudomonadati > Pseudomonadota > Betaproteobacteria > Burkholderiales > Oxalobacteraceae > Affinundibacterium > Affinundibacterium danionis. Next base: position 240,877 of record NZ_JBHLXJ010000003.1, on the reverse strand, counting down.
AAGGACTGCTTTTTATATCGCTTATTGGCGCGAGATTGCGGTCAGTTGGTCTCTACACAAAGGCGTATGAAAGCTATAGGCGTGCCACCAGTCGAGACGATTTGCATCATAGGAACCCGAGGTCGATATGGTCGATTCAGCCCATTTGGCAGCGCGTCGAATGATGGCATGGTGCAAGAGAAAGAGCTATGTGCAGAACGTTTCAGCCACGCTGTTAAGGTTGACGCCTCGCATTCATTTTTAGCTTTTAGCCGAGAGGTCGCGCAGTGTGCGATAGAGCACTTGGCTAGATGAAATAGCTGCTAATTCTAATTGTGATATCTCGTCATCAAATATCTAAGAACTCAAAGCGTAATGATGAAACGCGCGCCGCCCTTGACGCTTTGGGCATAGCGCACGGTGCCGTTATTGTTCTGTATTAGTTGTCGGGTCAGAGCGAGTCCTATGCCGCTGCCGTTGTCTTTGGTGGTGAAAAATGGGGTGAAGATGTGGGGCAGATGTTCTTCGTTGATGCCTTTGCCGTTGTCGGTGATTTCAATTTTGAGCCGTGAACCATGCGTCAATGCGGCTTGAATATCTACGTGCGCGGCGCTGGTATTGGCTGTCGCATCGTAGGCATTTTGAATCAGGTTAATTAGCGCTTGTTCCAGTTGTAGGGGATCGACGATGACTTCTAAATTTTGTGGTTCACATGCCCATGTCAAGCTGCCGCCACGATTTTTCCAACTTGGTGCGAATAGGCTTTCTAGTTGTGCAAATAAAGTGGCGAGCGCTATCCGTTGGGGCTGGGCGGGCTTTAAATTGGTTAAGTCACGCGTGTGATTGACGAAATCGGACAAGCCTGAAGAACGGCGGTGTATTGCCTCAAGTGCGGTTTGCAAATCTCGGTATGCGCCGTCAGTATGGCTTTGATCGAACAAGGATTTTTCATGCTCCAGTAGTTCACTCGCGGTGCGCGACAGTGAGGCGACTGGGGTGAGTGAATTGTTGATCTCATGTATCAATACGCGCAGCAATTTTAGCCAAGCGTTCTGGGCTTCTAGTTGCAGTTCACTTTCCACGGGCATCAAGGCGATGACTTGTACACTCTCACCTTGCAAGATGATTTGATTGTTGGCGACTAAGGCACGTTCTATGCCGCGTTCGGTTTCAAATTCTATGAGTGCGCGGCCTTGTTGTTTGAGAGATTTTAAGCTGTCGAAAAATTGATTTTTTTCAGTGACTCTGCCTGGTGCCAACAGTCGTCGTGCATGCGCGTTGAGTGGGTGAACCGCGGCATGCGATTTGACTGAAAATAGTGCGATAGGCGCGTGCTCTAATTGATTTTCACTATCGAATTGTTCTGTGCTTGTTGAGTCCGTTGCGTCCGCTGGACGTTGTGCGCGCGGTAGCGGTGGTGTGATTTCGCGTCTGGGCGGAATGCTGAGACGAATTATTTTTTGTACGTGAACGGCGAGTATGCTCAGGCTGATGATGGCGAGTAGAACACAAAGTACCCACAGCCGTGTTTGATCTATATCGGCCTTGTTTGCGTGCAATAGGCCCATCCAATACGTTGCCAGCCCAAATCCAAGTAATGCCAAGACATTGATCAAGTATGCTGCGACGCGTTGACCTGTGTTGCCTATCGCTTTGTTTGATGCATTGGATGCGTTCGGCGCATTGGATACCTTAGATGCCATGCTTTTCTAATTTTCTGTAGAGTGCTGCGCGACTCAGACCGAGCAATTTAGCCGCTGCGCTCATATTGCCCGCGGTTTGATTGAGCGCATTTTGTATCGTATTTTTCTCTATGGTTTCTAGGCGCAATTGATCTGTTGGCTGGGGCTTACTTATGATGGCGCTTATGTTGGTGTTTGCGTTGGTGTTGGCGGTGGAAGGCGGATTGAATCCCAAACCAAAATCTTGCACAGAATACGCATCTTCTGTGCCGAGAATGACGGCGCGTTCGCAGGCGTGTTTGAGTTCGCGAATGTTGCCACGCCATGTGTATTGGCAAAGTTCTTGAATCACACTCTCGTGAAGGTGACGTGCTGGTTTTTGGTAGCTTTGTTGGTAGTGTTGCAGGTAGTGATTTAGCAGTAGCGGAATATCTTCAGCGTGTTCACGTAGTGCAGGTACACGCAGCACGATGGTGTTTAAACGAAATAGTAAATCGGTGCGAAAACGTGCTGGATTGTAGAGATCAAGCTCGGAGAGATTGGTCGCGGATACGACGCGGACTTGAATTTTTTCTGACTGATTGCTGCCGATAGGCGTGACTTCGCGCCGCTCCAATGCGGCCAATAATTTGGCCTGCCCCGCCAAAGGCAGATTGCCGATTTCATCCAAAAAAATCACGCCGCCTTGTGCAGCTTGGAATCGGCCTTGCTTGTCCGTGCGTGCATCGGTGAATGCCCCTTTTTTGTAGCCGAATAATTCCGACTCTAAAGTGGACTCTGGTAAAGCGCCCATATCCACGGCCATGAACGGTGCTTGTCTACGTGGTGAACCTTGATGTATGGCTTGCGCCACGAGTTCTTTACCGACACCGTTTTCGCCTAATATCAAAACATTGGCTTCGGTTGGTGCGATGCTATTAATCATATTACGCAGGGCTTGCATTGCGCGTGAGTCGCCTAATAAAGTGTTGCTAGCAAAGGCTTTTGGCGACGGTGCTTGCAACGTCAGACTTGTTATCATGGCGAGTAGACGTGCATTGTCCCATGGCTTGGTGATGAAATCGGCTGCGCCTAATTTGAGTGCTGCGACCGCCAACGGGACATCGGCATAGGCGGTCATGGCAATCACTTTGCTTTTCGGATGCTGCTCTTGTAAGTACTTGAGCATCGCCAAGCCTTCTGCACCATCGGTGTAACCTTTACTGAAGTTGAAATCGAGTAGGATGCAATCGGCTCGATAACTAGACAACAGTGCGCGTGCCTCATCAGGTGAATGTGCAACGCGCACTTCAGAAAAATGTCTTTGCAGTAGGAGTCGAGCCGCAGTCGCGACATCTAGGTCGTCGTCGATGATGAGCAGTTTGGCAGTATGCAGCATGAAGAAGTGCTTTCAAACGAAAGAGTCATTCTAGCCTTGGCAGGCACTTGCTACAAGGCGCTTGAGACGAAAAGTTGAGACGAAAAGTTGAGACGAAAAGTTGAGACGAAAAGCTGGCACGAAAAGCTTGGCACAAACTCCTTACGTTACATGCTATGTCGCTAGTTTGATGGAGGTCTTATTTGAAGTATTTTTACAAATCTTGAAGAGGGTTTGTTAGCGCATATAGCTGCCGAATTTTGAAAGCTGACGATGCACTTGTGCATTGCTTTATAATAAATACTTACCATATTTAAGCTAACTGTTATGCCCCATTTTCTAACTTATAACAAGCAAACCTTGCGCTCGGCTATGGTGTGCTTATTTGTGCTTTGCATGAGCGAAAATTTGTATGCTCAGGGAGTGTATAAGTGGCTTGATAAAGATGGAAAAGTACATTATGGGGATAAGCGGAATGCACCTAGTACATCAAAAGAAAGCGATATCAAACCATCAAAATTGCCTACTACCAGCTCGAATCCGCCTCAGATAGATCTAAATCCTAATCGAAAACTTCAGGTGGTCGAGGCTCCTCGTATCATTCAGCCGCCGAATTTTGATCATTTACCTACTTCACCAGCTGGCCGTATTACATCATTAGCCCCCCCTTCTGCGCCAGATTTTTCCCGCATGGCAAAGCCAGAAAAATGGCCAGAATACAAAACTCGAATGCCAGTTAAGAGTTCAGAAAATGCCTATGTTTTGGCGATGGGCGAGGCCGCTCTACAAAAGTGTGTTGCCTTAGCGGTTAATTTGCACAGTATGGATTTTGGCGCAGAGAGAAATGCTGCGCATGATCATTTCATGGCAAGCTGTCCAAAGGTCAAAGTGGAATGTTGGGCGTATCGTAAAAAGCCTGAAATGAATAGTTGCGAAGCGAATGCAGCGGTGGGTAAGGGGCCTATCTCCGTCTTTAAAACAACTGATTGAAGACTATTTGGGAGTAGATTTGTTTCAGACTTTGTTGCTGTTGAAGGCTACAATAGCGTAGATCGGTGAATCAGCTTGGGTACGAGGAATTGATCGCTCAAACAACAATTAATCACACATTACTTGATCTCTATTTTATTGAATAATTTGATGGAAATACATATAAGCATTTTCTTCGCTGCGCTAAGTTTCGCTAGCGTAGCAAGCGCTGAAATATATAAATGCCAGGGTGCTGATGGCAAATTAAAATACACAGATCGGCCTTGTTATAAAAATAGTGAACAACAAACGGTCGTTAAGCTTGTCGTGCCGCCTCCCTCAGTAACGCCCTTTAATAGACCTAGTTTGAAAGAACAGGACGAAGCATTTAAAGAACGTCATAAAATGCGTCAGGATTATGAACGATGTTTGGCTGATCCTATGAGTATGATGTGTTTCGGCCCGAATGAATATGCTGTGCGTCGTCCTAAAAAATAGCGTACCCATCATGAAAGAAATAGGGCGTCCTACAAGTGTGGTTTCGAGTAGATACAGCGCTTTTCAGCTTGACATAAACTTTAGGTGGTTCGACGCTCGTTCATGTAGATGTGATGTCTCAGTATTGATCGCATGCCTAGTTGCTCACTTTTCCGAGCTTGGTGCTATCGTTTTTTTGTAAATTTTCATCTACTTCTTAGTCAAAGCAATCACCACCATCACCGCCACAAACGCCAATAAAACTGCGCCCGCAATCTTCCAATACGAGTAAGGTCGCTCGCCTTGTACTTCCCCTGTTTGCCCATTGACTAAGAAGCGATATGTCTTCTCGCCGTATTTGTAGGACGATAACCAGATCGGTAGCAAGATGTGTTTGAAACTGATGTTGAAATAGCGCGGTTGCATGGACGTGATGCGTTGATGGTCGCCGCCTATGTCGCGACAAATGGCGTTGCGGATTTCGTCTTCCATGATGGCTCTGGCGTCGACGAAACCGGGTTCCAGCCCGACTTGATAGGCTTCGACGGTGAAGCCTGATACGTAATCATCGCGATAGCCTTGCAGTTTGTCGAGATGCCACGGCGCTAGGTTGGCGGCGTACTGTTTGGGTAAGGTGTTGGAGGCGATGACTAAGACATCGTCGAAGCTGACCTGTACTTCGCCTGATGCTGGATACCAATTAGTTTTGGTGACTTGACGGGTTTTGGTTTCGCCATCTTGCACATAGCTTTCGGTGACGGTGTAATCGACTCCACGCTGACCCTGATATGGGGTGTCGGAGTCGGCGTCGTAGGTCCAGTAAGGCGTGTAAATACCTTTTAAGCCACGTTCGGCACGATAGGCATTTTTGAGGGCGTTGGGCGCGAACCAAAGGCCGCCAACCCAATCGCTAAATTTTTTGCGTGCTTCGCTTTCTTTAATTTCGAATGGGGCGATGGCCTTGGGTTGAATTTGACGTTTGGCATAGGCATTGGCTGCGATCATAGGCGCGGCACAAAATGGACAGCGATCAGAAACAATATTTTGTCCAAATTGAGATTGTGCACCACAGCCTGTGCACTTAACGGTTTGCTGTTCCAGCACCGCTTCGTTACCGGCTTGCTTGCTTAAATATGCTTGATAATCTAATTCTTCATAAGCAACCGCTTGTTCGCTTGCCTCTGCTTCGATTTGATTTTGATTGCCGCAGTAAGGGCATTTCAGCGCGAGCTGGCCGGGAGCGAATTCTAATTTGGCACCGCATTGGGTGCAGGGATAAGTTTTGGTAGTCACGTGCTAGTCCGAAGAAACGAAGGTGGGTCTGGGATCGGTGGAATTCAGTGATGTTGTAGGGCGGGTGCAGGCCGCGCTGCTTAGTCGTCAGTCAATCAGTAAGTCGCGTTCGACGTTTTGGCGGCGCGGGTTTCACCCGCCCTACGAATTTATGCCTAGCCTTATTTATTGTGGCGGCAGCGGTGGTGGCATTGCTGCAAACAAGTCGTGCAAATCTGCTTGCTCACAGGCTTTGGCCCAGCCCGCCATGCCTTGACGCCAGACCAGACTTTCGCGTGTCAATGTGCCATTGGCGACTTGTGCTTGTAAAGCTGTGCGTTCGAAAGGGCCGGCTTGTGCGCCATTGATGGCGACGAAGTAAGGCGTTGCGCCCGGTAATGGCGGAGGCATTGCAGCAGAAGCGGGGGCTGCTGTGGTCGCTTGTGCTGGATTTTGTGCGCCAAACAGATTGCCCATACTTTGATTGAGCATACCGCCTACGCCAACACCCATCATCGCGCCCGCCATGCCGGGGTTTTGTGCTGCATCGCGCAGCGCTTGTGCGCCTTGGTATTGGGCGAATTGCTGCATATTGCCAATCGCGCGCATGGCACCTTGTTGATCGATGGCTTTTTCAACTTCTTCTGGCAGACCGATATCTTGTACTTGGACTTCGCATAGTTCTAAACCGTATTGTTCAAAATCACCGGCGATTTTTTCTTGTATGCGTTGGCCAACCACCGTGACTTTGCTTTCAAGATCAATCACTGGTACGCCGATTTCTGGCATCACTTCTTTGATACGCAAGCCAATTTTGCCGCGCAGGTTTTCTTCTATGTCTTGAATCGTGAAGTCTGCTTGTGTGCCAACGAGTTCGAGCAACACGGTTTTTGCATCGCGAATGCGTAAGCCGTAAATACCGAAAGCCGTCACACGTACCACACCAAATTCAGGATCGCGCATGGTGGCAGGACCGGCTGTGCCCCATTTTAAATTGGTGAAACGCGTGGTTTTGAAGAAATAGACTTCAGCTTTAAACGGACTATTAAAGCCATATTTCCAGCCTTTGATCGTACTTAAGAGAGGCATGTTCTCGGTGCTGAGTTCATACATGCCAGGCATGAAGACGTCGGCGACTTGTCCTTTACCCATTTGGCCTTCGTTCACCATGACCGCCACTTGGCCTTCACGTACGGTTAATTTTGCCCCCATCTTGATTTCATTCTGGTAGCGCTCAAAGCGATGCACCATCACATTGGGATTGTCGTCTAACCATTCGACGATATCGATGAATTCATTACTTAGTTTATTCCATAGTCCCATGGTGTTCTCCCATCTTTAATGTAAAACGACATTACGGCAAAATTGCGGTGAAAGGTGTACCAGCAAAATCATTGAGTTAAATTAGCACTTGTATCTGTGCTTGTTAAAGCTATAGGCGATGCTAAGTCAACATTATTTCAGCTTTGTTTCAGCATAGTTTCAGCATAGTTTCAGCGACATAGTATTGCTTATTTGGCACAGTACCACAAGTGCTGCGCATGGATTAGAAAAGTGAATTCATCGATTTACTTGCATCCAGAAGAGATTGTTCAGATCTCTGCTTAGTTCATTTATAAGCTGACTAGGGGTGTGCGAATAAGTTTATACTCGCGTTTTTCGTTTGCCATCAAATCCTTCGCATTCACCCATGATCTCAGGTCAATTCTTATTTCTATTTAGCGCACTCGGTGCGATGAACGGCATTTTATTAGCGATTTATTTTTTTAGTCGCCGTCCTCATCGCATGGCGAATAGCATGTTGGGTGCGTTATTGTTGGCGATCTCAGTACGTACCGCCAAATCGACTTTTTACTTTTTTAATCCAAGTCTTGCGGTCGAATTTTTGCAATTTGGTATGTCGGCTTGTTTGTTAATCGGACCTTTGACCTATCTTTATGTGCGCTACCATTTGGCCGATTTACGGCAAGAAGTCGCTGGGCGAGAATGGTGCTGGCATCTTGGCTTGTCATTTTTTGTGATTAGTCTTGGTCTGCTCTTTCCGTATTCTGAATACCCTTACATCTGGCGCCATTCTATGTATGGCATACATGCGTTTTGGTTCTTGTATTTGTTGGCAGCGGCTTGGCAGTTGTGGCAATCACGTGCGATTTTGTTCAACGCGAACGCACATATAGCCCGCAGCACCTTACTTCTCTTTAGCGTCTATTGTAGTAGCTGTTTGATTTTGATCGCTTATCTGAGTACGCCGTTAACGTCGTACATTGTTGGCGCTCTATCATTCACCTTCTCCGTACACATTACGGTGGTCGTATTTATGCTACGCAAGCAAGCACAGGTAGAGACAATAAAAAAAGAAAAGTACCAAAACCGCAAGTTGGCAGAGGATGATGCGCTAAGCTTATTGAGCTCATTGCATCAGGTCATGTATGAACAAAAATTGTATTTGAATCCTAATTTGACGCTAGCGCTCTTGGCCAAAAAAACGGGCAGTTTGCAGACGACTGTTTCTCAAGTCTTAAATGACAAGTTGAACAAATCTTTCAATCTTTATGTCAACGAGTTTCGTATCGAAGATGCCAAAAAAATCATACTAAACGAGCCACATTTGAATATGGAGTTGGTCGCAGAACGCTGTGGCTTCAATTCTAATTCCACCTTCTTCGCGGCGTTTAAGAAAATCACAGGACAGACGCCTGCTAGCTACCGTGCTGCTTCTACCTAATAAAATATAGACACTTTGCTCTCTGAAATTATGATTCTGCAGTCCTAAATCACGGTTTGCGAATACCAAATCGCCGAATCACAGTACATTGCCCTCCTAGCGAATCGGGCACTAAGGTGAATAGAACCTCGGTGAGTAATCTTTCCCTTTCGCCTTTTGATAATTGATGTTAATTCTATCTAGGGTGAGTATATGAAGTTACGCAGCGCCATCTTTTCCATTAATCTTTTCTTCGCGTTCTACCTCTTGTTTGGGCTGATGGCTAGGGCTGAATCCTTTTCTTTATTCCCAGCTATGGTTGGCGCAGATCTTTCTCAAAATGGACAAAAGCAATTTGCAGCAGAGGAAAAGACCGAGCTAAATCAGATTAGGCTTGTTTTGACTGACTATATAGAAGGTACGGCGAATGGTGAACCTGATCGTGTACGCCATGCTTTTCATGACGAGCTTAATCTCTACTCGGTGAAAAATGAGAATTTGGAAGTCTGGAAAGGTAAAACCTATATCGACAATATTCAGATAGGAAAGAAAAATACTCGTCAAGGACGCATTGTTTCCATCGATTATGAGAAAGACGTCGCCATCGCAAAAATCGATATACTCGTGCCAGGATTTAGGCTTTTTACAGACTATTTGATGTTGGCCAAATTAAACGGAAATTGGAAAATCATACATAAATCCTTTACCTCAAGATCGGTTACGTCTCGTTGAATAGGAAACTGAGTCAGTAACTGAGTGGACAACTACGTAGGCAACCTCACTGGATGGCCTAAGAAACAATCGTGTGATTGCGCGCCATCGGTCGATCTGGCGCTTATGACGAATTACCAAATGAGAGAGGAAAAATAATGTTGATTATGATAGAGCGACTTTGCTATAGCCTTGTGCTAATGCTTGCGCTGACAGCCAATGTGCACGCTGGCGTTTCAACCTCAAACGAGATTGATCGTTATGTGCGAGAGATGCAGGAAGCGCATCGCATACCTGGCCTTGCATTGGCGATAGTGAAAGAGGGCAAGCTAATACACCGGGCTAATTATGGTTTGGCCAACATTGAGTTTTTAGTACCTGTTTCAGATGACGCTGTGTTTCCCTTATTTTCCACTACCAAGATTTTTTCAGTGGTCGCAGTGCATCAATTAATAGAGCAAGGAAAATTATCCTTGGATAGCAAATTGGCGGATTTTTTGAATGATTTACCTGAGGCATGGCGTGAGGTAAAAATCAAACATTTACTAAGTCATTCATCTGGATTGCCCGATATCCTTGCGTATGAAAATTTGCCTGAAGTCGAGGCGCAACAGACGGTGTATGCGCAGGCGATAATATTTAAACCCGGCGCTCAGTTTGATTACAATCAAACGAATTATTGGTTACTCAATCGTATTTTTCAGAAGTTACTTGGTCAAAGTTTGAGTACACATATTTTGGAAAATCAGTTTGCAGGAACGCAAGCTTCGGTATTTTTTGAAGGTAATCATCTCGCTGTTATGCCAAATTTTAGTTCAGGTTATAACAATACGGCAGACAAACTCACCAAGCGGAATTGGCATTTTCCCCAATATAACTATGGTGCAGCCGGTTTGAATTTGAGTATGGATGCTTTTCTCAATTGGAATAAGAAGTTGGATGAGGGGGGCTTACTCACATCGACCAGCATGACAAACTTACGCCAAGCTTTTCTCTATGCTCAACCAAGAAAATTTACCCACGGTTGGGATTTAATTGAATTGAATGGTGTTGCTACTTATGGATTTACAGGTGGCATGGCTACCGCTTTTCGACAAGTGCCACAAAAGAAAATGACACTTATTTTGTTAGCGAATGCCATGTTCATTCACACTGCGCAGCGACCTAGTTTGGAGGCGATAGTCAATCGACTTTTATTGATGGCAGAGTCATTGCCGCAATAGGGAATGTTTGAATTGCATGTCCGAATTTGGCGATCATGATTGTTGGTAATGCTAGACAATGGCAGCTCTTCAACCACAATCTATATGGTGTAAAGCATGGAGCAAAGAGCAGAGCAAAACTCGCAGTCAGATTCATTGTATAAAATCATTCCCGTTAAGCCAGAATTTCTACAACGCGCCCGTGGCATGGGCGTGGATGATCAAGCTCAGCCAGTCGAGCGACTGATTGCGAGTGGTGGCGAACCGTGTAGAGATAGTTTATATCGTGCCAAGGCAGGCGAAGAACTGATACTGGCGAGTTATTGTCCGTTTGAAATTGCTGGGCCGTATAAAGAATATGGCCCTATCTTTATTCTCGCCAACGAGCTTGATCACTCCGCAATCTCATCAAGCTCGTCAGTCTCATCAGATGTAGCTGGGCTCATTGAAAATCACTATTTGGGCGAGCAATTTGTTCTACGTGCCTATTCTGCTCAAGAACGGATTGTCGATGCTTGTCTGAGTTCTCCAGCGCTGGTTGAAAGTGATTTGCATCGCCTCTTTATGCTCGATGAGGTGAAGTTTGTTTTGGTTCGTTTTGTTGCTTATGGTTGCTATGCTTGCCGCATAGAGCGTGCGATTTAAAAATAAATGCAGCGAAAATTGACGTCTATTTTTCGTAATACTGCAAAAACATATCCGCCGTTAGTTGTATGATTTTTTTCTGTTGCGCTTCATTGAGTAGTGGCTGACCCATCGCGATTTGTGGCCAAAAAGCGAGCGACTTTAATTGACCTTGCAACATATCGCCCATCAAGATGGCGTCCCCGGCTTTGAGTTTTTTATCGGCCTGTGCGGCTTTGATCCAAGCGACTATGCCTTCTTCACGTTGGCTGAGTTTATCCACCATATCGCGCGCACGTTCTGGCGTGTGTATGGTGGCGGCGACAGCGACGCGAACTAAATCCATGAAGTCTTGGTCACACATCATTTGCATTTTTTTATTTAAAAAATCATGTAACTGTACCTTGAGCGTACGGTCTTTTTGATATGTGAATTCATTTTGCGCAGCAGCGCTTTCCCACAAGTGCATTAAGATCGCCGCGAATAAATCTTCTTTACTAGGAAAATGGTTATAGACCGTGCGCTTGGATACTTCTGCGCTTGCCGCAATCTTGTCCATGCTGGTGGCCTCAAAACCATTGCTGCGAAATTCAGCAATCGCCGCTTGCAGAATTGCGCTACGTTTGCGATCGGTTTGACGTAAGGGCGTAGACATGGGCTTTCAATCAAGATTTGTGGGGTTACATAAATTTTACACTAAGTAGTTTACTTATTTAAAGTTTGAAACTACACTGTGTAGTGTACTTTCTGTTTTATTTAAGTCTCTTTGTCCAAAATAGCGCTAAAACTTAATTAGTGATCAAATGTGTTAATCAGTGAGCTGGTAAGCGAACGCGATTTCGCATCCATAAAATGAAAGAATTTTTCTATGTCTCTGAGTGTCGATAATAAAGCAGTTATAGCGCCTGATCAGGCTACATCAGCAAAAGTGAAGCCTGCTAAATTCAAAAATGCGCGTGCCTTGCGTGAACCCGGCTTTTTAAAAACACTGGGAATCGCTCTAAAATTTTTCTTCAATAAACCAAAAAATACCCAACCCGCAGGTAGTATTCCAGTGATGGAATTGACACGTGAACAATTGCTAGCGGCACCCGATAATACTTTGTACCGATTGGGACATTCCACTTTATTGATGAAAATGCAGGGCGTATTTTGGTTAACTGATCCAGTGTTTTCTGAACGCGCATCGCCGTTTCAATGGATGGGACCTAAGCGTTTTCATCAGGCACCGATTAGCATTGCTGAGCTGCCACCACTCAAGGCAGTGATTTTGTCGCATGATCATTACGATCATTTAGATCATGCCGCCATTATGCAACTCGCTGATAAAGTTGAGCATTTCATTACACCGACTGGTGTGGGAGACAGGTTGATTGCGTGGGGTATTCCAGCGGAAAAAATTCAGCAATTAGCATGGTGGCAAAGTACTTCAATCAAAGGCCTAGAAAATGCCGTTGAATTGGTGGCGACACCGGCGCAACATTTTTCAGGACGTAGCTTAGGTGATCGTGACCAAACTTTATGGGCCTCTTGGACTATCTTGAATCAAGATCAGCGTATTTTCTTTAGCGGCGATACGGGCTATTTTGCAGGCTTCAAAGAGATCGGTGATAAATATGGACCGTTTGATTTAACCCTGATCGAAACCGGTGCTTACGATAAGCAATGGCCGGATGTACACATGCAACCTGAGGAAAGTTTGCAAGCGCATTTGGATTTGCGCGGTAAATATTTGCTGCCCATTCATAACGGGACTTTTGATTTGGCGCTGCACGCTTGGCACGAACCTTTTGATCGCATCCTTGAATTGGCGCGACGACATCAAGTCAAAATCAGCACCCCCATGATGGGCGAAGCCGTTGATATGGCAGAAGCGCAAGCGGGGCAAGCGTGGTGGTTAGAGCAATTGCCATCGCTACAAACCAATAAAAAGGCCAATCAAAAGAACAAGCAAAAAGTCGCTTCTTTGTATTCTGTTGTTGCAGAATAAAGAAGCGAGTGCCAAAACGTAGTGGCACTCGCCTTGGTAGTTGTACAGAGAGATCGCGAGTCTGAACTTAGCCTAAGCTACCGAAAATTTATTTAGATTCTTTGAGCGCCAAAGCAATCGCCTTAGAAAAATTACCTGGCTTGACGATTTCTGCTGCTAACTGGGTGGCGGATTCAACTTGTTTGGGACCCATACGAGTGATAGCCACCGCTTTTGCTTTGGCGCCATTGCTGGCTGGGTCCGTCGCAATCAGCTCGAACAGTGCTAAAGCAACCACGGGGTTTTGTGCGACACCTTGGCCTTCTTTGTACATTACCCCTAAGTTATAGATCGCACTTTCGTGTTTTTGTTCAGCGGCTTTAGCAAACCAGATAGCGGCTTTGATTTCATCTTTAGGAACGCCTTGGCCGGTGTAGTACAGCGTACCAATATTGGTCTGTGCTTGAGCGTGTCCTAATTCAGCCGCTTTGTTATACCAACTGATCGCTTGCGCAAAGTCTTGTGCGACGCCTTGACCTTTGTGATACATGACACCTATGCAGTATTGAGCCGAGACATCGCCTTGCTCAGCCGCTTTGTCGAACCAGCTCATCGCAAGTTCATAATTTTGTGGAACGCCTTGTCCATTGCTATACATCAGGCCAAGATTCGCTTGGGCGAAAGCATCGCCACGTTTCGCTTGGCGTGAGAATTCTTTATAAGCAGTCGCGTAGTCGCCCGCTTTGTAGGCGGCGAGAGCTTCAGGGTTGCCAGCGTTAGCTGTGTTGAGGGTGGAGAGAATACTTGTGAGGAGTAGGGTGATTAGTTTGGTTTTCAGGTGTTTCATTTTTGAAAAGTGCTTGATTTGTAAAGGTATAGATATTTCTAATCATAAGTCATTCTTATAATTTTCTGATTGTTATACGGTGCAAAATTGGTCTTACCGAATTTAGTGTTGCGTATTTACGCCATTTGCGACTTTTGGGTGCAAGCGAAAAAATATGACGGTGAAAATTGCGGCCTTAAATTAGGTGGAGTGCACCTAAATTGTGCATTATTTTTTTACGCTTAGATTTGGATAGTCATCATTTGTTGAGAATTCATGTTTCGAACATTTCTTCTAATTCGAATAATCTCAGTGTCATTACCCTATTAGGTCATTGATGCGTCATATTCGCTTAATAAGATCGAGGCCTTTTCTACTTAGAGGCCGGTCATGAAAATTCAAAATTCACGTCGTCAATTTATCCGAGCATTCGCAGCGTCCACCGCAGCCGCGTCAGGCAGTCTCGCATTGAGTGCTTGCGGTGGTGCTGGTACTGCGCCAGTGTTTGCTAGTTTCGAACACGGCGTCGCCAGTGGTGATCCACTCAGTGATCGCGTCATCATTTGGACGCGCGCGACGCCTTCATCCAATTATGATGGCAGAGACTTTGAGATTACTTGGCAAGTCGCGGCCGATGAGCAATTTTCTAAAATTGTGAAGTCAGGCAGTTTTGTGACTAATGCGAATCGTGACTTCACGGTGAAAGTAGATGTCACAGGATTGACTGCCAATACGGTTTATTACTACCGTTTTAATTTCGATAGTCGTGTTTCACCGACTGGGCGTACTAAAACACTGCCGGTCGGAAACGTCGATCAAGTGAAGTTGGCGGTGGTTACCTGCTCTAATTATCCTGCTGGCTATTTCCATGTCTATGGCGAAATCGCTAAGCTCAGCGACATTGATGCCGTGATACATCTGGGTGACTATATCTATGAATATCCACGCGATGGTTACGCCTCGCAAGATGCCGCGAGCTTGAATCGTTTGGTTGAACCCAAAACAGAAATTATTACACTCAGCGATTACCGCAGCCGTTATGCGATTTACCGCAGTGATACGGATCTACAAGCGGTGCATGCGAAAACTGCATTTATCACGGTCTGGGATGATCATGAATTCGCTAATGACACTTGGATTGGCGGCGCGGAGAATCATGATCCAGTCACTGAAGGACCATTTAGCGCACGTCGCGCAGCGGCTTTGCAGGCTTATCATGAATGGATGCCGATTCGTTTGCCTGATGCTAGTAAAAATGATCGTATTTATCGCTCATTTGATTTTGGTAGCCTAGTCTCATTACACATGCTAGACACGCGTTTGATTGGACGAGAGAAGCAATTATCATATGCCAGCTACATCAGTGCGACAGGTGCTTTTGATGCCGCAAAACTTGCGCAAGATATGAGTAATCCTAACCGCCAATTGATGGGAGCAGAACAGAGCGCTTGGTTGCAATCGCAAATGACGAAATCGACAGCGACCTGGCAGATATTGGGGCAACAGGTATTAATGGCGCGCATGAATATTCCTGCGCCATTAGTGCTTGGCCAAATTGGTTTTTCTGATTACACCAAATTGTTGGTGAAAGCACAAACTGCATCGGATACGCTAACCGCAACCGATAAAGCCATCTTGGCGCAACCTGCTATTCCTTACAATCTGGATGCGTGGGATGGTTATGCGGCGGCGCGCGAAACGGTTTTTGCTACAGCAAGAACCTTAGATAAAAATTTGATCGCCTTAGCCGGAGATACGCATAATACTTGGGCTAGTGATTTGACTGATATGAGCGGCAATGCGATTGGTGTTGAGCTTGGTGTCACCTCGGTGACCTCGCCAGGTTTTGAAGAAATCTTCGCTAAGGAAGACCCGGCCGCCGTCGCAGCAGGACTTGAACAAATCATTGGACCTTTGGTGTACGCAGAAACCAAAAATCGTGGCTACATGATCGTGACCGCAACGCCGAGTGAAACTCGTTCTGAATGGCGTTATATCAGCACAGTAAAATCAAAAAATTACACTCTGGTTGCGGGAAAAACACTGAAAGTATTGCCAGGTAAAGCTAATCGGAAATTGTTAGCGGTTTAGTTAATGGTTTAGTTTGTGGCGTAGTTTTCGATGCGGTTCGCTGCGCGGTTAGTAGCGCAGTTAGCAGCTAAAGTTGGCATGAACGGGTACTTAGTCAACGAATTTAAGTTTGGACTAAGTTTGAGCTAAGTACCCGTAGTTGATAGTCGGTTTAAAACTTTGTGTCGGTGAGCACTATTCGACGCGGATGGCTAGAGTCGATTTCGTAGAATTTCATTGTGTTCTTTTGGGTTTGCTATACCAGAGCGCGTTCACAATAATCCAGCGCTCGCCAAATTTCCCCATATGAAAATAATCGACAAACCACGGTGTTTCTAACCGAACTGAGGCAGCTGTATCGGTGACATCCAGCACTTTGCAACTGCGGTTCCACTGTTCCGGAGCCGTTTTCAAGGCACCGTTTTTAGTCAGGGATACTAATTCCTCTTTAGACATACGGCGCAAGCCTAGTCGCTCATCGGGCGTGTCACCAATCACTGAGCGCTTCGCTAAGTCCGGATGTAGGGAGCGCGCCACACGGGCAGGATTCGCTTCCAGTTGACCGTCTATGTAATCGAAACAAGTCGCTTCAATGGCTGTGATGGTCGCTTTATCGACCGTACTATCGGGGGCATCGCTCGCATGACCAAGCAGTGCGGCGAAGAGTAAAAGTGCTGAATAGCTCATCATGTTATTCCTGGCTAATGACGCGAGAATTTGAAAATCGACGTTTTGATATGACTAGATCAGTCTCGCTTAGTTCCTATTTTAATTTCCGCATCTAACGAACAAAACCTCAGATAGTGGTTCTGAGGAATGTAACATTGCTTAACTTTTTAATTTTTCACCTAGGTTTAGAATGCGCTCTTTCTAATTTAGGTAAGAAAAATTAATCATGAAAAAAATCGCTTTATCTATCGCCCTAACCGGTGGTGTCATCGGCGTTGCTATGAGTGCGGCCGTCTTTGCACAAAGCAACACAAATAATGCAAGCGCTGCCAACAAAGTCGAAGTCAATCCATCTTGGTACATCGCACCAAGCATTAACTCCTTAAGTCCAGATCGTGATTTTGGCGTGAACAAAGATGGTCAAGGCTTGGGTCTGCGGTTTGGTAAAGCCTTGAGCGAAGATTGGGATATTCAATTGGGTGGCACAACGGCCAGTACTAAAAAAGGCTTAGCACATTACAAGCAACAGACTTTAGGTGCCGATGCTTTGTACATGTTTTCTCGTAGCGCGTTTCGTCCTTTCTTATTGGTCGGTGCAGGTTTCGAGCGTGATAAAGCCAGTTTGGGTGCTTTGGAAAAAAGTAGAACTTCTCCCTTCATCGGTGCGGGTTTGGGTTTTCAAGCTGACATCACTGAACAATTAGCCTTCCAAGCAGATGTACGTCGTTTGCAAGGTCAATTGCGTGGAAATGATTTTGGATTTAGTAAAGCGCACAATACTTATATCTCTATAGGTTTGAACTACGCTTTCGATAAGATTGCAAAGCCGACACCCGTGTTCACTCCAGCACCGGCACCAGCTCCTGTTGTTGCCGAGCCAGCGCCTGTTGCACCACCTGCTCCAGCACCAGCGCCTGCACCAAAATTTGAAAAAATCACTTTGTCGGCTACTGAGTTATTCGCATTTGATCGCGCAGAATTGAAAGCGCCACAAGCGAAATTAGATGAGATGGCCGCCTTGCTAAAATCTGCACCACAAATCAGTAATATCACCATCAATGGTTACACCGATCGTTTAGGTTCAGATAAATACAATCTGGCTTTATCCGCTAAACGTGCGAATGCGGTAAAAGCGTATTTGGTGAGCCAAGGCGTCGCTGCTGAACGCTTAACGGCGGTCGGTAAAGGCGAAGCAAATCCAGTCGCAGAATGTAAGCCAGCCAAAGGATTGAAACGTGCTGCATTGATCCAATGTTTAGAACCTAACCGTCGCGTTGAAGTCGAGCAAGTCAGCGTGGAACGTCGGGTGAATTAATCTCTCTTAAGCTGTACCAAGTTAGACCTAAGTTATTCCTAAGTTATTCCTTATGGCACCTCATTTTGAGGTGCCATTTTCTCGTTTTGCGTACTGAAGCAGCATAAGCAAGGATGACATTTCTGAATGGCGATTTTCGGATCCTAGCGCTTAGACAGTTTGTACGGTGTTCGCTAGTCGTGGGCTGGGAGTTGTTAATTATCGATAGTGAATAGCGATATTCACAAACAGACCACGAAATTTGTGGCACGCTTAGCCGTTATACCGATTATCCGTGCCGTTTGGTAGCTTTTGACTAAGCTCGAAGTATAGAGATGCCGCCATCCACCAACAGTGCATTCCCCGTCATGAAAGACGATGCATCTGAGGCCAAATATAAGACGGATAGTGCGATCTCCTCCGGCGTCGCGATACGTTTGAGGGCATGCAGATTGCTAATGTGCGCTAAGGCTTCGGGTGAATTGGCGATTTGCTGCCCCATAGGTGTATCAGTTCCGCCCGGAAGCAAGGCATTCACACGTATGGCCTGTGCGCCATATTCCACCGCTAGTGCTTGCGTTAAACCTATCAAGCCTGCCTTACTTGCCGCATACGCTGCGAGTCCTGAAAAGCCTACGGTATAACCCACAAAAGTGGAGGTGAAAATGATAGAGCCAGCACCCCGTTTTAACATTGCTGGGATTTGATGTTTTGCGGCATAGAAAGCACTGCTAAGATTCACGTCCAATGTGTCATGCCATCCGCTTGCGGTGATCTCAGGTGTTGAACCCATGGCACCTAAACTACCTGCATTATTAAAAGCAATGTCCAATCCGCCAAAATGCCTTAGGGCAGTGTCGACCATGGTTTGCGCGAAGGATTCATGTGTGGCGTCACCCGCTACCCATGCGGCGCGGCCTCCTTTTTGCTCGATTTCTTGTACTAATTGTTGTAGTTCGAGTTCACGACGAGCACCAACGACAACCGAGGCGCCTTTGCTGGCTAGAAGTAGCGCGCTGGCGCGACCAATACCTGAACTTGCACCTGTGACGATAGCTACTTTATTAATGAGAGAATTCATAAGTAAATGTCCGATCTCTAGTTGAGGAAAAGAGCGCGCAGTTTGCGCGTTGCCTCTTTTCTTGTCTGGCTGAATTCGGACGTTTAATTATGAATGACAGTGTCGGAGCGGAGATCGTAGAACGGAAGGGCTGCTGCGGTTACTCGATTTAGCGCATAGCATCAATTAGGGTCTGCAACTGTTTAATTTGTGCTTGATCTAATCCTCGTGTCGCATTGGTAGCACCGATGTCGAAGCTGGCTAGCGCATCTTGAAATAAGGCGATACCTGCGTCCGATAGCTTGACTAGGCTGACTCGTGCATCGCGTGGATTGACTTCTTTTTCTACCAGATTAATCTTTTCCATCGGCAGTAAGAGACGCGTCACACCGGATGCTGTTAAGCCTACCGACTCCGCCAAGTCGATACGGCGCATGCTGTAATTGGGCGCATTATTTAGATGGTGCATGACAGTGAATTCAGTAAAGCTAATACCATGCACGCTTAATTGTTGATCGACTTTTTTGAGCATCTGAGTCTGTAAGACGTTGAGTGAGATGATTAATTGCATGGCGGCAGAGTTATTGGCCATTTGTTTTCCTTTGTTGTATTGGGTTTGATGAATAAATGTAGGCGTAAATACAGACATAAGCGCTGGCGTTGGTGCGAACATAGGCATGGGTATCACAGCACTAAGCTTGAATTGTAGTTGATTAATACTTGATTGGTCAAATATAAATCAACTATTCCCCATATTTAAATCCCGAGCGTTCTATAATGCGCCACCGGATTTCTATAAAAAATCGGCGATATGATGCCGATGCACGATGGAGTAACTATGCAGAACAAAAATAATGACAGTAGTTTTGATCACATCGTGGCACGCGAGCAAGGTTTGCAGCGCAGTTTAAGTAGCAAACAAATGTCGATGCTGGCGATAGGTGGCGCTATCGGTACTGGTTTATTTCTGGGTAGTGGTTTTGCGATCAGTTTCGCCGGCCCCGGTGTTCTGGTGAGCTACGCGATAGGTGCGGTGATCGCTTTACTCCTGATTGCTTGTTTAGCAGAAATGACGGTAGCGCATCCTACGTCGGGATCATTTGGCGCTTTTGCCGAACATTACATTAATCCCTGGGCAGGTTTTGTTGTACGTTACTCGTATTGGGCGGCGAATGTATTGGTCATCGGTACCGAGGTGACGGCGATCGCTTTGTATATGCAGTATTGGCTACCTGATTCGCCGGCATGGTTATGGATTAGCATTTTTTCCGCGTGTTTGATATTTGCGAATGCCTTAAGTGTGCATGTGTTTGGCACCATAGAGTACTGGTTTTCCACCATCAAAATTATCGCGATTATCGTGTTCATTGTGCTGGGCTCATGGTTGGTATTTTTTGCGCCAGAACGGTCTGCGCAAGCCAGCATAGGTTTTGCCAATTACCTGCAACATGGTGGCTTTTTTCCCAAAGGATTAAGCGGTACTTGGTTGGCTGTGATCGTTGCCCTGTTTAGTTATCTAAGTATAGAAATGATCGCGGTCGCAGCGGGTGAGGCCAAAGATCCCGAGCACGCCATTACGCGCGCTTTTCGTTCCGCATTGGTGCGTCTAGTCGTGTTTTATCTACTGACTTTGATTTTGGTATTGGCTATCGTACCTTGGACGCAGGCAGGGCAGGGTAAGAGTCCATTTGTCACCGCGATGGAAGCGGCACATATTCCTGGTGCGGCAGGGGTGATTAATTTTGTGATTTTGATTGCCGCTCTATCGGCAATGAATAGCCAACTGTATACCGCGACACGCATGATGTTTAGTTTATCGCGCGCAGGCTTTGCGCCCGCGGTATTGGGTAAGTTGAATCGCCAAGGTGTGCCTATGCAGGCCTTGTTCTTGTCCTGTTTGGGCATTGCTGTGGCTGGTGTCTTAAGTGTTTTGTACCCAAAATCGTCTTTTGTACTAATGATGGCGATCTGCATGTTCGGTGCGATGTTTGCTTGGTTCATGATCTTCGTCACGTATTGGATGTTTCGCAGATACTGGGATAAACATAATAAGCCTAAACTGCCATTTCGTATGTGGGGCTTTCCGTGGCTGACTTTGTTAGGTGCAGGTCTAATGTTGGCCTTGATGATTAGCACAGCGTTCACCGAAGAATTTAAAATGACGCTGTTCACGGGTTTGCCATTTTTGGTGGTGCTCAGTGTCTTGTATTTTGTTTGGTATCGTAAGCGTTGAAATTCAATCTTGATTTGGCTATCTGCGAGGTCGTCGAGCTCATAATTTCACCAGACGGCCTTCACTAGCGCTGAGTATGCCCGCATCCAATAATTGCATGACTTGTAAAGCCTCAGTCGCCGGAACCGGATTGGGCGCACCGTGCAAAATCGCATCACGAATCGCTGCGTAATAACGCGTATAGTCGCCGCGCTCATTCGGCACTTGGGAATGCTGCATCCACGTACCACGCATCACATCGAGTCTACCCATGGTTTTGTCGATACCCCAATCTTCATCGCCCGGACGCAGGCCTGCTTTGAGCACGTCTTCTTGCGGATCGATACCCTCTTTCGTGTAGCTGCCTTGGGTACCATGAATGATAAAGCGCGGCCCTTCGTGTGCCACCAACATACTGGCATGCAGAATGACGCGCAATGTGCCATAAGCAAGTGTGGCATGAAACCAATCGTCAGTTTGTGCTCCATCGCGTTGTAAGGCTCGATCTAGATAAATGGTTTGCGGCATTCCAAATAAGCAGATGGCCTGATCCAGAAGATGGGAGCCCAAGTCATACCATAAACCACTACCGAGCCCGGCGCCTTCGCGCCAACGTTGCCTAACCTCAGGACGAAAGCGATCAAAGTGCGATTCAAAATGGGTGATACGTCCTAGTTGACCTGATGCCAATAATTTTTGTACCGTCAAAAAATCCGCGACCCAACGTCGGTTATGAAACACCGATAATAATTTTTGTGCGGTCTTGGCACGCGCAATCAAATCGAGTGCTTCTGCTGTGTTGAGGGTAAAGGGCTTATCCACCACGACGTGCTTGCCTGCGGATAAAGATTTGGCCGCTAAAGCATGATGTGTATCATTAGGCGTAGGGATCACGATCAGATCAATATCAGCGCGTGCGATTAATTCCTCTGGCGTGCTACAGACTTGAAGATGCGGCCAGTCAGCATGAACTTTCGCGGCGTTACTACTGGAGATAGCGACCAATTCCAAGCTGGGCACCGCATCAATCAATGGCGCATGAAACGTAGCTGTGGCATAACCATAGCCGAGGATGCCGACTCGAATGATGGACTTTGGTGTGGATGACATGGGCGAACTCTGGTTGATCTATGTAAATAATTGCGAATGATACCTTGCTTGCGTAAGCGTTAAGGCCCCGAGCTAAGCGTAAGCTGTCAAGCCATTGCTATAAGAATGGTGGCAATTTTAGCGCAGTCTAATTCGTATCCATATTCGCCTCGCATGATCATCTTCTAAGTTCACCGTGAAAAGCTAATTGGGAGTGCCGACCACCGCGGCATTCCTCTGAATATTCAAATACATACGGCGCACCAGATAGATGCACATCATAAATATCCCAACCACTACATATCCGAGGATATCAAAGTGCTGTAAAGGGCTGCTACTAGTCGGTTGGAAAACGATCATGCCAGCGATGATAGATCCGATACCGCCCGCAATTTGTTGTAGTGATGAAGAAATACTCATGTAAGCACCTCGATCTTCTTGTTTCGGCACCATGGTGTTTAATGCCATTACGGGTGACATCCTACTCATGATCGCTGCGAATAACAGCATATTAATGGTGATCACTAGCCATAGCGGTGACACCGGTAAATGCGTGTAAACCATCACCATGAGAGCTGCTGCACAGGAGCCAAAAGCAAAGAGTCGAAAGCGGTCTAGTTTATCGCTGAGTCTGCCTACGATGGGCATCACGATGAGCGAAGATATACCTGTACACAAAAAGACTAAAGGCAAATGCTCATACGAGACGTGCACATTGTTGATTAAAAATACCGAACTAAATGGCATCAGTATGAAACCACCGACCGCTAAAAACATGATGGCGAGAAATCCGGTTTGGTATTGTTTTTGATTGACGGTATGCCACAAATGGACAAAGGGATTTTTATCGATTTGTTTTTGTAAATGCGCATTGATAGGTTTAAATAGAAACACAATCCCGATCAACATCAATACCGACAAGATCACAATAAAAATAAAGGTGCTGTTCCAACCTAATTTATTGCTGATAAAAATGCCTAAGGGTATGCCGAGGATTTGACTCACCGCAAATCCCATTTGTACGCCACTCATCGCGCGACCGCGTAGCTGCGGCGCAAATAGATCTGCGATGATGGTAAAAATAGCTGAGCTAGTGACACCTGCAAAAATACCTGTGATGATTCTGGATGCAAGAATTTCTACATAGGTGGTCGACAGGCCGCACAGCAAAGTGCCGATGATGAAGCCAGTGAAAAAGACTAGTAGAACTTTTTTCCTATCGTATTTATCGACAAAACCGGCAACGGCGATACCAGAGACCGCCGCACTAAATGCATAAGACGATACGACAAATCCAAATTGTTCGGTACTGATACTCAAGGTCTTCATTAAGATATCGCCAATCGGTGCGATGATCATAAAGTCGAAAATAATCGTGAACTGGATAAAGGCCAAGCTCAACATGACAATTTTTTGGTAAGTGGTGAAACGGTCGCTAATTTGTTTGCTTTCTTGTTTGTTTTCTTCTTTTTTCATTGAATATCCTATTTTAAAAACGCAAGCCCGTAATACTCATATCGCTTTTGTTTTGTCACTAAAAGTAATTCATGGCTACGACAACGGGTAAAAACCTTGTTTGTCAGCGTTCGTCAACTTCTGACAGCGAACGATCTATGGTGTGAGTGGTGGCTGATGTTTAGCGGATGTGAGAGGGATCGCGATACATTCAACCAGTTAGATTAGTTTACAGTTATTTACGTTCCGACAATTGTACAAATCGGTCATCTGCATTTCTAAATAATTCTTTGGGTGTGTGACCGGAATATTTTTTGACGGTTTTAATGAAATGCGATTGATCAGAAAACTCATTTTCTGGAAAAAGCTTGCCTTCCTTGATGTGTTCGAAGCTAGATCGGAATTTCAAGATGGTGCAATAGGTTTTGAGAGACAGACCAAACCATTCATTGAAATAGCGATTGATTTGGCGGCTACTCCAATCGGCGATCTCAGCAATTTGTTTGACACTTGCTGCACCATTGGTGGCATAAATCAGGTCGAACATCTTCAATTTTCTGGTATCGAATTTCTCTTCCTCACGCTGCGTCTTAATCAGCGCAATCAGTTTGTCAGAAATCTTCTGGCAAAAATGAGGAAAACTGTCTAGATCCTTTTTTGAAATCCCCCAAAAGTCATCAGACAAGCGTGCCCGACTATTGAGTATAGGGGCAATACTGCTGTGTAGCAGATACTCAATTGCGGTCAACTTGAGACTAACGGCAAACATGACAGAGTGCGCAGGAATATTGGTATGGAAAGTTTCATGCTCTAAACCAGCCAAACTGACATGAAAAGGTGTGCTGTCCGAGTAGCGGAAATGAATATCTACTCTGCCATCGGGCATCACGACAATATCTTTGCTCTGCTCAGTCGTATTTACCACCATCCAATAACTTTCGACAAATGGCGCTAAGTGAGCGTCAGGGCTGGTGACTTGGTACTCGATCTGGGACATAAATGTTTAAGTATGCGGGTGACTAAGTAATTAATTATGTAAGAGCAAAGTGTTTTCGTTTTGCGTTGTTTGGAATTAAAACCAGAACATGTAAATCAATATCCATCATATACGAAACCGTTTAGTCGCCATTGCTTCTTCTAAAACTAAGGAAATGGTGGCGAAAACAACAGATAATTTTTTATATTTCCTATTCAAATTATTTTATTGACAAATTTATCTAACTCATAGAATCTCTCGGACATAGCTTGAATTTGAAAAATAAGGAGCGCTATATGCATCCCTTGAATGACGTTCCAAGTGAAACTGAGCTATTTGATGGCTTGTGGAATGCCGTTTCAAGAGACTTTAAATGGGTCGCATTGCCGGTCTTAGTGACCAACCTCTTTATATTTCTACTGGTTTATCGTGATGTTCCCCTATGGGCAAGTTTGGGCTGGTTGTGCCTGGCGTCTACCATACCATTGTGTCGCCCTCTCATCATGCGTTGGATTGCTCAAGGTGGTCAACGTGCGGTTCATGTTCGTTTGCGTATGTTGACTGTAGTCTGCATTTTGCACGGTAGTATCCGATCGCTCTCCATTGCCTTTTTCCCTTTTATTCCCGACCTAAGTAAAGCACTCCTTTCACTCATACAAGTGAGTGTTTGCACGAGCGCCATTGCCACTCTGGCAGGTTATCTCCCGCTAGTCCTAGGTTTTGTTGGTCCTATCTTGGGATCGCTGAGTTTGATGTGGTTTGCCTATCCTGTCAGACATCAGGACAAACAGGAAAATATTGGTTTTTGGATTGGAGGGATGCTTTTACTTTTATTGCTGATGACCGCCATTCAAGCCAAAAACTTCTATGCCAATTTTAAAGAATCTTTCATTTTACGTTTTCAACAGCGAGGCCTAGCCGAGAGCTTAAAGCTGGCGCTCACGCAAGCCGAATCTTCTAATCGCGCTAAGACTAAATTCTTGGCCGCCGCGAGTCATGATTTACGACAACCTTTACACAGTCTCGCCTTATTTGCGATGGCGCTTAAAAGACGACAATTGGATGCGCGTAGCGCTGAAATTAGCGATTGCATTTTGCAATCAACGCAAGCCTTAGCACTACAGATGGATGGTTTGCTCGATATTTCCAAATTGGATGCGGGTGTTATTACTGTTGAACATCAGGTATTTCAATTGAATCAGCTTGTTGAGCGTTTGGTACAGGAATTACGACCTATCGCTGAACAGAAACATCTCAATTTGAAATACTTAGCGGCAGAGGAGTTAATGACTAAAACAGATCCTGTACTGCTAGAAAGGATGCTACGTAATTTGCTAGACAATGCGATTAAATATAGTCATCAAGGCAGCGTTGAATTGAAAATTTGCGCACTTGTCGGACAAATCCTTGTGAGCATACAAGATACGGGTATCGGCATAGCACTACATGAACAAGATCACATTTTTGAAGAGTTCTATCAGCTCGACAATCCTGAGCGTGATCGCACTAAGGGGCTGGGTTTAGGGTTAGCCATTGTAAGACGGATTGCTAATTTACTTGAAATTCCTCTCAGCTTACATTCGCAAGAAAATCGAGGAAGTTGCTTTGAATTGATGCTGCCATTAATTACCTCAGACATTTCATTAAAAATTCATAAGCAGCAAATAGCTACAGCCCTTGATTACCGCATTTTGATTATTGCGATCGTCGACGATGAACCATCCGTGCGTCAAGGTATGAGTGTGTTGTTGACGGAGCTAGGTTGCCAAGTCCACCAAGCCGATAGTAGCGAGGCACTATCTGTCATTTGCCAACACGTAAAACCTGATTTGATACTCGCGGACTTCCGTTTACGGGGAAGTGATAACGGCGTTGTCGCCATCAGCAAAGCTAGGCAAATTTGGCCGCAAACACCTGCAGTTCTAATAAGTGGCGATACTGAAAAGAGCAGTTTGATCGCCGCTGCTGAACTCGGCGTGCCCTTACATCACAAACCAGTTTCCTTTGACATCTTGCAACGAGAGCTTGAACGAGCTGTAAAACATAAATATTCGGGAGTGAATAATGGTAGCTAATAATCAAACGGATAATCAAACGGATCATGATACAGATACACGGGATGCTGATTTTTCACTCTCTGAGGATCTACACGCATTTCTGGCAAAGAGAGAGAAACAGCAGCGACATTTTGATGTGTTGATTATCGGTAGTGGATATGGTGGATCGATAGCTGCATCAGAGTTATCCAGCACCAAAGATCCAGTCTCAAATATGCCACTGAATATCTGTGTTTTGGAACGTGGAAAGCAATATTTGCCAGGGATGTTCCCATCTAAGATGGCAGAGTTACCCGGCCATATCCGATACTCAGGAAAATCAGATGTCAAACCGCATGGCGCACGTACGGGCTTGTTTGATATACGCATGGGAGACGATGTCGTTACATTACTCGCCAGTGGTTTGGGTGGTGGCTCTTTGATTAATGCGGGTGTTCTGGAAAGACCCGATTCTGCGATTTTTCAGCATGCGCGTTGGCCTTCTGAAGTGCGAAAGCTATTTGGTGCTACAACTACCTTAGCTCATGATCCTGCAAATCCCAGTGCCGATATGCTTTTTGCTGAAACGGCACGCTTATTGGGCCAGCACGATACAGCACTGGACAGTAGGGATAGTCATCGACAATCGGAATTTTTAGAAAAGAATTTGCGTCATCGTGAGCTTGGCAGTGGAGAATTTAGGTACGCAAAAATTATTACCGTCTTAAATAAAGAAGGTTACGTGACTGAAGGAGGAATTAAATTAAGGCCTTGTAATAATTGCGGTGACTGTATGACAGGTTGCAATCACAGCGCCAAAGTGTCGTTGGATACTAGTTTGCTGGCGAAAGCGAAACGTAAAGCACCTGAGCATGTTAGCTTGGTGACTGGTGCAACAGTATTGAGATTTGAACGAGATCAAGATCATTGGATAATTCATGTTCAGCACACAGATGCGTCCGCGCGTTTGCATCAAGGACCGGCCTATCAAATTACTGCGAACAAATTGATACTCGCTGCAGGCTCTTTGGGAAGTACTGAACTATTATTGCGTTCCCAATCTTCTAAGCTGCAATTTTCGTCGCGTCTTGGACAACAGTTTTCAACAAACGGTGATAATGTACTCGCGGTCTACGATTTGCCAGATGAAGTGAATGCGGTTGCGAACGAAGGAGATCCGCCGGAGCAACGAGAAATTGGACCGACAATTACCGGTATTATCGATACGAATTTTAGCGAGACCAGTGATCCGCAAGGGCGATTTTTAGCTGAGGAGTTTTCTATACCCGGGCCATTACGTCGCGTCTTTGAAGAAATATTTACCACAGCGAATATCGTGCATGGTTTATCGACACTTGATTTGACTGATCATCATCAAGGGAATAGCACCGATCTCGATCCCTGCGCGGTGAATCCCACTCAAATCAAACACAGTTCCCTCATAGGTGTGAACGGCCATGATAGTGCAGACGGTCTACTCACGCTAAAAAATCACGATAAAACTAATGAAACACTAGGTGATGGCTTGATTCAAGTGGTGTGGCCTCACTTAAAGAAAGCCGGTAACTTCGAATCTCAGATTTCAAAGATGCAGAAATTGTTTAATGCAATGCCGGAGAAAAAACGCGGTAAGGCAAAACTGATACCGAATCCATTATGGCGGCCATTGCCAGACAATTTGAAACCGCTACTGGACGGAAATAACGAACCCGGCCCGTTATTGACCGTTCATCCTATAGGCGGTTGCCCTATGGGTGAGAATATCGAATCTGGTGTCGTTGATGCTTATGGTCGAGTTTACGATGCACATCAATCGGTCGCTAAACAAGCCTCTTGGTTCGGCTCTCTGTTAGTTTTAGATGCCGCAATTATTCCCACTTCTATCGGTGTCAATCCAACATTGAGCATCGCGACGCTAACGCGTTGGGCGATAGTGCATTTGCGAGATCGAGTTTGGCATTTGCAGCAAGGCGAGAACAGCCCGCTAGCAACTATTAAACTTCCGGTATTTCGTACGCCCATCTATCAGAAACCAGTGGAAACTAAAGTAGAGCTGATTGAGCGTTTAACGGGGACATTGCCAATGCCGAATAGCAATCCAAATGAAAAGTTTAGGATTGAGTTGACCTTAAAGTTTGAGCCAGTTGCACTTTCCTATTTATCCAGTAATTTACAGAGAGTTATTAAATTCGAATCCGGTACTAATACCAAAACTAATACTTCGACTTGTACACTGCGCGAATATAGGAACGAAACAGCATGGCGTAACGCCTATGACCAAGATGTGTCAAGCCAGGCTTTGAACCAGGTAAACGAGTGCAGCACGTTCAATATTGAGCGTGGCTACATTCAGATTCTGAATAGACCGGATGAATCTAGCGATACGAGTGATCGTATCAAACGAACGCTTTGGCCTTGGTGGCGCAATCGCGGTAAGCGGGACATTTGGCAATGGCTAGACGCTAAGACTAGCCATAGTACTTTCATGAAAAAAATAATGTTGGCATATGTCGAATTTTGTGTGCTGGTATTACATAAGAAGTCAGCGGACGTAGATCGGGAGGTAATGCAAAAAAATATGAGTAGGTTAGTCGCGTTGTTCGATCGATTCTTAGGAAAAAAAACATCCAATATAGGAGATGCATTTTCAAATCGAATCAGCTTGTTTCTGGCGGCGGCTTCGCATGCGGGAGAGCAGCGCGTTATTCATTACACATTATATTTAGAAAATGGCGAACTGATAGAAGGCAAAAAAGTCCTTTCTTATGATATTGCCGCGAATCCTCTGCTACAACTTAATGAATTGCAATTGACCTCGTATCGAGGGAGAAAAATCCCTGAACGCAAGAAGCCAAAAGAGAAAGTAGATGAGCCTATGCTATTTGGAAATAGCTATGGATTTTTTTTACTAACACTTCTTATCTGGGCGGTACAAGGTCTTTTTCATAAGCTAGTTAATTGGGTTCGATATTTCTTTTTTGAGAAAGTATCTTCAGAAAAAATATCGGATGCCCTACCTGACGGTGTCCTTGCACTCGATACTCGTTATTTGACACGTAAACATTTGCCCTTGATAAGGATTGTTAGCGAAAAAAATGTGTCCTATCCAACTCAGCCAGATGCCATCGTCGATCTGGTGTCGTTTGGGTTATACATGACTCGTTTAATGGCTCAGATTCATTTATGGACTTTCCGGAAGCCCGACGATTTTCCGCTAACTCCATCCACACCTAAAGATCATCGTTTACCTGGCCTACTAGAAGGCTTAGCATCACCAGAAATAGTAGAGTTAGAGGTAGCGCCGCCGTTAGCAAATGGAGTTCCTGTCAAAATTAGATTGACTCGCTATCGCAGCAAGCAGCCTTCAATCAACAATAGCGCCAAGTCAAAATCGAATCCGATTTTGATGATTCATGGCTACAGTGCCAGCGGAACGACCTTCGCACATCCAGCCATACCTTTAGATTTAACGCGTTATTTATTGCAACAACATGTAGAACGCGATATATGGATATTAGATATGCGAAGCAGTTGCGGTATGCCGACTGCCACTCACAGCTGGACCATGGAAGAGATCGGTTGTAATGATATTCCAGTCGCTGTAGCGCATATCGTATCGGTTACAGGGCGCAAAGTTGACGTGGTCGCACACTGTGTGGGCTGCGCGATGTTTAGTATGGCAGTCCTCATTCGACCTCAAGCAGGTGATGATCATTCTGAAGCACGTTTAGCATTACCCAACTCTATTAACAGCGCGGTTTTGTCGCAATATGGACCGGTCGTGGCGGTGACGCCCGATAATAATTTGCGGTCATTTGTCATGAATTATGTACGCTTGTACCTAGATAATACGGCGTATCAGTTTAAATCTACCCCGGAAGATAATTTGGCCTTGCTGGATCGATTGCTGGCAAGCCTTCCTTATCCAAGCCATGAATTTATGATTGAAAACCCGATTGATACTCAAGACGAAGAACGATTTGAGGAAATAAGACCTTGGACTTCGATTCGTCATCGTATGGATCTTCTGTATGGACGCACTTTCAATTTAGAGAACATGGATTTGCGGACACTTAATCAGATAGATGATTTTTTTGGCCCTATGAATTTGGACACGTTGGCGCAAATGACACAGTTCTCACGTTATCGTCGAGTGACGAATCGCCAGGGACAGAATGCTCTCAATCTTCCCGAGTCCATGCCGCAATATTGGTTGTTTCCAACATTAAGCTTGCATAGCGAGAAAAATGGCATGATTGATTTTTCAACCAAGAAGTTGATGGAGAATCTTTTTCAAGGATTCAATCATATTGGCTATGAATCGTTTGTCTGTGAGGGCTTGGGGCATCAGGATACTTTCATTGGTACTAAGGAAGCTACCGAGTCCGGGTTCAATAAAATTTCCAATTTTTTGGATGCAGTGCAAAGCGGCGTATATATCCCAGAACGCAAAAAACCTAAGCAAGTTAGGACACAAATACGCGTAGAGATTCCATTCATGGGGCCCTTTATTAAAGCGAGTGCAATGCCCATGACCAATTTTCAAAATCAACATTTGGAATTTTGTGTTGCAGCTTCACCAGCAAAACCTTTACCTAAGCGGCTGGTGGTTTTGTGCGGGAAAAATGCTGACAGCGACGTATGGTCAGGCAATATAAATCGTGCCTTAATATTACTCGATCTTGAATTGGATGCTGCAGCCATCGTGGACGGTTGGATACATGGAAGCATTCCCCTAGCAAGCCTTCCGAAAGATGGAGAATGGAGGCCTGAGAGAGCGAATGTTTTATTAGCATACAAGTCGGAAATTTTTATTGAGAGTGATGGAGTGGAAGCTGCCGAACTAGATGACGACGAAGAGTGCGCTGAGGCTTATATGAGGCTCGCTAGCGAACTATATAAAAACAATGATCCTAGAGAGTTCGAAAAAAGCGCAATCGCCTTAAACCCAGTCAATAGTGACGCATTTGCTTTAGCGAGCTGTCAATATTCGAAAGGTGTTTTGGATGAATTGCCTGCTTCGACCTCGATTCGACGTTTGGCTAAGCGGTTTAATACAAATACAAATGCAAATGCCAATGCAAAAGACGATCGCGTAAAACCTTCTTTCTTACTTCTCTTGGGCGATCAAATATACATTGATGAAACGGCAGGTGTATTTAATCCCGATACTCAGGAGGATTTGGATCAACGTAAGTATGAAATGCAGTATCACGAGAGTATAGGACTTCGTACTGTGCTCCAGAATATTCCTTGTTGGCGTATGTTAGATGATCATGAGATTGAGGATAACTGGGAACCAAGTTTTCAAGGCGGTACGAACAATGACTCCCGAGTGCATGAAAGTAAGCAACGACAAGAATTAGGAATTAAAAAATATTGGCGCAATCAAAGAATGACAGGACCACAAGCATTTCCTGGCAATCTAAGTGCTCTGTATTTCACTTTGAAGCAGAAATTAAATGGCGAATATTTTGATTTCTTCGTGTGTGATACCCGAACCGAACGTGCTTGTCGTTATGATTTTCATGGACCAATACAATCTGAAATTTTCAAGAATGCTCAGCAGAATGCATTGTTCACTTGGTTACTGGAGCAAAAAAATAGCGATAAGCCTAAATTCATCTGTTCACCTGCGATATTTTTACCGCGCTTAAAAAGTTCATCTGCTGGTCATGCTAATCCTTGGCTATCGGATGCCTGGGATGGTTTTCCTAGATCAATGGCGTCTTTGCTTAAATTTATTTTGGATGAGCAAATAAAAAATGTCGTGTTTTTATCGGGCGATGCGCATCTTTGTTGCACTTTGGAAGCGACAATTAGTAAACCAATATTGGAAGATAAAAAATCAACCAATATGCCGAAGGCAATAAGGATCTTATCGATTCACAGCTCTGGTTTATATTCACCGTATCCATTTGCCAATGCGCAATGGGAAGAGTTCGCCGATAGTGAAATTTTCTATTTTGAGGTTAACGGTGAAAATTATCGTTGCGAACTTGTGGCTCAACAGTCGCAAACGCAAGGAGATGGTTTTGCGATGATCGCACCAATAAAGGACACTGAAAATCAGTGGAACATCAACATCGAATTTGACCTCTCAGGAGGACGATCAACTAGTACGCTGACTTTCTAAATTCATTCGTTCTAAATTCATTCTATTCGTCAATGGATAGTGGCACCAAACCCAGACGCGCTGCGGCATAAACCGCCTCAGTGCGGTTGCGCACGCCGAGTGCAATAAAAGCAGCCGACAAATGAGCCTTGACCGTGCTATCTGACAAATAGAGTTCACGTGCTATGGTTTTGTTGGGTTTGCCTTGTATGGCTTTTAGTAAGACATTGAATTGTTTGGGTGACATCTGATCGAGTAAGTTAGGCTTTTTTACTTCGATGGTACTTGTCACGTGGTCGTCCATCAGTGCAGCTTTAGGAATATAAGTGCCGCCGGCAAGTATCAATTGTAAAGCGGCAGTCAATACTTCAGAGGTTGATGATTTTGGGATAAAACCAAGCGCCCCTGCCTCTATCGTTTGGCGAATCGTTGATGGGCTCTCTTCTCCAGAAATTATCACAATGGGCGACTCAGGAAAGCGCTCACGCATCATTTGCAACGCAGGTAAGCCCGAAAGCTCAGGCAGATTCCAGTCCAAAAGAATCAAATCAAAATGGGTATCGGTGGTTGATTTCTCAATCAACTCGTAAGACTTCGCTTCAACACATTCCATATCATCACTCAATTCCGACAATAGAAAGCGCATGCCTTTCATAAAGAGCACATGGTCATCCACCAATAAAATTCGCATGTCAGAGCTCCCTTATCACTTTAATGTATGTATTTCTAACATCATACACGCCGACACGCCAATGCAAAATTGCTAGTACGGCTTGATCTTGCTGCTACCCAATAGCCAATTGGCCAATTGACTTTGTTGGTTTGAGACTTTTGGCTTTTAAAATCGAGACTTCTGGCGAATGGATGTTCAGGTTTTGACTTGTCATACTCATTTTGTCATACCAGTATAAAAATCAATTTCAGTTCGACTACTTAAACAATAAATGGAGCGTTCAAATGAATCAACTATGGCGTAAAAAAATAGGGCAAAGTATTCTTCTAGCGTTGGGCTGTTCTTGTTTGGTCGTGGCTCATGCGCAGGATTCAACGGGAAAAACGGCTGATTCTGAGAAGCTAGTTACTAAAGATGAGTTAAAGAAAATATTAGCGAGCTATCCTAGCTCAGGTAATAGTTATGATGGAGACAAATTGAAGATTCGCAGCAATATTGTGGGTTTCAAACCGTTGGATGGCTCAGATAATTCAGCCACAAAATGTGCCCCGATTTCCACAAAAATGATAGTAAGCTCAGACACAGGAACTGAGTTGACTGTCAATATTACAAACATTCCTAAGCCATCTGATTGGATGGTAGATCAGGAAGAGCTAGATGGTCTAGAGGAATGTAAAAAAGGTGAGAAGCTGGTGAATTTGTATACGGCATATAAAATTGATAAAGCGACTCTTTCCCAATACGGTTTTAATCGCACTGGCGTGGAATTCGGTGCCTTGGTGGTGCCGTTTAAATTTCATTTAGGAGTCAATGAGTTTTCAAGTTCACCAACCGTAGCGCCATATATTGGATGGAGTTCTGGTTTTCTTCAGGATCGTGGAGTTAAATTCACACCAATTTTCTCTTCAGGATTGGCAATGGTTCCCATTACTCCTAAAGATGGAGGTACTAGTAAACCAACTCCCGCTCTTTCCACTGCCTTAGGCGTTATTTTAACGAGTGATAAAAATCAAAATTTTAATGCAGGTTTTCTTTTTGGACATGACTTTTTGGGAAAAAGTGAGCGTAATTTTGATCGAAAAGTTGGTAAATCTTGGATTTCGTTTTACGTTGGTTACAACACTAACTAGTACAAAAAACGAGCCCTTGATTTAAGCAAGCGGCTCGTTTTTTTTGGCAAGCTTAAATCTGCACCCGCGTCCCCAGCTCAATCACACAATTATTCGGCAAGTGAAAAAAATCCGCCACGCTGCGTGAGTTGCGTGACATCACGGCGAACAAGAGTTCGCGCCAATGTGCCATGCCTGTGCCTTTGGTCGGTACTACAATTTCTCGACTTAAAAAATACGAAGTCTCAAACAAGTTGATAGGCAAGCCGTGTTGTTCGCAGCGTTCTAATGCCTTTGGTAAATCGGGTTCATTTTTAAATCCGTAATTAACTTTGACTTTCCAAAAGCCTGGGACTAGCGCTTCTACTTGTATGCGCTCTTTGTCATCTATCCATCGCACATCGTGAAACACCACGGTCAAGATCAGATTGCGTTCATGTAGTACCTGATTGTGCTTGAGATTGTGCATCAAAGCTTGTGGCACAGTATCCGGATTAGCGACCGCGTAAATGGCGGTGCGGGCGGCTCTGTGCATACTGTCTTCGGAGAGTGCGGTGATGGAGGGTAGTAGTTCAGGGTCATCTTGTTGTATGTGCGTGATTAATAGTTCGCGGCCACGGCGCCAAGTGGCCATGATGGTGAAAATCAGTGCGCCTAAAATCAAAGGAAACCAGCCACCTTCGATGATTTTAAAGGAGCACGATACGACCAACAGGGCATCTAAAGTCATGAATAAACCGGTCGCACCGAGCGCCAATGCCAGGGGGAAATTCCACGCGTGACGCACCACAAAAAAAGTAAGCAGTGTGGTGATGAACATGGTGACCGTGACCGCTATCCCATATGCGCCCGCCATCGCCGACGAGCTGCCAAAGCCTACGACCGTGAATAACACGCCGACTAATAAAATCCAATTCACGCTAGGAATATAAATTTGGCCGATCTCTTTGACTGAAGTGAAATGTACTTGCATACGCGGTAGCAAGCCCAATTGCATGGCTTGTTTAGTCATGGAGTAGGCGCCAGAAATCACTGCCTGCGATGCGATTACGGTCGCGATGGTCGCTAGAAATACCGCAGGCATCAATAATTGATCAGGAAAAAGTTGGAAGAAGGGATTACTGATGGCCGTGGCATCACGCATTAATAGCGCACTTTGTCCCATGTAGTTCAAGGCTAAAGCAGGCAAGACTAAGGCTGTCCATGCGAGGCGGATAGGTTTTTTACCGAAGTGACCCATATCCGCATACAGAGCCTCCGCGCCTGTGAATGCAAGCACCACCGCACCGACCACGATGAAGACATGAGCGCCTTGTGCCCATAAAAATGCTATGGCATATAGGGGGTTGAGGGCGGCAAGGATGGCGGGCTGTTGAAGGATTTGTCGTATGCCAAACACCGCCAAGGTCACGAACCAGATCACAATCACTGGGCCAAAAAGTTTGCCAACCACCGAGGTACCATAGCGTTGCATGGCAAAGAGGCCAAATAAAACACCGATAGAGATCGGTAATACATAGGGTTTGAACGTGGAGGAAACAACTTCCAAACCTTCGACCGCGCTCAGCACTGAGATTGCTGGTGTGATCACGCTATCACCGTAGAACAACGCTGCGCCAAGTACGCCGATCAAAAGTAAAGCGACGCGCCGAGAATGCGTGCTGCCAGCGGCTTTGCTAGCGAGTGCAGTTAAAGCCATGATGCCGCCTTCACCACGATTATCGGCTCGTAAAATCAGCGTCACATATTTCAAAGTGACGACAGTCATGAGACCCCAAAAGATGACTGAGACCACGCCGATAATATGCTGCCCATCGAGCGGCACGCCAGTGTGAGTGCTGAAAATTTCTTTCATGGTGTACAAGGGGCTGGTACCAATGTCACCGTACACGACGCCGAGCGCCCCTAAAGTGAGTGCCGCGACACTGTCACGTTGGGTGAGCTGATGTTGTTGACTAGCAGATGCGTGACTCATAAAAACCTGACAAAAATGGAACAGGCTTTGATTGTCTTTGCATCGGTGTTAGGAAGGCATAAGGATGTTAAACCTCCTCCGTCATCGCCAATCGATAACCAACGCCAGTTTCGGTTAATAAGTAGCGCGGTTCGGCGGGATGATCTTCGATTTTGGCTCTGAGTTGTGCCATGTAGAGTCGCAAGTAGTGGGTGTGCTCAATAAATTCTGATCCCCACACATCGCTGAGTAATTGACGGTGCGTGACGAGATAGCCGGCGCTGCGGACTAGTCGTGCTAGTAGATTGAATTCGGTTCGGGTCAGATGGAGCAGTTGTCCACGCAAAGTGACGGTATGTTTGGCGAGATCGACTTGTAAATCCAAGTGGGTATAGCTCGTGACCGCCGCCGCCAAGCGTGTGCCGCGATGGCGTAGGGCGACGCGCATGCGGGCTAATAGCTCAGGTACGCTAAATGGTTTTACCAAAAAATCATCGGCACCCGCGTCGAGTAGGCGGATTTTTTGTAACTCTTGATGGCGCGCGGAGATGATTAAAATCGGCAAACTATGTTGAGTGCGTAGCAGTCGCACCAATTGTTCGCCATCACCATCAGGCAGACCCAAATCAAGTAAGAGTAGATCGGGCAAAGCGCGCTGTAGCATGGCGCTCGCTTCGCTGATGGAGGTCGCGGTGTCGACTTCAAAACCTTCTACACTCAGGCTTGCGTGTATCAGTTTGCGGATTTGTTTATCGTCTTCGACGATCAGTACACGTATCGTCATGGGATGGTC
This sequence comes from Affinundibacterium danionis, assembly GCF_042432465.1. Taxonomy (NCBI): domain Bacteria; kingdom Pseudomonadati; phylum Pseudomonadota; class Betaproteobacteria; order Burkholderiales; family Oxalobacteraceae; genus Affinundibacterium; species Affinundibacterium danionis. Next base: position 203,600 of record NZ_JBHLXJ010000003.1, on the reverse strand, counting down.
GCTGCTGGTTCAGAGATTGCGGATATTTCGGATAGTTCGGGATTTTCAGCGGCAAATGTCGGTGCATGAGGAATCGGTAGTGTGAGTAAAAAACAGCTACCACCGTGAGCGCGATTGTGAACTAGTAAATTGCCGCCATGGGCTTTAGCGATCGCGCGGCATACGGCCAAACCTAAACCCGCACTGCGTTGATTGGATTGATCGTGTTGCGCTAAACGTGAGTAGGCCACGAAGATGCTGTCATGTTCGGCATCGGGAATGCCGGGGCCGCGATCTTTGACTTCCACTTGCAATAGTGCGAGGGGCGTATTGGCTTGCACGCTTACTGCTAGTTCCACCATGCCATCACTATATTTCAAAGCGTTATCGATTAAGTTGCTCAACAATTGCGCGATGAGTATAGGATCGAGACGAAGTAAGGGCAGGTCTTGCGCTAGGCTAGCCTCAATGCGAGAGGCATTCTTCCCCTGCTTAATCCTCGCTAGCACCGAGCCGACGATTTCTTCTATCGATTCCCAATCGCATCTCAGACTATGCTCAGCGTAGGTAAGGCGTACTAGCTGCAAGGTGTTTTCGGTGACACTGGTGAGGTAATTGGCTTCACCGATGATGTTATTGAGTAGTCGATCTTGCTGTTCTGGGGCGAGTTTGTCGCGCTGACTTTGCAGCGCACTCGCCGCGCCCACCATGACGGCTAAAGGGGTGCGTAAATCATGCGAGATCGCCGATAAAAAAGTACTTTGTAGTTGCTGCTTTTGGGCTTCGTTTTGGGCGGATTGCCAATTTTTATTCAGTTGTAAATGCTCGAACGCTTGCGTTAATAATGAAGATAGAGCTTTGGCATGCTCGCGCCCATCGTCGTCATTAGCGTCTACCTTCTGTATTAAAACCGCGCCCCGACTTTGATCCGCGCGGCCCAAGGGAATATACCAATCATCCAAGTCGCCCCAACGCAAACTACCCGCACCGAGAAATTGCATCTCTTTCATACAACAGCGCAATCCATTGATTTGCTGCGTGCTCAAATCGCTTCGCGTGTCTAGACTTGGACTGTCATCGGCGAGTACCAGGCAACTGCGGCCATGATAGGCGCGCTCGAATGCCGCTTGTCCTAGTTCTTGAATGGCGGCACTGGTGTCGGTGCTGGCTAAACGTATCGCTAATTCTTGCAATTGACGGGCACGTTGTTCATTTAAGTGCGCTAAGGCTGTTTCTTGTTTCAGGCGTCTGGTCAATTGATTGATGACCAAGGCCACCACGAGCATCGTCCCCAACGCAATCAGATGTTCAGATTGTTCGACATGAAAAGTCCAGGTGGGCGGTACGAAGAAAAAATTCAGTAATAAAACAGAAGCGACCGCGCCCACGATGGATTGCAGCCTATCCAAGCGATACGCGGCAATCGTGACGACCAACACGAAGAGCATCGCTTGACTGGTGAAGCTGACATAGGCGTTCAACAAGGTCGAGAGCAGGGTCGCGAGCGAGAGCAAGAAGAACAGGGTGAACCATGCTCGTAATGCGTCTCTATGCACATAAAGTTGTCGAAAAAAAGTCTTAAAAATCGTCGTCATACGAAAGCGCTAACATAGCGCCCATTAGAAAAGCGTTAGGACGTAGCGCAATTTTTACACTTTGTTTACACCCCACCCCCGTCTTTTAACAAGATTCTTATGCGGTTTTTACTATGCTTCTACCTGCAGAAAATGCTTATGGAGGCTGGAATGAATAATTTGAGTACATATTTGGTCGATATTTTTTATGTCGGTGGAATCGCAGGATTCTTTTTACTAGCAGTGGCCTTGGCGGTCGGATGCCAAAAGATGGAAAACAAACAGGAGCGTCAATAATGAATAGCTTTTATGTTATCGGTGGCCTCGTGGCGGCGGCTTTGTTGGTGTACTTGGTCGTAGCATTATTGAATGCAGAGGAGCTGTGATGACGAGTCAATCTATAATTTTAATGCTGTTCTTTTTTGTGGTGTTGCTGGCTTTGGCATATCCCCTGGGTAAATTAATTAGTCAGATCGCGGATGAAAAAGCGAGGGTCACTGGCTTGCACTGGTTGCGCTATTTAGAACGTGGCTTGTATAAACTGGCGGGTGTGAAGCGCGATCAGGAAATGGGCTGGAAGGGCTATGCCATCGCCCTGTTGGTGTTCAATGCCTTCGGCACTTTGATGGTGTATCTGGTGCAACGCGTACAATTTTGGTTGCCCTTAAATCCTCAGGGTTTAGTCAATGTCAGTGCCGATTCTTCCTTCAATACCGCCGTGAGTTTTGTCAGTAACACCAATTGGCAAGGCTATGTCGGTGAAGCGACCATGAGTTATCTGACGCAAATGTTGGTGCTGGCTGGACAAAATTTCTTCTCCGCAGCGACTGGGATTGCGGTGGTGTTTGCTTTGATTCGCGGTTTCTCGCGCCACTCTTCCAAATCTATCGGTAATTTTTGGGTTGATATGACGCGCTCCACTGTGTATTTGCTGTTGCCCTTGTCGGTGATTTTCGCGACTTTCTTGATTAGCCAAGGCGTGATTCAAAATTTTTCTTCTTACAAAGAAGTGCAATTAATTGAGCCTGTTACTTATAGCCAAGCGATCACAGGCCCCGATGGACAAGCTTTGAAAGACGACAAAGGCGCACAAGTCATGGAAACCCTGACGGCCAAAACCCAAACCTTGGCGATGGGGCCAGTTGCATCGCAAGAAGCGATCAAGCTATTGGGTACCAATGGTGGCGGTTTCTTCAATATGAACTCGGCGCATCCGTTTGAAAATCCAACGGCCTTGACGAACTTTTTCCAAATGATCGCGATCTTCTTGATCCCCGCAGGTCTGTGTTTTGCCTTTGGTCGTATGGTCGGTGATCAACACCAAGGAATTGCGGTGCTCGCTACCATGAGTCTCTTATTCGTGCTGATGACGCTTGGTGTGATGACGGCTGAACAGCAAGTTCATCCGGCCTACGCAGCACTGAACATCGATCAAGCGCAGAGTGCTTTGCAAGCCGGTGGCAATATGGAAGGTAAAGAAAGTCGCTTTGGTATCAGTGCCTCGACCTTATTCGCGGCAGTGACGACGGCTGCTTCCTGCGGTGCGGTGAATTCTATGCATGATTCCTTGATGCCACTTGGTGGTTTGGTGCCAATCGCTTTCATGCAGTTTGGTGAAGTGGTGTTTGGTGGCGTCGGCTCTGGTCTGTATGGCATGTTGGTCTTCGCGATTCTCGCTGTATTTATCGCGGGCTTGATGATAGGCCGCACGCCGGAATATTTGGGTAAAAAAATTCAGGCCTATGAAATGAAAATGACCTCTATTGCGATCTTGGTGACACCGATTTTGGTCTTGGCCGGCACCGCGATTGCCGTTATGAGCGAAGCAGGGCGTGCTGGCATTTTGAATCCAGGCGCACATGGTTTCTCAGAAGTGCTGTATGCCTTTACGTCCGCAGCGAATAATAACGGCAGTGCCTTCGCCGGTTTGTCTTCCAATACGCCGTTTTACAACATTATGTTGGCGATCGCCATGTGGTTTGGACGCTTTGCCGTCATCGTTCCTGTGCTCGCCATCGCGGGTTCTTTAGCGGCGAAAAAACGCTTAGAAGTGAACGCTGGCACGATGCCGACCCACGGCCCTATGTTTATCGCCTTGTTAGCCGGCACCGTGGTCTTAATCAGTGTGTTGAACTATGTACCCGCTTTGGCTTTGGGGCCTGTGGTCGAACATTTACAAATGACTGCACCACGCTAAGCTTAGGAGAATGAAATGTCTAATTTAAATTTACCAAAAAATCGTTCGCCTTTATTCGATGCTAGCTTAGTCAAGCCGGCCATCATTGATGCTTTTTGCAAACTCACGCCACGCACGCAATGGCGCAGCCCAGTGATGTTCGTGGTGTATGTGGGTAGCATCATTACCAGTCTGTTGTATGTGGAAGCTTTGCTTGGCAAGGGTGAAGCCGATGCCGGTTTCATTTTGGCGATTTCGATCTGGTTGTGGTTCACGGTTTTGTTTGCGAATTTTGCCGAGGCGATTGCCGAAGGTCGCAGCAAGGCACAAGCCGCTTCCTTGAAAGGATTGAAACAAACGGTGATGGCAAAAAAACTGGCAATTCCTAAGCATGGTACGACATGGTTGCCAGCTTCAGTGCAAGACTTGCGCAAAGGCGATGTATTCTTGGTCGAAGCCAATGATGTAATCGCGATTGACGGCGAAGTGATAGAAGGTGTGGCGACCGTGGATGAGAGCGCGATTACCGGTGAATCTGCGCCTGTGATTCGTGAATCGGGCGGTGACTTTTCTTCTGTCACTGGCGGTACCCGTGTATTGTCAGATTGGTTGGTGGTGCGCGTGACTTCCAATCCGGGCGAAGCCTTTATAGATCACATGATCGCGATGGTCGAAGGCGCTAAACGTCAAAAAACGCCAAACGAAGTGGCACTCACGATCTTGTTAATTGCCTTGACGATTATCTTTTTGGTTGTGACTGTCACGCTGTTACCGTTCTCTTTGTTTAGCGTTGGCGCTGCGACTGCTTTAGGTATGAGCTCGGCACCGGTTTCTATCACGGTCTTGATTGCATTATTGGTTTGCCTGATTCCAACCACGATTGGCGGCCTGTTGTCCGCGATTGGCGTCGCAGGGATGAGTCGTATGATGCAGGCGAATGTGATTGCGACTTCGGGTCGTGCGGTGGAAGCCGCTGGTGATGTGGATGTGCTACTTCTCGACAAAACCGGTACTATCACTTTAGGCAATCGTCAGGCTTCAGAATTTTTCCCTGCGCCGGGAGTAACGGCCGTGCAATTGGCAGATGTCGCACAACTCGCTTCGCTTGCTGACGAAACACCAGAAGGCCGCAGTATCGTGGTTTTGGCCAAGCAGCGCTTTAATATACGTGAACGCGAAATGGCCACTTTGCAAGCGCACTTCGTGCCATTCACGGCACAGACACGTATGAGTGGTATCGATATCGGTGACACTGTGGTGCGTGTGGTACGCAAGGGTGCAGCCGATGCGGTGCGCAAATTTCAAGAAGCCGCAGGACGCGCTTTCCCTGCTGAGGTGATGAAAACCGTTGATGAAATCTCTCGTCGTGGTAGTACACCATTGGTGGTGGTGGATGACGGCAAAGTCATGGGCACGATAGAACTGAAAGACATCGTCAAAGGCGGTATCAAAGAACGTTTTGCTGAATTGCGTCGCATGGGTATCAAAACCGTGATGATCACGGGCGATAATAAATTGACTGCCGCAGCGATTGCGGCCGAGGCCGGTGTCGATGATTTTCTGGCCGAAGCCACACCGGAAGATAAATTGAAATTGATACGCAGTTATCAAGGCGAAGGTCGCTTGGTAGCGATGACCGGTGACGGTACCAATGATGCACCTGCCTTAGCGCAAGCCGACGTGGCGGTGGCGATGAATTCGGGTACCCAAGCGGCGAAAGAAGCGGGCAATATGGTGGATTTGGATTCAAATCCAACCAAGCTACTAGAGATCGTTGAAATAGGTAAACAAATGCTGATGACGCGCGGTTCTTTGACCACCTTCTCGATTGCCAATGATATCGCCAAATATTTCGCGATTATTCCGGCGGCTTTCGTTGCCACTTACCCTCAATTGAAATCGTTAGACATCATGAACTTGACGAGCTCAAATTCCGCGATTATGTCAGCCGTGATCTTTAATGCCATGATTATCGTGTTCTTGATTCCATTGGCGTTGAAGGGCGTCAAATATCGTGCGGTCGGGGCATCCTTGTTATTGCGTCGCAATCTCTTGATCTATGGCTTGGGCGGCATCGCTTTGCCGTTTGTTGGGATTAAATTGATCGATATGATTTTGACTTTGTTGAATTTGGCTTAGTTTTCAGAAAAATAGGAAACATCATGAATATAAATAACTCTATCCTTTCTACCTTGCGTTCAGCGGTGATGCTGTTTGCCGGTTTGACGATCGTAGTAGGAATCGTCTATCCCTTAGCAATGACCGGCGTTGCGAAAGTCGCTTTTAATGATCAGGCTGAAGGCAGTTTGATCGTGAAGGACGGCAAAGTGGTCGGCTCTAGTTTGATCGGGCAGTCCTTCAGTTCGCCACAGTTATTCTGGGGGCGCCCATCAGCGACAGGCCCGATGGCGAATAATGGCGTGAACTCCAGTGGCTCGAATTTAGGCCCCACCAATGCCGCGCAGTTGGATAATGTAAAAGCCAGAGTGGAGGCTTTGAAAGCCGCTGATCCTAGCAATACGACGGCGATTCCGGTGGACTTGGTGACAGCTTCAGCCAGTGGATTAGATCCAGAAATCAGCTTGGCCGCTGCGTATTATCAAGTCCCGAGAATCGCGCGTGAGCGTAAAATGACGGAAACGCAAGTGCGCGCACTGGTCGATCAATTCGTCCAAAAGCCGTTGATGGGTTTGTTCGGTGAGCCACGTGTGAATGTCTTGCAATTGAATTTGGCACTCTCGCCTAGCAAGTAATCGCATCTAAAATAGAATAGATTGCTATGGGAATCAACACCAATCAACGCCCCGATCCAGATGTTCTGCTGGCTCATGTGCAAGCGCAGGAGCGGCGTTCAACGCGTGGCAAATTACGCATTTATTTTGGCGCCTCCGCTGGCGTTGGAAAAACGTATGCGATGTTATCTGCTGCGCATAAGTTGTTAAAAAATGGTGAAACGGTTTTGGTCGGTGTGATCGAAACCCATGGCCGCGATGAGACTAGCGCGCTGTTGGATGGCTTAGACCTGTTGCCCTTGAAAAGCATCAACTATCGCGATAAGACGTTATATGAATTTGATATCGATGCCGCGTTAGCACGTCAACCTGCCTTGATCTTGATTGATGAACTCGCGCATTCCAATGCGCCGGGTTCGCGCCATCCTAAGCGCTGGCAAGATGTGGAAGAATTGCTCGACGCCGGTATTGACGTGTTCACTACCGTTAACGTACAACATCTGGAAAGCCTCAACGATGTGGTCGGCGGCATCACCGGAATTCGCGTCGCCGAGACTATGCCGGATACGATCTTTGATGAAGCTGACGAAGTCGTGTTGGTGGATATTCCTGCCGATGAATTACTCGCCCGGTTGAAATCCGGTCGGGTCTATAAAGTGCAACAAGCCGAACGCGCGGCCAAGAATTTTTTTCGCAAAGGGAATTTGATTGCCCTACGCGAACTGGCTTTACGTCGCACTGCCGATAGAGTTGAAGATGATGTCCAAGCTTATCGCGTAGAAAAATCGATTAATGCGGTGTGGAAGACCGATGCCGCCTTGTTGGTCTGCATAGGTCCTCAAGCCAATGCCGATCACGTGGTGCGTAGCGCCGCACGCCTGTCGCAACAGATGAACGCCGAATGGCAAGCGATCTACATTGAGACGCCGGCGCTGCAAAAGTTGCCAGCCGCAGTGCGCGAGCGCATTTTAAAAAATCTCAAATTAGCGCAAGATTTAGGCGCTAAGACGGCGGTGTTGACGGGCAATGATATTGCGCAAACCATCGTCGATTATGCCTATCAGTATAATTTTTCGCGTATCGTGATCGGTCGACGCAAAGCGGTTTTCAATTGGCGCACCACCTTGGCGCAACAGTTGGCGGCACGTGCTGACAATTTGGATTTGATTGAGATCGGTGGTGAGTCAAATCCGCTAGCAAGTCAACAAGATGCTCGCGCCAAAGAGACAAAACCATCGCCGACAGCCAACGCTCAGCCCGGCAAACGACGTGCCTTGCGTTATGTCTACGCCGCCCTCGCTAGCGTCTTCACCGCCGTATTGGCAACGCCTTTGCTCGCGGTATTTAATCTCGTCAATATTGCCATGCTGTTCCTGCTAACCGTGGTCTTAGTCGCGGTGCGATTTGGGCGTGGACCTTCGGTATTGGCGACCGTCTTAGGTGTCATGGCGTTTGATTTTTTCTTCGTACCACCGCGTTTCACTTTCGCCGTCAGTGATCTGCAATATGTGATGACTTTCGTGGTTATGTTGGTGGTCGGTTTGATCACCGGACATCTAACCGCTGGCCTCCGATATCAAGCCAAAGTAGCTTCACATCGCGAAGCACGTTCTCTCGCCCTGTATGAATTTGCACGTGATTTATCTGGCTATTTGCAAAGCGAGCAGATCACTGAAGCGACTCAAGCGGTGATACAAAGCGCCTTTCGCGCCCAAGCCACTTTGCTCTTGCCCGATGAGGAAGGGCGCTTGCAATTGCCTGAATCGACAGTGAGTGGTTTAGATTTAGGCATTGCGCAATGGGCTTTTGATAAAGTGGAGGCAGCGGGAATTAGCACTGATACTTTGCCCTCTAGCCCTTACTTTTATTTACCCCTCGTTGCGCCCATGCGCACTCGTGGTCTATTGGCGATTGCGCCAGAAAATCCGCATTGGATTTTGATTCCCGAACAACGACAACAACTCGATACTTTCGCGGCGCTAGCGGCAATCGCCTTAGAGCGCGTGCATTACATCGAGGTCGCACAAGGGGCTTTAATACACATGGAATCAGAGCGTTTGCGTAATTCCTTATTGGCAGCTTTGTCGCATGATTTGCGCACACCACTGACTTCGATTGTCGGTATCTCGGAAGCATTGAGTACCTCCAAGCCCGAGCTGAGTCGCAAACAGCAAGTGATGACGCAAGCGCTGTACGCTGAATCTCTGCGCATGAGTGCGCTGGTCGCCAATTTACTCGACATGGCACGCATACAAAGTGGCGAAGTGAAGCTCGATTTGCAGTGGCAGCCATTAGAAGAGGTAATCGGCAGCGCGCTACGCATTAGCGCACCGCAGTTAAAAGCGCATCAAGTGCAAACGCAGTTGGCGAACGACTTACCATTAGTGAATTTTGATGCGGTATTGATCGAGCGCGTGCTATGTAATTTATTAGAAAACGCCGCCAAATACACAGCAGAAGGCTCGCGCATTACCATCAAAGCGCAGCTTTTGGAAAGTGAATTGCAAGTGATGGTCTATGACAATGGGCCGGGTCTGCCGATGGGCAAAGAAGAAGCGATTTTTGAAAAATTTACCCGCGGCGAGCGCGAATCGTCTAAGCCAGGAGTCGGCTTAGGTTTGGCTATTTGTCGCGCGATTGTGGAAGCGCATCATGGCCGGATTCAAGCCGCCAAATCACCGGATGGTGGCGCCTGTATTGCGTTCACGCTGCCATTAGGTGTGCCGCCTCATATGCCGGATGTTGAATTGATGAACGCGCTGCACAAAGAGCTGCCCGACAATGCAGCGCTTGAAAAATAGGAATCAGCATGAGTCAAACTAGTAAAGATCCCAGTGTCAGTGTGCCGAATGCGCCTAGCGCGCTCTTGGTTGAGGATGAGCCTCAGATTCGTCGCTTTGTCCGCGCCTCTTTAGAGGAAGAAGGTTGGCAAGTGCATGAATCGAGCACCCTGCAACGCGGTTTGATCGATGCTGGCACGCGCCAACCCGATTTGGTGATACTTGACTTAGGTCTGCCCGATGGCGATGGGATCGATTTTATTAAAGATGTCAGACGCTGGTCTAACGTGCCGATTATTGTCTTGTCTGCGCGGGTCAACGAGGTCGAAAAAATCCGCGCCTTGGATGCGGGTGCCGATGATTATCTGACCAAACCGTTTGGCATTGGCGAGTTGCAAGCCAGAGTGCGCGCGACACTAAGACGACAACGTCAACCGGGCGTGGATCTGAGCGGTATCGTGCAATTTGGTGATGTGAAGATCGATATGCAAGCCAGACTAGTGACGAAAGCGGATGCCGTAGTGCATCTGACGCCGACCGAGTTTAGATTGTTGAATGTACTAGTCAATAGTGCGGGTAAGGTTGTGACCAATCCACAATTGCTGCGCGAAGTCTGGGGTCCATCGCATGGTGAAAACGGCCATTATCTAAGAATTTATATGCGCTATTTACGGCAAAAATTAGAAGATGATCCTACTCAGCCTATCTATTTGTTAACCGAAACTGCGGTTGGATATCGCTTGATGTTACCGCACTAATTTTCCACAAGCCCTGCTTGTAACTAACTGCATCGACGACCGCTAGGTCTGCCGATAGGGCTGTTGCACGCGTATTAATTGCATTATTTGTGCGCTGCTTGAAATCTACTTCAAGCAGCGCATTCACCAAAACGACATGGTCGCTCATTTGAAAGGAAGTAAGATGAAAAAAGTATTATTAGTCGCCGCTCTATCGGCATTATTTGGCAATCACGCAGCGCAAGCACAAGACGCTGCACCTGCTGCTAAGCCTGAACATGAAGTCAGCTTTAACGCGGCTCTAGCAACGGATTATCGCTATCGCGGCATTTCGCAAACACGTCTACAACCCGCCTTACAAGGCGGTGCCGATTATGTGAATAATCCATCTGGCATGTATGCCGGCGTTTGGGCATCGACGATCAAATGGACCAAAGATGCAGGTGGCGGCGGTAGTGTCGAAGTCGATTTATATGCGGGAAAACGTGGCGCTTTGACCAGCGATATCAGTTATGACGTCGGCGTCTTGACCTACGTGTATCCATCGAATGGCTTAGCGGTCAGTGCGAATACGACAGAAGTGTATGGTCAACTTAGCTATGGTTCCGCGTATCTGAAATACTCGCACGCGACCACCAATTTGTTTGGATTTGCCAATAGTAAAAACAGCGGCTATTTGGACTTAGGGGGGAATATAGAAATAGACAGTGGTCTGGTCTTGAATTTGCACGCAGGCCATCAGTCAGTCAAGAACAATAATACCTCCGCTTATAGCGATTGGAAAATCGGTGTTACCAAGGATTTTGGTGTACTCAGTGGATCCATCACGGTGATTGGCACGAATGCAGGTAAGCTCGCTTATACTTCACCCGCCAATGGAAAATTCCTTGGCAAGACTTCTGTTGTGGCGATGGTGAGTAAGACTTTCTAAGTTGAATGGTCGTCATGGCGGACTCGATCCGCCAAGCATGCTTTAGTAATGATTGGTGATGTTGACTTGGTTCCAGTAAAGTCACAGACTAAATATTAACTCTGGATTGCGGCTCACGCTTACAACGTGCCCGTGCACTGAGAAATCCTTAAGTCGTATCTGTATTAAGGATGGTGCTTGTGGCGATTTTTTTAATCAAGCGCGCATCGATGAAGTAAACTCCGACGCGCTATAAGCTATATCGATTCCTCTGCTGAGCGAAATGCGTCGTGCATAGTGCTCAGAAACTCTATTTGGCGCGCTTGTTACATCCATTGCGCAACACAAAGCGCTGATTTACGGCCATATTTTTATGAAAATAGCTAGAAACTAGGACTTCGCCTTTAAAATCACTGCTTACCTGCTTCTACATACAAATCTACAGCTTCGCCAAATACCAATGACCAAAGCGATATTTCCCGATGTTCAATACAGAACTTTGATGTTAACGCTCATTGTACTGTTGAGTGTGCTGAATATATGGGCAAATAGTCGTTGGCAACATATGGTGACGAGACAGATCACCGCCGAGTTGGGGGCGAATTTTGGTACGCCTAATCGAGAGCATCGTTTGCCGATCGTAGGACTGAATCCAGAGTCGCATTTGGCCAAAGCGGGCGCGAAAATTGGTGATCATGTGGTATTTGATCACGTTGGTGATCAATCCCGTTATCTGCTCATTGATGAGCAAGTCGGTTTGCGATGGTTTCCTTCTGATGCTGTGGTCGAGCAGGGGCAGCACTTGCAATTACCATTGATTCTTAAGCGAGTGCCGCATTTCGAAGCGTGGTTCGGCGTGACCTTGATCCAGTTCGCTACCAGCTTTGTGGTCATCTTCATTATCTTGATGTTAGTTTGGCGTCACGCTAATAGCGTGCCTATGCGGGTATTGGCGATAGCGATGATGGCGATCATTCCTGATATCTTTATTCCCTATCTTCCCAATGGTGCCTTGCAGGATTTTTTGACGGTCTATGTTTTTCCGATTGAGCTGTTCGTTGGGTATGTGTTTTTTACCTACTTCTGTTTGATTTTTCCAGAAAATCGGCCGCATTGGCGCTTGTCGTGGGTGCGTGTACTGTTCTACGTTTACGCATTGTGTTTCGCCAGTTACACCTTTTGTTTGATTTTTTTGCAGCTAGGTATGCTGCCATGGACGCTTCTTGAGTGGCTCAATTTGCGTTTGTGGCGACGCGCCTTGGCGATTACTTCTGTGATTTTTTCTTTAGGCTTTTTGGCGGTTTCATGGCGGGTGACGAGTGGCATTACGCGTCAGCGGCTGGCGTGGGTAGGATTTTGCATGAGCATTATCTATGCAATTTACCTGTTCTACAACGTCGCTCGGATTATGGACGAATATCTGGATTTTGCTTATCTTGAATTTTTCTTCAATCTATTTATTTTTTTGGCTTATGGCGGCTTAGGGTATGCCTTATTGCGGAATCGATTATTCGATTTTAGTTTCGCGATTAATCGTTTTAGTGTTTATGCCTTGGTGACTACTTGGATGGTCGGCTGCCTCGCGTTGATGCAGTACCTGTTTGCCCCACTAATCGCAACGCAGATTCGTTGGCAAACCTTATTATTTGACGCGCTATGTGGCTTGTTACTGATCGCAATCTATAAACCCTTGCGCGCTTTGGCAGAGAAGCTCGTTAGAATTTGGTTGTACCCGAAATGGCGGGCGCAGGAAGAGGCCTTACAACTCGCGGTCGCGAATGCAGCAAATATTGCTGGGCAAGACGCGTTGGCCACCCATTATCTCGATGCTTTGCGTGCCTACACGGGTGGTGCGCATACCGCACTGTATAACTGCCATGAAGGTTATTGCACTTTGGTGACGGGGGATTTTCCTGAATTACCAAATCGCATACATGCCTTAGGTGGCGATCTAGCACGTATGCTAAGTGCCCGTCTTCCTTTATCGTTGCAGGGGCTGACCGGGGAAAATGCACTGTTGGTTCCATTCACGCATCGTGGACAATTGACCGGTATTTTGCTGATAGGCGGTAAACTCGATTTTAATCAATATCGTCCTAACGAGGTGCGCTCAATTACACAAACAGCGGCATTGTTTGACCAAGATTTGCAAGCAGAAGCGCAGCGCGGACATCAACAGATGTTGGCGGAAAAAATGGCGGCGGAATTGCGCGCACGTGAAATGGCTGAATTAGCCAACGAAGCGAAAAGCGCATTCTTGGCGACCATGAGTCATGAAATTCGTACGCCTATGAATGCGATTATTGGCTTAGCTTATTTGTCTCTGCGTACGGATCTCAGCGTGAAGCAGCGCGATTACCTCAGTAAGATTCATGATGCAGGTAATGCCCTACTTGGTATTATCAATAATATTCTTGACTTCTCAAAAATTGAAGCCGGCAAAATGGAAGTCGATTTCAGCCCGTTTTCATTAGACGACGTGATCTCTCATGTGAAGACTGTGACCATGCAAAAGGCGCTGGATAAAGGATTGAATTTGCAGATTCGAGTGCCCGAGCATATTCCGCGTTTTCTGGTTGGTGATGCGATGCGATTGGGTCAGATTTTGATTAATCTGGTGAACAATGCGATTAAATTTACCGAGGCAGGGCAGGTCAGTCTGGCACTTGATTTGCGTAGTGCGGATGATTTTGATGCGACTAATCCCAACGAGCAGCCACTTGAATTGCACTTTTCTGTGTGTGATACCGGCATAGGGATGAGCGAACAACAGATGCAGCGTTTGTTCTCGGCTTTTAATCAGGCGGATAGTTCGACCAGCCGCAAATTTGGTGGGACAGGTCTAGGCTTGTCGATCTCGCGTCAATTAGTGGAGTTATTGGGCGGTAGCATACAAGTGCAAAGTCGCTTGGGCGAGGGATCGACCTTTGAGTGTTTCCTTCCCTTTCACACTTGTAGTGAGACTGCTTTATTACAAATTGGGCGCACCATTTCTAGTTCTCAATACCAGTACACCAATACTCGTGTCTTATTGGTTGAAGATAATGAAACCAATCAGCAAATTGCGGTGGAGTTGTTAGCGACGGTTGGCATTCAAGTCGAGTTGGCCGGTGCTGGACAAGAGGCTTTGGATAAATTACAGGCGGTTGCTGACGATTATTATGATTTGATTTTGATGGATTTAGAAATGCCAGGGATGGATGGCCATCAAGCGACTTTAAGCATACGTCAAAATGCGAATTTGAATCATGTCCCGATTATCGCCATGACCGCGCATGCGATGGCCGATGTGAGACAACGTTGTATGGATGAAGGCATGCAGGATTTTCTTGCAAAGCCTGTGCAACCGAATGCCTTATTCACGACTTTGGCGCGCTGGTTGGAATTTAAAGTAAGTAAAACAAGTAAGGTAAGTGAGGCAGGTAAAGCAGGTAAGGCCGGGGAGCTTCAAATTCAGGAATCCTTGGCACCGTATCAGCTAGGAAATCCTGACGCTGGGTTTAATTTTGCTGGGTTTAAGCATATTGATAGTGCTCAGGGACTCAGTCTGATGATGGGCAAACAGGATTTATATCTTAAAGTTCTGAGCCGCTTTTTGGGTGGACAAGCCAGCACTGCAATGCAACTGCACAACGCGATAGAGCAGGGCCAAGTGAGTCAGGCAGCGATGCTGGTACATACCTTAAAAGGATTAGCAGGCAGCATAGGTGCTCAACAGCTTCAGTTTGACGCTATGCAATTGGAATGCGCAATAAACACTGCTAATGCGGGCACTACGGGTACGGTTGAGAATTTGAATAATGCTCAAGTGCTGGATTTATGGCAAAAATTGAATAAGTCTTTAAATCTGGTGTTGGCCGATTTGCAGCAGCATCTTCCGACGCTACAGGCGACGAGCTTTCAAGCTAGTGCATCGGAACTCGAAAGCGAGTCCGAGTTAAGTCACGATAAGCTGACCGATATTTTGCAGCAATTGCGAGCGCTCTTATCGAATTACAGCGGAGATTGTCCACAGTATTTTGAAGAACATCGTTTGGCATTGATGCGTTTTTTAGACAGCAGCTTATTAGAGAGACTCAATCAACATATCGCGCAGTATGAATATGATGAGGCTTTGTCTTTGTTAGAGAATGCTTAGTTCTGGGTCGCGCTAGAACGAGATTAGGATCATAAACGTAAACTTGGTGTACAGGTAATCCACATAATCTACATAAGCCAAATCACTTCCACTGATAGTGCAATTAGTTTTGCATATTTCCCAAAGCGAGATTTAGTCAATACACTGTGCCTTGTTCCTAAATCTTGTGGTCAAGCTCCATCAATTTCATTTCAAACTTATTTTTAGTATGACGAATTCCAATATCAGCTATAGCGCACGTAGTCGTGCCATCGAACCCTTTCACGTGATGGCTTTATTGGCCCGTGCGAATGAACTACAAGCGGCCGGACATGATGTCATTCATTTAGAAATCGGCGAGCCCGATTTTGTGACGGCGGCCCCAATTATTGAGGCTGGTCAAGCTGCCTTGGCAGCGGGTAAAACTAGCTACACCGCGGCACGAGGCTTACCGCAATTACGTGAGGCGATCAGTGGTTTTTATCAACAACGATATGACCTAAATATTGATCCACGCCGCATCTTAATCACGCCGGGTGGCTCCGGCGCATTATTACTGGCGACCAGTTTATTAGTCGATCCGGGTAAACATTGGCTGATGGCAGATCCGGGCTATCCGTGTAACCGCCATTTTCTACGACTGATAGAAGCGTCGGCGCAGTTAGTACCAGTTAATCCATCGCAGCAATATCAATTGACGCCAGAGTTGGTGGCTCAGTATTGGAACGAGAACACGGTCGGTGCGCTATTGGCATCGCCTGCTAATCCGACCGGCACTTTGCTAACGAGTGAACAACTGCTCGCTTTGTCGCAAGCAATTCGCACCCATGGTGGGCACATGGTGGTAGATGAAATTTATCACGGACTGACTTATGGTCTCGATGCTAGTAGTGTCCTAGAGGTAGATAATGAGGCCTTTGTTTTAAATAGTTTTTCCAAGTATTTTGGTATGACGGGCTGGCGTTTAGGTTGGTTGGTGGCGCCGGATAACGCAATTTCAGAGTTGGAAAAATTGGCGCAAAAT
Source organism: Affinundibacterium danionis (assembly GCF_042432465.1). Classification (NCBI taxonomy): domain Bacteria; kingdom Pseudomonadati; phylum Pseudomonadota; class Betaproteobacteria; order Burkholderiales; family Oxalobacteraceae; genus Affinundibacterium; species Affinundibacterium danionis. The sequence continues at coordinate 187,571 of NZ_JBHLXJ010000003.1, read as the reverse complement.
TTATACATCAGTGCGCCTAGCATTGCGCAATATGCGGCACTCGCTTGTTTTGAAGAACACACGATTAGTATCTTTGAAGAACGTCGCCATGAGTTTCAAAAGCGACGAGATTTTTTATTGCCCGCTTTGCGGCAGCTTGGCTTTAAGATCGCAGTAGAACCGGAAGGTGCTTTTTATCTTTATGCGGATATCAGTGATTTTGGTGGCGATGCCTATGCGTTTTGCCAGCACTTTTTAGAAACAGAGTTTGTCGCTTTTACGCCGGGATTAGATTTTGGTCAGCATCAAGCGCAGCAGCATGTACGCTTCGCCTATACTCAAAATCTAAATCGCTTGGAACAAGCGGTGGCAAGGATAGCTCGTGGATTGTTAAGTTGGAAGCAGAAAGTGCAATAGGCGCTTGCGCTAAGGCATTTACTAAGTTAAAAAATTTGTTAATGCAGGATGAATTTAGTTTGATCACGCGCCGTAGTTTAGTGGATGGAATTTATGCCAAAACTAAGGTAAAGTTTTAGCACTTTGAAATCTGTTGAAATTACCAGTTAAGATGTGAATGACAATGTGGATTTCATGCGGTTTCAGATATCAAATACACGATACTGAGTTGAAGCTTAGAATAAAAATGGAGAAGCAGATGAAATTAAAACGCGTTCTTTTCTTGTTTGTTTATATGTGTGTCAGCAACTTCGTTTTTTTGACTTCAGCGAACGCCGAATTCATACAATCGAGTATCACTTCGGGTGAAGGCGTCAACACTTTATACGGTAGCCTGTTGATACCAGGTCATAAAGTAAAGCCACCCGTGATCTTGCTCATTTCAGGCTCTGGTCCTACCGATAGAGATGGCAATAGTCCAGCATTGAAAGGAAAAAATGATAGCCTAAAAATGCTAGCCGAAGAATTGGCGATCGCTGGTTTTGCCACTGTGCGCTATGACAAACGCGGCGTAGGAGAAAGCTTTGCCGCAGGAAAATCGGAAGAAGAATTACGCTTTCAAACCTATGTCGCAGATGCGCTAGCATGGGTTAAACAACTGGAAGCGGATCCACGTTTTTCTGGCGTTGCTATTATTGGTCATAGCGAAGGCGCCAGCGTTGGTATGTTGGCTGCGGCAAGAAGTAATGTCGCTGCCTATGTTTCTTTGGCTGGGCCCGCCCGATCCGCCTCCAAGATTCTGAGAACACAATTACAGGATAAGTTGCCGCCTGATTTGCTCAAACTAAATGAAGAAATTTTGAGCAAATTAGAAAAAGGTGAAACGACACCTGAGGTTCCTGCACCTTTGTTAGCTTTGTATAGACCTAGTGTGCAGGCGTATTTGATGTCATGGTTTACCGTAGTACCGGCGGATGTCATCAAAAATTTGAAAATGCCTGTGGCGATTTTTCAAGGCGATACCGATATACAAGTCTCCGTCAGCGAAGCCATGCTTTTATCAAAAGCGCAGCCTTTGGCGCAGTTGCATATCATAAAAGGGATGAATCATATCTTGAAGCAAGTGCCGCCGGATTTAAAGCAACAAGTGGAGTCTTATAGCGATCCCAATCTATATTTAGATCCCGTGCTGATGAAGCCCTTGATTAATTTTTTGAAGAAAAGTTTTACTCGGTAATGACTGCTTACAAAGACTAACTAATGTCGATAGCTGGTCAATAAAATGTACTGTAAAAATGTCCGTAAGCGTTTGAGTCGGGTCCAGAAAGTTAGACAGTTTATTAGTCAGCGCTTATGAGCGTTGATTTCAGAATTGCGCAAGACTCAGTCTTCTTAATGTAAGTATTAATATGGTAGTAAATGTATCCTTTTATACCCTGTTTGATTTATCCAACACTGGTAAAAGTATCATTTAGTTTTGTAGCGTGCTAATACATATCCTTTTTTAGAATTTCAGTATCTCGTTATTGTAAGCAGGGAATTTTATTTTGATTTGTTCCTCGCGATGAATTGGCTAACTCATCGCGTTTTTCATCTGAGTTCGTATTTGTAATAATACAAAATACGAAGGCGGATTATTTTGTTTTAACTGCAGATTGGTACTTTAGTGCGGCAGTTTTGTCTATTGCCACAGGTAGTGCACTTGCAGGTAATGCGTATTCATATTGACCAGACCACCGCTCGCCAAAGAAAACGCCTAACGGTGCTTTTTCAACTAAATAGAATCGATTTGTCCAATACTTGTTTTCTTGATCTTGAAACACCGCGACGTAAACTCGGCTGCGTGTAACTATCGTATCGGTATAAGTATTGTTCACCCATTGTTTTTTGTTTTGATTTTCAAATGAGGTAGCTGGATAAGCATAGACAAGTTTGAACTGGCGTTTGGACTGGGTGCCGCCAACAGCCTGTGACTTGATTAAAATATTCCACTGGTTTTTCGCGGCGTCTAACTCTTGCTTCGTCGGCAAATCATTTGATGGTTCACGTAAGCTTAAATTTGGATCGGCAGTTGCTGCAGTGTCTTCTAAAGCGCTGTCGAACGCTGCATTGGCGGCACGATATTGTTTGATAATGCGTTCTACTGTCCACGCTTTTGCCGCTTCCTCTTTCCCTTCTTTAACTAATAGAGGCATTACCATTCCAGGAAGGAGCAGGTTATGACCGTCAGCTTCGGTCTTGTTTCCAGCAAATGGGGTTTCACCAATATACAGAATTCCAGGTTCAAGCTCTAACAAATTTTTTAGTCCGGTTGGAGTTAATTTGTCCGCTACTTTATTACCTTGCAAATCCGTTTTGTGAATCATTTGTCCGTACAGCAAGTGCATTCTTGATTCGGGATTGCCCTCTGGCAGTAGAAAATGGGTAGTATTTTGTAGTGCACGTAAATTGCGATCCTTATAAGTTGAAGAGCGTGTGAATTTTGCTTTTGGCACTAGTTTAGATGGGTCGCTCGCTTCGAAACCATAGCGCGTTGAGATGGTCGCTACGCCAGTACTGTCGTCATACTCAACTAAGAATTTTCCAATAGCAAAAGTCGCAGATTGATTGAGGGATACACCACCCATTGGTACGTTTGAAAAATATATACCGCTAATCCCGCGCTTATCAGCGGTCACTGGTTTTTTGTCTAAATTATTGTCTGCTCTATCTTGCTCGAATTGTTTTCTATCAGACGCGCTGAGATCAGCGTGCGATAAGCCACCGCTTGACTGGGTAGAACTTTGTACCTTCTCAATCAATTTGTTGAATAGCCCTTGCGCGTGAATTTGTGGGGCTGTTAATGCGAATATACTGGCGATGAGAATCGCACAGCTTTTTTTCTTATACTGATTTTTTTGATGACTTTGTTGATGAAGATTGTGCATAGATATCTGGTTTAGAAGGGTCAATAAAGAATAGTTGATTGTTCAGACTATTGGCTAGTTGAAATATTTTATAAAATACTTATCCCGCTGAAATCACATGAAGATGTGATAGAAAGTTTCTGTAAACTCCTTACTATTTTGTTTTGGAATTTATTTCGCTTTCCTTTTTCTATTTTTATGTATGGAAATTAAGATAGGTATCGTTGAAGATGACCCGAGAACTTTGTCACGCTTTGTAAGCACTATTCAATCACGCGCAAACTGGAGTATTGCCTTCGCGTGTGGGAAATGGCATGAAGCTCGCCACGCTATTTCTCAAGATTCGATAAACGTTTTGTTGTTGGATTTGGGTTTGCCGGACGGAGATGGGATCGACCTGATTCCTTGGACTCTTGCGCACTATCCAAGTTGTCAGGTATTGATAATTTCGGTTTTTGGTGACGAGGATAATGTAATTCGCTGCGTTGAAGCTGGCGCCTCAGGATACCTATTAAAAGGACAGGGAGACGATGAGTTAGCTGAGCATCTAGAAGATCTTATGGATGGTGGTTCACCAATGTCACCACAAATAGCTAGACGTGTTTTAACGCAGTTGCGTGACTACACTACACCAAATCGATTCGGCAATACGACTTTTGAGCAAAAATCATTCGTTAGCGGTTCTTTGCTGACTTCAAAAGAATTGCTTGTTCTCAAAGATTTGACAATTGGTTACACCTATGGGGAAGTCGCTGAGTTGAGACAGATGAGTTTGAACACAGTACGTCATCATGTTAAGAGTATTTATAGCAAACTTTATGTTAATTCACGCACTCAAGCAATTAATACTGCTACTCGTATGGGGATATTGGATCTCAAATAGTCTATTAAGTTTTTTGAGAAAGAAGCTAGTTCTCGTTGGTACCATTCTCTCTATAACGATGAGCGGATTTGTATATGCAGAGACTTCATTGGTGACGAATGCAGAGATAGCTTCTGGATTACAAACAAGATCAAGTTCGATAGGTGTCACATGGTCGTCAGTTACGTTATCTGACGTATGGCGACGCCATAAGCCATGTCGAGAAGGGCATTGGACTTATCGGATTCCGGTGACGTCTTTCCCAAAGAACGATGATTCTGCCGCATTTGTATATCGAGCTGGTAATCGTGTTCATTTCTATCTCGATGACCAAATAATCGCACGATATGGTGACTTATTTGATTCCGATTCAGACTATAGTAATCATGCAATCATCGTATCTTTTCCGAAATTAGAAACAACGAAGAATCTGAATTCCTTTGTTTATATTCAAGTTGCAGGTGACTGTCGACGTTACTCTGGGTTGTCTCAAGTTTTAATAGGATCTCAGCAAGATCTTTCAGCTTTACATGCTGAAAAACTTCGTACGTTCTTGTGGTCAACGATTGCCATCATAGTTATTTGTGCCATCTTAGGATTTATTAGTTTATCTGCTGCCATTTTGTACAGATCTTCTAATGCATTACTGTTTGGGATTGCGTCGGCACTTTGGGCGTTGCGAGCATGGCTTTGGTCCATGCATGACTTGTCGATTCCATACAGCTACTGGTTTTTTCTGATCGATTTGTGTTTTGGAATTTGGATGTCTTTGATTTGTATTCTCGCGTTGAGAGTAAATCAAATTCGAAGCAAGTGGTTGGAGAAGGCACAATGGTTATCTCTTGGCATTTTTTTACTTAGCTCAATTGCCTTAATTTTTGGAGCGCCACCTGTGTTAAAGGCGCTAGGAATTGATTTAATCGTTGTGGCTGGGGCATTTGCCTTGCTGTCTATAGCACGACAGAGTATACGAAAACCATCGCCTTCAAATATTGCAGTTGCTCTGGCTGGTTTGCTAATGTTGATTGTCGGTTTATACGATCATTGGAATGTTTGGATTTCCGATGCAGCTGACGCATATCAGCGCTTTTACTTCACACCTTTGATCGTTTTGTTTTTCATTCTTGCGATTGGTATCGTATTGAATTTGCGATATGTGCATGCCATACGAAGCGACGCTCAGTATAGACACGAATTGGAGGTAGAGGTCGCCAAACAACGAGAGCTATTAGAACATCATCATCAAGAAATGACGGTTCGAGCTAAGCAAGAGGCAATTAGTTTGGAGCGTGGCCGAATTATGAAAGATATGCATGATGGTTTGGGATCGCAGCTTGTGGGCTTGATGTCTTTGGTCCAAACCGCGCCTACGCAGCATACGGAAATTGAGTTTGAATTGCAGCAAGTGATTGATACACTTAGAGCGACAATTGATACCTTGAGTCCAAGTGGAGATGATTTGACTACAGTATTGGCTCAGTTTCGTTTTCGCTACGAATCTCGCTTGAAACGTTTAAAAATTCAATTGCATTGGCGGGTCAAGCCGTTTCATACCATCAACTGGACATCGAACGAATTAATTCAGTTTGAACATATGATTCGTGAAATATTCGCAAACATAATTAAACATGCACAAGCCTCGGAAATCTTTGTGGAGGCCGGTGGATATGGTCTATATGATAGGTTAATCATAAGAGACAATGGGCGGGGATTCAATCCTTTGGTGGTGTTGGGTGGTAGAGGGCTTGGGCATCTACATGAACGTGCAAAAGATTTAGAAATTCAATTGTCAATTGATAGCGAGATTGGTGATGGAACAGCGGTATGTTTGCAATGGAAGACGTAGCTTAACTGTTTGGGTGATACTCCAATGAATAACTTGATTTATAAGTAGAATTGTCTAGAGTATTTCTGTGGATACAGATGAATTTTTCAGGTGCTTTTCTCAATCGCTACAATGTATTACGTCGGTTTTGAGATTGATATAACAATCTGTGTGACACACAGATTGTTTTAGTTTTGGAATGGCCTGATCAAGTTTAAACTAATTCAAGTTAAGGTAGCATGCGACGTAGCGTATTATCTTTGACCACATAATGATGATACAAGCCAGCGAGTGCATGCAGGCCGATTAAAAAGTAACCGACTTTGCCCATGGTTTCATGTAGCTCTTCAATTTGATGCGCCAATTCTTTGTTCGGTCCCATCAGGGCAGGTAATTCCAGACCAAAAAATGGGATGGTTTGTCCTTCGCCACTTAAGATTAACCAGCCAGCCAGCGGCATGCCTATCATTAATCCATACAGTGCGATATGCATGAGGTGGGCGATGGTGGCTTGCCATGGAGGTGGGGGCGGCTGTATGGCAGGTGTCTGATTAGTCACTCGCACCAGCAAACGTACCAATGCAAACGCCAAAACGGACAAGCCCAGCATAAAATGCCACAGCTTCATTGCCTTACGTGGGTCACTACCTTTTGGGAAAAATTCTCGTAACTCTATGCTGGCATATACCGCGATTAAGAGGAGTAACATCAACCAATGTAAGCCGATTGATAGCTTGTGGTAGCGTTGAATACTGTTAGGTGTTGTGCTGTGATTCATAGGTTTCCTTTTTGGTGGGTAGGAAAATCAGATCGTTGATTGTTTTAGACAGCGTGAATGAAATGGAAACGACAGTATAGAAAATTTTTCAGTGAAAATATCATAGGCGACTTCAGCGCGAAATGCCATGCATAAACCAAAGTAAAATTTTATGCATCAATCCCATCAATCCCATCAATCCCATCAGTAACACCAATAGCACCAATGACATCATGAGATAGCTACATAAAGCTTTATACTAGGGTCTGTTAACATTTAAATTGCGAGTGCGAATGCGGAAAAACGGGTACAGGGCTAGGCGTCAAGTCGCGCGGCAGTGCGAGCACTGTAAGCGACTTGCAACAATGCCATGTGCCCGTTTTTCCCATTCCCGAAGGGTTCAATCCAAAACGCGCGATGGACAGCGCGAGGTTTATTTCAGCTCTTGCCGAGGCACCAGCCTCGGCGGCGAACTACGCCTTGCCATCCCACCTTTTGGCTTGAACGCACTTCCCAATTTAAATGTTAACAGACCCTAGCAATATCCCCCAAAAAATTGAAATTTGTATTGGAATTGATATGAATCAAGAGCAATTTAATCCAGCGACTGCGACTGTGATTGCTGATGTGCCTGAAAGCCCATCAACGGCGACCGACAATGCTCAATTATTAGATGCGGTCGAAGTTCGTGTGCTGGCCAGTCTTGCCGAAAAAGAAGCCGCAACACCAGACAATTATCCGATGTCGCTCAACGCCTTGGTCAATGCATGCAATCAACTGACTAACCGTGATCCGATTATGAGTTTGTCAGAAGACGACGTGGTGGAAGCGATCGACCGCTTGGTACAGAAAAAATTAGCGAGCGTGATACATCAAGCGGGCGCACGCGTAGCGAAATATGAGCACAGGCTCAGGATTAAATATTTGTTTGATCAGGATAAACTGGCGGTATTAGCGACGCTGATGTTGCGCGGTGAGCAAACCGCGGGAGAAATACGCAACCGTTGCGGTCGTCTGCATGAATTTTCTTCGGTAGAGCAAGTCGAGCAAAGTTTAAATTATCTGATGGATAAATACCCACCGCTGGTGACGCGTTTAGCGAAAGCGCCTGGCAGTAAAGAAGCGCGTTACGTTCATCTTTTGAGCTGCACTGAAGAACAAGCCCAAGCGAATTCTGCCCGATCGGTGACATCATTAAAAAGTGAAATCAGTGGAACGCAAGCAGAACGCATCGCCACTTTAGAAAGCGAAGTTCTGGCATTGCGTCAGCAAGTGGCGCTGTTGTCTGAACAATTCGGGCAATTTACTAAACAATTTGAATAATGCAATTTGAATAATGCCGCGTAATTCACTCCGTCGAAAAAACTAAAAATCGTATTTGAAACCCGCGTTTTCGTCATTGATCGTATCGCCCTAGTTTGTCATAGTGCTCAGGCTTAGTATGGCGCTAGTTCGATAAATTTTGCATGGATAAAGCGCGAAGGAAGAAAAAGATGTGGAGACAATTTGTAGATTGGCATCGTAATTGGCAAGACGAAATACTCGCGATTTTGCTAAATCCCGAAGTGGCGCAGGGCAGCCTTAATAAAAGAATTGCACGTAGCGTTGAGCGCTTGAGCAGCATCGAGCGCAAGCAATTACATCAGTTCTGCGAAACGTATAATGGTTGGCGTTTGTGGCGTGCTTTGTTCGCCTGCGCCACTTTTTTCTGCGGAGTGGGGCTGAGCTTCACCTACTGGAAAACGAGTGTTGATAAACCTACCGCGATGATAGTCGCGAATGTGGTCGGCTTTGGTTTATTGGTGGCGCTAACTTCAATTTGGTTTAATTACCGTCGGGTCGTCGAGAAAAAATATAGGATTTTTTTCTTCACACAACTTAGCGTATTTGGCGGCGCATTTATTGGTAGTGCGATAGGCGCCCTGATGAAAAATAAGCCCGTATTGCCTTTGTTGGTTGAGCGCATGCCGATTATTTTGACCGCGGCTGGCATTATTAGTGTCATCTATGGAATTTTGGTTGGCCTAGTCGCTGCTTGGCGCAATATCGGCTATGAACGCATCGCGACTCAATTGCAATGGGAAGCCGAACGGGAAAAGGCGGCACGTGAGTTGAGCGAATCGCAATTACGCTTACTACGCGCCCAGATCGAACCGCATTTTTTGTTTAATACCTTGGGCGCAGTTCAGCAACTGGCAGAACAGGGGAGTAAAGACGAACAAGGCCAGTCAAAAGCGGCGGTATTAACGGCTAACTTGATCGTCTTTTTACGCGCTAGTATGAGCGAGATGCGAGCAGAACAAGTGAGCTTAAAGGATGAGTTCGCGATGGTCGAAGCTTATCTAGAAGTCATGCAAGTACGCATGGCGCACAGATTGACATTTAGCTTGGATCTACCGCCCAGCTACGCTGACTACAAGATTCCAAGTATGGTGCTGCTGACCTTAGCCGAGAATGCGATTAAACATGGCTTGGAGCCCGCTATTCGTGGTGGCAGTATTCACATTAGCGCACAGGCGGTAGTTGGTAATTCTACAAGTAGTGATTTATGTATTACGGTGCAAGATACCGGTGTTGGTTTAAGCGATAAACCAAGTCATGGTATCGGTCTGCAAAATATTCGCGATCGACTACGCCTCGCCTACTCGGGTAAAGCAGGATTAGAGATCAGTGAGGCGGAAGCAGGTGGCGTGATCGCAGAAATTTCGATTCCGTTGAGCGAGGGCGTGTTGACATAATATGGATCATGAACTTTGAATAATCTAATGAGAGTGGCGCAATGACGATAAAAATTTTGGTCGCTGAAGACGAACCATTAATGCGAGACCGTTTGTTGGGGCAGTTAGAAAAATGTTGGCCGCAAGCGATGATTGTAAAAGTCGCAGAGAATGGCAATGATGCTTGGGATGGATTTTTGGAACATGAACCGAACGTCGTATTTCTTGATATTCGTATGCCTGGGATGTCAGGGGTAGAGGTCGCAAAAAGAATTGGTAAGGGGGCACACGTTGTTTTTATCACCGCTTACGATCAATATGCAATTGAAGCATTTGATGAGGGTGCCGTCGATTATTTATTAAAACCAGTACAGGAGCAAAGGTTAGAAAAAGCGATAGAGCGCATTAAAGAAAAATTGAATGCGACACCTGCGGATCTCTCACATTTGCTAAGTGGCTTACAACAAAGTTTGCAAAATGTGCAGAAACATTCCACCTCTACCGCCAAGCCAGAAAAGATGAAATGGATTAAAGCGACGGTTGGTAAACAGATCAAATTAATTGATGTCGATGAGGTTTTGTTTTTTCAATCCGATACCAAGTACACCCGTGTGGTGCTGGCAGATTACGAAGCTCTGATACGGACGGCTTTGAAAGATTTGATTGATGGTTTAGATAGTGAAAAATTCTGGCAAGTACATCGTTCGACGGTTGTCAATACCAAAGCGATTTTGGCAGCGGAACGCTTGGATGCCGAGCGCATGCAGGTTTTGATCAAAGGTAGTCACGAAAAATTATTGGTCAGTCGGAACTTTACGCACTTATTTAGAGAGTGAACATGTAAGCATAAGCGTCGAGCAGGGTACGAGTTGCCGCGCTGATTTGGGATGTTTGAGTCGGGAATCATCAATTTCACGCATACTCCGGCACCTTCTCCGCTGTTTTAAATTGTCTGGTTTCTTTTTGCTACGCAAATCGACACTAGAGGTCCGGCACGTAGAACAGCGTTCAACACCCATATCAATCAACTCTATTCGCAAGGAATTCCCATGTCACAAGTTCAATCATGGTCTGATATTTCAGACGCCGCCATCTCTGAAATCGGCGTACGCCAACAACATCGTCCATCTGAAAACTTTAAGTTTTATAGCAATACCTATGAAGCGAATCAAAGCATAACGATTAAAGCCACACATGGTTTTCGCGTTTATGTCCTGACCGGTAGCTGCGCTTTGAACGTTGATGGACAAGTTGTCGAGTTGGAAGCGGAACAATTTATACAATTAAAAGATGGCGCTTACACTTGTGATACGGGCGCTGAAGGCGTCAGCATCGTTAAAGTCTTCAATGCTGCCAAATCGGCAGCAAAACCGGCAGCAAAACCAACGGCGACCAAGAAATAAGAGATCGTAGTCATGTCAGATCAAGAAGTTCAACTGATACAAGAAGCCCGCGTGTGGCAAGCTAAGGAGTGGACCGCACGGGTCATTAAGAACGATGACGACGATGGCTGGGCGGTCGCCATGTACAAAGATGGTCAAGCAGAACCTGCCCTGATCGGCCCGTGGACTATGGGGCGCGATAAGAAAAATCCCAAACCATTAGACCACAATGCGTTCAATACTTTAGTAAAAACCGCCAGCGAATTCGTTCGTCGTCACGAGCAACAATTGCATGCGACTTTGAATAAAAATTTGATCGTGAGTGGTGTGGAGATGGATTACAAAATTTGTTTACAAATCATTCCGGATGAAGATGCGCCTTATGCTTATTTGAGTGCGTTTGATCTTGTAGGTGAACAGATCGCAAAAGTGAAAGTGCGACCGGATTTTAAGTTGAATCAGGTTTCTGCTTTGAAGTGGGTGGAGAGTGAGTTTGGTCGGATTGATTGAGCTAGTTAAATTTGACGCAATTTATATAATCTGTCGAAGAATTAAGAATTATGTTTGTTTTCATTTGAAAAGCAGGTATTTAGGTTTTCATAATCGAATTTCGAGAATTGCAGAATGTCTGCTAAGATTCTGGGCTCGGTTGGATTGATATAGCTAAAAAAACTATTTTTCTTAATGTTAAACTGCAGTTCCCAACTGTGTTTACTATTGTTTGGTTTATCTAAGATACATTTCAAAACTATGTGGCGCTCTCAAATTCATCAGCGTTTATTTAGCTGGATTGCGATTTTAGCGATCTTGTTGAACTCGCTTATGCCTTTGATTTCGCAGGCAGTTGAGCTTCAAACTGGCAATTCATTCAAACCATCTTCATCGTTTGTTGCCGCCGACGGTGCGAATTGGCAAGAACTTTGTTCCGCCAATGGATCGGTTTGGATTAAGCTTGATGCCAATGGCAATATCTTAGAAAAAACCAAAGAAAAGCCGGCTGGTGCACCGAGCACTATTCATCTTGAGCACTGCGCTTATTGCTTAACCCACGCTGGCAGTTTTGCACTAGCAGTGACCGATTTAGTCTATGCGTTTGCTCAAAGTGAACTAGATCAATTCACCGCAGTTGATTTTACACCAGACCTTCCTCAATCCTTTTGGATATCCCCAGCGGTTCGCGCTCCCCCAACTTTTGCATCCTAATTCTTTTGGTGCTCTTGCTTGCATCGTAGTTCTACATCGAAGACTTTTTGTTTGTTTTTGATGCAGCGCTATATGCTGTGATCAATCTTAGTCTGTCTTCAGAATGATTTGATTTCACAAGGGCGATTCAAGTTGGTTTCGACAGTTTTATGTTCGAAACTATCGTATGAGGATGCAAAATGAAACATCATTTAACTCATCGTCGTGCGCGCCAAATTGAAGCGCGCGAAGAATTAAGTCCACAGGATCTCGGTCTTTTGTGGCGCATCGAGGCAGGCACAATGCGAATTGATAGCGTAAGCGAAGACGGTAGCTTGCATTTCGTTCGTTTAGCGATTGCTGGAGACATTTTAGGCATGGAAAATGTCGCAGGTGTCACTGAAAAGTTAGCGATCCGCGCACTGACGCCGACTCGTCTTGTCCCACTAAATGTGGTGGAAGCGCCTCAATTGACACCGCTTTTGCTCGAATCCTTGAGCAAGGCGCATCAGCGTTGCCGCGAAGTCGTAAGTCTGCGAACTGGCGCAATTGAAGATCGTATAAAACGATTATTACGTATCTTATCAGTGGTCGAGACTGACTCTGATGCGACTGCAACTTGCAATCTTCCTAGTCTCGGCAATATCGCTGAGATAGTTCACTCAACACCCGAAACGGTTTGCCGTGTCCTAGCGAGTTTGCGCAAACAGCATGTGCTAGAAAAAACGACACCCAGCAATATTCGTAGCAAGGGCTTGGATTTTCACCAGCACAAAATTGCGACACATGCGCTAGCCGCTTGATTTAGCCGCGTTCTCTTGTTCACCTTCCACTCTTAATTAGAGTGGAAGGTGAACTCGCCCTGCATATGATGTGAAGAGAAAAATCGTTTCTTTAATTCTGATAAAAAACATGAAATTCAATAATCAATTAGTGCCGTTGAAGGCTATCGCTTTAGTTTGGTCTACGGTTCATTTGCTCAGTTATTCTGAGTTCGCACAGGCATCCTGCGGTAGTAGCTTTTGTTTGGTGAATACCGATTGGGCGGTGCAAGGTGCTTGGATGGATCGTGGCTATCGTTACGATCTGCGGTTTGAAACGGTGCGTCAAGATCAGCTGATGCGTGGTTCCAAAAAGCTCAATTTGACTGGATTCGATGCACGCAATGCAGAGCAAGAAACCGATAGTCGTCGTTGGTTGTTCAATTTGGATCATGGCATTAACGAAAACTGGGGCGTATCTGCTGCCATTCCTTTCATTGATCGACGTCACCAACACGCAGAGGCAGGTCAGTCCGTCAGTTGGGATTTTCGTCAAATTGGCGATGCGCGAATAACCGCACGTTATCAAACCGGCTTGCAAGATGCTAAGGATGGCGGTGCATCGGTGATCGGGGCGCATGTGGGAATCAAGCTCGCCACAGGTAAATTTGATATTGCCAATCTAACTGGAACCAAGGCTGAACGAAGTTTGCAGCCAGGTACAGGGACGAACGATCTATTGGCAAGTGTTTATTACCGCAGGGTGCTAGCCGATATCGCGACGACGTGGTTTGTGCAAGCGAATTTAGAAGCGCCACTGCAAGAACGTGATGGCTTCAAACCGGGTCGCAAAATCGGCGTCGATCTTGGCATTCGCACGCTATGGACGAGTTCTTTGTCGCCCATGTTGCAAGTGAATCTCCAACATCGCGCGTCCGATTCTGGCACCTTTGCAGAACCCGCCGATTCAGGTGGACGCAGCATATCTATTAGCCCAGGGCTTAGCTACAAAATGACACCACAGACCCATGCTTACGGATTTGTGCAAGTTCCCGTTTATCAACATGTGACAGGTCAGCAATTAAGCCCTAAATGGGCGGCGACCGTCGGCATTCAATCGCATTTTTGATTTTGTATCCACATTCTCAATTTTCCACTCTTTTACTTTTTTTAGGATAGACAATGAAAGCTACTTCTACATTTAAGCTGCCAACACTAATGACAATCGCAGCAAGCATCAGCTTGGCTGCTTGTGGTGGCTCTAGCAGCCCGGCGGCACCAACTGCACCAACTTATCCAGCGACGATGCAAGTTAGCATCAATTTTGATTTGTTGGCGAATGGCAGCACGGTGAAATGCGGCACAGCGATTACCAGTCTTGGCAGTAAAGCGACGACAGCAGAATTAAAAGACGCGCGCTTTTATATTTCTAGCGTGAATTTGATTGATGCGAATGACAAAGCGGTACCGGTGACATTAACTGCAAATGACTGGCAGAACGATAAGGTTAGCTTAATCAGTTTGATTGATGGTGGCAGCGCGGCTTGTGGTGGCACAACTTTACCAACAAACGCGGTCATCACCGGCACGGTTCCTGGTGCTGCATATAAAGGTATCTCTTATGAAATTAGCGTGCCAGAAGATCTCAATCATAGCGATTATGCTGCGGCTGCAAAGCCTTTGAATGTACAGGCTATGGCTTGGAGCTGGACCTCTGGTCGCAAGTTCATGAAGTTGGAAGTGAATCCAGTTGGCGGTGTCGATGTCGTTCGCACCAATTCAGGAACCACACCGCCAACTACCACGACCAACAAGGCAAGTACATGGAATGTCCATCTTGGTTCTGGTGGTTGCACGACCAATGCCACCACTGGTGCCTATAGCTGTACCAATGCGAATCGCATGTTGGTGAAATTAGCCAATTTTGACTACAACACACAAAAAATCTCATTGGATCTAAATGCCTTATTTTCCGGCAGTGATTTAACGACTGATTTGGCCGGCGCGACTGGCTGCATGTCTGGTGCTACCGATACGGACTGCAAAGCGATCTTTGACAACATGAAGATCAACTTAGCGACTGGCGCTACGACATCTGCGGGCGTTCAATCGATTTTTGTCGCACGCGCAAAATAAGCTAATAATTGAAAGTGATTTTGTACGTGAAACTTCGAATTAGCCGAATAACTTTCACCGCCGTGTGCAGCACGGCGGTTATCAGCTTGCTGGTAACCGCCTGCGGTGCTGGCGGTACTGGTGGAGGTGGCCCCTCCGCAACGCATTCGCATGCAACTCCTACAACGCCAGCATTGAACGGATTTCCAGCGCCTGTGATACCAGCATCCAATCCTTTGAGCGATGAGAAAATTGCCTTGGGGCGCCAATTATTTTATGACCAACGTCTATCCGGAAACGGAACACAATCCTGCGCGTCTTGTCACCACCAAGACAAGGCGTTCACCGACGGTAAACCGCTTGCAATCGGCTCAACGGGAGAAATTCATCCTCGCAATTCGCAAGGCTTAGCAAATGTCGTATACAACGCGACCTTGACTTGGGCTAACCCAGCACTCACCGAATTGGAACGGCAGATGGAGGTGCCCATGTTTGGTGATAATCCGGTCGAAATGGGCATCAACGACGCGAATAAAACAGAAGTACTAAACCGATTCAAAATAGATATTTCCATCCTCAATCAGTTTAAGGCGGCGTTTCCTAAAGATAGTGATCCAATTAACTTCACCAATATCATCGCGGCAATCGCTAGTTTTCAACGTACCTTAATTTCGAACGAATCGAAATATGACCAGTTTTTGCGCAAGCAGGTGACCTTTAACGAATCTGAAATTCGCGGTATGAATTTGTTTATGGGCGAAACCGCAGAATGTTTCCATTGCCATGGCAGCTTTAACTTTAACGATCAACCCAAGTTCGTTGGACTAAGTCCAGTGGAAACACCATTTCACAACACAGGCCTGTACAACATTGATGGCAAAGGAGGATTTCCTTTTCCGAATCGCGGCCTCTTTGAGTTCACCTCCAAACCTCAAGACATGGGTGCATTCCGTGCGCCGAGTTTACGTAATGTCGCAGTCACTGGCCCGTATATGCACGACGGTTCGATCGCCAGTTTGAAAGAAGTATTGGACTTTTATGCGGCAGGTGGACGCCATATTACTAGCGGTCAACATGCTGGCGATGGCAGGCTAAATCCCTATAAAAGTGATCTGATTACGCGGATCAACTTGAGTGAGCAAGACAAGATTGATCTAGTGAATTTTTTGGGAACCTTGACGGACGAAAACTTCTTGAAAAATCCCAAGTTTGCTAGACCACAATAAGTCCGATGTATAGCTGCATGCAGACCCAAAAAACAATGTAAACCAACTACATGGAAACAAAAATGAGAAATAAAACCAATCATCAATTACTACTGAAACCGATTGCTATCGCGATCTTATCCATGACGAGTCTAGGTGCTGTGGCTCAATCTACGACTGCGCCCGAAGTGGTGATTACCGGAACCCGTATTCCAACAATCTTGGGAACTACACAGTCAGCTACGCGCACTGATACGCCGATAGAATTTGTCCCGCAATCGATCGTTGCGATCTCACGTGCGCTGCTTGATGATCAAGGCATAACAAACCTCAACGATGCGCTCCGCAATGTGAGTAATGTGAACCAAGTGGATCCACGTGATACCAATAATGTGACATTTAAAATTCGCGGCTTTAATTCTGCCTTAGTCGTGGATGGCGTAGCGATGCCGGGCTATTTTTCCGGCAAAGAGAGTTTAATAAATGTCGAACGTATTGATGTCTTGAAAGGACCTGCCGGTGGCTTGTTCGGTAGCTCACAAGGAGTGGGTTCCTATGCAACGCTGGGAGGAACTATTGCGATTACCACAAATGCACCTCAAAACAATGAGATTCGCCAAATTGGTGTCGGTGTTGGTAGCTACCAGGCGCGTGATCTGCATATCGATTTAAATCAACCTATTTCGAAAGACTGGGCATTCCGTATCGTGGCAGACAATAGCCGCTCAGATAGCGAATCTCAATACGTGAACTTCAAGAATACAGCAATATTTCCAAGCCTGTCATGGACACCGAGTGCAGACACGAAGGTAGTTTTACGTGTGCGTTATCTGGAAAATACCACCAAAGATTATGGTGGATTACCGCAAGAAGGCACGCTCGTTACGACACGTTTCACGCTGCCACGTAGTAAAAATTTCACCGCTAACGGTATTCCAGATACGGTCAATAAATCTACTGGATTCAATTTGAACTGGACTACACGTCTCGATGCGAATTGGACAGCCAGTTTGATCGCCGCAAAGACGACAACCGACTTAGATCAACGTGGTACCTATGTATCCGCGGAAATGGGCATGCCAGGCTATGAATGCTTTGGTTTTGGTGTGATCGGCGACAAGTACAATTTCTGTGGATTGAGAATGTGGGAGCATTACAATGCAACTGCGATTTCGCCGAGTCTCACCGGTAAGCTTGAATTCGGTGGCATTAAGCATACGGTGAATCTTGGTTTAGATTGGGAAAAGACCTACGACAACGCTTTTATGTTGTATTCCAACATGATGGGATACATCGGACCAATCGATCTTACTAGTAATGTATTGCCAGCTTGGTCAGAGCCGATTGTGCCTGGCGCAGAAGGACGCCAACGTAATGTGTATCAATCGCGTGTTGCGTATATTCAAGACCAAATGCAATTCGGTGGTTTGCATGTGACAGCAGGTGTACGTCAAACCAAAGTCGATGTGACCGATGTGAATCCTGATCCTATGTTTGCGGTGAATAATATTAGTAGCAACAACAAACTGACTTCGCGTATCGGCGCGGTATATCAATTGACTCCGGGCTTGTCCGTATTTACTGGTTTCAACCAAGGGATGAAAGTACCGACGGTATCTGTCTTTGCTAAACCTCCCAAACCAGAAACTTCTACGCAAAAGGAGTTTGGTTTCAAGCTGAGTAACTTCTCGGGTGTGACAGCGACTTTAGCTTGGTTTGACTTGACTCGTCAGAACGCAGCAGTGACGGATCCCATGACCTTTAAAGCGGTGCAAACGGGTGAACAAGAATCGAAAGGAGTTGACCTCGATCTGCAATGGCGCGTCAACCCAGAGTTTTCCTTGTTAGCCGCTTTCTCCTCACAAAAAGTGGAAGTGACGAAAGATACCAATACCGCGCTGTTGAATAAACAGTTGTTCAATGTGCCGAAACAGAGTGGCCGTATTGCAGCTCGCTATGATGTTAATGGCGGAAGCTTGGATGGTCTAGGCTTAGGTCTAGGAATGAGTTACCACAGTAAATTGCCAGGTAATAACACCAATGATTATTTCACGACGGCAGCAACGGTATTCGATGCACAAGTATCCTATCGTGTCGGCAAGGCACGTTATGGCTTGAATATTGTTAACTTGGCGAATCGTCAGTACTATCAGCCTTCGTCGTATTTCCTAGGTGGGCAAGTGACGCCAGCGGCGCCACGCACCGTGATGGCCACTGCTGTTTTTGATCTATAAGGGGAATAGGATGCGACGTCGATTTTTGGGTAGATTGCTTGCTGGAAGTGCCGCGATGGCATGTTTGCCGATGTGGGCAAGAGCGAATGATGCTGCGGATGTAGATCATCAAACCAAGCACCAACAACCGCAAGCAGCCACCAAAGAATCGGCCGCCGCACAACATCAAGCAGCAATGGAAAAACATGCCGAGGCGCTCAAGGGTGATCTGGTAAAGATTGGTTTCTTGATTTATCCAGGCATGTTTTTACAGGATCTAGTGGGGCCGCTGGCGGTGTTTGAGTCATTGATGAATCGAGAGATTTATTTGTTATGGAAAGACAAGGCACCGGTGGTTAATGACGATGGTTCACCTACTTTAATCCCAGTGCAAGCGAGTCATACATTCGCTGAATGTCCAGAGCATCTTGACGTGCTGTTGGTTCCTGGTGGCGGATCTGGCACCCTCAGCATGATGGAAGATCAGGAGGTTCTTCACTTCCTTCGTGAACAAGGTAAAAACGCCAAGTTTATCGCCAGTGTCTGTACTGGTTCTTTAATTTTAGGCGCGGCAGGTTTGTTGCAAGGTTATCGCGCCAGCTCGTATTGGGCTGCGCTTGATGTACTCAAAGACTTGGGAGCGATTCCTGTCAAGAAGCGGGTAGTGATAGACCGTAATCGAATGACTGGTGGTGGTGTTACGGCAGGTATCGATTTGGCACTAACAATCGTCCCGCAACTGCGGTCTGTTGAATATGCCAAAATTGTTCAACTCTATTTGGAGTACGATCCGCAGCCACCATTTGATGCTGGCTCGCCAAGCAAAGCGCCACCAGCCGCAAAGCGATTTATTTTGGATATGTTTGAAGGCTTTGTTTCAACTGCTCGTGAAGCTGCAAAACGGGCGCGGGCGAGTTGGCCCAGCGTCTGAAATTATCTTCTTTGCTCAATATTCCAACTGCAATTTGTGTATTTGCTTGGCTTTTATTTTTTCTAGTACTCCGAGCGTTGTGATAATTTTTTGGGGCTGTAGGTCGGTGGTAGACCGACAGCTACTTACTTTCTTTGCTTCGCCAAAGAAAGTAAGCAAAGAAAGGCGACCACGCTGCCACTGGCCTTCGGCTTCCCAATTGTGCAGCACAAAAAATGGGAAAGCCATGAAACTCGCTCCCCTTGCAGGGCGCATCTTCGCTTGCAAGCGAAGACCGTACGCAGGCGATGTGCATGCACATCGAAACCCCTGCTTAACCTCAAACACAAGGCTTTCTTTATCCATTTTCTGTCCTGCACAATTGGCAGTGTCAGAAGTGGATTGAGGTCAAAAACAGAGTCAAAACCAAAACCTACCCCACCCCATTATCCTGAATCAATCTCAACAAAGCCGCACTATCCAAACGCGCCGCACCGTCTCCACCATCTAACAAACTATCCGCCAAATCACGCTTTTCTGCGTGCAGTGCGAGAATTTTTTCTTCTATCGTGTCTTGCGTGACTAAGCGATAAATAGTCACTGGGCGCGTTTGTCCCATGCGGTGTGCGCGGTCAGAGGCTTGGTCTTCTACCGCGGGATTCCACCATGGATCGAGATGAATTACATAATCGGCGGCGGTCAGGTTGAGGCCAGTGCCGCCAGCTTTTAAGCTGATTAAAAAGATGTCGCCTTGTCCCGCTTGGAAAGCATCAACGCGTTTTTTTCTTTCTAGTGCGGGCGTGCTGCCGTCCAGATATTGATAGGCGATGCCTTGTTCGTCTAGCCACTCGCGCACTAAAGCTAAGTGATCGACGAATTGGCTAAACACGAGCGCCTTATGGCGGTTCTCTAATAATTCTTCTACCGTGCTTTGCAATACGCTTAATTTACTGCCGCTGATGTTGGCGTTTTTCATAACCAGTTTTGGATGACAGCAGAAACGGCGTAGTTTGGTAATTTCTGCCAGCACTTGCATGGCTTGTCCTGAGCTTGGATCGGCTTGGCTAATTTTGTCTAAGGCCTCTTGACGCAGCGCTTCGTATAAGTGTCGTTCTTCATCGCTTAAGGCAACTTGCAGATTGATTTCGGTACGTGCTGGTAATTCGTTGAGAACTTGTGTTTTAGTCCGACGTAGTATGAAAGCTTGAATCAATTTTTTGAGATTGGCACGTGCGACTTTGTCGCCTTTTTCTATAGGGTAGGCGAAGCGTTCGGCAAAACTTTCTTTAGAGCCTAATAAGCCAGGATTAATGAAGCGGAATAGATTCCACAATTCGCCGAGATGATTTTCTATGGGCGTGCCGCTGGCGATCATTTTGAAATTAGCTTGCAATCCCATCGCCGCTTGACTACGTTTGGTGGCGGCATTTTTGATCACCTGCGCTTCATCTAAGACCACGCTATGCCAATGCACTTCGGCGAAGGCGCTGGCATCTTGTTGCAACATGCCGTAACTGGCGATGACGATATCGAATGCGCCTAACTCTTCTAAAGAGCGTTGCTGCTGGTAGGCGCGTACGCGCAAGGTTGGGGCAAAGCGGGCGACTTCGGATTGCCAATTCATGGCTACGGAGATTGGCGCAATCACAAGCGCGGGACCTTGTGGGGCGCGGTCGACTAAGAGTGCTAAGGTTTGTACGGTTTTGCCCAAACCCATATCATCAGCGAGGCAGGCACCGACGCCCCAATGCGCTAAGCGTGCTAGCCATTGATAGCCTTCTAATTGGTAATCGCGCAGTTGTGCCTGCAAGGTCGAAGGTACTTGCGGTGTAAATTGCGCCAACGCGTCGAGTTTACTCACCTGCTCGCGCCACGCTTGATCCGCTTTTAACTCTCCTGCCTCGGCCGCTAAATCCGCCATGGCCGCGGCCGCTAAGGGATTGAGTCGTACGCCGTCTTTACCGCTAGCTTCTCCAAACAGGCGTAATTCATCCAGACGTTTGCGGAAGGCGTCGGTGAGCGCGAGAAATTCGTTGTCGCCTAATTTTAAGAAACGACCTTTGCTGGTCGCTGCCATTTGTAGCAACTCTCGTAAAGCTAAAATCCTGCCGTCATCCAGACTGATTTCACCACCAGCGATAAACCACTCACCTTGCTTCTTGATCGATAAGCGTAGATTGCCTAGGCCACGTTGACCTTGCAGACGGAAGCGTTCTCCTTCGGGCCAGACTAATTGCAATTGATCTTCCGGTATGGCTTTGAGTTGCGTTAGTAATTCTAGACATTGCTCAGGTTCTTGCCACTGCCATTCATTATTGCTTTCTTCTGCTTCGGTAAATGCTGGACAGTTTTTCAATAAGCTTTGTAAAGCGTTTTTTTCTTGTGTGAGATCGCGATTGGCTTGTACCGGTTTACCGTCGTGTTCGCCGAGTACGTGAGCGGCGCCTTTACCGGGCGTGAACCAGCCAGATTCGGCTAAAGGACGTACTAAAATTTGTACGCGTAAACCTTGTTTTAAAGGGAGTAAATGTGCATACAGAGTTCCGTCAGCCGCTACCGTGTGCATGTGCTGCGCCAATTCAGGCAGATCGGAATGAATGGATAGATGCGGCGCAATCGCGGCGATGACGTCCACTAATTGCGCTTTGGCGGCGCTGGGTACCGTTAATCCAGCGCCTAAAATTCCCGCAATTTGTTTGATCTCTGGGCTAGAGCTAAAAAGCTGGAGTCGCGTCGGCGTTTCTTTGCGTATCAGATAGGCTTGCTCTTGTTGCAGCGCAGGTTCTAACTGCAGACTGATTTGTTGATTTTTCTCTTTTAGAAGTAAGCTAATTTCGCCTTTGGTAATTTCCACGCGCGTGTCCGGCGCATCGCCCCAATAGATGTGCGGGTGATTCAATAAGAGCGGTAGGGCTCGTTCGACATCGAGTAGATATTCGCTGCCGCCGTAATAGCCACCGTAAGTTTTACGGATGCAGCTCGCGATTTTTTTATCTTGTGGCGTTAAATAAGACAGGGTCTCATCTTCATCAGACAAACGCTTTAAGGCCACTGGGCGACCTTTACCCCATATACCTTTAGCACTCACTTTTTGTTCGCGCGGTTCTAGATGCGCGTCGTCGCGTAGCAATGTGAGCATCCATGCCAAGCGAGTGTCTGTACTGGTTTTTTTAGAGTCGCTGGGTTCTGCGATGTTCAATTTACTTAAAGCTTGTAAGGCACGTTGCCAACTTTCTTCCTTTTTGAAGGCCATCAATAGAGGGCGTATTTGCCGTTCCTGATGCCAGTTTGGCAGTTGTGGGCGATCCTCAAATTGTTTGACTAAAAGTGCATCGGTTTCGGCCGCCAGCCAATGATAGCCATGCTGCTGATAGTACTGAAATGCTGCTTGTAGGCGATGGTGTGCGTCTTCCCGTTGCGCCTGATCTTCCCAAAACAGCGCCAATCCTTCGAACAGGGTTTCGCTACTAAGTGGGCGCTGCAATACATAGCGTTTGGCATGTAGTGCGACACCTTGGCTCAGATGGTTGCTGAGCGCCTCTAGCAGATAATAGGTGAAGCCATCGTTTTGTTTGATGCCTTCATCGACGTGTTCTTTGAGTTTTTTTCTGTGTTCTGGTGTATCACAGGCCAGTAGGCTCACGGTGTAAAGCAGACCCGTAATATCACTCAGATGTATTTTGCGTTTGCCAGTTTTTGACTTGATTTGCTTAACGATTTGTTCGCTTGCGAGCACTGCGCTTGAGTAGTCGTTTTTTCTGATAGCCAGCATGAATTGATAGCTAGCTTGAGCCGATTCGGGACAAGACGCTGCAATAGACTCGACAACATCAAAGTCGCCCCGCAATAAACATTGCCATGCAAATTGTTCAAACACGAACTCCAATCCCAGACCGAAGGAAGTCAAATGCTTGCGGGTGTAATTGTAGGCGCGCTTAATTTCGTTGAGATACCAATTGGCTTCAAAAAAGAGGTCGGATAACAGTGATGCTTGGGCCATTTTGTCAAAGCCTGCAAAGACTTCTTCGCCTTGCGCAGTA
This sequence comes from Affinundibacterium danionis, assembly GCF_042432465.1. NCBI lineage: Bacteria > Pseudomonadati > Pseudomonadota > Betaproteobacteria > Burkholderiales > Oxalobacteraceae > Affinundibacterium > Affinundibacterium danionis. The sequence continues at coordinate 164,321 of NZ_JBHLXJ010000003.1, read as the reverse complement.
CGGAAAAGGATTTCTCCTAATGTGGCTCTGTCTTCGCTTTTTGCAGAAAAGAATTCATCGCGCCAATATACAATTTCTTGTACATCGTTGATGAATAATGAAAACAGTAATTCGCGACGACAGAACGCGACATTTTTGGCTTTCCAGTTATCGTATTCTTTTCGTTTTGCCAAGAGCTGGCGCACACTGCGCACCCAATTGGGCAAATCGGCATGCTGTTTTAAATGCAGTAAAACCGGCATTTGCAAATTTTCTGCCAAGGCATAGCCCTTGCCGCTAATTGGCACCACCAATTGTTGTTCATGTAAGCGCGCCAAGTAATCGCGCACGGTCAAGATCCCGGGAATCTCACCCGCCTTACCGATAGATTCTCGTCGCATCAGCAAAAGCTCCAATATCGCAGCCTGACTCAGTGGAGCATCAAATAGCGCAAGTGCGTATAAAAAAGGAAAATCTTCAGGAGCTAAGTGATCGAATTGGGACATGAGGTGTAATGCGCTCTAGGTGGCGCGTGGGCTAAAAGCAAATAGACGTGATTTTAACTGATGGGGACCTAGGGTGTTTTATTTTGCTAAGAATAAGACCGAAATCCCGAGAAACAATTAGCCGCCGAATTTCAGCTAAATCCTAGCTTAAGCTTCATACGGCAAACTCACAATAAACGTCGTTCCCTTACCGATCTCGCTTTCAAAGCTGATCGTGCCACGATGTTTGTTAATGATTTTTCTAACGATATCTAAACCTAGCCCACTACCTTCACCGACCGGTTTGGTGGTGAAGAAGACGTCAAAAATTTTGGAGCGTATCGCTTCGGGTATTCCCTCTCCGGTATCGCTGACGCTGACGACGGCGTTGTTATCGATTTTTTGTATGCGTATCGTTAGTCTTCCTTGGTAATTCATCGCTTGTAGCGCGTTGTGAATGAGATTGACCCAGACTTGTACTAGCTCGTCTGGCCAACAGCGTAGTTCTGGAATGTCGTCGAATTGGCAGATTAATTCGGTGCCTTGATTGATTTTGTTTTGATAGAGCGTGAGTACGGTGTCCATGCCATCGCGTAGATTGGCTAATATTTTTTCATTGTGATTGCCGATGCGGCTAAATGATTTAAAGGCGAACACAATTTTTGCGACACGATCGACCGCAACTTGTATATTTTCGGCGCTGTGTACGATCGCAGCGATGGCGCTGGCGGCTTGTAGTATGCGATTGGCTTCTTGATGTTGGAGTAGTGGCAGAAATTCTGGTATTCGTTGTTGTGCGCGTAATTGAACCAAGACCTTGGCCGTGCGGCGAGTGTCACTTAAACCGAGTTGATTTAGTGTTTCGGTAGTGTTGGCGATCAGTTGGCGTTCTTCACGAGTATTGAACAGATGTTGCGGAGTTTTGACCTGAGCGATCAAGTCTAAAAATAGTGCACGCGCCTGTTGATCGAGTGTCGCCATCAAATCAGCTAATTCGTGCATTGCCACATCTAATGCAGTGGAAATATTGTTGCCACTCGATTTAATCGCACCTATAGGCGTATTAATTTCGTGCGCCACATTGGCGACTAATTGCCCTAAGGAGGCCATTTTTTCTTGTTGGGCTAATTGTCTTTGTGCGTCTAATAAATGGCGATGCGATTGTGAATTGGCGACGGCGATTGCGACGTAGCTTGCTAGTGCGCGTAGGAATTCTAGTTGATCTTGACTGTAGGCTTGTTGACGTGGGCTTTGTACCGTCATGCAGCCTATTACTTTGCCTTCGACAAATAAGGGCAGGTAGATGATGGACTCCATCGGTTGCCCATATTTTAAAGGCGGTATGCTGCCTATGAATTGCAATAGTTCTTCGCGGTTGGCGGTGATCAGTTCGCGTTTTTGATTGACGCACCAGACCGCGGGGGTATGTGATTCATGCAATGTGTAGCGTATAGGTGGCTGACGTATGCCGTCCTCTACCAGATAGTCGAGTTCTATCAGTGCGTCTGGTTGATCACTATTTTCGCAAAAGGCGATTCCGAAAACGTGGGCATCTAAGCGTGCCGATACTTGCTGACGAATTTTGGCGAAGGTTTGCTCAGTATCCAAACTTGCGGTTAAACCTTGACCCGCTTCGGCTAGTTGCAAGATGTCTTCGGTTCGGGCGGAGACCAGTTTTTGTAAATTACGTTTTTCTTCTTTTACCCTTGCTAAGCGCCAGCGATATAGGGTGTAGATCAAACTCCCGATTAGCAAAGTGCAGAGTGTGATGAACCAAGAGGTTTGCCAGAATGCAGGAAACACTTTAATTGGGACTGACAGTTCTAAAGGACTCCAATCACCCTGGCGATTACTACCTTTTACTTGCAAGGTATAACTGCCCGGCCAAAGATTGCCATAGCTAATATTTCTGTGTGAGGCATCGGTTTCTATCCATTCATTTTGATAGCCCAGTAGACGATACGCATAGCGATTTTTTTGTGGCGATAAATAATCGAGCGCGGCGACTTCAATTTCAAAATGACGTTGTTCGGGTTGTAATTGCAGCTCGATCTGCAATAAATTCATGGGTTGATCAATACCATTAATCTTGAGACCGGTGGCGATCACAGGTGGTTGATATGACCAGCTATGAAATAACTCGGGTTGTATCAGCGCGACACCTTGCGTTCCACCGTATAGAAATAAACCATCGCGCGTACGTAAATAGGACCCGACCCACGCGGTGCCTATGTCAACGCCATTGGATTTGGATAAGTCATGCAGTTGTTTGGTTTTAGGGTGGTAGACAAACCATTGTGTCCAGATTCGTCCTAATTTGTCTTCTAAGAGATTGGCACCAAAGTAGAGGCCGGGGTGACCTAGTTGATCGCTGATGTGTTCAAATTTAGCGAGCTTGCCATCCCAGCTTTGCAAGCGATCAAATCCTTGTGCGGTATCGACCCATAATTGACCTTGATGATCTACCAATAAGCCATTGACTTCATTAGAACTTAAACTATCAGGCGACATGGGATCATGCAATATTTGTTGCAAATGTTGGCTACCAGGCAGGTGTAGCCATAAACCAGATTCACTGCCTATCCAAATACGTCCTTGCTGATCTTCGGCAAATGAAGTGACATAGCTGTTCATTGCAGCGCCCGAAAATTCAGTGAAACGAATGAATTTTTTTTGCTCCACGTTCCACAGCGCCGCACCCTGAGTGGTACCGACCCACAATGCATCATGCTTGCTGGTAAATAAACTGCGAATTTGGTTGCTGGGTAGCCCATGTTCCATGGAATAGGTTTGCCAGTCTTTTTTGCCGAGCGAAAGTTTTTGCAGGCCTGATTGTCTGGTGCCTGCCCATATGCTTTGATCGGCGGTTTGACTTAAGGCCAATACTGCTGAAGCGATGGTTTTATCGGGGTGTTCATTATCGCTACGATAGCCACCGATTAAGCCTAGCTTACGGTCGAAGATGTCGATGCCATTGCCATCCGACCCTATCAGAATTTTGCCATCTCTCGTTTCTAGCAGGCTGCGCACATTAGCGTGGCTGAGTCCGGTGCTGCGATTCGGGCTATGGCGCAACATACGCACGGCTTCTTGGTGCTTGCTATAGCGTTGTAGGCCGCCACCCCAAGAGCCCACCCACAGCATGCCGGAACGATCAAATAGCATGGCACCAATTTGATCAAATGCCAAACTACCGGGGACTGCTGCATCATTGCGTATTCGGTGTACCAGTTCGCCGCTGCTGGCATCTAAGATGTAAATGCCGTAGCCGTAGCGTGAAAGCCAGATTTCTTCTGGGCGTACTTGGGTAATGATGTCGATGACATTATCACCCAGACTGTTTAATCCCAAATTGTCTAGTTTGACTCTGTGCAATTGTGATGTTGCGGGGTCGATCCAGGCCGCGCCGTTTTTGGCGAATCCTAGCCAAATTTTCCCATCTTGTGCCTGAAAGATACTGCGGATTTCATGCCCAATGAGCGAATCGTTATGCTTGATGTCTGTGGCGATGAGTTCAAATTGTGTACGGCCTTTTTTCAGCTTTTGCACGCCATTAGTTGTACCTATCCACAAGGTCTCTTGTTGATCGAGGTAAATGCTGCGTACCTTGTCGTCTAATAAACTCTGAGGATCATCTGCGCGATGACGATAGCTAGTCGCCTGTTTGCGGTCGGGGCTTAAGTACAGTAGGCCTTGATCAGACCCAACTATCCAAACACCACCACGACGATCACCTTGTATGCTCTGTATCGCACCTAGATCGATACTTTGCGCTCCATCTGCACCATAGCGCAAGGGCGCAAATTTGCCTGTATGTGGATCGAAGATTGAAATACCGCTACTCAGACCTCCAATCCAAACCTTGCCATCGGGTGCGGCCCAAAGGCTTTTAATGTAATCGCCAGAGATGGAATCGGGATTACGCGGATTGTGTACAAATTTTTCAAAGCGGTAGCCATCATAACGTACCAGACCACCTTGTGTACCTATCCAGATTAGCCCACTCGCATCTTGTGCTAGTGCAGTGACGATGTTCATCGGTAAAGAATCTTCGTTGCCGATGCGCTCAAAATAATATTGGGTGTAAGAGAAATCTCTATTGCTTAATAGTGGATTAGGTAGATTGCCGGATGACCTTCCTATCTCGCCACTGGGCTGCCTGAGTTGGCTCGAGGTAGCAACAGTCACCGTGGACATCACTGTTGGTCCCGCTGTTGCGCTGGCGTCCGTGGCTACGGCGCTCTGAGACCATCCTATGAGTAACGTGCTGATGAAGGCAGTAAATGCTGTGAGAATGGGCATCGCCAGGTGGCTCCGGTCGAGAATAAATGTGTTTGCATAGTAGCATTGCGACCATTTATCAAGCGAGTAATTCATGGGATAAATGTGGTCATTTAACAATGTTGAAAATGTTTATCGCTGAGCGGACCTAGGTGATCTGATTAAATTCACACACTTCTTTTATTTTGCATCTTGGTATGCTTGCGATCAATGCGGAATTCGTGAATACTTGACTGAAAATATTAGGGTCTTATTAAGTTAACTCGATTCTATTTTCTTCGCTTGATTTTAGTATTCCTTACCGAAAGCGGTACTGCTTATGGTCGATAGCGGAATCATTCTATGTGTCGATGACGATACGACGGTCTTGATTGCTTTGCGCACTTTGTTGACGCATGCGATGGGACATGATTTGGCCATAGAGATCGCGGAAAGTGGTGCTGAGGCATTGGAGTTATTAACTGATCTGGAACAACAAGGTCAGCATCTGAGTATCGTCATTTCTGACTTCATCATGCCGGGTATGCGGGGTGATGAGTTGCTGATTCAATTGCATCATCGTAGCCCCAAAACCATCACCATTATGCTGACCGGACAAAGCGATTTTGAAGGCGTTAAAAAGGTAATTAATCAGGCCAACCTATATCGGTTTTTAGAGAAACCGTTCAATCATGACGATATCATTTTGACCGTCAAGTCAGCGATCTTAGCCTACGAACATGAACGTACACTGTGTGAACAAAATCAACAACTCAGAGAGCTCAACAATGAGTTGGGTCTGATGCTCAGCAAAGTTCAAGAATCGGAACGTCTATTAGAGCAACGTGTCATACAAAGAACGCATGAATTAGATGAAAAAAATCAGGCTTTACAACAGGCGTTGCAAAGCTTGGAAGACGTAGAGAGAATCGCCCGTCATGATTTAAAAACACCGCTGGTCAGTATTGCGGCTGCACCCTCATTGCTGCGCGCTGCACGTCAATTATCCGCGCATGAAGAAGATATTTTGAACATGATAGAAAGTGCCTCAAATCGGGCGCTGAGTATGGTTAATCTGTCTTTGGATTTGTTCCGTATGGAGAGCGGCAGTTATGTATTTCGCCCCGCCGTTGTTGATTTACTCTCTCTTGCAAATTCCGTGGCGATGGGTTTACGCGCCCAGGCGATGTCTAAGTTGGTGACGATACAAGTGACTCATGATAGCGCACCGATTTATGTCGAGGCCGATGATTCCTTGTGTTATTCCATACTAGGCAATTTGATTAAGAACGCGATAGAGGCCGCACCAGAACAAAGTACGGTACAGATTTCCTTACATAATTTTGTGCGGGATACTTCGCTTAGTTCTTCACTTGATTCTCCACTTAATTCCTCACCAAATAATGAGCAAGTCCAATTGCGCATTCATAATCAAGGCGCTGTGCCTCTTGCCTTGCGTGAGAAATTCTTTGCAAAATATGCGACCTCTGGCAAAAGTGGTGGAACTGGATTAGGGACATATTCTTCGCATTTATTGGCTAGCGTACAAGGCGGCACGCTTACCATGCAAACCTCAGATGATGAGGGAACCACCTTGTGTTTGTCTTTGCCACGTAGTCAGATGCTACCCATGCCAGAACCTAAAAAGCTCGGAGTATCTGGCTTGTGTGCAGCCACGCAGGCGGCTCTGTTGGTCGGAACCCAACATTACATTTTATTGGTGGATGACGATGATTTTAATCAGATGGTCATGGGAGAATATATCCCTGAGACCGCTTTTGTGTTTGATACCGCAATCAATGGACGTGTGGCGCTAGAGAAAGTCATGGCGCGACGCCCAGATATCATCATTATGGATTTGGATATGCCTATCATGGGTGGAATGGAAGCTTTGACACATATCCGTCAGTATCAAGATCAAACCGCACAAGTCGCCAGTTATATCATTGCGTATTCAGGCAACGACGATGCGCAAAGTTTCGCGTCCTATTTACAGGCGGGTTTTGATGCCTGTTTGAGTAAGCCTAGTAGCCGAGAAGAGGTTGAAACGATGTTGAGATTGGCATGTAAGGCTCTGTCAAATGAAATAAAATGGACAGATTAAGCATGGACGCATGCAATTACATGGAAGCATGCTATTCGTGAATCAATCAAGGACGCACGCAAGATGAGTGAATTTTCACAAGACATTAAAAAATTTAATGGTATCTATAAGTTGCCAGTGAATACTTTACCGAGTTTGGAGGTGGGTGTACCAGCTGCAGAGCGTATGACGGCCTTCAAAGATATTTTGATGGAAGAAATTCATGAGATAGATGACATCATCGCGGCACAAAACGCCGGCGAAGATCCCTTGAAAGTATTGACTATGTTGGCTGATTTGTTGGGGGACATTCAAGTGTATTGCGCGTCTGAGATGGCAAAATTTGGTTTGCCGCAAGATCAGATTTTATCCATCATTATGCAATCGAATTTCTCTAAACTCGGTGCTGATGGCTTGCCGATTTATGATGAACGCGGCAAAGTGCTGAAAGGGCCTGGTTACTGGAAGCCCGAACCTAAAATTGAGGAATTGTTGACCTCTTTGACAAAATAAGCTTGCTGGTATGTGCTTTCAGTAAGTGCTCTTAGTGGTTTGCACTAATAAATGTGCTTGGTAAGGCGATTTCAGCTACCAAGTTTATGTGCCACAAATCAGGTTGTGTTAAGTAATGGTTTCTTCTCAAGCAGTTTGGATCTTTGCGGGGGCATCGCTATTAATGGCGATTACGCCCGGCCCTAATATGATTTATTTGATCTCTCGTTCGATTTGTCAGGGAACGAGGGCAGGCTTTATTTCATGGTTGGGCGTGGTATGTGGTTTTGCGGTGCATGTCTGTTCCGCAGCGATAGGGCTAACCGCCTTGTTTATGGCCATTCCTATGGGCTATGAAATTCTGAAATATCTTGGTGCGCTGTATTTGTTATGGTTCGCGTGGCAAGCAGTTAGACCCGGTGCCCGTTCACCACTCGATCCGCAAAGTATGCCTGACGAAACACCTAAAAAATTATTTGTGATGGGCTTTTTGACGAATGCCTTAAATCCTAAAGTTGCAGTGTTTTATATGTCGGTCTTGCCGCAATTTATACAGCCTGAAGGTGGTTCTGTTTTGTTTCAGAGTTTTTTGTTAGGCGGTATTCAAACCTTTATTGCGGGTGGCATGAATCTCATCATTATGTTATCCGCTAGCCGTATGGCTGCCTGGTTTGCGGTGAATAAGAAATGGCTGTCAGTCCAAAGATATTTTATGGGTTTCGTATTGGGAGCGATCGCTTTACATCTCTTGCGTCAACATCGTTCTAGTTAACAAGGCTGCGGTGTCAGTGCCTAGTTTCAGGGCTCAGTGCCAGTGCTTAGTGCCAGTGCTTAGTGCCAATGTTTAATTTTAGAATTGCTAATTTGGATTCCAAATTCTTTCAAGACTCAAAAGGATTTATGATGCGACCTACTTTTCAGCTTTGGCAAAAAATCTTCTTAGTACAGTTGCTATTTCTAGTCGGTTGCGCCACGCAATTAGCGCCTGCGTACGATAAAAATGTAGCTGATGGTTTGAATGCCAGCAGTGTTGACGCGATGACTTTGTTTGCGACCATGTCGTCGGGCACCAAAGCGCAAGATTTCTCAACGCGTGCAGATAGGTACGCAAGTTTGATCGGAAAATTAGATGCCTTAGCGCTGGCTGCAGGCGCACGGCCACTGCCGAAAAATAAAGTGACAGACAGCATTAATCGCTTTTTGGAAAAACGCGGTGCTTCAGTATTGAGTGATGACGATGCCACACCGCCCAGTGCGCATGCGATTCGTCAAATTTCTGCCACGCTGAGTAAGATGCGCGACACCGATCAAAAGCAAGGAGTCACGGCTTATGAAGTGATCGCATTTAAAGGTCAAGCCAGTATCTATTTTGATCAGGCAATTACCTATGAGAATTTTTTGCAGCGCTGATAGTGATGTGAAAAACTTTTAAAGCGTTCGTAAAGAAGTGTTGTAAGAAGCTAATAATCAGTAAAGAAAGCTCAGTTTAGTAGAATATTCTTTAGGAGTCGGCGATGACATTCGATGCAAATCAATTGATGTTGGATATGAAAGCTGCCGCCACCGGCGTGCTTAATGCGGATGTGAGTACATTTCGTGGATTTTCTGACCGTCAGGTTGAAGCGATTGCAAAGCAATCTGAATTTGTTGCGATCGGCATTAGTACCGGCCAGATTACTGCTGAGACCAAAGAATTTTTCTTGAACAGTATAGAAGATATGACCTTGAGTTTTGTGAAGACTTTACGTGGCTTGGTGATGGTTACTATAGAAAAAGTATGGAATGCGGTCGTTGGGGTGATTTGGAAGGCAATTTCTACCGCAACGGGTTTGGTGCTGCCGGTGCCTGTTCCACCTAGCAGCGATGCGGATTCATAAAGATTTATTTACAGGCTCAGTTGCAAGCTTAGTTGCAAGCTTAGTTGCAAGCTCAGTTACAGGCGCGATCACAGACTCAATTAGAGACTCAATTACACATCACCAGTATTGCTTAGACTTTCTTTAGATAACAGGCTTTTAACATAAAGTTGCCTGCATCCATTTTGCAGTCAACTTCGTGGTCGCCGCCTACTAAGCGTATGCTTTTTACCTTGGTACCTTGTTTTAATGTGGTGGACGAGCCTTTGACTTTTAAGTCTTTGATCAGAACGACGGCATCGCCATCTGTCAGCACATTCCCGTTGGCATCTTTGACAATACGCTCATCGTTTTCTTCGGCGGCGGCTTGCATAGGCCATTCATGTCCGCAATCCGCGCACATATAATTTTCACCATCAGGATAAGTATTTTCTAAGCCACAAACGGGGCAGGCAGGTACATTCGGCATACATTCTTTCAGCGTAAAGCAAGGTTATCAGTGGCATTAGTATAACCGACCAGCACAGGGCTTTAGTTTGATCTGCCCCATATTCTGTGCAAACACATGAAGAGAATTCTCACAAAGAAATTTAAAAATAGTGATAGTTAAGCATAGATAGACGTCCAGACGTAGAGGACGCAGAGAAAAAATGACTCGCTCTGCGCCGCTACGTTAAGGACATAAGTGTTACGTATCTAGTTGACTGTGGCTTTTACCGTTAGAGCGGAATAAGCCGCATAAGAATACACGCCCAGATAGTAACGACCTGCGGCTGGTGCATTGACGGTACAGCTCTCTACCGATGTCGCGCCGTCGGATTTGCACTTGTAGGTCGTGGTGGTCGGTTTGTTAGTTAACTGGGTGAATAAATCGGCATCACCATTCGTACCATTAATGGAGAATACGACGCTGGTTTTTCCAGCGGGGACATCAATAGCGTAGTATTTCCATGTGCCTGTCGTATCACTTTGTCCAGTAAGCGCGATTCCGCTGGTCAATACTACATCGGTCGGTGTCGTTGTACCAGTCAAACTCCCTTGCATGGCGTAGTAGCCTAAGGATGAATAATTAGAGAAACCGTTTTGCGGTGTACCTTCCGCACCACCCGCGATAACTAGGCGATAGTTCCCTGCACTTAAGTTTAGAGCGATGAATTCTGCAGAACGATTAACGGCCTTATTGCTGCTGGCGACCAAGCTTCCTGCAGCGTTATAGATTTTGGCATCGACATCCAGCATGCCAAAGTATTCAATGGGATCGATTTTTAAATCTAACTTACCTGAGCCGGTGACGGTGAAAGTGAAGGCATCTGTATCACCGGTTCTTTCGATCTGACCAAAATTATTAGTTGCACTGATTGCGCCGTTACTAGCGATGTTTAGTGCTTTGCCTGATGGATTATCATCTGTTACGTAAGGTATAGATTCATTGACATTCATGATACGTAAATCGTCTTCGAAATTGCTAGCAGTATTGTATTCGCCTTTGCTCCAAGTCCAACGACTAGCCGCCCAGTTAGCACCCATCCAATAATTACCCATGATAGGCCCCCACTGATAGGCGGCGATACCCTCAAAATATTCACCACCTGTGCCGCCACGATCATGGTTCATGCCCATTTGATGGCCAACTTCATGCGCTGCGGTCATACCTATGCCGTAACCATAGTCAAATCCACTAGAGGGATTTCGATATAAAGTGCCGGCAGAGGTGGTGCCGAAAGAACTCAAAGGCGCGTTCGAGCGACCATCTTGATTGACAAAATTGATCACACCGGTGCGTAGAATATTGGCAGATTTTGCTGCGTTATAAACGGCAGGATTTGTGGTGATATTGATGTTGTACATGGAGTATTGATCCGCCACGATCTGCCATGCGCGATACATATTTTCTTTAGTCACGCCATTTAAAGGTGTGGAGCCACTCATGACCGCCGAATGATTAAGGTAAAACACCCATGCACTGCCTGGTTTGCTTTCAAGCTTGGTGACGTCTTCATTGCTATAAGGACCTATGTGTGGTGCTTGGCGTAAAGCCATTGGGCTATAGACAGGATGAATCGCACCCGCCAAGTTATTGACGGTGGTTGCCTTTAACCATTGATCATCCAAGTCAGGGATAATCTTGCTTATCGCTACTTCCACGACACTGACTACACCTTTGGCATCAGTACTGTATTCATAGGCTTTTTGGGTGTCGTGCCTAATTAAATATCCTTTAATGCTTTGCGTATTGCCTTTGAGGATGAAGCTTGAATTGGCGATACCGCGGGCTCGACCTGATACCGAAAGTTGTCCATCTTTAAAATGATAGTCCGTGATGTCAGTGTCTAGTTCTGGTCTGGTGTTTGTGTTGGCCGCCGTTATAGAGCGCAGGAAGCTGGCATTCGGGTTGGCATGTTGTGCGGCCAAGCCATTAATCACAGCGTTCACGCTGCCCAGTTCTTGTTTGGTTTTTACTAGCAAATTGTCGGCAGCAGTGACACTGCCTACGCTCAAAATCGATGTCGCCACTAAAGCTGAAAGTAGCTTAGGTGCGATATGTTTGATTCTCGTCTTTTTCATGTTGTCTCCCTGATAGTGTTATAGGCACAAAGCCTGTAATTGAAGCTACGCTGCAAGCTCAAGAGCTACCGCAATGACTATGTTGGCAAGCGCGCTGCCAGTCTCATCAGAACTCTAAAATTGAAGCGAATCCAGAGTTAAGCAGAAAAAAAGGAAAATTAATATGCTTAAAATATATCTTATTTGCTTCATATGTATATACATATGAAAAGACTTTTAGGTAAATTTAATGCGTTGACTTAAATAAAAAAGAATCGCCGTTCAGAGTCGGCTTTTAACGATGATTCGTTGTATTTAGATATTAAAACTAAAAGCAGTATTCCTAAATTATTAGTTGATTTAATTTTATTGGAACGTCGTATCTTGTGAATTTCACTGAACATTAGAATCTAGATTGAGTGAATGGCAGATGTATTTCTTGTACTCGTTTTGTGAAAATATGTTGCTATCTACGTTTGCCATGAGGGCTGTGGAATAGAATGCGGGATAATAAATAGTTACTGCTGTTTAAGTTATTGGTAAATCTTGTTGGTTAAGTTGAATACGCTAAATGAAACTTGTGAGTGAATTTTCTAAAATTGTCCCCCGATTGTTGCACTTAAAAAAAATGGGGGAATTTCAAGACGCGCAAGAGGTATGTTTAGCGTTTCTTCAAAAACAGCCACACCATGTGGAAGCCATGCATGAGTTGGCGATGCTATATATGCAGACAGATCAGGTTGCGCTAGCTCTGACATGGTTTGAGCGCGTGATGTCTGTGAGACCAGATCTACCGGGTTTGCAAAATAACCGTGCAATGGCGCTGCAAAATTTACATCGTTTTGACGAGGCAATGCAGGCTTACGATTACGCTTTGCAGCAAGTACCTGAAGATAAAATTGCGCAAGCGAATAAAGCGATGTTGTGCCTATTCCTAGGTCATTTTGACGCGGGCTGGCCGCTTTATGAAGCACGAAATCATGCGGCTTCAATGGCGTTGCATCCGGAATTGAACGCCTTTCCTCGTTGGAATGGACGTGATAGTTTGACGGATAAAATCATCGTACTGCATCCCGAACAAGGTTATGGTGACACCATACAATTTTGTCGTTACGCGATGCAGCTGGCCTCCCTCGCAGCTCAAGTTATTTTGGTCGTCAATAAAGATTTGTACACACTCATAAAGCTCAGTGTGTCTCGCTGGCCATCTGCTGAAAAGATACTGGTGGTCTCTGCTGGAGCCACCATACCTGCATTCCATTATCAAATATCGATTGTGAGTTTAGCTGCGGTGTTCAATACTCGCCTGGAAAACATTCCCGACCCAGGGCCTTATATTTTTGCACCAGAATCTTCAGTTAATAAATGGTCGCGCAAAATGCCACTAGGTCATAAACCCCGCGTTGGCTTAGTGTGGGCAGGTTCTACCAAACATGCAAACGACAAAAAACGTAGTCTGCCTTTATCCGAGCTGTTGGCTGCTCTGCAAATGCAATCGCAATCACCAACACAAACCACTGCACCATTAGGCATACAAGCAGAATGGGAATTTCATAGCCTGCAAAAAGAAATCAGTCTGAACGATCAGCGATTACTGCAAGAACAACAGATATACCAACATAGTGAGGATTTACAGGATTTTTCGGATACGGCAGCGTTGATCCAGCAGATGGATTTGGTGATTACCGTAGATACTTCGGTCGCACATTTGGCCTGCGCCATGGGGAAACCGTGTTGGATATTATTAGCTTCTTTACCTGACTTTCGTTGGTTACAGCAGCGAGAAGATAGTCCTTGGTATGCCAGCGCAAGACTATTTCGGCAGGAATTAAATAGCGATTGGCACACGCTTTTGAAAAAAGTAGTAGTTGAATTAATGAGTTATTTTTCTCATCCCTCAGGAAGAACTGATTCAGGGTCAGTAATCATGTCCTTGTCGACACATGCGCGGCAACAAATGCAGCAAGGACAATGGGAAGACGCCGAGCGCAGCTACTTTCAATTAAATGAACTTCAAGCGTCGTCTGCGATCATGCAAAATAACTGGGGTGTCGTGCTACAAAAGCTAGGTCGTTTCGAGGAAGCATTGCAGCGTTTTGATCGAGCTATGCAACTTGCGGAAGACTATGTTAGTCCGCGTATCAATAAGGCAATGTGTTTGCTCAGCCTCGGGCAATTTGACGAGGGTTGGCGCTTGTATGAGTGGCGCTGGAAAAATGCTCAATGGGATAGTTCTCGGCGTGATTTTAAGCAAACGCTATGGCTAGGCCAAAAGCTTGAGCCTGGTAGCACTTTATTGATCTACGCGGAACAGGGTCTAGGAGACACGATACAATTTTGCCGCTTGCTGGAGCTCGTGCAAGAACGTTTGCGTGGAGAAGATGTAAAGCTAATTTTTGAAGTGCCTGCGAGTTTGTTTAATCTATTGCGTTGCTTGCCATTAAATGTATTCGCGCGTACAGCTGAACCAGAATTAATGCCTACATTTGATTATCAATGCCCACTATTGAGTTTACCTTTAGCGTTGAATTTACAAACGGAGGATATACCAAGCCACGTGCCGTACTTAGATGTTGGAGCAGAAAAAGTACAACATTGGCGTTCGAAAATTGCGTCTGGCAAGCGCTTAAAAGTAGGTCTAGTCTGGGCTGGATCACCGCATCACCAGAATGATAAAAATCGTAGTATTTCTTTTGCGACGATAAGCCCCTTGTTGCAATTAGAAGCTGATTTTTATGTGCTTCAGAAAGAGCTTTCGGCATCAGAAAAGACGGGGCTAAAAATAATGCAAAGCTTTGGTAGGCAGATACAAATCTTGGCTCCAGAATTGGAGGATTTTTGTGATACCGCTGCTGTTATCAATTGCTTAGATCTGCTAGTTTGTGTCGATACTTCGGTTGCTCATTTGGCGGGTGCTTTAGGCAAACCTTTATATTTATTATTGCCTTATGAGGCCGATTTTCGGTGGATGCACGATCGGGATGATACGCCTTGGTACCCAACTGCGCGCTTGTTCAGACAATCGCAGATTGGGGATTGGTTGCCTGTGATAGCGGCAGTTAAAGCGCAGATTGTTCAAGAAATATTGAATAAACAAACGTATTAATTGTTTAATTCATCTAAATCCCTCTTATAAAATGAGACGCGCCACACGTGAACTTGGATGTGTCACGGTGGCGCGTTTTTATTCAGAGTTTAAGAACTGAGATTAAGCGCTGAGATTCGGGTTACTTATTATGGTGTAAAGAATTGGCATTGACGCAATTCACAACGTACTTTTAACTCACGACCATCTTCACAGGCGATGCGATACATTTCCACCGGTCCTTTTTTATACAATAAACCAGCACCTTTCTCGGATTGGCAGCTATTTTGCTTGGCCATGCGTTCTACCGTGATGGAGGAAACGCCTAGTTCAAACGGCACTTTCTCAATCTTCATATCGCCGTTCGTTGTGCTGAGTGGAGTGGCCGTTGCAGTGGTTGAAACTGCCTGGTTTGTTATCGGTGTTGTCCCAGCAGTAGACGCGTTATTCCCATTTGCCGCATTTGTAGCTTTCGCTGGATTGGTGCCTGTATCAATTAATTTAGACTCTCTTACACCCGCTTGTCCTTGGGCGGCATCGACTAATTGCAATTTAGAACGTGCCGACAGAAATCCCATTTTGATTTCTTGCCATATGTAGTAATTTTTACCTGCTTCTGTATCGATTTCTAAACTAGAATCGTTTTCAGCTTTTGACAATAAACTGTGCTTGCCTGGTGCTACGGTCGCAACTAGAAAGCTTTTTGATATGGTTTTTCCAATTTCTTTGCCATCAAGCTCGACTGGCATTTTAATCGACTGTCCCATGAATTCATTGCGATAGATATACAGCTTGGCAGATTGAGGATTGACTGTGAAATTTTTGGCTTGTGCATCTTCATTAGATGGGGCCATTTGTACCGAAGCACAGCCAGTAAGTAGTCCTGCGCTGAGGACAGTAATTGTAGTAAAGAATCTAAATAAACGCGCCATGTTGTTCCTGTATTGTATTTGCAAAGAATAAAACTCTAAGAGTGCAGCTATTTAAGCAAATTCTCGGCACTTAGAGAAGAAAAAAATGCGTTAAGTCTGGTCAATGTGGGGTAATTGGGCGATTTTAGTGAAATATCCTTGACCTGAAGCGGTGAAGCTGGAGCAATACAAAAAAGCGTGCATCCGTGTGCACGCTTTACTTTCAGCCTTTATTTGCTAATCCAGCTAACTTTTTTAATGACTACTCCAGATTGCGAGCAGGTAACAAACGGCCTTCAACTTCACCAAAACCAATACGCGGTGCACCGTCTTTTTGTGTCCAGCCGCGTATGATAATACTGTCGCCATCTTCGATAAAAATACGCTGCTCACCATTGCTTAAGATAATAGGTTTCTTTCCACCTTCTGTTAGCTCTAACAAAGACCCAGCTTCTTCCGGTAAAGGACCCGATTGTGTGCCCGAACCTAAGAAATCGCCTGCACGTAAATTACAACCATTCACGGTATGGTGAGTGACCATTTGTGATACGGTCCAGTAGGAGTGGCTGAAATTCGACAAAGAAAGGCGTTGCGCTGGCGTACCGTCTTGACGCATTTTTTCTGTTTGCACTAAGACTTCCAGTTGTATGTCAAACGCGCCCGTGCTGCGTAGATCGGCATGATCCAAGTAAGGCAATGCTTGTGGATCGGCAGCATCGCGCGTCCAGCCTTTACGGTAAGGCGCCAAAGCTTCCAGCGTTACGACCCAAGGCGAAATGGTTGAAGCAAAATTTTTGGCTAGGAAAGGGCCTAAAGGCTGATATTCCCATGCTTGCAAATCGCGTGCTGACCAGTCATTGAGTAAGCACATGCCGAAAACATGGTCTTCCGCATGATCAATAGCAATGGCTTCGCCCAGCGCATTGCCTTGCCCAATAAAAATACCGACTTCGCATTCGTAATCCATACGTTTTGCCGGCGCGAAAACGGGTGTGGTCGCGGTCGGTGGCATGGTTTGCCCAATAGGGCGACGGAATTGCTGTCCCGATACGCCTATAGAAGAAGAGCGACCGTGATAACCGATTGGCACCCATTTGTAATTCGGGAGCAAAGGATTATCTGGGCGGAATAATTTACCTACCGCAGTCGCGTGATGTACTGAAGTATAGAAGTCGGTGTAGTCGCCAATTTGCGCAGGTAGCGCGTATTCGGCATCTGCTTGTGCTAACAAGATCGCATGCAGAGCTGCTTGTGCCGAGGCACCTTCGCGCAAGGCTTGTGACAGCGCCAAGCGTACTGCTGAAGACACGCCATTACCTAAATCCATAAAGGCATTTAAAGAAGTTGAAGCCAAAGCATGCGCTAGTCTGGCGTCCATGATGGCAGAAAAAATACCAGCTTGTTGCGCTAAAGTGAGATCAAGAATTTGATCGCCAATAGCGACACCAATACGGAACTGCTCACTACTACCAGCACGGCGAAATACGCCAAAGGGTAAATTTTGAATCGGAAAATCGGTCGTACCATCATTGGCCGATGCTATCCAGCTTCGTAATGCTGGATCGTGGGTTTCATTAAGTTGTACTGGCATGCTGAGTGTGCTTTCTGTATGTGCTTTTTTTGTCTGAATTAGGCTTAGTTAAACATAGTTAATTAAACTTAGTTAATTAAACTTAGTTAGGCCTGATTAGGATTGAAATTCTTTTTAATACCTTGCCAGCATTGGAAATAATCAGCTTGTAAAAGCGGTGACTCCATCGCTTCTCTGCTTGGTTTGAGAATTGTGTTGGTCTCTATCATAAAGGCCATTGTATTATCCACTTTTTGCGGTGTGCTGGTGTCGATTTGACTGGCCTTCTCGAAGGTCGGTGCATCAGGACCATGACCACTCATACAATTGTGTAAGCTGGCACCACCCGGACGGAAACCACCTGATTTTGCATCGTATTGACCATGAATTAAGCCCATAAATTCGCTGGCGATATTGCGATGGAACCAAGGTGGGCGGAAAGTGTTTTCTGCAGCCAGCCAACGTGGTGGGAAAATCACAAAATCTATCGTGTCCACACCTGGCGTGTTACTCGGCGCTTGCAATACCAAAAAGATCGATGGATCAGGATGGTCGTAACTGATAGAACCTATCGTATTGAAGTGGCGCAAGTCATATTTATACGGCGCCATATTGCCATGCCAAGCGACGACGTCGAGTGGTGAATGGCCTATTTTTGCACGCCACAAATTACCGCTAAATTTAGCGACCAATTCAAAATCACCTTCGCGGTCTTCGTACCAAGCGATAGGCGTTAAAAAGTCGCGTGGATTGGCTAAACCATTAGAACCGATGACTCCTAAGTCCGGCAGTTTGAGCATCACACCAAAATTTTCGCAAACATAACCACGCGCCTCTCCATCTTGCAAAGTCACTTGAAAACGTATGCCGCGTGGAATCACCGCAATCTCTTGTGGTTCGATATCTAGTAAACCGAGTTCAGTTTTGATGTGCAAACGACCTTGCTGCGGAATGATCAGTAGCTCGGCATCGGCATTGTAGAAAAATTTATCCGTCATATCACGGTTTGCCGTGTATAGATGAATAGCACAACCCGTTTGTGCGTCGGCAGAACCATTGCCCGCCATCGTCAACCAGCCTTGAATAAAATCGGTTGGCGCGCTTGGCATAGGCTGTGGGTCCCAGCGCAATTGATTTGGGGTACTTGGGACTTGGGTGAAATTATTCGTCATGTTGCCATTATCAATCTGTGCGAAAGGCTGATGCATGGCCGCTGGGCGGATACGATAAGTCCAAGAGCGTCGATTAGCGTGGCGTGGCGCGGTGAATGCGGTGCCAGAGATTTGTTCCGCATATAAACCGTAGGCGCATTTCTGAGGTGAATTTTGATTTTGCGGTAAAGCGCCAGGTAAGGCCTCGGTGGCAAATTCGTTCGCGAAACCGCTCATGTAGTTAGTTGTCATGATCTTATCCAAAATAGAGAAAACACGAGAATGCGCTAATGTAGTGCAATCCCTTCATTTTTACGATATAAATACTAAAATATAGATCATTCATAAAATCAATAATGGGTAGTAGTTCGGAGCGACTATGATAGAAGCCAAAGATATCGATTTAAACTTGCTGGTGGTTTTTCAAGAAGTGTTTCAAGAGCGGCAGATTTCTAGTGTGGCGCGCAAGCTCAATTTATCGCAACCAGCGGTCAGCAATGCGCTAGCACGTTTGCGTAAAACGTTTAATGATGAATTATTTGTGCGCACTTCTCAGGGCATGCAGCCAACGCCATTGGCACAGCAACTGGCCGATCCGATTGCCGCTGCGCTGGTCAACATTACTAAGGCCTTGAATCAACAAGAAGTATTCAATGTGTCGAATAGCCAGCGACATTTCACAATCGCAATGACGGATGTGGGAGAAATGCATTTCATGCCGATTTTGATAGCGCAATGTCGGCGCGCTGCCCCGCATGTGCAGATCTCGACCATCCGAGCCAACAGTATTGATCTGATGGCGGCCATGGAAACTGGCAGGATTGATCTTGCGATTGGTGCGTTTGAAGCGATGCCTGGTGCGTTGTATCATCGACGACTATTTCAGCAAGACTATGTTTGTCTATATCGACAGCAGCATCCTATCTTGAGGGACGGCATATCGAGTAAAGATTTTTTAAAGGCAGAGCACTTGATCGTGTCTAGCCAAGAAAGTCCGTACGACAAAATTAATTTATGTTTAGAAAAAGCAGGTATCACCGCCGCTGCCAGTTTCACGGTACCGCATTTTTCATCAGTACCCTACATCGTCAGTAGTAGCGATCTGGTGGCGATTGTTCCACAAAAGCTCGCAGCAAGCGCTGCACCCGTATTCCGTTTGGCCTATATCAAACCACCGCTTAAGCTACCACGCTTGCAAACCAATATTTTCTGGCATCGTCGTTTTGCGCAGGATGAAGGCAATCAATGGCTACGCGAATTTTTGGTACGTTGTTGTTCCGATTTGGATTAGCCTTAATCAAGTTAATCAAGTTAATCAATTCGATAAAAATTTGGACGTAAAAGCGAATTTTAAAAATACAGCTAGCCCAGTAGATTGGAAACTTGATCATGCACGATCTAGGGGTGAGGGGACTATCATGGGCTGGAGAAATTAGCGCGATGAAGTGATCAGCGCTAATTTCTACCAGGTTTTCTAATAGCTGTTGAACTTAGTTGGTTACATTCACCATACGCTTGGTGTTCCATAATGGCGTATGACCCGCATCGGTACCGACAAAAGCGATTTGATATTGTTCACCAGCTGCTTTGACCGGTAAGCTCAAGCTGACGGCACGTGGATTGCCGTAAATACCCACATAATGGCTTTTGAGTAAGACGTTATTGACATAGACCTTGACGTGTTCGGTGTTGGCGACTTCTAAGCTAAAGCTGCGCGTACTGGCTGGCAGACTTAAAATATTACCGACAGGGCTCACAAAACGATGGAAAGATTTGTTCAAAGGTTTTGCTAATAAGGCGTCAGCAATTTTGTCGAACTGAGTTTGATCACCATTGCTTAAATCGCTTAAGCTGCGCGGCACGTCCACATTCGCGGTGCAACCTTGGTCTTCTATCATACTGCCGTTGTTGTAACCGCTACGGATACTCTGACGCCAAGAGACGCGCATAGAAACGCCACCCGGTAAAGCCGTAAACACTTCGGGAGCAAACGCGTTAAAGAAACCATGTTCTAAGACGTTGGCGCCACCCGCACCCGTCTGTCTATCTTCGCCGAAAATAGTGGCTGCACCATTATCTTGCATGGCACAGGTGAACAAATCGGTTGCAGAATAACTGCGAGCATTAGCTAATACGCCGACGGGTTTGTAATACATTTGTCCCATCGTGTTGGCATCTTGCGGTGTGGTGAATACACCGGTTTTGCTATAACGATTATTGGTTTTTTGAGCGTCGGTAATCAGCTGCACCCAATTTGGCCAGTATTGTTTAAAGATGTCTTGATTCAGGAATTTAAAATTCAGCGAGGTATTGAGTAGACGCGCTGAATTGGTCGTGGCGTTACCAGGCATGAACATTTGCGGCAATTTGTCGGCATAGACAATGCTACCGCCACCGTTATTGCGCACGTCGATCACCAAAGCATCTGTGCTTGCCAATTGATTTCGTAGCAAATTGGCGATAATGGCTAACGCGCCGTTATCCGTGACAGCGCTGGGAACAAAGGAGCCGATACTGATGTAGCCCAGCTTCTTGTCACCACGGATCACGATGGACCATTTGATCGACGGTTCGGCCGTTGCCTGTCTCGTGAAAGCAGCACTATCTTGATTCAAATTACGCGCGAGGAATTGGTTGTAGCGTTCTTGAATCGGCTCATTACTCATCGCCAAAGCATTGATGTTAGCTGTATTCGTGTTGGCTGCATTTTTGACTAATGCTGGCGCCAAATCAGCATCATCGTATTGGCTCATCCAAGGAATCGTAATGCTGTACTCTTCGCCAGTACGGGCTGACTTCAATTTCAAACTAATCTTATCTTTGGCTGGAGGCAAACTCGCCGCCTGTGAGCTGAAAGTCATATATTGCAAAGCGCGTGAAAAACCCGCATATAAATTGGCACCGTTACCGTTGATGACCGCATTATTTACCGCTTGTTGAATAGGAACGCCATCATATTCAAGTACCAAGTCGCCGACTTGAGGCTTGCGTTGATCGGGGAAAAACACATCAAAGAACACAGCATAAATATTCCCGATACGCACTTCGTTTTGATTGCTTGCGGACGCCGTACGCGCAAAATTAAACGGTAAAAAACTAATAAACGCCGCATGCGGCAATGGGAAGTTATAGTTCAAATGTAAGTCACGTTGACTGACAAAAATTTGACTTAGATTTTTGTGCAAATCGCTGGTGCTGAGACTATCAATTTTATTGACGACTTCCTGCACTTTGACGGCGGGATCAACGTGACCGGAGAAATTCGGATTGGTGCCGTAGAACTCATTTTTTTGATAACGATTCACATACAAATCACGCAATAACAATTGAGACTGCTGCGCCAAAATAACTTTTTCGGTACGTGTCAATTCATTGAATTTGATCAATGGACGCACATTCGCTAAATAATTGGTTTTGATTTCCGCTTGAGCAAAGCTGGACGCGATGGCGGCGCTGAGTAAGCTTAGTTGCAGATAATGTTTGATCTTCATGTTGGTGACTCCCTTATTTATGTTGGCGCGGAACACCGTCGCCACTTTATAGTAAGAACTTGCTTTTAAATCGATAGTAATTAATCAATAGAAAGAGAGTATGTTGATTTGAAATTAACAAGTCAATCATCAAAAAAATGATTGAAAATAAGGAAAAAATACTTGGATTTTATAAATTTTTAGACTAGATATTTTTGCTTGTATAGACCACTTTTCTTTGGGCAACTTGTTTCGTCTATGAAAAAAACTATCCGAAAATTTTAGGACGATAGTGCTTGAGTTGAATGAACGAAGCGCGATCTTGGCGGTGGCGATGGATGGATATGAGGCATTGGAGACCTCGACAACTAGAACTGAGCAAAAGTAGCAATACAATATAGGCAGGGAAGAGATACTGCTAGGTGCAAGGGTGGTGCAAAGAAAGTGCAGTCTTCGTTTAATACCAGTGATTGTGGGTATCGATTTTCAGCTCTGAGCAGGCAGCCTGCTCGCCTGTGCCTCAGAGCATTTCGTTCAATTTAATTTGATGAGCTGTATGAATTACATCACATTAAATGCGATGATAACTGCCGCCAATACTGGTTTGCTTATCTACTATAAAGATCAATGATGCTGCTAATCCCATCTTGGCAGACGCGGCAAAATTGATCGCTTCGGTCGAACATCAGGCATTGCATTTGTGAGCGGTAATAGCCTTTTGCTTCGTAGTTGGCACCTTCAAATGCGCCTATGCTGTGATAGTTGGGATCTTTCGAAAATAACAGGGTCGAGTCTATTAAGTCTTTTTTAAACAGTGCACTCATTTCTGATTCTGGGCGATTGTTTTTTCTTAGCTCTGCGCGTATTTTTTGATATGCGCGCGACGCTTCTTCATAGCGCTCTTTGGGCCAGTTTGTAGGAAGGTGAGTGCCCGCCTTTACGTGTTGTTGCCATTTTAGTTGAGAGGGATCTTTCAGCGCGGTGACATTGGGTTCCCATGGTTCTTGCTTGATTTCACCGCCCGTTTGATAGGCGACCGGCGAGGTATAGTACTCATCTGCTAGGCCAGCGAAATGATGGCCGAACTCGTGTACGAATAAATAATTAGCCCAATCGTTGTTCGCCGCTGCCGTAGAGAATTGTCCAAAAATTCCGCCGCCGCCATAGGTCTCGTTGTTAACCAATATCTCAATAAATTCGTAAGGCGCATTTTGTGCGATGTCGCGTAGGGCGCGATTGTCCAAGGTCAAGACATAGCGCTCGCTACCAAAAATATCGTAGCTCGCACCGAGGCTGGAGGCGCGATATTGGCCTGTCGATGGTCTTGAAACGCCTGATTCCTTGGTGGGCGCAGCCAGACCCCAAATATTGAAATCTTTGGCGCGCTCTTTAAATGGTGAAACAGTGAATAAATATTGACTCATACGCTTGGCATCGGCGACGAATTTCTTCATTTCCTGCTGTGTGTAGCCATCACCGATAATCAGCAAATCGACTTTTTCCGCGGAATTACCACTGACATGAATAGGAATGGGTTTGAGTTTGGATTCAGGAAGTTTTCGAATCACATCTGGCGCATCGGTATCGATATCGACGCTCCATACGGTTTGAAATTGATTTTTGTCATCGCGTTTGAGTACGCGTAGATTGACTGGGTGATTCGGTTTTGGAAAACGCAAGGATTCCTGAAAACCTCTATCTAATTTCGCAGCTTCTGCGGTGCTTTGCCATTCGCCAAAAACAGTAGAATAGCCGCGTGAATATAGCAGAGCGCCACTCGCTCTATCTCTGACCTCAAACAAGTTGACGCCACGATTGCTGGTGTCAATAGCCTTCTTTAAATTGCCAGGCCACGGTAATGGTTCTATCAGCACACGATCTAAGGCGTAGTGTTCTTGTTTGGCGTTGCCACTGTGTAGCACATCGACTCTTACGGTTGCTACTTGTGCTCCCTGTGCCACTGGTTGAGCATAGAGAATTTGAGAGGTTAGCAGTAAACCGCCACACAGAATTTTCTTAAAATGATGCATGAATTTTCTCCCCGTTTTGAACTTGATTGGCAAGTATCTTAACAGAGTCGAATTCGCATATTGGAATCAATTGTTGGAAAGAGACCGAAATAAAATCTGAATAAAATCGGAATAAAAAAAAGCGTGACTGTTGCCAGCCACGCCAGGAGGGGAACTTACAAAAAAGTAGATAACAACAAATTTATTACAGGTCTATCTAAAAAAATTTATGCGGCCTGTAGCTGCTCGGAAGAAGGTACCGAGCGTAAGCTATCGCCATCAATCAAAATACGACGTGGTTTGTGGGCTTCAGGAATTTCACGTTGTAGTTCGATATTCAATAAACCATTGTCCAAACGTGCACCGACGACTTTGACGTGATCTGCGAGGCGGAAGCTGTGTTCGAAATCACGTGAAGCAATACCACGATGCAGATAGGTACCTTGGGTTTCAGGTTTCGCTTTGCGACCGACTACTTTTAATACATCACGCTCGGTTTCAATATCAATTTCACTGCGATCAAATCCGGCGACCGCCATACTGATACGATACTGATCTTCAGTGACCAATTCAATATTGTAGGGTGGGTAACTTGGTGTTGCTTCGGCACGTTGTGCTTCATTAAACAGATGCGCCAAACGATCAAAACCAATGGCAGAACGATAGAGTGGAGAGAAGTCAAAATTACGCATGATATATATCCTTATAAAGTGAAGCGATTGTATTTCGCAGACCTCACTTGAGCATCTGCTGATACCGATATGTAGATAGAAAAACGGCTTTTCAAGAGGAAATAATTTAAATTTTTGGGGACTTGAAAGCGGTGAAAATAGCCCCATCTGGCTGCGCTTTTCGTATTGTTGCCAGCGCTACTTAATTGAATCTTATAGTGAGCCAGTTGCTATTCATTGGTTCATTGCCGCTTTATTGATGTCGTATACTCATCGTCAAGTTAAGCATGCTTTATGTGTCAGTTTCGGAACCTATAAAAAATTTTCAAAAAAATTTCAAATTCGTGTCAACAGAAAAAATACGGGTCTCGTTATTGGAGTACGCAGCAAGCACTGCGAGTTAGTAAAAAAAGCAGCACCGGATTAGCACTCACTTTTATGTCTTTATTCAGTTCACTTAATAGGAAATTATCATGAAAAAAATCGCATTGACAGTCGTTGCTACAGCAATCTCTTTTGGCGCAGCTTTGGCTCAAGCAAATCAAACTCAAGCAGCTCCAGCTGCTTCAGTAAAACCAGCGGCAGCAGCGTCCGCCGCGGCAAGCGCAGCTTCTACACATACCGCAGCAGCTGCACATAAAGCGGCAGCAAAAACGGAAACAAAAATGGAAGCAAAAACAGACGCGAAAGTAGATGTAAAAGCAGCGAGTGCGGCGACCGCAGCGCCAAGTGCGACAGCCGCCGTAGCCTCTACCGCCGCTAGCGTACCAGCGGCAGCAAAAGTTGCAGCCAGTGCCGATGTGAAAGCAGCGACAGCACCTGCGAAACACGCGGATAAAGCGGTGAAAAAACATACAGACAAAGCAGTAGAAAAAACAGCAGCATCGACTCCAGCAACAAGCAAATAATTAGCTTTCGAGTCAGGTAAAAACGGCGCTTTATGCGCCGTTTTTTTATTGTTGTCGGCAGCCACGGATAGGCATTTTGCATTCTGCACCCATAAAACGACAGTTCATCGAATTCGCCAGACAAAACCATAAAACATAGGCAAACTGCCTTCATCGCAGTTTTCTTATGTAAAAAAATCACCGATAAATTCATCGATTAATTATTAACCTATTTCTCTGGAGCTCATCATGCGTAAAGTTTGGATTTCATGTTTCACCATCGGTCTTGCACTCGCCAGCACTTTAGCTAGCGCGGGTGAACAAGTACGCAAGGTCACTCCATTTAATACGATACGTACCCAAGGTGCGTTGTCGGTAGAAGTCGTGGTGGGTAGCGCCCATTCAATTACGATCAAGGGCGATGACAAGTACATGGAAAAAATCATTACGGATATTTCTGGTGATGAGCTTTTGATCAGCTACAAAGAAAAAAAGAATATTCGCATCTCAGATGATTTGAAAGTAATCGTCACGATGCCCGCGCTCACAAAATTCAAAATGGAAGGTGCCGGATTGACGACTGTCAGCAAAATTGCGGGCGATCGTTTTGAGTTGAATTATGAAGGCGTTGGCTTGTTGAAAATGAGCGGTAAAGTACGCGATTTTAAATTGCGTGCACAGGGTGTGGGTTTCGTCGATGCGAAAGCTTTAGTTGCAGAAAATGTGGATGCGACTGTGGAAGGTATTGGCTCTGTTGAGGTGACTGCAACGGAGAAACTCAAAGCCAATGTGCAAGGCATAGGTTCTTTAAATTATTTTGGTAATCCTAAATCGATCAGTAAAACGGTCGACGGTATCGGCGGCGTGAGCGCTGGAAAATAAGAGCTTCAGTACAAAGCTGAAGGCTGAAATGAGAAAAGCCAGCGATGATCAATTTCTTCGCTGGCTTTTTTGTCGTCTATTCCAATAATCTGAACCTAATTAATTTAAGACACTTTCTGCTGCTACATATTGATAGCCGAGATCATGCGCCACGGCAGCATAGGTCACTTTACCTTCGCATACATTCAAACCGTTACGCAAATGTAGGTCGTCGCGCAGTGCTTGTTTCCAACCTTTGCTAGCGAGCGCGATTGCATGTCCGACGGTGGCGTTATTTAGGGCGAAAGTTGAGGTACGTGCGACCGCGCCTGGCATATTCGCTACGCAGTAATGGATGACGCCATCAACCACATAAGTCGGTTCAGCATGGGTGGTTGCGTGTGAGGTTTCAAAACAACCACCTTGATCAATCGCCACATCGACTACCACGGCTCCTTTTTTCATACGTGAGATCAGATTGCGGCTGACTAACTTAGGTGCCGCCGCGCCGGGAACTAATACACCACCAATGACAAGATCCGCCGACAATACCGCCTCTTCGATTGATTGAGCATTGGAATAAACTGTTGAAATTCGATTGCCATAAACTAAGTCTAATTGACGCAGGCGATCAATGCTCTTGTCTAACACGGTGACGCGTGCGCCCGTACCGACGGCCATTTGCATCGCATTGGTGCCGACCACTCCCGCGCCAATAATGACGATATGTGCAGGTGCTACACCCGGTACACCACCTAATAACAAGCCCATACCGCCTTTGGATTTTTCTAGATGCGCTGCGCCAGCTTGGATAGACATGCGACCTGCGACTTCGCTCATAGGTGCCAATAAAGGCAGGCCACCATTGGCTCCTGTGATCGTTTCATAAGCGATACAGATCGCGCCTGATTTCACCAGCGCCGCAGTTTGTTCTGGATCAGGGGCGAGATGCAAATAGGTGTACAGAATTTGACCTGGGCGCAGCATCGCACATTCGACAGGCTGAGGTTCTTTGACCTTGACGATCATCTCGGCGCGTTCGAAAATTTCTTTTGCGGTGTCGACTAATTCAGCGCCGACAGCTTGGTATTGCTCATCCGTCAAACCAATTTCGGTTCCCGCATTTTTTTGCACTAATACTTGATGTCCACGTGAAGTCAATTCACGCACAGAAGGTGGGGTCATGCCCACGCGATATTCGTGGTTTTTAATTTCTTTAGGTACGCCTACGATCATGATGTCTCTCTCGCTTACTTGAAAATAGAAAGCGCCGGAAATGCTTAATTTCCGACGCCGCTTTTTATTGTTGTATGTGACCAGATGGGTAATCAGCCGAGGTCGATTATGGCACTCGGTATTCGTACTATTTCAAGCAGCTTGTAGAATTTTTTATTTTGCTGATTTCAGGCAATTGTGCGATCGCACAATGTATTGATTTCTGTACGAAATGAGGATGTGTGTATTAAAAATTGGACAGATTTGCATCATGTTCAAAGAACTCCCTATGGCAAAAAAATATCCGCGTGCATTGTCTTTTCTGTACCGTCCTGTTAATTTGGCATATCCTTTTTTGGAATACAGACAATTTAGATGCCATTTACTCCTTTTCATTTTGGCCCTGGTGCCGCAATTCAAGCGGTTTTCCCCAAGCAGCTGAGTTTCATTGCATTTGCGTTGGGTAATGTCCTCATGGACTTTGAGCCCGCGTATTACATGCTCACCGGCCAGTTTCCGTTACATCGGTTTTTTCATAGTTTCTTGGGCGCGACTCTCGTTGTTCCTATTGTTGTTTTCATGTTTGTCGCGGCGCGAAGAATCGCGGTCGGCAGGGAGTGGGTTCCCAATCTTTATGACTGGTTGGGTTTGACGGTTAGACAAGTTTGTTTGGGAGCGACTATAGGTGTGTATTCACATATTGTACTGGACGGCATCATGCATAGTGATATGCAGCCCTTCGCACCTTTTAGTTCGTTAAATCCATTCTTACATTTGCTCCCGCTCGACCGATTGCACTGGCTCTGTGCTGGTGCTGCGGTGTTAGCATTTGGTGTTGCTATGGTGCGTTTGGGTCGGTCAGTTAGCACCGCAAGCGAGGAGTGTGACAGTGCGAAATAGGATTCTTGGTGCTGGAATGATTCTAATCGGCGGATTTTTAGGATTGATCGCATTGTCGATTGCGTTTGCTGATCATTCTCATCTCTCACAATTTAGACGCAATGCTTGGATTGCTATCATGCTGAAAGAGCTTTATGGGCGATTCGCGTCAATAATGGAGGCTTGGCTCATTTTTTGTATTGCTGTTGTGTTCTTGTATTTAGGTATTTATGAGGTAAAGTCAAAACCATCTGCTGAATCAGTGTCTGTTACACGAGGTTTGGTACTTTCAAGGTTGAGAAAACGAGCGTCACGTAAAAAATGAGCAAAAGTATGATTGCATAAATCCGAGTGTATAAATTCGAGTGCATGAGTTGGGCATCTTCCAGCGATTCCGATTTTTAAACAGTTAAATAAAAAGGGCGTAAATGCATAATATCCAATGCCAATGTGGCCAATTCCGCGCGCAAATAGTCGGTGATGGTACGCGCAATCATATTCGTTGTTATTGCAGTGATTGTCGTGCTTTTGCGCATTTTCTGGAGCAAGGGGAGCGTGTGTTGGATGCGCACGGTGGTACGGAAATTGTGCAAGTAAGTCAGGCGCGCTTGCAGTTGATACAAGGCAGTGAACATCTTGCTGTGGTACGTTTGAGTGATAAAGGAATGCTGCGTTGGTATGCTGCTTGTTGTAAGTCACCGATTGGCAATACTATGCCTGATCCCAAGATGGCTTTTATTGGCTTGATTCATACAGCATTAGAGCGTCCGCGTATCGATCAGGATTTTGGACCTGTCACGGCTTGCTTCGAAACGCAATCAGCGACGGGGGAGCCAAAACCAGTGCAAAAAGGTGTGTTGCCCGTTATTTTGCGTTTCATGTGGATGACAATTGCGGCGCGTGTTAACGGCAGTTATAAGCGGTCGCCATTGTTTGATGCGGATGCTCAAGCTATCGTTAAGCCCCAGATTTTGAGTGCACAAGCTTTACAAGTTTTGAAGAATCGATGAAACATATACCTGTAGAGTTGACGTTGGGCTTCGCTGCGCTCAGCACCTACCTACTCAATAGCATTCTGACCATCATTCCGGCCTATCCAGCTTAGTCGACAGTAATATCGTAGAGAACGTATCCACCACTCCCTTTATTAAACGTATTTTATCAATCACGGCATCAAGCTCGTGGGTGGATTCGGTGGACAGCATCGCGCATAAATCGTAGCGACCTGACACCGTATAGAGCTTGATGATTTCATGGCGCTTGGTTAGTGCGCGCATGATTTCGGGTTCGTGTTGTGATTCTATTGAAATGAGCACCATCGCTCGTATGCTGGGGCGGCTGCGACTGACCGAGATATCCACTGTGTAGCCGCTGATGATGCCGCGGTCTTCTAAGGATTTTAAGCGCAATTGAGCTGTGCTGCGGGCGCAGCCTAGGGCTTTGGCCATCGCCACAATGGGGAGGCGGGCGTTCACTTTGAGTAAATCGATGATTTGCTGATCGAGCGGGTCTATCTTATTAGGCATGGCGGATTTCGGCTAGCTTTCAGAGACCTCAGCACAACCGTAGCGAGCGGTCAAAGTTTGGATCGAGAAGCGCACCTGTGCTATAGCACTTGCTTTCATCGCAGATTCAAAATTTAGCCGCACAGTAGGGTGTGCAGAGGTCTATTTCAGGCACTTTGTTTGAATGTCATGCATTATGACTGATTTTTGTCTGCTGTTTAAGTCATTTTGTGCGTTTGTTGCGGCACAACACGTCCTTACACTATCTCCCTGTTACTCATATGGGTACCCATCACATTTTGCCGTCACAGTGACACAACCGCGACACAACAGAGAGAGACAAATCATGGACCAAAAAGTCGAATTTAATCCTATCAAGAAATTACTGACACGCGAAGAATTAGACGCTTATGATCCAGAGTCAGAATCTTGGCAAAAGCAATTCACGCGTCGTTATTCTCACCATTCTGAATTGATGGGCGTATTGAATAATGTGGAAGACGTCGACAACACCGTCTACAAAAAATTCGCGGTAGCAATTACGCCTTACATGGCGAAATTGATGGACAAAGATGATCCAAATTGCCCTATTCGCTTGCAATACATGCCTTCGCACCATGAGCAAACCATCCCAGGTTTCGCGACTTCTTTGGATCAATTAGGCGAAGAAGGTGACACCATTCCTGGTACTAGCGTGGTGCATCGCTATCCACGTCGCGTGTTGTTCTTGGTTTCGAATACTTGCGCAACTTTGTGCCGTTTCTGCACACGTAAGCGTATGGTGTCGCAGCCTGATGGTTCCGTTGCGAAAGACGAAATCGAAGCATCGATTGACTACATCGCTAGCAATCCAGAAATTGAAGATGTGCTCTTGTCTGGTGGCGATCCACTGACATTTACCGATGAGCGCTTGGACTATATCCTCGGCGAAATTCGTCGTCGTGCACCGCATGTTCGCTTCTTGCGTATGGGTTCTCGTATGGTCGTGCAATTGCCAACACGCGTTACACCAGAGTTGTGTGCGGTATTGGAAAAGCATCGCGTACAGATGATCAATATCCATATCGGTCATCCAAAAGAAATCACACCTTTGCTGCGTCAGCGCGTCAAGATGATACAAAAGGCCGGCATCATGATGGGCTTGCAAACAGTCTGTTTGAAAGGCGTGAATGATGATGTGATGGTGATGCGTGATCTGTTCATGCAAACCATTGAAATGGGCGTACGTCCTTACTATGTGTATTCCACAGACATGGTCGAAGGCGCAGCGCACTTCATCGTGCCACATCACCGTATGATTGAATTGTATGAAGGCTTGCGCGGTTGGATCAGTGGCCCAGCAGTACCAACCTTCGTGGTAGACGGTTTGGGTGGCTTGGGTAAATTGCCTATCATTCCTACTTATGTACGTGAAGAAGAATTGCCAGACGGTAGCGGCACCACAGTCAAGTGCCGTAACTACAAAGGCATGACTATCGATATGCCTGGCTTGGGTCATAACTTTAGTTTGCCTACGCGTAGTAACTAAGATATGGACTAAGTGTTGAAGTGAATTGAGTAGGGCGGGTGCAACCCGCGCCGCACCTAGGTCGTTTAACCCTATACGACGTTCTGGCGGCGCGGCTTGCACCCGCCCTACAATTTGACTTCGCTTAGCTGTCCTACCCCAGCATTCGTCACATCACTGCAAATAAAATTTCCGGTAAGGCTCATCATGACATTCACAACACCAAGCTCCCCCTACGGAATTCACCGCGTTATCGAACCACAAGGCGTCTTGCCACAAGGCGCGTGGAAGATCGATAACACGATGGAGATCACAGACAACGAAATCCTGATCGACGTCTCTGCGTTAAATATCGACGCCGCCAGCTTTACGCAAATCAAACAAGAAGCGAATGGCGATGAAGCCAAAGTGGCAGAAATCGTCAAAGGCATCGTTGAAAAGCGCGGTAAACATCACAATCCGGTGACTGGTTCTGGCGGTATGTTGATCGGAACGATCTTGGAAATTGGTTCATCCTTAGCTGGCAAGATTGACTTAAAAGTAGGCGACAAAATTGCTACCTTGGTCTCCTTGTCATTGACACCTTTGCGCATTGATGAAATCGTCAAAATTCATATGCAAAAAGATCAGGTCGATATCAAAGGTAAAGCGATTTTGTTTGAAACCGGCTTGTACGCTAAGTTGCCAGATGATATCGATGAAAAAATGGCGCTCGCTATTTTGGACGTGGCTGGCGCACCGGCGCAGACCGCACGTTTGGTGAAAGAAGGCGACACCGTTGTTGTTATCGGCGGTGGTGGCAAGTCTGGTACTTTGTGTGTGTACGAAGCGAAAAAACGCGCCGGTAAAAACGGCTGCGTGATCGGTGTTTCTCCGTTTGAAAAAGACTGCAAACGCATGCAAGAATTAGGTTGGGCTGATCATACTTTGCAAGTTGATGCGACCAATGCTTTAGCTTTGATGGAAGCGGTATCCAAGGTCACAAATGGCGCGATGGCGGATTTAGTCATTAATTGCGTGAATATCCGGAACACGGAAATGGGCAGTATTTTGTCCACTAAGCAGCACGGCAAAATTTACTTCTTCTCAATGGCAACTAGCTTCACCGCGGCTGCTTTAGGCGCAGAAGGTGTAGGTAAAGACGTGGAAATGATCGTTGGTAATGGTTATGCGACAGGTCACGCAGAGCATTCTTTAGCGCTCTTGCGCGAGAGTGAAAAATTGCGTCAGTTGTTCACAGAACTCTACGTTTAATTTCGCTCTAGAACTGAGAAAGCTGCCGACGATGGAGTTCAAACATCCCACATTAAGTCATATCAAAACCAGCCCGCTATGGCAACGCATCCACGATAGTGGCATGCAAACCTTAGCGGTGATGGGCATGACCAAAAACACCGGTAAGACTGTCGCGATGAATCACGTGCTGGCGCAAGCAGCGGCAGCGCAAGTGGACATAGGCTTGACCTCAATCGGTCGTGATGGCGAAGACCGAGATCAAGTTTTCTTCAATCCAAAACCACCCATCATGGTGTGGCCAGGCAATCTAGTTGCCACCGCACGTGAGACTTTGCAGCGTGCCAAAGTGCGTTGGAAGTTAATTGACTCAACACAAATCGACAGCCCTATGGGGGAGATTTTGGTGGTCAAGGTGTTGGAATATGGCGAGATGGAAGTTGCTGGCGCATCGCGTGGCAGTGATCAACTAAAAGTCATAGCGCGTCTGCGTCAATGCGGTGCAAGCTTGGTGATTTTGGATGGCGCTTTAGGCCGCAGTCATCATGCGTCTCCAGCGATTGCCGATGGCGTGATTTTAGCGACTGGTGCTGCAATTGGTGGCGGTATTCAAGATGTGATCCGCAAGACCCGCGACCGTCTTGGCATCCTTGGCATCAAGCAAGCAGATGATCATGTCAAAGCCCAATGTGAAGCCGTGTTTACACAAGGTGGCGTTGGCATTTGGGATCAAGATGGAAAGGTCCTCTTCTTAGAAGAAATCGCTACCCTTAATGCGGGTGCGAAGTTGATGGAATACATCGATGCCAAGGTCGGCACCATCGCCGTAAGCGGCGCAGTGGGGCGCAATTTGTGGCGTGCTCTGAGCAGCTTGGCAGAACGTCATCCAGCATTGACCGTGGTTGTTGCAGATGGCACGAAATTATTTATAGAAAATACCGATTTATTGATCTTTCAAAAACTCGGTGCGAAATTAGTCGGGTATCGTGGCATTAATTTGACGGGAATTACCTTGAATCCATTTTCGCCCATGGGTGGTAGCTTTGAGGCTGCTGAGTTCTTGCAAGTCGCGAAAGCTGCTTTTGTTGGCTACGACGTTTGTGACGTCGTCCTCGAAGCAACTTCCAATGAAAAAATTAAAGAAACAGGAGAAGTAGCATGAGCCAATTAAAACTAGATCAGGCACAAATCGACCGCGCACGTGATTCCGCGCGTCGCATTGCACGTCAGGTGTTCGACGAAATGTCACAGTACACGACGACGACGGTCGAGCGCGCGACTTTGCGTTTGCTTGGTATCGACGGCATTGATGAAAACTATGTGCCTTTGCCTAACGTTGTTGTTGATCATTTACAAGCACAGAACTTATTGCAACATGGCGCCGCACCAATCGTCGTCGCTGCCATGCAAGAGCACAATCTGACAGCTCAACAAGTGGCCGAGGCAGTTTCTAAAGGCACACTGACATTAGCTTTGCCGAAAGACGCCGATGCGGCTCGCAAAGCAACCGAAGTGCAAGCTGCGATCATGTGTCAACACATTGCTGGTCAACGTGCATTCCGCGCGAAGCAAATCGAGACCATGGGCGAAGCACCAACACCTTGGTTATATTTGATTGTTGCGACCGGCAATATCTACGAAGACGTGGTGCAAGCACGTGCCGCAGCGGAACAGGGTGCCGACATCATTGCGGTGATTCGCTCTACTGGTCAAAGTTTGCTCGACTACGTGCCGTATGGCGCAACGACCGAAGGTTTCGGTGGTACTTACGCGACCCAAGAAAACTTCAAACTGATGCGCGCTGCTTTGGATGAAGTTGGCGAAAAACTCGGTCGCTATATTCGCTTGACTAACTATTGCTCAGGTCTGTGTATGCCAGAGATTGCGGCAATGGGCGCGATTGAACGTCTCGATATGATGCTGAATGATTCGATGTACGGCATCATCTTCCGCGACATCAATATGAAGCGTACTTTCATCGATCAATTCTTCTCACGCATGGTGAATGCCTATGCGGGCATTATCATTAACACCGGTGAAGACAATTATTTGACGACGGCAGATGCCTACGAAGCGGCGCACACCGTCTTGGCATCTCAATTAATCAACGAACAGTTTGCGTATTTGTCTGGTTTGCAGCCAGATCAAATGGGTCTCGGTCATGCATTTGAAATTAATCCTGAATTAGAAAACGGCTTCTTGTGGGAAATGGCGCACGCGCAATTGGTGCGTCAAGTATTTCCAGATGCGTCATTGAAATACATGCCGCCAACCAAACACATGACAGGCAATATTTTTAAAGGTCAGGTTCAGGACACTTTATTTAACATCGTCAGTACCGTAACAAATCAAAATATTCATTTGCTCGGCATGATGACTGAGGCGATTCATACGCCATTTATTCAAGATCGTTTCTTGGCAATTCAAAATGCGAAGTATGTGTTCGGTACGATGAAAGATTTGAACTCAGAAATCGAATTTAAATCCGGTGGAAAGATCGAAACCCGCGCACAAGAAGTGTTGGCAGAGACAGAAAAAATTCTTGCAGAGATTGAAGCAATGGGTTTATCGGCCGCAATTGGTAAGGGCACTTTTGCCGAGATTTCACGCACCCCAACTGGCGGCAAAGGTTTGGCTGGCGTGATCAATAAAGCAGCGGATTACTACAATCCCTTCCCACAATTGATGTTGCCAACGACGTTGCCAAACCATGCAGCCTAAGGAGAATAACATGACAACAATGGCAGATATCAAAAAACCAGAACAATGGGTTAAACCTTACGGCGACACCATGAACGATGGTCGCGTACAAGTTTCTTTCACCTTACCGGTTGCACTCGATGAGACTTCAAAAGAAGGTGCAAAGCGTTTGGCACTGTTGATGGGTTTAGAAGAGCCAGCGGTCGTCCACAGCGAAGACATGGGTAAGGGTTTTAGCTTTTACGTTGTGTATGGTCAGTGCAAACATCAAGTCGATTTATCGAGCTTCCAAGTGGTTAAGCCAGAATATGAAACGCTGGATAAATATGCGATCGATGCCTTGATTGCGGAAAAAATGGGACGTCGTATGGTCGTTATTGGCGCGTGTATCGAGACCGACGCGCACACCGTCGGTATCGACGCGATCATGAATATGAAAGGCTATAACGGCCACAAAGGCTTAGAAAGCTATCATGAAGTTCGCGCGATCAATATGGGCGCACAAGTCGATTCAGAAGAATTGATCGCCCGTGCGATTGAAGAAAAAGCCGACGTGATTTTGGTGTCGCAAGTAGTGACGCAAAAGAATATTCACCTCGATAATTTGACGAAGTTATCTGATCTGTTAGAAGCAGAAGGCTTGCGTGATAAAGTGATCTTGGTGGTCGGTGGCCCACGTATTTCCCATGAATTAGCGAAGGAGTTGGGTTACGATGCGGGTTTCGGTACCAAGTCGTATGCAGAAGATGTTGCTTCATTTGCGATTCATGAGTGGATTAAACGTCACGCTGCTTAACTATCGGAAGAGAAAGATATGGAAGATTTATCCAAATACACAAGCATGATACGTCTACGCATGGGTTCGCACGATGCACACTATGCGGGTGATCTGGTTGATGGCGCGAAGATGTTGAATTTGTTTGGCGATGTCGCGACGGAGTTATTGATTCGTAGTGATGGTGACGAAGGCTTGTTTGTCGCGTATGACAATGTGCAATTTATGGCACCGGTGTTTGCGGGTGACTACATTGAAGCGACAGGTCGTATTGTTTCTATGGGCAAGACCTCGCGTAAGATGGAATTTGAAGCGCGTAAGGTGATTTCGCCTGCGAAGATTGCGGGGCAGGTTTCTGCTGCTGATGTGTTGGATGAGCCTGTGGTTGTTTGTAAGGCTTCTGGGACTTGTGTTGTGCCGGCGGATTTTCAGCGTGTAAAACGCTGATTGTTTTTATTGAGTGATTGCTGAATGTAGTGCTCGCATTACTCCTTCCCCTTCAAGGGGAAGGTTGGGATGGGGATGGGTTTTTTGTGGTTTAGTTTTGTCATTTTGTTTTGATGTTTTTGGTTGAGTGACTTTTCGTAGGTCGGGTGTGGCCCGACAGCCACTTACCTTTTTTGCTTCGCCAAAAAAGGTAAGCCAAAAAAGGCGACCGTAGACTCGCCCTTCGGGTGCTTACGCTACGCTCCAGCATAATTTGTGCATCACAAAAAAATGGGAAAGTGTTGAAACTCGCCTTCGGCTCAAACAACAACACTTTCTTATCCATTTTCTGTGACGCACAAATTACATCGTCTCAAACGGGGGCAGGTCAAAGGCAAAGTCAAAAACAACGGCCAACAACTGCTATTAGAAAAAAGTAGATCCTTCGATACTGATTGTTTTGATGTTGATGTTGCTGTTGTTTTTGACTTTCATCCACTTCTGACACTGCCAATTGTGCAGGACAGAAAATGGATAAAGAAAGCTTCGTTGTTTGAGCGAAGCGAGTTTCGAAGCTTTCCCATTTTTTGTCTTGCATAATTGGGAACCCGAAGGGCAGTGGCAGCGTGGTCGCCTTTTTGGGGTTACCTTTTTTGGCGAAGCAAAAAAGGTGACTAGCTGTCGGGCTACCCCCGACCGGTGAACGTTAAACGCGCGCGAATCTCAAAACGAAGTTTGAAAGGTTCAGCGCAGCGCGGGTTGCACCCGCCCTACAAATAAGCCAATAAATTAGTTAGAAAAAACGCCAACTATAAGAGGCAAAACATGGAAAAACTCATCATCACCGCCGCCCTAACCGGCGCAGAAGTCACCCGCGAACAACAACCCAATCTCCCCATCACCCCAGACGAAATCGCCGATGCCGCATTCGAATGCGCGAAAGCTGGTGCCTCTATCGTGCACGTACACGGACGTTATGACGACGGCACGCCAACCCAAGATAAAGAAGTCTATCGCCAAATCATCAACAAAGTTCGTGAGCGTTGCGATGTGATCGTGCAAGTGTCCACTGGTGGCGCAGTTGGCATGACAGCACAAGAACGTCTGGCGCCAGTCACGTTGAAACCAGAAATGGCAACCCTGTCGATGGGCTCGGTCAATTTCGGTAACGATGTGTTTATGAATCATCCCGATGACATGGATATCTTCGCGACGACGATGAAAGACTTGGGCGTCAAAATTGAATACGAAGTGTTCGATACCGGCATGATTACGACAGTAAATCGCTGGTTGAAAAAAGGCTTAATCAGCGCGCCATTGCACGTCGATTTCGTACTCGGCATTCCCGGCGCGATGGCAGGCACGCCAGAAGCCTTGATGTATATGCGTTCGCAGTTGCCAGCGGAGGCAAGTTGGACCGTTGCAGGAATCGGTGCCGCGCAATTGCCATTGGCGACTATGGCGATCATACTCGGCGGCCACGTGCGTGTTGGCTTTGAAGATAATGTGTATTACCGTAAAGGTGAACTCGCTACTAGCAATGCACAATTAGTCGAGCGTGTGGCGCGTATCAGTCGTGAGCATGATAGAGCGGTGGCGACACCAGATGAAGCGCGTAAGATTTTGGGTATGCCGGCACGCCATTAATATCTTGTTTTGCAATAATAAAAAAATAGCCGCGTCAGAGATTTTTCTGATGCGGCTTTTTTATTTCAGTATTGATTTTTAATCGACGCCAAAGTCAAAATAACTATTGGCAGCTTGCGCAAAAAAGCCTGCGACGCGTAATTCGCCAGTGTATAGAACGAGCGCATATTCACCTTTCGCCAACTCTTTTTCAGGTGTTACTTTATACAAGATAAATCCTTCGCGTGCCTTGCTTTGATTCGGTAGCGCTTCGGTTTTTACCGGAATGACGCGGTCTTTGTGTATGCCACTGGAGTAACTCAAAAAGCCACCGCCGATTAATACTTCACGATTGCCGTTATCGCGGACTACAAAGCTGGCCAAAGTCAGGTAATTCGGCGCTTGTGCGTTCTTAGGTACCGAGACAATAAACTCAGGTAGAGTGGACGTAATGCGTTTTTGCGCCGCTGAGTTATTGAGTGATGCATAAGTAGCGACACCGCCAAAACCAAATGCGCGGCTCGCGGTGCGCATTTGTGGAATGATGTATTGCATATTCGATTCGCTGCCATTAATTAGCATGGCAACTTCTTCAGGATTGCTTGTGTCATTCGCGGCGGGTTTGCTTGCAGTTGTTGCTGTTTTTTCTTTGCTAGTGTTTGGCTTACTGGCGAATTCGGCAGGATTCAAGATTGCTTTTAGTATCAATGGAGACGCGCCTTTTTCACGCAATTTGATGAGCGCAGCGGGAGAGGTATCAAATTTGTGCTGACCACTGCCTATCGCTTGTAAGATCACATCTTCCGGCATTTTGGCATCTAAGAGTTTAATGACGTCTTGGTTGGTTATAACACCGGCGATTGCCGCTTGCATTGCGGAGTACATGAGACCAGTGACAATAAGCTGACGAAATAGTTTACGCATAAGTATCTAAAATGAAGTTGAAAAAAGAGTGGCAAAGATAGATAAAGAGAGATAAAGAGAGATAAAGAGAGAGATGCTGTGACAAGTAACAATACTGAAATTTAGAAAATTTAACAAGTAAAAAGTACAGCAAAAAGTACATGAGGTCTTGATTTTGTGTGAATGGCGTAAAATCGCATACCTTTTGTTTTTCGCATCGCTATGAATTTTGTTCTTTTTCGTCATCTTCACCGTCACCTTCGTCTTCACCTTGTTTGGCTGATTTTTTGCGTATGTGCTGCATTACCGTCGACGGCCGGTGCGGCACAGTCGCACGATCTCTCTGCGCCGGGTATGACGCCAGCACCGCTAAGATTTTTGCTGACTTTTGACGATGGTCCTAGCGCCTCGGAGTATGACAATCCGACTGAGAAAATTCTCAAGGTATTGAAGACGAACCCCTATCAAGCCGACATTAAAGCCATTTTCTTCACACAGACGCAGGCCAAGGGGGCAGGTGGATCTGAGCATGGTCGCGCTTTATTGAAACGCATGCTTGAAAGTGGTCATGAGCTGGCTTTTCATACCGCGACTTCTGGTCATGCGAATCACCGCTATTTGTCGGATGAAGAGTTGAAGTCATCATTGACCTTAGGCGTTAATGACCTGAATGCAGTGCGAGGAAGTCCACCGCAATTTGTTCGCCCGCCGTTTTGGAGTTATAACGAGCAAACACTTGCTGCCTACCAAACACATGGGATGCAGATGCTGTTAACGGATTTGAGTGCTAACGATGGCGTAATCTATGTTTTTAATTTTAGTTTTACTAAACGAAAAAACATGCGAAAAATGTTGGCGGCGCTTCGACCTGCTTGGCTTGCGGGACTACTTCCTAGTGCCGATGGGGTAACGCCGATTGTCGTGACATTCCACGATATTAATCGTTACACCGCAGGTCACATGGAAGAATATTTGGATATCTTGTTGGATGTGGCTAAAGAGTTAGAGATGCCCGTCAGCGCTACGCCTTTTTATACCGATCACGACGAATTAGTACGAGCCGCTTCTTTGAAAACCGTTAAAGATATGAATGCCAAACAAGATTTGCCTGGCATCTGGAGTTGGTTTTGGCGTTGGTTTTAACGTCGGTTTTAGCGTTGGTTTTGTTCAGGCGTTAGTATTGATGTACGGCTTCAAATACTGACTTCAATGATAGATGGATTAGAGCTAATGACCTGGTCACTCGCAAAACAAATAGCTAGTTCGGCTGCCTGTGGCGGGTGAGGGTAGGACAAATGCATCAGACTTTTGCATGAAACATGTAATTTAAATTGAGCTTCTTGTGTTGTCCAATATCGATAAAAATAATCAATGCCTTGTTGTTTTTCGAGCGTCAAAAAATGTGCTAATTGCGTGGCTTCCAAACTGTGCTCGGCCAGTGCCAAGATATCCCGTTGATGATCGATGACTTCAATATCTAATCCAATGTTGGCATCGGTGCTGATAGCGCAGGCCACCCATAGTCTGCTGTGTGAAATACTAAAACTAATTTTTTGTGGCAGTGCTGGATCGAGCAGAGGGGCGTTGTTGGCGCGTTCTATTAACGGAACTTCCGCTGGTGCGATGTCTAACATTTCTCCGAGACGTTGCCGTAGTAGATAGCGCCCCACCAGAAATTGTCGAGCGCGTTCTGATCTGACAAAGCGATGGTAGCGTGCGGTTTCATCAGACGACAAACATGCTAGCAAAGATTGGATTAATGTCTGGCTGCTTTGGCTTGGTCGCGATAACGCGGTGAGTTGAGCAAGATAGATCTTCATGGTAGGTCGCACTTGCTCAGGTAGTCAGTATTTGATGACGATATTCAAATAAGTAGGACTTACGCAAAACAGACGCTGGCGTCGTTGTGTTCGCCTCGCCGTACATTTGTACTGTCTTCGGCTCCACGCCCCCGACTACATCATTCGAGGGCAGGCTCTAGCCAGCGCAATTTTGCGTAAGTCCTATGAAGACTATTATTTTTCTGCGATCTTGACGAAGTCGCCTTTCAGCGCAACGCCCGCCATGATGGCGCCTGCGTGACATTCGAATTCAGTTTCGCTGGAAAATTCTACATTGTCATAGTTACTGACAATATTCACTACGGCATTGGCACCTAATTCTTTGGCACGTGCTTGTAATTGCAACATGGCGGATAAGAAAACCCAGTTACAAGCTTTTTCGTCAGACTTGCCGAACGCATTGGTTTTTTTGCTGGTTTTGTCGGAGACCAGACGTTTTTCAATTTTCGGCGTTGCTTGTTTTCCGAAATAGAATTTCACCGAGTTATCTAAACGCGAGCTGGCATCGTTAGCGCTCATGGCGGCGGTGATGGGTAACATCACTTTTCTATCGTTTGCCTGTGCGTCTTGTGTAACCAAATTGAGCGTTGCGACCAGTGTCATGCCACAAAATGCGGAGAACCATGTTTTCATCTTTTTTCCTTTTAGATGTTTTGAGAAAAATATTTAATTGAATTGCTAAACTAAACGCTGCTGCGGCTTACCGCGTGATTCTGCCTAATTGTTTCTACGATGCCCACCGTTTAAAGATGAGCGAAGTATTAATCCCGCCGAAGGCAAAATTATTCGACATCACATAATCACAGTGTAAGACTCTGCCTTCGCCAGTGATGTAATCGAGTGGCGCGCATTGCGGATCGATTTCGGTGAGATTGATGGTGGGGGCAAACCAATTTTCACGCATCATCTGTATGCTGATCCATGCTTCTAATGCGCCGCAGGCTCCTAGGGTGTGCCCCATATAGCTTTTTAAAGAACTGATAGGAATGCCAGCGCCGAAGACTTGTGCCGTGGCATGTGATTCAGCGATGTCGCCATGCTGAGTACCGGTACCGTGCGCATTCACATAGCCGATATCGCTGGCTTGTAAGTTGGCATCTTCCAAAGCCAATTGCATCGCAATTTTCATGGTTTCGGCGTTGGGTTGCGTGACATGACAGCCGTCGCTGTTGGTACCGAACCCTACCAATTCTGCAAAGATAGTGGCACCGCGCGCTTGCGCGTGTTCTAGTTCTTCCAAAATCAAACAACCCGCACCTTCACCGATCACCAGCCCATCACGATGGGCATCGAATGGGCTAGGCGTGCTACCTGCCGCATCGTTCTTGGTGCTGGTTGCAAACAGCGTATCAAACACTGCCGCTTCGGTCGCGCAGAGTTCTTCCGCACCACCTGCTAACATCGCGATTTGTTTGCCGCTGCGTATTGCTTCATAAGCGTAGCCTATGCCTTGGCTACCAGAGGTGCAGGCGGACGAGGTAGTGATGACGCGACCAGTGAGACCAAAAAATACGCCCACATTCACCGGTGCCGTGTGTGCCATCATCTTGATGTAAGTAGTGGCGTTGATGCCTTTGGTGGTGCGGTCTTCCATCATGCGACCA
This sequence comes from Affinundibacterium danionis, assembly GCF_042432465.1. NCBI lineage: Bacteria > Pseudomonadati > Pseudomonadota > Betaproteobacteria > Burkholderiales > Oxalobacteraceae > Affinundibacterium > Affinundibacterium danionis. Next base: position 121,793 of record NZ_JBHLXJ010000003.1, on the reverse strand, counting down.
AAGTCACCGATGGCGCTGGGAGTGCCCGCGGACGAGCCAAATGAAACGCCCATTTTGCCGCTCTTTAGCAGAGAGTGCTCGAGCAAACCAGCTTGTTCCAGCGCCAATTCACAGGCTCGGGTTGCCATCAAGGCGACTCTACCCATGCTACGGATGGCTTTGCGGTGATAGCGTTCATTTAATTCAAACGGTGCAGCGGGTACGCCTAATTGTGTGTTGAGGCCTTCGTAGTCGGCCCAAGTGTCCATGCGAACCACGGCGTTTTGATAACGCCCTAGATGCGCGCGTATGCTATTCCAATCATTGCCTAATGGACTAATCCCAGCCATGCCAGTGACGACGACGCGGTGGTTTGTGCAATTCCTTGTGCTACTCATGCCATACCTCCGTTGACAGCAATAACTTGTCGGGTAACGTAGGCGGCATCTTCTTGCATCAAGAAACTGACGACTGCAGCGACTTCTTCGGGTTTGCCTACCCGTTTTGCAGGAATGAGTTTCATCGCTTCTTCTAGTGGAACTTCGCTGATCATATCGGTTTCAATCAAGCCTGGTGCGACACAGTTGACGGTAATGGCACGCTTGGCCAACTCTATCGCTAAGGCTTTGGTGGCACCGATGATGCCGGCTTTGGCCGCACTGTAATTGACTTGCCCTCGATTACCTACCATGCCTGATACCGATGCCATAGTGACGATGCGCCCAGGTTTGCGACGCTGAACTAAGGGCATGACGAGAGGATTTAAGACATTATAAAAACCATCAAGATTGGTTTGTAGTACCAGATCCCAGTCTTCGCCGGACATCGCGGGAAACGCATTATCGCGTGCCACCCCTGCGTTACACACCACGCCATAGTAGCAGCCGTGTTGTTCTATATCTTGCGTCAGTATGGTGGCAGCTTGTTCGCGTTGACTGATATCAAATTGTAGTACCCGGGCTTTTCTACCGAGTTGAATAATTTCTTGTGCAACGGCCTCCGCTTGCTGCCGCTCACTGCGACAATGTAGGACGAGGTCGTAACCGTCGCGCGCCAAACGCAGGGCAATCGCTTTACCTATGCCGCGTGAAGAGCCTGTGACTAATATGCTTTGGTCTTTGTTCATAAAAGAGGGACTTACTTATGTATTTAGTTCTTTGTTTATTTGCTGATTTATCTGTTGCGGCGTAAAAATTTGGGGCATTCGTATGCTTGTATCACTGTATATGAATAGAAAATGCCTTACATTGCTTGTCCCTTTAGGAACTGCTCCGCATTATCCGGTTGAAACACCGTGATCGTCGCGCTCGCTAAGATATGCTCGCTTGCTGTGCTATCAACGATGTGACATTCAAAGGCGCCTAAGCCATTCTCGCTTTGTAAGCTACAGTGAACTTGTATATGCAAATTGCTGCCTAGTGTAAACCGTGGCGTCTTAGTTTCAAAGCGCCTTGTACCGAGTAAAAAACCTACTTTAACCGTTTCGCCTTTGGCTCGCGCCAGATAACCTGCATGAGCGGCAATCGCTTGTGCCATATATTCGATTCCTACCCAAGCACCGACACCCTCAGCTTCGCTATCAAAAAATGGACTGTCGCGGCAAATCTTGACCGCCGCGCACAAAGACTCGGCATCTGCAAATAACACTTCATCCAATAACACCATAGGATCTCGGTGCGGTACTAAATCTCGAATGGCCGGATAGTTAGAGACTGTCTGATTCAGAATACTCATGCTGAGGCCTGCTCCGTTCTGCCTAAAATCAGGCTGGCATTCGAGCCACCGAACGCAAAGGAATTACTCAGTGCATAGCGTAAGGGTCTGCCTAGACGACTATCGGCGCGACTCAAATTTAATATCGGTAATTCTGGATCTAGCGCGCCATCCCACAGATGCGCAGGTACCTGTCCATGAGGATTATCGTCTTGCATGCAAATCCAGCACAACGCTGCTTCAATTGCTGCCGCAGCGCCGAGTGTGTGACCGGTGAAGGCTTTGGTTGAGCTGCTTAATACTTGATCCCCAAATAGCGCATGTATCACGCGTGATTCCATCGCGTCATTTTGCAAGGTGGCGGTGCCATGCATGTTGATGTAATCGATATCGCTTGCGTTTAAGTGAGCACGTTGCAGTGCTTGTTGTATTGCTAGCGTTGCGCCAATTCCAGTGGGATCGGGTGCTGACATATGATGGCCGTCCGAGGATTCACCCCAGCCAACTAAGGCAATATTAGAGGCCTGTTTTGACATTAGAAACAAAGCCGCACCTTCGCCGATATTGATGCCATCTCGGTTGGCACTCATCGGTTGGCAGATTTGCTTGCTGACCGACTCAAGCGCAGAAAATCCAGCAACGGTAAATTCGCACAAGCTATCAACGCCACCCGTAATGACCGCATCACAGACACCCATTTTGATCAGTCTGGCGGCACTCGCCATGGCCTTGGCGCTCGATGAGCAAGCGCTGGAATGCACATAGGCAGGCCCGCTGAGTTGTAATTCGTAGGCTAAGCATTCTGCAAGCGAGCCCATCTCTTGTTGCGCGTAATGAAAATCAGCAGACAGTTTGCCAGTTTCTGCATAGTCGCGTAACGCGAGTTCGGTACCGCTGATGCCCGAAGTGCTGGTACCTAACACGATACCGACGCGATCTGCGCCGTATTCATTAATAGCGGCAGTGACTGCGGGACGAATTTGTTCTAATGCCACCAGCGCTAATTGATTATTACGGCTGCGCAAACGAATGGGGAGATGAGCCATATCCGGCAAGTCTGACTTGACTATCCCAAGTGGTAAGGTTTGCGTCTTTGACCAAGCGTCTGTCATTTGCACGCCGCTATGCACCTCCGTCAATAAGCTTTGTCTGACTTGCATGACGTTATCGCCTAGAGCGCAGATGATGCCGCAGTTGTTTAAGAAAAATGTCATGGTGGTTTATTCTTTAGCCGTTTGTATTGTTAAACGGTATTTGTAATGCAGGTTTTCTAAAACCACGGTACCAGCCCAGCGCGATGCTTCGCTGTAACGAATTTTGGTGATCAAAGTATCGCCTTGATACAGCGCACGTTCCAGTCCATTCTCGGTGATGCGCCATGGTGCCGGCAAATGTTGAGCGATAACTTCAGCAGGCCACAAACTCAGTTGTATATCTTCCAGCACGTCTTCAGCACGTACTTGTTGCGGCAACATAAAGTGACGCCAAGTTTTAATTTCCTTACCGTCAAAATTGACGCTCAGCACGCGCTGCCCAAAAGCTAGACCAACCAGTTCTAAGCGTTCAGCATCGATTTCTAAAGCGGCATCAAGATCATCGGTTTTGTTTTCACGTTCGACTTTGAGATGCTGTTGTATGCTGATAGTCGCCCCCAAACTGGCTGGCGTCAGTTGTAAATTCAAACGCTTCGCTACTGGCGCTGGTGCTTCGTTACATCCAGTTAAGCTCAATAGGCTAATGACGCCCAGCATAGAAAGGAGCTTGGCGGGGTAGATACGCCAGAATTTGGTAGTAGATTTATGATTAGATTGCATGCTGATCTTTCTTGAGAGCTGGTATCGTTTGACGGCGAATAAAGAAAGGCACAATCAGCCACACTAAGGCAGTACCTATCAACATAGTCAAACCAAAGGCGCGCAATGCTGGGGTATTACTCAAAGCTAATAAGCCAAACGACAGCAGGGTGCTAGCAGCAGAAAGTCCAGTGGCCAACCATGCCAGATTTTTGCTATCTGAACTGCTATCAGGATTCACATCTTCGTCTACATTTTCATGCATATTTTTACCAGCTTGGCGATTTTGTTCTTGCATAAAAATCCCATAATCCACGCCTATTCCTAGGAGTAGCATGAGAGCTAGAACATGGAATAACTGTAAGGCTTGACCACTGATACCCAATAACGCCAGAGTAATAATACTCGCCATCGCTGCCGGTGCCAAAGTGCGCCAAGTGTGCTTGCGATAGCGCTGATACATCAAGCCAAACACTAGGCCATATGCACCGAGTAAAACCCAGCCCATATTTTGACGATAGCGACCTAATACCGAGGAAATCTCTGCAATTTTATCGACCCATTGCACGCCAGCCAAGCCAGTTGCTGCTTGACTTAGTTGTGTCAGCTTTGTGTATTGCAATCCCTTAATCGCGACGATGCTGGCGTAGGTGTCACCTGTTTTTCCCAACCATAAATGACGCGTTGCTTGACTGGCAGAACTGAGGAAGAAATTCTCTACGGTTAAAACCTGATTCGATGCAGACAAATGTTGTGTGACTGATGTTTGCCAATGGCTATCCTCGCCGATTTTTTCTGCGATGATTTTTAAAGGGCCATCTTGCGCCAATAATTTGTTTTCTATCAGCGCTCGATGATCGGCTTGCATTTTGAGTGACGGCACCCAGTTGGAGATCGCTTGGTAGCCACTAATGATTTTTTGTTCGACTAAGGGATCGAGCGCGCGTTTCAAATTTTCTTCACGCTGCAAAACGATTTCAACCGAGTCACCTCGCACTAAAAAATATTGTACTGGAGTTGGTGCATCTAATAATTTGCCGAGTTTTAATTGGTCACTCACCAGATGCTTGGGCGGGGTTTGGAGTGAGCGAATATCATCATTGGTCTTGATTTGCGATAAACCAATCAGGCACCCAGTACCCAACAATAAGGCGACTAGCCACTTGCGGGCAGTCTTTTTGGGTGGTGCGAATAAATGCAGTAAGCGACTATAGCCCGCCACCAATTTGCCACTCTTTAAGCTATTGGCGTGGACTAATTGTGGAAACCAGCAAATCACGGTAAGCCATGCAAACAGTAAGCCCACTGCTGAAAAGACCGCCATATGACGCAGACCAGGGAAAGGCGTCAATGCTAATCCCAGATAACCAATAATGGCACACAGCAAAGTTAATAAGAGACCGGGAATTAGTTGTTTTAATAAAGTGCGTGAATCGACTTGTTTCGCACCCAGTCGGTGACACAAGTAGTAGATGCCATAATCCTGTGCGATACCAATTAAGCTGGCACCAAATACCAGCGTCATCAGGTGAATGCGATCAAACAAAAGAATGCAGACTGATAAAGCGCCTAAAAAACCTATGCCTATCGACAGTAGGATTAAGCCTATCGGCTTTAATGAATGAAAGCTAAGCCACATTAACACGATGATGCCGAGCAATGAGCCTACACCTATGGTGGAGACTTCTTGGTGGGCTTGTTGTCCCGCTGCGGCGGCGTGTAGCACGACACCGGTGCTAATGACTTCAATCTTGTTGCCAACTAAGCTAGTGCGTGCAGCACTTGCTGCTTGTTCCAGCAATGGCATGACTTTTTCTTGCGCCGTGATAGAAAATGCGGGCGGTACTAAATTGATCGCTAATAAGATGTACTGGTGTTTGGCGTCGGCTACAAATAGATAACCATCGCGCGGGCGTACTGGAGTTTCTTGCGCGCGTTCTTGTACCCATGTGTCAAAAGTACCAAATGGATCGTCTTGAAACGAGCCTAGTTTCGGTCCTGAAAATGCGCTATACAGTTTGCTTAAAGCGGTATTGGCCCAAGTATTTGCCAATGTTTCAGCGCTTTGTGTTTTTAGTTGCTCTTGTTGTTGGGCGGTGAGTAAACCCAGTCGATTTTTTTGAAATGGTGCCAGCCAGTCGCTTTGGGTTTTTTCGCTCAAGCTGGTAATGTCGAATAAATCCTTGTGAGGCGCTAAGACTTGTGTGTAAGCATTGGCCGCTTTTTTGCTAGCTTCCCAGTCCTCCGCACCTATCAGAATAATGACGCGTTGTTGCGCGGCATCCACCATGTGGGTGAACGATTGTTGCAATACCGGATCACGTTCTTGGGTCGGTAATAGAGCCAAAATATCGGTATCTGGCGTGATGCGTTTGCCCAGCCACAGATAAGCATTGTGGGCAAGTAATAGCGAGGCGACCAAGGCCCATACTACAAACCAGAGCCAGCCTCTTTGTTTTGATGTTGAATCAAACTGCTTCAAAATAAGCCTGCCTCTTCTGCGGTGATAGCAGTTTCACCTGTTTTGATTTCAGAGAAAACGATGGTGGTGCGATCGCCACTGGCTTCATTCATTTGTATATTTTTGACATACGCACTACCGTCTAAAGCGATCACACCGATTGCCTTGGCTAAAGCCGCTTCGCGTGCTTTCAAATTGACTTTCCAACTGTTGGCATCAGCACTACCATCGACTTCGAATAAGGATTCGAGTTGACTCAGATCGCCCGATAAGAGTGAAAACAGTACGCTATTAATCATGCGCACCACGGGTTCTTGTTTGGCATCCAAGCGCATCGCAACTCGTTCACCTTGAAAGTGCACGATCTCATCGCGCGTTAACCTGAGCGTATTGGGAAACGGCTGTAAGGTGCGCCATAGCACGCCTTTACCCGCCAGTACACAAAAACGCCCATTCGATAGCAGCGGTTTTTTCATACCGACTAAATGTTTGGTTTGATCGAAACGTCCACACAAAACTTTGGGCTTGGCCAGCATGTTTTGAATGGCCAAGACAGGATTGGTAGGATTGGCGGCGTTTGCGCCTTGAATCACGCTAAGACTAAAGCTGCAAAATAAGATGAGATTCAGGCCTAGCATTTTAATTTTTAACATAGTGTTCTTCCTGACTTTCTATACCTAATTTTTCGAATAAGATCGCTGGCGAGACAAAACACATTTCGCCGTTTTGGATATCGACCGCGACTTGCGTGGTGCTGGCGCGAGTCAGTCTTTTTCCACTGGCCGCATCGCTGATTAGATAATGGATGACCAGACGGTTTTCCCATTCCACGATTTCAGCACGCAGCTTTAATTGTTGACCAAAGCTAGCCGCTGCAACGTAGCGCAACTGCATATCGATGACAGGCCAGGCATAGCCCGAGGCTTTCATCTGTTCGTAGTTGTATCCAATCTTATCGAGCAAAGCGCACCGCACTATTTCTAAATACTTCACATAATTACCATGCCACACGATTTGCATAGGGTCGAGGTCGAAGAACTGAACTTTGAGTTCTGTTTCAGCGAACCAGCGACTTGGGACTTTCGACTTACGCATAGACTTAAGCATATAGTGTCCATGTTTGTTGACGCATGCTGACTAAGAGTTCGCGTAATTCTGGGTCGAGCCGACGGTCTTCTTGTATCGGTGCGATTTGTGTTTCTAAAGCTTGCATCATGTGCGTGATCGCAGGTGATAAAGTGAGTTCTGGATTAGTTTGCTGACGCAGCCAAACCCCTTGACGTACTGTGATGAGTAAGGCGGCGGCGACTTGTTCGGTTAACTCCAGCACGCGCAGGCAATCACGAGCGGCAATCGTGCCCATGCTGACTTTGTCTTGGTTATGACATTCGGTAGAGCGTGAGAAAACGGAGGCGGGCATGGTCAATTTTAAAGCTTCAGCGGTCCAAGCTGAGGCGCTGATCTGCAAGGCTTTCAAACCGTGATTAATTGCCGCGCGAGGACCTTGCATGCCAGATAAATTGGCAGGTAAACCGTGGTTGTAACGACTGTCTACCATCAGTGCCATTTGTCTATCCATTAAATCTGCCAAATTAGCGACCGCATTTTTCATACCATCCATGGCGAAGGCGATATGGCCGCCGTAGAAATGGCCACCGTGTAAGACGCGTTCATTCTCAGCATCAATAATCGGATTGTCATTGGCACTGTTGAGTTCATTTTCTATAGAGGTGCGGAAGAACGGCAAGGCATCGGCGAGGACACCGATCACATGCGGTGCGCAGCGTATCGAATAACGATCTTGCAGGCGCTTACCATTGCGTTCTGCTGCACCTGCAGGTAAATCTTGTCGCAACCATGCCGCGATGTTTTGCATGCCCGCATGCGGTTTTACTGAAAATAAGGTTTCATCGAAATGGTGCGCATTGCCGTCTAAGGTAATGGAGGCCATCGCCGTAATACGCGTCGTCAATTGGCTCAGATAGGCCGCTCTATCGTAGGCCAAGCAGGCGAGAGCGGTCATCACGGCGGTGCCGTTCATAATCGCCAGACCTTCTTTGGGACGTAGACGCAAAGGCTGCATACCGGCTTCTTGTAAGGCTTGTGCTGCGCTGATACTGACACCATCACGCAGCACTTCGCGTTCGCCACAGAGCACGGCGGCTAAGTAAGATAAGGGGGTTAAATCACCACTGGCACCGACTGATCCTTCTGCTGGAATCAGGGGCAATAAATCGGCATCGAGCAGGCCAGCGATTTGTTCCAATAATTCTATGCTGACACCAGAAAAACCTTTGGATAAAGACGCCAAGCGAGCCGCCAGCACCGCACGGGTTTGTTCTGTCGTCAGGTATTGTCCTAAGCCACAACCATGATAGGTGTACAAATGATGGGGTAATTCATCGACTAAATCCGCTGGAATATTCACGGTACAAGAGTCACCATAACCGGTCGTGACACCATAGATAGTGCCATCTTCGCGTAACAGACGATCTAAAAAATCAGCGCCACGGGTAATTGCGGCACGAAAGCCTGCATCGTTCGAGAGTTTTGCTTGTGCTTTGCGGTGCGCGATGGCAACGATGTCTTCTATCGTTAAACGTGAGCGATCGAATTGTACATGCGATTGTACTTGCGATTGCACATGAGATTGCACCTGAGCAGGTGAGGAAGTAGAGTCAGCGAGATGCATCAGAAATATCCAATTGGGAAGTCGGCACGCGATTTACTGGGTGCCAAAAATCATAAAAATTAAACCATTGTAGCGGCGCACTGGCGCAAAAAAAATTTAAACGCTGGGCGTACTTATTTGCCAATGATTGAAAGACTTGTTCGCGTTCTGCGCGTTTCGGGTTGACCGATTCGCTCAGTAATTCAAAGTGAACTTGTGGCACACCTTGAATCGGTAAAGAAAATAAAAGATAAACCGGGCATTGTAATAAGCTTGCCAAAACATAAGGACCAATAGGAAAAGCCGCAGGCTTACCTAAAAACTCAGCCATAGTAACGCGCGGATTGGGCGATACGGGGACACGATCACCTGCAATCACCACAAAGCCGCCTTGTGCTACCCGTTCCGCGAGCAAAATAGCGGTTGCTGGCGTCATCTCTGTGACTTGTAATAAATCAAGCTGACTATCCGGATTGAGTTTGGCCATCATGCGATTAAAACTCTGGGCATGCTTGGTGTGTACCAGTATCGTTAATTTAATGTCGGGATAGCGGCGCGATAACACCCGGCACATGTCGATATTACCTAGGTGAGAGCAAATTAATAATGCGCCTTTTTTATTCTCCACCTGTTGATGCAAGGAGGCTTGCCCATAGTATTCAACCTGATCGACTTTAAACAAGCCACCCCATAACAACATTTTATCGAGTATGGTTTCGGCGAAAGCAGCGAAGTGATTGAGTACGCCATAGAAAGTTGTAGAGACTTGCATAGCGTTATGCGCATTGAGCTGCTGCAAATACAAGCGTGAAGCCTGACGTGCTTTTTTTTGCGTCAACACATACCAACACAAGACGGGATACAGCACGAAACGGAACGGCCAGCGCCCGAACAGTCGGTAGATCCAAAATAATAGGCGCATGCCAGCCACGAAGCTGACTTCATTTAAATTCGCCCAGTGTTTGGATTTGGTTTCTTGCATCATATTGATTTTAGGTTTTGTGCATTTAGTTTTGCTCATTTAATTTTACTTAAAGCGGCGAGCTAACAAACGCGGCAAACGCAATAACATGCCGAAAAACAAGCGGGTATGCATAGCGGTAATGAGCGCATTGTCGCGCCACACACGGAAATGCGAAACCCCGTCCGCGGGGTAAGCGACGCGCGTACCTTCATTCACTACCTCTAAACCATCCCAATATAAGCGCACCAAAATATCCGTATCAAAATTCATGCGTACGCCAATTTTGTGACGCGCCATGAGTGCGATGACGGGAGCCACCGGATACACGCGAAAACCGCACATGGAATCACGTATCGCCAATGACAGGGTATTGATCCAGACCCAGACATGGGTCAAATAACGCGCATAGAGTCGAACTTTGGGTACCGATTCATCGTAGATGGGATAACCAGCGATGATAGCCTGTGGATGTTCTTGTGCGCGTTTGAGAAAGCGTGCAATGTCGGTTACGCAATGCTGACCATCGGCATCGACTTGCAATAGATGTGTAAAACCTTGTTTTGATGCGTAAGCAAAACCGGTTAGCACGGCCGCGCCTTTACCTTGATTATGCGTATGTCGCAGTAAAATCACTTGTTCAGGATATTTCTGTTGTAATTGATCAAGTACAGTCGCGCAAGCTGAATTGCAGCCATCGTCAACCAAGATGCACGGCACATGAAATGGTAAAACCGCCTCGACCACTGCGACGATCGCGTGTTCGTGGTTGTACACGGGAATCACCACACAGGGTTGGAAGTCCAGAGTTTGGTTCATCGGCGCTTGGGGAGTTAGTTTAGCCATATTTGATAAGCTAGGGTAATCAGGTCTACACTTGCTTAGCCGCTCTAAGCTGCTTTTGCAAAGCGCAATAAAGAATGGCAATAGCCTATGCCGTCACGAGCGGTCAGTAATTTCAGCCCCGCTTGTTCCGCTAAACGTATGTAATCCGTGCTCTCGTAAATTTTACTATTGCCGCTCGCCATCGCTGTGAAATACGGCGAAGTATTGATCAAGCAATACGCGGCGATATCGTATTGTTGTCTATCCCAAAAAGTGTCCATAATCAGTAATTGCCCGTTGGCGACCAGTGCTTGAGCTGCGCGTTTCAAGATACTAGAAATCGCATCTTCGGAAAAACAACTGAGAAACTGGCTCATCCAAATGAGGTCCATATTCTCGGGTAAAGCTGCAGATTTATCGAGCAAATTTGTCGGATGGAAATGCGCCCGTGCTTGCACGCCTTGTGCTGTTAGATTTTTTTTTGCGACTTCTAGTTGTATGGGTAAGTCAACTAAATGTAACTCCACTTCGGCCTGATAGCTGAGCGCGGCATAACTAAATTTACCAGTATTGGCACCGATATCCATGATTCGGCGCGGTGCCGTCGCAAACACATCCGGTAGGATGCTGGGAAACGAGGTGTCTGAGTAAAAATGATCGAATTCAAACCAACTGGTTTTAGCTGGCTCGGGCAAATTCGATAAACCTTCGTAAATGGTCGGCCACGCACCGAGATGTTGTAATCCCAAGGGTTTTTCTTCATCTAGTGATTGTTCTAGTTCGAATAAGCCTTGATAGCACACATCATGAGTAAAGTTGATATTGATTTGCGTGATGCTATCGGTCAAGACACAATAGCCTGCTTTGTCTAAGACATAATGCCCGTCACGCAGATAAACGACACCTGCCGATAAACAGGTTTCCAATACCAGTTTTAAGACGTAGCTACTCCACTTGCCACTCGCAGCCATAGTTTCCAGCGCCAGTCCGTCACTGCCTGCGTCGGCTAAGGCTTGTAACATGCCGCGTTTCCATGCGTAACGTACGCATTGAAAAACGACTGGGCCGAAAGCGATTTTTTGGGCTTCAAAACGTGCGGCGAATGCGCCTTGTTTTTCAGGTGAGAATTTTTTATTTAGCATGGCCTAGATTTATTGTAATTCGTTAGATTCAAATAAGACGCGACCCGTGGCGTGTGGCCCGGCATCGGAGTAATAGCGGAACTGCAAAGCTTGTTTCTGTACTTGATGTAGTAGCTCTAAGTGCACCGGCGTCTCAGGGGAAATAATCTGCTGAAATTTGAGTGCGTGTAGGCCGCTAAAGTTGGCAGGCAAGTTGAAATACTGGCGCGCAAAATAAATTGCCCAATCTACTTGCACCACGCCGGGTAGTACCGGCGCGATTTGAAAGTGACCTTTGAAATACAGCAAATCTTGCGGCACAATAATTTCGAACAGTAAGCGTTCTGGTTCTTGCTCAAGTAGGCGCCAGCGTGGCTTGGTGACAGGCTGCAAACTCGATTCCATTGGTGAATTTTCGTTGCCCGCTAACAGTGCGAGTAATTGTGCCTGTGTGGTTTTGCCTTGCGCGTTGACAGGTAGCGCATCGAGATAGCGCCAGCGGCGCGGTAACGCAACTGCTTCTACCAGCGGACTAAGAACACTGCGCAAAGTTTGATTCAGGGCAAATTTACTATGGGATTGCAAGTATGTTTTTCCTTGCTCGCTCAGGACGATGAAGGCATAAATGTGTTGACGTTGATTGTTGGTAGTAGCTTCTTTAGTATGGTTAGTGTCACCAGTATTGAGCATCAGACGGACTTCTAGCACCAAGTCGTTGCCGAGCAATGCTTTTTCCATCAAGTCGAGCGAGATACGTTTTTCTTCTATTTTGACTATGCGATCCTGACGACCTAATAACTGGAAATGTTGCGCGTCTATGGTTTCAATCTGATCGGCGAGCTGGTACCAGTCATCGTCGGCTAAGTGCGGTGATTGAATTTCTAATAAATGGTTTTCCTCGGACATGCGCCATTTGATTTTTGGAAAAACTGTCCAAGCAGCGTGTTGTGAGCGCTGACGTTGACGCCAAGCGATGCCGCCGGTTTCTGAGCTGCCATAGACCTCAAGCGGCGTTTGTTGCCATAGAGCTTGCACATGCTCCAACGCGTCGTTGGGTAGCGGACCTCCGGACGAAAAAACGGCACATAATTGGCTTGCTACCGACGACCAATCTAGGTGGGACGGTAAACGTTTTAAATGAGCTGGGCTAGCGATTAATGCACACGCATGAGTTGATAAATGTTGTTGTAATTGTTCTGGGAAATTGAGCGCCTGCGCAAACACGGCTCGGCCGCTGGCAAATGGCCACAGCACTTTAAATAGCAGACCATAAATGTGATGGTGCGATACCGTGGAGTAAATACTGGCGTCACCTAATTTTTCGCCGAACAATAATTCTAGGGTTTCAATCTCAGTCGCTAACTGTGACCATTGTTTGCTAATCGCTTGTGCTTCGCCAGTGCTGCCCGAGGTATATACCACTAGGGCAGGAAAGTGACTATCTAAGTGCGGCAAGCAAGTTTCGAATTCGGCATTGGTGGCTACATTGTCGATATTATCCGTGGCCGATTCGATTGTCGGTTGTGGTAAAGCAGTGGCATAGGGTGCTGGAAATTCACCAATAAAAATGGCGACCTCACGCGCCAGATTGCGACAATTATTTTCTAAAACATCGGCGCTTAAATAGACGGTTTTTCCTGCATGCCAAGCGGCGAATAAGGCCGCCGTAAACTCTATGCTGTCGCTCAGGTACAGGGCAATTTTGTCTTGTGTAATCTGTTTGAAAATCAGCTTCCAGTGGGCGACTTTTTGTACAAATTGCGCGCGCGTAATAGCGTTTTCGGCGAGCGCATTTTGTCCTTGCCATCCAACTAGATTAGTGTGGGCGTTGTTGCTGGTGCCGCGTTGTACCGATAATTTTTGGTAAATTTCAAACATAGTCAAACATTGTCAAACATACTTAGGCATAACTAGCGTCATTCGACGTTAGGATGCGAGTGATGAGCGGGTTGCGCGTGCCGTCGTTTAAATCGAATCCGAACTAGGTATTCGATTAAAAATAAACTTCCCATTAGTGCATAGGAAATCACCCCTGTGTACAAGGCCCAAACTTCTTGCGACGCCCAGATCGCCGTCGCCAATGCAATACTGCCGTTGAGGACAAAAAATCCGCACCACACTTTGGTGACATTGCGCGTATAGCCTATGGCAGCCTCGGGTAAGTCAGGCTCGGTCATGCGGGCAAAGCGTTCTATCATCGATTGTGGCGTTGATAGGCTGTAAGCAAAGGTGATCAAGAAAGCGATATTGACCAACACGGGATACAACTTGAGCGGCAATAAGGCGTTGGTCCATACTGCGGCGAACACCATCAAGAGGCCACACAATGCTGACCAGCGCGCCAGCTTACTGATTTTTAATGTAGGTAAACGGGTTGCCACCAGCGTAAGTAGCAAAGCTGCCAGCCAGCGCGGCTCTATTTGCCCTTTGCCAAACCAAATGGCGAGAGGGTAAATTAAGGTGAGAATGACTGTAAAGGCAGTCAACACCCGGGCGCGTGATTGAGCGTTGATAAGCTTACTCCGGCTTTAAATTTGAGAGCGCTTCGATTACATCGTCTATCGTACGAATTTGTTTGAACACTTCTGGTTGCAATCGCAGTCCCGTCATTTGTTTTAAACGGACGGCGAGATCAACCGCATCAATACTGTCGATATCCAAATCTGCATACAAATTGGACTGCAGTGTGAGCGTTGATTTTTCTAATTCAAACATCTCAGCTAACAGATCCGTTACCCACGCGAATAACTCGTCTTTACTCATTTCACTAACAACTACCATGGCGTAATTTCCTTACTTCTTTCTTTGTGTTTCAATTAAATTTACCAAGGCATTCACCGAAGAAAAATGTTGGCGTGTGTCTTCTGCATCAGCCGAGAGAGTGATGCCATAACGTTTCTGCAGGGCGACGCCTAATTCCAAAGCGTCGATAGAATCAAGACCCAAACCATCGACAAATAAAGGGGCAGCACTGTCGATGTCGGCAGGTTCTATATCTTCTAATTGCAAGACGTCGATGATCAATTCTTTCACTTCTTGTTCAAGCATGATGGGCTTTTTCCTGTATAAAATATTGTTGTAAAAATTCTGTTAAATGCCTTGCTGCGATTACTTCAGAATCACCTGTCCCGGTAAATGCTTGGATCGGGATATCCTCTTTTACCTCTATCGTGAACTGCACTTGCCGTTCAGGGATTTGCCACCACGGCACGCCTTTGCCCAGTGTTTGTGGCTTACAATTAATCACTACAGGCGTTAAGTCGCGCAAACCTCTGACCGCGATGTTGGCTGCGCCGCGTTTGAGCTTTATTTCACCATTGGCGGGAGTTCTTGTCCCTTCCGGAAAAATAATCAGATTATTGCCCGCTCGTAGTGTTGCTATGCAGGCGTCTAATAATTCTGTGCCTTGTTCGTTATTAATGTAGCCTGCGGCTCGCACTGGTCCTCGGGTAAATAAATTGTTCCATAAGCCACTCTTAACGATGCAATCAGCGTGTTCGACAAAGGCCATTAAAAAGACTGTATCAATCAAACTGGGGTGATTCGCCAGTAACAGTAATCCTTGCCTAGCTAATTTTTCTTGTCCTATGATTTGGTAGCGCAGTACACCTAAAAAATGCATTAGACCGATAAAACCGCGAAAGGTATAGCGAATAATGGCGCGGGCATAGCGCACACGTTTTGTCGGCTGCCAGACCAACATATGCAAGCAGGGGAAGATCAATAACCACAAGATTATTCCGCCTACACCAAAAGCACTAAAACTAATTGCGGTTGCGAATAAGCGCCAGGTGCGTCCACATATTCCTGCAAGATTTTGTATCAAGCTTGGCTTGATGACGGCACTCGATTTAAGCAAGGGCGTCATGACGTGACCAAATCCAATGTTGATTTCCTGCCTGTCGCTCCCACTTCGTTTGTCCATTTAAGTAACAGCGCAAAATATCCAAACCGGGTGGCATGGTTTGTTCTGCTGGCGGCAATTGTTCATGACGATCTGCGCTCGCGGTTTGCCATTGCAAAGTCAGATTTTTATCTTTGTTTAAAGCATCAGCGCTAGGGGCAACCATTAACCATGCCCAAGCATAAGCTTGTTCGATACAATCTTCGAAATGATGAAATAGTGGCGGCAATGCTTGTTCATAATTGACTAGCAAAACCGCCTTTGCACCATCGTTAAGCAAGCCACAGGCTTCGATTACTGCATGCTCTACGCTACTTGTTCCAGCCGCCAGCGCTATATGATTACTACGATCTTTACGCGCAATCGAAAATAAACCCGCAGTTGCGTTATGTACCGCAGAGCTAAAGCCAATCGGAGAAACCGTGCCCTCGTCGAGCTGGGCTTGCATGAGTTCTATCGAATGTCCAACCTCACCATGTCTTGAACAAAAAATAGTTGGAATTTCTGTGGGATCATCATCTGCATTGCCATAGTTCAGATCATCCAGACAAGCATAAGCGACTTCGAGTGCCATACGACCCAGCAAGCGGGCACGACGTCGTAACATCGCGGGCATGGACTTGACTGCTGGTGGTTCACCATCGGTTTCTTGAATAATTTTTGCTTGTTGTAACCACGTTTGCCACGCTTGCGTTGAATCAAGCCCTGGTGCCCATTGCGCATGTTTTGCTATTGAGAAATGAACACTGTTCGATGGCATAAAAAGTACCAATGAGTAAGCAATAAAAATTCGAAATGAAGCTAAAAAGTTTTTGCAAAGGTTTTATTGTGCTGGCTCCAAAGCTGCACGAGCACGTTCGCTTTCGAGTTTAGTCGGCTGAGTCATTCGCCACTCATCTTCTTCTTTTAATTTGTAGCGAAGCAAATTATTGGCTGGATCGAATTGGTAAAAACCATAAGCATCTCTGAAACCACCGATTGCTAAGGCGGGTGCGAAGAACGCAATACTCATTCCCATTTTGGTGCCATTGACGTGCAGAGGCAGAATGCCATACATCTTTTTACCTTCTGGCGACGTTGAAACAAATTCATATTGTCCAGTAGCTTTAGCATCCAAATCTAATTGGTAGGGAAGTTCCGATAAGGCTTTCCCTTTTAATTGCAAAGTGGTCTTTTCTGAAGTCGCGCTAAAGTTGGCTTTATTTGCAGCACAGCCGCTGAGGAATATGGCTGCAATTGCAAAGACGAAAGATGATGGTATTTTCATATTGGGCGTTTCTTTATTAGTATGTTTGGCAAAATTAGTAACATTGTAAATTACGGCTAGTAGAAAAACAAACAATCCTAGTCCGATGGAATGTTTACTTTAATGTTGCAGCATGCTCATTTTGTGCGCATTTTGCGCTCAGTCATCACCCAAACTAGCCAACAACTCTGCTTGATGTTCAGCCACCAGCGCATTGGTCAGTTCGGTCAAATCCCCGTCCATAATAAAATCGAGCTTGTACAAAGTCAGATTGATACGGTGATCGGTCATGCGGCCTTGTGGGTAGTTGTAGGTGCGTATACGTTCGCTGCGGTCCCCTGATCCGATTAAGCTCTTACGTGTGGCGGCTTCTTCGGCTTGTTTTTTGCGCAGTTGACCGTCCATGATGCGGGTGGCCAACACACGCATGGCTTGTGCTTTGTTTTGATGTTGGCTACGACCATCTTGGCATTCCACCACGATGCCGGTTGGGATGTGGGTTAAACGTACTGCGGAATCCGTTTTATTGATGTGCTGACCACCAGCACCTGATGCGCGGAAAGTATCGATACGCAAATCGGCATTATTGATCACGACGTCGGTCAGTTCATCCGCTTCCGGCATCACCGCAACGGTACAGGCTGAGGTATGAATTCGACCTTGGGTTTCGGTTGCGGGTACGCGTTGTACACGATGGCCGCCGGATTCAAATTTGAGCTTGGAATACGCGCCAAAACCAGCGATACGAATGATCACTTCTTTATAGCCACCGAGTTCTGACGGTGATTCGGACATGACTTCGACTTGCCAGCGATTGCGTTCGGCAAAGCGCGTGTACATGCGTAATAAGTCACCTGCGAATAATCCCGCTTCGTCACCACCTGTTCCTGCGCGTATCTCTAACAAAATATTGCGTTCGTCGTTAGGATCTTTCGGTAGCAACATGGTTTGTAATTCGCGTTGCAATGCTTCGATACGATCTTTCGCCGCTTGGATTTCTTCCAGCGCGAATTCCTTCATATCGGGATCGTTCAGCATCTCTTGCGCTTCGACGATGTCGCTCTGCGCTTGCTGATAGTTGTGATACAGCGCGACCAAAGGTTCTAGCTCTGCGTGCTCACGATTGAGCTTGCGGTAGGCGTCCATATCATTGGTGACGCCTTCTTGTACTAGCAGTTGACCAACCTCGACTAGACGTTCTGAGAGTTGATCGAGTTTGTGTAGCATGGATGGTTTCATAGTTTTTTCGCTTTATATTTGCTTGACTCGCTGGCGAGACTTAAATCTCGGTGAGCCGCAATTAATTAAATTTGGAGTATCGTCGTGACGACGCTAGAGCATGCGCAAATGCATGCATAGAATGCTGGAGGTAGCTAACGCTTAGTGCGGAATAATTGTGGCAGCAGGCGCACCAGATGTGCTCGCTCTTCGCCGTGTGCTTGATGTAAAGCTTGTTGTGGGCCGTGCAGGAATTTTGCAGTAATGCCTTTGGAGAGAGCTTCTAACACGACTTCGATATCGTCACCGCGCGCCAGCATTTTGCGTGCGCGCTCTAATTCATGTTGGCGAACTTGTTCGCCGCTTTCGTGCAAATCTTGGATTACAGGAACCACGTGACGACCATCAACCCAGTGCATAAAAGATTGCACACGGGTTTCGATAATAGCTTCGGCTTGCGCTACTGCTGCGTGTCGGTTTTCTAGACCGCTTTGCACCACGCTGGCCAGATCATCTACCGTGTACAAGAATACGTCGTCCAGCTTCGCGACTTCGGATTCGATATCGCGTGGTACTGCCAGATCGACCATGAAAATAGGGCGGTGCCTGCGTGCTTTGATCGCGCGTTCAACTAAGCCGAGGCCGATGATAGGCAGAGACGAGGCGGTGCAAGAAATGATGATATCGAATTCATGCAGGCAATTGGGCAATTCTGCCAAACGTATCGCTTTAGCGCCAAAACGATTTGCCAAGCTTTCACCGCGTTCTAAAGTACGGTTTGCGATCGTGATATTTTTAGGATTTTGTGCGGCAAAGTGAGTCGCGCACAGTTCTATCATTTCGCCAGCGCCGATGAACAGCACTTTTTGGTCTGAAATTTTATCGAAGATGCGTTGTGATAATCGTACCGCGGCGGCGGCCATAGACACACTGTGCGCACCAATTTCGGTGGTTGAACGAACTTCTTTCGCAACCGCGAAGGTGCGTTGAAATAATTGATGTAGATAGGTCCCAAGCCCGCCCGCTTCATCCGCCTGTCTAACCGCTTCTTTCATTTGGCCTAAAATTTGCGGTTCGCCTAGCACCATGGAATCTAAACCTGATGCGACGCGGAACGCATGACGTACCGCATTATCTTGCGGCAGCGTGTACAAATGATGACGCAAATCTGCGTAAGGCAATTTGTGAAAGTCTGCCAAAAAATGCGCAGTCATGTCGATAGGATTGTCCACATCGGCAACGGCGTATAACTCGGTACGGTTGCAGGTCGATAAGACCGCAGTTTCTGATCCTAGTTGAGAACCGCTTCGCGCAAACCAAGCGCGCGCACCCACCACCGCCTGAGAAATCTGCTCAGGGGAGAAGGCCACCTTTTCTCGTAAAGAGACAGGGGCAGTCGTGTGATTGAGGCCGACGGCGAGTAATTGCATAGGATTATTGAGGTTGAGGGCGACATTATAGCGCGACTCGTGCACTAGTTCATGGCTGGCTCACGCTTCTTGCGGAAAATCAATTGCATTTTAAATATTACTGACTGGAATTTCGATGGTAAAACAAGTTCCTTCTCCGGCAACACTGGTAAAACTGATGTGGGCGAAATGTCTATCAATGACCGTTTTGACAAATACCATACCTAGTCCTATACCGTCATTTTTGATGGATTCCGCTGTATTGCCGTGCCCTAAACGTTGAAAACGTTGGAACAGTCGACTCTGGTCTGAGCGCGCTATGCCATAACCTTGATCTTGTATGCGACAGATAATGCTGTCATTTAAGTTCTTAGTATTAAATTCTAAGCTACAAGTCACGGTGGTATCGCTAGGGCTGTATTTGATCGCGTTGGATAGTAAATTAGTTAGTACGCGCGTCATTAAACTGCGGTCAACCCGGACTGGATAATCACCTTCTGGAATCTCGGTCACTATTTTAATGCGTTTGCTTCTGGCCAATGTCCACATTTCCTCGGTGGCGTCGATCAGCAAATCTTGGAAGTCGAGATCGGTGTAGCGATATTCATTCGATTCCGCATGTGCGAGTTGAACAAAGCTATCAGCTAGACTGAGTGTGGTCGTGGCGGCTTTTTCTATGCGATTTAAAAAATCTTCGTGAGCGATCGCTGTTTTGGTGTTTTTTTGTAATTCAATTAGTGCCAATATCGATGCTTGTGGACCACGCATATCATGGGAAATGAAATGCAGCGTCTCGTCGCGGCGACGTTCCGCTTGTCGGATCTCAGAAATATCGAGAATGCTGATAATCCATCCAATCAATACTTTTTGCCCTGAATAGCATGGAGCACTCTTGATGATCAGGTTGCGGTTTTGCGGATCAATGACTTCTACGCCTTTGCTGAGCAATTGGGTTTGCTGTAGATCCAGAATATGCCACCAGCTAAAAGCAATATTTTGAGTCGATTTTGTATCGGTATTTAGGCTCAGATATTCCGTATGTGGATGGCTCATACTGGAGAATAAATAGGGCACTAAGGTATCGATCACTTGTGGCATGCCTATGCTTTGGAAATAGCTAATCGCGGTGGGATTGGTCAAGACTACATTGCCATCTGTGGTCGTGACCAAGGTGGCATCCGGTAAGCTATATAAGCTGTCTGTGACGAATTGGCGCAAGTCACGTACACGGCGCGCTGCGGCGCGCATGGCACTGATATGGCGTTCTAATTTATCTTGAATTTCCTTTTTTGTGCTGACGCTTGTTTGATCTTTGATAGTCAGATCGGGATTGAATTCTGGCAGTAAATGAGGCTCTTGATCGAGCAACATAAACTCTTCATCCAGAAAACCAATCGCGGCTTCCAAACGACGCCAGCTCCATAAAGGATAAGTGAGGAGTAGCACAATGATGGTGCTTGAGGGAGCTAGCCAGACACCCGACCGCAGCAAAATAAAGCTAGCGACTAGTAGACTCAGACACAGCATGGCAAGCGTAACTAAGGCAACCCGGGGTGAAAATAGGAAGCAGCACAATAAAGCGCCCAATACCATGGCGCAACTAATGACGGCGCTTAACCACGGATTGAGTGGTGTGATGCTGCGGCCATCTAATAAACTAGCAAGAATGTTGGCATTGATTTCGATACCTGATAGTGTGCCTTCATTGGAGGTGACGGGGGTTGGAAAGGCGTCGGCCATGCCGGTTGCGGTTGGGCCGACCAAGACATATTTACCTCGGAAAAAATCCTCAGGTACTTCACCGCGTAGTACGGCCACATACGGAACAGTATTAAAGTGGCCACTACTGCCATAGTAAGGAATGTGCATCTGCCAATCGCGACGCCAGACTTTGCTATCGTTCGAGAAATGTTTAGCAAATGAGGTGCTGCCTTTCAACTGCGCGACGCCATCTCCTTCTGTCTTATTGTTTCGAGCGCCTAGATCGTTCAGATCGCGCTTAATGTTCAATCCCAGATCATGCAGCGCCAGCGCAAAATGTGGCCACCATTGTTTCTGCATGCCTTCGCGTAAAAATACACTGCGCGCAACGCCATCGTTATCTAGTTCAATATGTATATGACCTAACGCAAATGCTGCTTGACTTAGTGATTGTAAAGGAGGAGCGACGCGCAAGCCTTTACCTGATTGCTCGGAAATAAGTGGGAGAACGACGTTGGATTTGGCGGCAATAGCGCGCGCTAATTGCGCATCGCCGCTATCACTCTCGCTAGAACCGTTCGACATGCTTGCAGTTGCGGAAGTGACCTCCGCTTCAGAAAACAGAATATCGACTCCAATCGCTAAGGCTTGCGCTTGATTGAGTTGATTGATAAGTGCGGCATGACGACTACGCGGCCACGGCCATTTTCCTAGCTCTGCTAGGCTGTAATCGTCAATCGCAACAATGATGATATCGTCGCGGGCTGGGCGATTTTGAGTTTGTAACAGGCGATCGTATAGCGTTTGGTCGAGTCGGGCTGTGCTGCCAGTCGCGAGCATCACTAAAGTGAGTAAAAGTAATAGACCACCCAAAATCAGGCATTCGCGTAAAGCGATGCTGTGATTTTGGGCGTGACTAGATGGTGTCTTCACTATGATATAAATTGATCCGCATAGCGCTAGCTTTTGAGTACCAGCAGCGTATGCGATGGACAGGCATTTTTAGGTAGTCGGTATAGTGCTTAGTATTAATTCACAGGCCGAACGGTACCACCGACGGAATTAAGTGGTTCACCATTACCCGTCGTCCAACGCAGTTGAATCTCAAATTTTTGTGCGGGTGAAAAATTCCCAATAAAACGATCCGCATCTGTGGCTCGTACTCTGATGTAATAAGTGCCGATTTCTGGACGGGGAATACTGACATTCGCCACATCTAAATCTTTGCTGAAATAAATCTTTTTGAACTCAGGATCATGTGCGATCTGTACTAAAAAGCTTTGGCCTGGCTCGGCTGGCCAACTAAAGTTCATGGTATTTTCACCTGTATCAACCACAGGATTCATGCTTTGCGCTGCTAATATTTGGAAGGCTTGAATTGGTGAAAATGGTCCTTGGTCTAGCTGTCCATTTTTTTCAATAATGGTTGCGACGCGCCAGAAATACTGACCTAAACCCAATTGTGATGTGTTCAGTTCGACGTCGGCAATCTTGTCTTGATCCAACACGACGTTTTTGAATTGGGCATCATTTGCTACCTGTAGACGATAGAATTTTGCAGTGCTGGTCGCCGTCCATTTAAAACTCACCGATTCGGAACGTACCTTATGTTTAGGTTGGAGTAAGAAAGGTGGTTCGGGACGTGCTTTCAATACGAAGGCATGGGTAGCCGGTATCCCTTCCAAATGATTGCTATCAACTGCGCTGACCCGAATAAAATAGGCGCCGTCATTTAAGCCGTCGAATTTGATGCGCGCTTCTTTGCTGAACAATTCACTCACTACGTTTTGCGCCTGTGCATCGGTACTTATTTGAGCGCGATAAGCCGTCGCATTGCCAACCGGGTTTAATTCAAACTGCAAGATCGGGCGTTCTTGTAATTGATATCCCGCTACTAAGCTGGGTGCAGGTAATAATTCTATGGCCTTGCCAACACTGGTGGCACTGACGACATTCCCTTTGCCTGCTGGTAGTAACATGGCATTGGGTGTTTCTGGTTTGCCGACAGCGACGCCACCTTCTAGGACTTCATTGCCTATACCATTGTCGTTAATGCCGACGCGGAAATGAGTGCCGCGTACACCTGCGATTGCCAAAGGTGAGGTGACTTCGTAGCGTCCCTTATTCTGAGTTAAAGGAGTCACTTTAGACTCAACTTTTCCTTGTACTAATTTGATCTCAGTACGTGGGCTTTTAGTAAATTTAGTGATCTTTAACTTCGCCAGATTGATCTGACTATTTGATGGGACGGAGACTCGCGAATCATCCACCAAGGCCAAAGTCGCGAAGCTATTTTTTCCTGTAATAATTTGGCTACCTTCACTCACCACGCTGCCGAGTTCTAATTCGATTTCATTACCATTTTTTTTGATCTCTATGACTTTGCCAGCCAGCGCGAATACTTTGGCAGTGCTTGGTTCTTCAGCCAGTAATTCGGCGGGAATAACGATGCCTGAGCCTACCGGTATGGTTCTATCATTGCCGATCTTATTGCGCTTACCAATGATTTCCCAGTTACTCGGTTTATCGGTAAATTGTTTGGCAATGCTGGTGAGGGTATCGCGCTCTAAGGCGTAGTAAGTGACTTCTGCCGGTGTTACGCTGATCGTGCCAGGATTGCCTTTTAGTTTTTGCGCGAAAGCGGAGCTGCTAAGCATTGTTGTAACTGCGGCTGAAAGTACGAATCTAGTCAGTACTGCTTTGCTTTTATTGGAAATAGGCGTTGAGGGAGTTCGATGTTGCTTCATGTATTTCTCCAGCAAAAACAGTAACTGAGACGATCTGAAAAACGCTGGAAACTAGCCGTACGTGGCTAGATTCCAAATGAAAAGATCTGATATTAAGACGGTTTTTTTGTCGCCAACTTGCGACGATAAGTCATTTAATAAAAATAGCTGCGCCGATACGTGCATTCATCAGAGAATGAATAAAAACCAAGCAAGCTAAGAGTTAGTCGCGGTCTGAGCACACAAAGCCGCTAATTTTATTCTTTGCTGATTTGTTCTAAGCGATAACCGTAGCTATACACTGGCGCTAATCGATAGCCATTTTCTGGGCGCAAATCTAACTTGCTGCGTACCCGCGAAATGTGGGTATCCATAGTGCGAGAGGGGATCTCGATATCGCGCGACCATACGGCTTCCAAAATATAGGCGCGCGACAATGGACGTCCCAGATTTTGGAATAACAATAAGGCGAGGTCGAATTCTTTTTGTGTGAGCTCTATGGCTTCACCATTTAATTTTGCACGGCTACCACGCACATCAAATTCATAGGCACCAAATTGAATTATCTCAGCGGCTGTCTGTGTTGGGTAGGCACGGCGTAGCAAGGCATTGACGCGCGCGATTAACTCAGCACGACGTATCGGCTTGATCATGTAATCATCGGCACCGGCTGCTAATCCGGTCACGATGTCATCTTCACTAGAACGACTAGTCATGAATAAGACGGGCAGTGTGGCAGATAATTTTTCACGTACCCAATGCAAAATTTCAGTACCGCTCAAGTCGGGTACTTGCCAATCGAGAATTAAGAGATCAAAACTTTCGCGGTGTAATTGATGCATCATCGCTTTGCCACTGGTAAACGGGTGGCAAGTATGACCAGCATCGATTAAGGTCGCGACGGTCAGATCTAATAAATTTTGGTCATCATCTAGTATGGCAATTCTCATAGGGTCTTGGATCAAAGCTCGGTAAAGAATATGACAGTGGAGGTGAGAAAATGGTTTACGTTCGTTTTATACGTACTTTACATTTTCTCACCGAAAATTAATTTATAAATGTGAGGAATGACTTTTAACTCAGTTGCGCAGATCAGCGTCTGGCAAGATGACATTCACATCTAAGACTTCAAGATTGCCTTGTTTGTCCAACGAAACTTTAATATCGTCAGGATTCACCTTGGTGTATTTTGAAATCACCGCAATCAATTCCTCACGCAAAGCGGGAAGAAAGTCATAGCCTTCGCGCGTTTCGTTGCGCTCACGAGCGATAATAATTTGCAGGCGTTCTTTTGCCGCACTCGCGCTTTTCGGCTGCGATTTAAACAAAAAATCAAGCAAAGCCATCTTACTTACCTCCGAAAATACGTTGCAGCAAACCTGGCTTTTCATAATCGACGAAGCGCAAAGGTGGCTGCTCTCCTAAAAAGCGCGCAACTACATCCGTATAGGCTTCCGACACGTCACTACCTTTGACATGAATGGCTGGATTACCGTGGTTTGAGGCATGTAATACAGCTTCGGATTCCGGAATTACACCGATCAAAGGTATGCGTAAAATTTCTTGTACGTCGGTATAAGACAGCATCTCGCCAGCCTCGACACGTTTAGGTGAGTAGCGCGTGATTAATAGATGCTCTTTCACTGGTTCGCCACCCGCTTGCGCACGTTTTGATTTGGCTTGGATAATGCCGAGAATGCGGTCAGAGTCACGCACTGAAGAGACTTCTGGATTGGTTACGACGATGGCTTCATCAGCGAAGGTCAAAGCCATTACCGCACCACGTTCGATACCCGCAGGCGAATCGCAGACGATGTATTCAAAGTCCATTTTGATCAAATCATTCAAAACGCGCTCTACGCCTTCTTCGGTCAACGCGTCTTTGTCACGAGTTTGTGAAGCAGGCAAGATGAACAGATTGTCGCAGTGTTTGTCTTTGATCAGGGCTTGATTCAAAGTCGCTTCGCCACTAATCACATTGACTAGGTCGTACACCACACGGCGTTCACAACCCATAATCAAATCGAGATTACGCAGGCCGACGTCGAAGTCGAGCACCGCTGTTTTATGCCCACGCAGGGCTAAACCAGAAGCGAAACTCGCGCTGGAAGTGGTTTTGCCTACACCGCCTTTGCCGGAGGTCACAACGATGATTCTTGCCACAGGGTACTCCTTTGTTGTACTTGAATTGAGTTTAAGTTGGGCTTGTGCTTAGCTCTCATTACGCTTTCACTGAGCTGCTTGAGCATCAGTAAAACCGAATGGCAGCTTTGCGCCACAACTGCAACGAAATAATATGAAAATAAAGCAAAAATACGAAAAAACATGAAACTTACAAATCGAAAAACTAACTAGACTTGATTGATGATACTTCAATACTGTCACCGACTAATTTGATTTGCACCGCCTGATTTGCTGCCAGCTTAGGAAAGCCCGCATCAAAGGTTTGATAAATGCCCGCAATTGAGACCAACTCAGCTTCCATCGCGGTCGTAAAAATGCGTGCATTGGTATTCCCACGCGCGCCTGCCAAAGCACGGCCTCTGAGCGGTGCGTAAATATGGATACTACCGTCAGCGATTACTTCCGCGCCATTATTCACGGACGCTGTGATAATTAAATCGCAGCCTCGTGCATAGACACGTTGTCCTGCGCGTATCGGCGTATCGATGACCATGGCTGGAATATGTTCTATTGCCGCTGGCATTTGTGGCGCCGAAGAAGTCACTGGCTCGGGTTCTGGCGCCTTGCTGATTTCTGCCTCGGCTGCTGGTATTGCGGCTGGCATTTCTTTGGCTAACTCAGGTCTTGCCTTGCTCACTACATCAATACTTAAGTCATGGGCACGAATCTTGGCATGTTGATCTTCGTTCGCGTTGCGAACGGCCACAGCATGCAAGCCACATGATTTGAATAATGTAATCAGTCCCGCCCAATCCAAAGTCTCATGCGCAATATTTTCTACATCAATAATGGCGAATTCGTCGTCAAAAAAATCGGGCGTTCCTCCCGTCATTTCTTTTAAGGCGACTTCTAACGTAGCTAGTGTCGCTTCGTTCAAAATGACGGACACCGCCACCACCGTGGATATTTTTATTTCTATAGGTTTGCGGGTAAGGCTATTTTGCATAATGCGGTGTTAAATCCAAGTGCAGAAAAATGAATATTTAGCGAGTATTAAAAGCAAGAAACTCTGTTAAAACTAAGTAAGTTGACCTTGAATTAGCTCAAATGTCGTAAAAACAGCTTAAAAATGCCATAAATCTCGCGCAGGCTCCATCCTACCAATTGATTGCCCACTTAGCAAAAAAACTGCATAAAAAAATCTCAAAAATCGCTCACTTGCTACGAAATTGGGGCGCTGTGTAATCAGCATGGAGCTTCTTGCGAGTAAAACGAACTTGCGAGGTAATTACTTGCTTTTAAGCATGTCGTTTCGGAGGAGGGCGTTTAGCGTGGATATGCTCAAATTTATCCAAACTCAGGCCTAGGGCAAAGAAAGTAAAGAAAGCACATCAATTTTAGATTGAGCTCAAATCACTCAACTGAATAACATGAGCAACAGATGCTGGGCGCAGTAATCAATGTGCAGTTGAAAATGAACAATCAAAACGGTGTTTCCATATTTTGATCACGCAGGCGGCGTCCAAAACTACGCCGTCTGCCATGATTTTTACGCGTATCTAAATAAGGATGACTCAGGACTTTGCGCCGTTCGTGCTGACGTCTATCCTGACTTGAGCGGCGGTCAATTTGTATGCTGCCATCCTTTGCAATGTAGCGAGCCTGTGGCGTGGGCGGATGTGGTGCTTGAGGCGTGGCAGCGATGACATCTGGGACTTCCGCTGAGTCCGACTTAAATAAGTCCCATACTTGCAAAATCCGTTGAATTGACATGATATTTCCTTACTAATTTGAACGACCAGCGTAATTGCGTGGACTTGATCAATACCTGCCCAATCTCATGGTTTTTGATGAGCCTATTTGTGAGAGGTACTTACTGCGCGCATTACTTCTGATCAAACGTATTTCCATGGAGCAAATTCGCACTAAGATTCAAAATAGCAGGAAGCGTGCCAATCTGTTTAGGTCTATACGTACAGAAGGATTGTAGACGAGTGCAGAGGGGAATGCCTTGAATTAACCAAAGTTCACAAGTGAGTTAGTCTGGTTTTTACATGTAAAATTTGTGGAGCCGATGATGCTGTAAAAAGCGCTGCTAACCTTTGAAATAAATCGGCCGATATTGCATGTGGTTTTCGACGTCACTGGCACGCCGTCCATGCGAGCGGCGACGGCCTTGGGTTTTACGCGTATTGAGAAACGTCGCCTGTTGTTTAAGTCTGCGCTCAATATTGCGACGATCTTCCCCTGTGCGTCGTTCTTCCAGTGTTTCGCCAGAAGTAGCAGCCAATGGCATCGTTTTATCAGCAACGCGCAAACGCTCAGTCCGATAAACATCGGCATCGGGTTGTTGATAGTCAAAAATGCGAGAGAGTTGCAGCGGGAACATGTTCAGCAATGCAATAGAAAAGCGACCATGCTGTAACGGCATGAAAAAGTATAAACTTTAGGAATCCCCTTAAAAAACAATAACTTGCAAATTAGAAAGAGTTTTTAAGCTGGCAAGAGAAAAAGAAAACGGCATAAGGTTTTTGCGCCTTATGCCGTTTTGATTTTGATGATGAAGCTTTAGAGAACCACTATTTCACATCCGTCCCAACCCCATGCGCTTGTTGATCAGCATGGTACGACGACCTAACCATTGCGCCCACCGCAGCATGGGCGAAGCCCATTTTGTAGGCTTCTTCTTCGAACATTTTGAAGACATCAGGATGTACATAACGGCGCACTGGTAAGTGATGGCCACTTGGCGCTAAGTATTGACCAATAGTCAGCATGTCGACATTGTGGGCGCGCATGTCGCGCATGACTTGCAGGATTTCTTCGTCGGTTTCACCTAGACCAACCATGATGCCGGATTTGGTCGGTACATTCGGATGTTTCTCTTTGAAACGTTTTAGCAGGTTCAGAGAATATTCATAGTCCGAACCTGGGCGTGCTTCTTTGTAGAGGCGCGGAGCCGTTTCTAGGTTGTGGTTCATTACGTCGGGTGGTGCCATGTTGAGAATTTCTAAAGCTCTGTCCATGCGACCACGGAAGTCTGGCGTCAAAATTTCTATGCGTGTCATGGGCGACAATTCGCGAATTTTGGTAATGCATTCAGCAAAGTGTGCGGCGCCGCCGTCGCGTAAATCATCGCGATCAACTGAGGTAATGACGACATAACTTAAACGCAATTCGGCAATGGTTTTTGCCAGATTTAAAGGTTCATTCACATCGAGTGGGTCAGGACGGCCGTGTCCGACATCGCAGAACGGGCAGCGGCGGGTGCACTTGTCTCCCATGATCATGAAGGTCGCCGTGCCTTTGCCGAAACATTCACCAATATTGGGACAAGTCGCTTCTTCGCAGACGGTGACTAATTTATTCGCTCGCAGGATATCTTTAATTTCGTAGAAGCGTGTCGTCGGTGAGCCAGCTTTGACGCGTATCCAATCTGGTTTCGGCAGACGCTCCGCAGGGACGATCTTGATAGGAATACGGGAAGTCTTACTCGCACCTTTTTGTTTTTCGGTTGGATCGTAATTGGGATTGTCGGTGGCGAGTGGCGTGTTTTCGGTAGTCATAGCTTCATTCAAGCGCGATTAGGCGGCGGTCAATAAATGTTGTAAACGTTGTGCTAAAGCAGTTTGTACTTGTTCGAGCGGAACGCGTACTTGTAGGGTTTGCATATCTACGGTGGCGAGTCCTGCGTAGCCACATGGGTTAATCCAGGAAAATGGCTGTAGATCCATCGCGACATTCAGCGATACGCCGTGATACGTGCAACCATTGGCGCGGACTTTTAATCCTAATGCGGCAATTTTTGCACCTTTCCATGCACCATCTTTCAGGTAAATGCCGGGTGCTCCAGCAATTCGTTCACCAGCGATATTATACGCCTCCAAGGTGTCGATCACAGCTTGTTCGATTTGATGGACGAATTCGCGGGCGAATAATCGCCCCTTCGTGTGACGACGTTTGAGATCGATCAAGAGATAAATGACCACCTGACCTGGGCCATGAAAAGTCACCTCACCACCCCGATCCGTTTGTATTACTGGAATATCATGCGGAGCCAGTACATGCGATTGGTCGGCGCCCAGGCCTAAGGTGAATACGGGCGAGTGCTCGACTATCCATAATTCATCTGGTGTATCGGCAGTACGTGCGTCGGTGAAGGCGCGCATAGCGGCGAAGCTAGTTGAATAATCTTCTTTCCCACGTTGGCGGATCAAGATTTGCAAGGCGTCATTTGTTGGCGTATTTATATTCGCACTCATACTCATATTGTTGTGGCCAAACGTTTGACGGTAACACGTTGAATGAAAAATTGACCATTCACGACTTTACGAAATGGAATGCCATCTAATACAAATCCTGGTCCTCCCGTTGCGATCCACGATTGCGCTAGACGATCAAAGCTCACTGGATCTAGACCCAGCATAGGCGCGGAAATAACGAAGCGTGCGCCTGGCTTTTGTTTCTCAACGATAGATTGCAAGTCTGACATAGTAGATTCTGGATGACACGGAAGCATTGCATTCCGTCGTGACATATTGAGAGTTGGTGTTTGGGAGTTGCGATTGTTTTGTTAGAGCGCAGATCTATTACAGCACCATTTTCACCATAGGATGAGAGGACAGATCACGGTATAAGTTGTCGAGTTGCTCACGATGAATGGCGCGAATGGTGACTGTCAGCGCCAGATAATTACCTTTGCTGGAAGGGCGCATCTCTAATTTACCCGCATGAAACGTCGGATCGTGAATCATCACTACTTCGACGATGGTTTGAGCAAATGAGTCTTGCATAACGCCCATGACTTTGATGGGGAAGTCACATGGATATTCAATAAGGCTATCTTCGGGTTTGATTTCGCGCATGTTAAAGCTTTTTAAAAAGGCAAGGTGGTTGGGGATATTTCTGTTTTCAGACTTTTTTCTGAATGTCTTATACCTGATGCCATGTTGGGGCATTTCCACCAAAGCCAATAGTTTGAACTTCTAACCGTCATACCGCAAGCCTTGTTTGCTAGCGGAGTAGTAAAACACTTGTGACTTTGACATAGGGAAGTTGCGTGATGTGCGACGGCGCGCCTTACATTTTGACACTTTGTACTTTGTACTAAGGGCATTCTGTATTTCAGGTGTTATTATTGTGGCACTTTTTGTTGAGGGCTTACTTATGAAAAAGCAAACCGAAGTGCTGGATTGGATTGCGGCAGGACATGTTGCCAAAGGCAAGGAATCAGACGCCTTAGCTGCATCTGGTTTTTATCCAAGCGCAACGCAGTGGCGGTGTTTTATTGATCAGATGTTGCTGTGGTGCGGCGTGATTGCATTAGGTGCCGCCATGATCTTTTTTCTGGCATATAACTGGCAGGCCATGGGGCGCTATGCCAAATTTGCTTTAGCAGAAAGTGCTATTGTGTTGAGCCTTTTTGCATGTTGGCGCTTTGGTTTGGGCAGTATGGTGGGTAAGGCAAGCTTATTGTTGGCGAGCTTATTGGTCGGTGCTTTATTGGCTTTAGTCGGACAAACCTACCAAACGGGCGCTGATACTTATGAATTATTTGCTGTCTGGGCGATTGCTATTTCGGCATGGGTTTTGGTGGCGCAATTAGGCGCTTTGTATTTATTTTGGCTGGCCTTAGTGAATCTGGCGGTGATGCTGTATTTCCATACTTTCGGTGGGTTTTTAGGCATGCTTTTTAGTACTCAGGCGCAGCTCTGGAGTCTGTTTGTTTTGAACACTGCGGCTTTGTTGGTGTGGGAATGGGCTGCGTGGCGTGGCGTACCGCATGTGCGTGAACGTTGGCCGGTACGGGTGTTAATCACGGCGAGTGGTGTCTTGATTACGATTTTGGCCTTACATGCCATCTTTGAAGAGCGTTATCGTTCCGACTACGCTGTGTATCTCAGGTCAATGACCTTACTTTTTGTGTATGTGGCTTGGCTGATCGCAGGTTTTGTAATCTATCGAAAATATCTTAAAGATTTGTTTGTGCTGGCTGGATGTGTATTGAGCTTGATTGTGAGCGCAAATGCTTTGGTGGGAAGGATAGTATTAAGTCATAGCGACGCACCTGGATTTCTATTAGTAGGATTGCTCATCATAGGCTCATCTGCATGGGGTGGTTTGTGGTTGAAAAAAGTGGCGAAGGAGATGTCAGCATGAATACGCTTTTGAACTTCAGCGATACTTCTGAGTCGCGTGAACATGTCTGGCAGCGCTTGTTGCAGCAGAAGTTGGTGCAGGGGGATTTACCTGCGCCTGACGCGACTCAAAGCAGCATCAATCAGGCTTGGTATATCCGGGTCATGCTTGGATTTGCGGGCTGGTTTGGCGCTTTGTTTTTGATGGCTTTTGTCGGCATTGGCTTTTCATTTGTGATGGACAGTTCGCTTGCCAGTATGGTCATTGGAATCGCGCTCTGCACGGCAGCTTATGTCATGTTTCGGGCGGTGAAACGGCAGGATTTTTTGGAGCAATTTGCCTTGGCGGTCAGCTTGGCAGGGCAGGGATTTATTTTATTTGGTTTGTTTAAAGAGTTCCGTTGGGAAGACCGTACACTATATGGTGTGATCTTGGGGCTTGAATTGTTTTTGACCTTCTTGATGCCGAATTTTATCCATAGGTTTCTAACCAGTTTGGCGGCTTTGTGTGCTGCTTATTGGTTATTGCAAGTAGCAGGTTTCTATGGATTGATGCATGGAGTATTAGCGCTTGCGGTATTGGCTTTGTGGTGGTCTCCGATCATGTTGCGACAAGCGGGATTATGGCGACCTATCGCCTATGCCTTAGCGTTCGCTCTCTTATGTTTGGAAGGAAGTCGTTTTGTGCGTCCATTTTATTGGTACGGATCAGAGCTGGCGTGGATTAAATACGCGTGGTTGTTCGGTAGTAGTTTAGTTAATATTGCTTGGTTATCGGCTGTCGTTTTGGTACTACGTCGCCAGCAGTTGGCGCTCAATTCGCCGATCGCAATCGCGGCCTTATGTGGCAGTTTGGCCTTGTGCAGTTTTAATTATGTAACGCCGGGTTTAAGCAGTGCCTTGTTGTTGATCTTGATCGCTGTTAGTTTTTCTAATCGTATTTTATTGGGATTGGGTTTGTTCGCATTACTGAGCTTCTTATCGCATTATTACTATCAAATGCAGATGAGCTTATTGTATAAATCGATGGTGCTCTTGAGCTTGGGGATTTTGTTGTTGCTTATACGGTGGGGATTGGGGCGTTTCTTTCCGCAGGCCGACATGACGTTAGACGAAGGAGCTTAATATGTCACGATCAGTAGATAATATGAACGCTAATTTCAGCGCCAAAGTGAGCCTACGAGCCATCATCGTTGCGCTGGCGGGATTGTTAGTATTACTTGCGGTGAATTGGTCTATCATGCAGCGCGAACACTTGTTGCGTGAGGGACAATTGGTTTTATTGGAATTGGCTCCGGTTGATCCACGTTCATTAATGCAAGGTGATTATATGGCTTTGCGTTTTAAAATTACCGATGAGGCTTTTCCGAATTCGCGTTGGGGATTACGTCCTAGGCAGGATGGGGCCGCGGAACCTGAATTTCCTGTCGATGGCCATCTGGTGGTGACGGTGGATGAACATGGTGTCGGCCATTTTCAGCGTATTGCTCGTGCTGGTGAGGTGCGCAAATCGGGTGAGATTTTATTGCGTTATCGAGTGCGTAACGATCAAGTTAAGTTCGCAACGAATGGCTACTTCTTCGAGGAGGGGCAAGCACAAACTTATGAGCAAGCGCGTTATGGCGCATTTCGTGTAGCAGAGAACGGAGACATGATTTTGACCGCCATGCACGGGCTTGATTATGCTTTGTTGAAAAATAAAATGAAACAAGACAATAAGTGAAAGTAGCGCTCTTTATTAGTCATGTCATCAGTGTGCAACTAGCGATGAGTCGTGGATGAGCGATCTTAATATAAGAAGATAGAGGAAAGAGAATGCCGAAAAATTTGCAAAAGCAGTGGTGGTTTATGTTTCCTGTGACTTTTATTTCTGGTTACGCCGCCTTTTTATTGGTGCAAGCCGCAGGCATTGGTGGTTTGGAAACGGTGGCGCAAATGTTGGTGTTTGCCTTGTGTTTTGCGGCGCTACGTGCGGGTTTGCAGTTTGTATCGTGGTTGGCGATCGTCGCGTTTTTGCCTAAGTTGGCGAAGTCGGTCATTGGTCAAGAGGGTGCTAAATAATACTAGGAAATAGTGCTAGGAAATTGTGCTAGGAAATTGTGCTTTAGATTGATACTGGAATCGTATATCTTTATTGAACTTTACGAGCTTTATCAAAGGTGATTTTCAGCGTATTTTCAGCATATTTTCAACATATTTCGCGCCAATAAAAAAGCCCGCAACAGTCGATAGCTGTTGCGGGCTTTTTGTGATTTAGCTCAAGTTTGCGCTAAATACTTATTTGAACCATAAACGTATCGAGTCCCAAGCACGACCAAAGATGCTGGCTTGACTGACTTCTTCTAAGGCCAGAACAGGAAACTCAGCGACGGGTTTGCCGTCTAACATCATCTTCATGGTGCCCACTCGGCTGTTCGCAGCGATAGGTGCCACCAATGGGTCTTTACGTTCTAATGCGGGTTTCATACGAGCCGCGCTACCCTTAGGTAAAGTGACGTATAAATCTTGATTAAAGCCGATTTTCACTTGACCTTGGCTGCCTTTCCAAACATCAGGCGTCGCGATAGGCGCACCTTTTTCATACAACTTAACCGTATCAAAATTCAGATAGCCCCAGTTTAATAATTTTAAACTTTCTTGTGCACGGATTTGATCACTTTTGGTTCCAGTCACGACTGAGATCAGGCGGCGTTGGCCTGTGCCATTAGGACGAATCGCGGAGGAAATTAAACAATAACCTGCCGCTTCTGTGTGACCTGTTTTCATACCATCAACCGTTGGGTCTAGCCATAACAGGCGATTGCGATTCGCTTGTGTGATTTTGTTGTAGGTGAAGCTTTTGGTTGAGTAATAGGTTTTGTAATAGTCTGGATGATCGGCGATCAGACGTGAAGCCAAAATGGCTAAGTCATAAGCTGTAGAAAAATTATCTGGACTAGGCAGGCCGTGTGAATTGGCATAGCGGGTGGATTTCATACCAAGGCGCGCAGCTTCGCGATTCATTTGTACGACGAACGCATCTTCACTGCCTGCGACCGCTTCAGCTAAAGCGACCGAGGCATCATTGCCTGATTGCACGATTAAACCATATAGCAAATCGCCAATGCTGACCGGTGTTGCAGGGTCAATAAACATTTTGGAACTACTGGAATCCACTTTCCAAGCGCGCGTAGAAACGGTGATTTGTTGAGCTAAATCCAGACGTTTTTCTTTCAGCGCATTAAATACTAAATACGCGGTCATAATCTTGGTCAGCGATGCCGGTTCAATTTGCAAAGTGGCATTATCTGAATTGATAACCTGATTGCTGGTCGCATCCAAAAGTATCCAGGACTTGGCTTCAATTAATGGTTTTGGCAATGTTTGTGCTTGCGCATTAGACAAGGTAGTTAATGCAACAGCAGCCAGTAGAACGGATGCCAGAAGTGAAGAAAGTGTTTTTTTCATGAGGAGTAAAACGTAAATACAAAAATTAAAAAACGGAAAACGAAAATTGACTAACTGTGGTTGTAAATGTAGTTGTAGATGAGCTTAGTTCAGTTTAGTTTAGTGCCACAGATCACTGATAATCTTTTTAATATGCGGCAAACGACGATGGAAAAAATGATCTGCGCCTGGAATCACTACAACCGGAATATCCTGCGGCCTGAGCCACTCAAATACGGCTTGTAAAGGGATCGTATCGTCCAACTCACCATGGATCAAAATGGTGTCAGCAGGAATATCAGGCATCGCCCATTTGCCCGCAGCCGCGCCCACCAAAACTAAACGTTGAACAGGAATGCCTGCGGCGCTTAAACGTTGATGCAAACGGGATTGCACAAAGGTACCGAATGAGAAACCACTTAATACCAAAGGTAAATCGGGGAAACGCTGACGCATGTGCTGCAATAGCGTTTCCATATCGTCGGTCTCACCTATGCCTGCATCGTGTACGCCTTCTGATTTGCCGACGCCACGAAAATTCATGCGCACGGTGATATAACCAAGTGAGACAAAAGTACGTGCTAAAGTTTGTGCGACTTTATTCTCCATGGTGCCGCCAAACAAGGGATGGGGATGCGCGACTAAAGCCAAGCCAGTCGGTTTGCTAAACAGTTCGGTATCAGGGGTATTGACAGCGCATTCTAACTGACCGGCATTGCCTGGAATTAAGAACTGCTCGGTATGTATATTCATAGTGATTCAGTTTTTTAAATGCTTATTTTTAAACGCGGATTCTTAAACTTTAAGGCGCTCAACCACGCCGCCGCCAATCAGGTCAACGTCGATGATTTCATCGATATCGCTTTGATCGACATAAGTGTACCAAGTGCCTTGTGGGTAAACTACGAGCACCGGGCCTTGCTCGCAGCGATCAAGACAACCTGCTTTGTTGATACGGATCTTGCCTGCACCATTTTGATCTAGCTGCTTGATACGACGTTTTGCATGTTCTTGTGCTGCTTGCGCGCCGCGTTCGGCACAGCAAGGACGGCCATCATCACGTTCATTCATGCAGAAGAACACGTGTTTCTTGAAATAGAGATTGTCAGACATGAGAAGTTTCGAAAAAAAACTATAAGGGAGGAAAGAAGACGCTATGATACAACGATTGGCGTGTTTTCTCTGGTGATAGGAGAAATTCTTATACGCGATTTCAAGCGCGTTCGGTCTTAGTAGATCAAATTGCCTATCGTACAGATAGTTCTAATTCAGAAAGGAAAATCAACCATGTTGGATCGCAAATGCTTGTCGTCTTTGGTGTATTTGAGTTGTGCATTGATATTAGTTGCCTGTGGCAAATCGAATCAGCCCTCCGCATCGGCCAGCGCTTCTAGTGTCGCTAATGCGGCGTCTAAACCGACTATACAAGTGATAGAAGATCAGCGTCAGCAATTGGAAAAAGCCAAGCAAATTGCTAAAGACGCAGAAACCGCTGCCGCGGCGCAAAAGCAGGCGCTGGATGCGGTCGGTGAGGGTAAGTAGGCGAGCTGGCGTAAGGGCTGGATAATTTTGTTTACTGGCTTGAACTGCGAGCTTACAAATTTCGCTCAGTAGGTCGGGAACCGACTAAGTACCATAAGGCGATAAATGGCCAGACTACAGATAGAAACTGCGCAGCACCATAAAAATTCAACATTTTCCCTTGCACCATGGTTTGCAAGGTATGCAAAAAATAAGGATTGCTAGGGATTAGATTCACCATCAATAAGCTTAAACTTAACAACAAGATGGCCAAACGTCTTTGTGCATGATTGGGGGCGAAGGAAAATCCATACAGCATAATCGCGCTGATCAAAATACCGCCTTGAGCGCTAGGCGTAAGCCATAAAAAGGCATTCTCAGGTTGGAACATCAGAGCACTGGATAATGCACGCACTGCCACGCTGGCTACCAGTAGCAGGCTGGCTAATATCATTTTGGGCGCTCGACGATTGAGTAAGGACAAGCCAATCAAAATGGCGCCGCTACAACCGCAGGCGGTAATGATAGTCTCAGATAACAGATACATTTCGGGACTCAGCTCTATATCGTTACGTAAGACGGCGCTGAGGTCGATGCTGACATCTAAATAATCTTCACACCACAAAGAAATGATGGGCAAAATTTGCCCATGACCGAACAAAAACGCATGTGGAAAAATTTGCGCCAATGGCCATAAGCCGATAACGACTAATTCGCGTGCGGAATTGGGATAAAGCCACTGTGTTCGGAGTTGGTGCAATCTGCCACTTTCTAAAATAAACGGCAGTAAGCAAACGCCGATTAGTGCACCCAGCAAGCAGCCGCCAGCATTGGTAATCAGATCCAATAGTGAAGTGACGCGCGAGGGGAGAAAATATTGCACGCTTTCCATCAGCAGACTCATGGCACATCCGCCTAAGGTCGCGAGCAGCAAAGACCAGCCGCGCGCAATGACGGGATACAGCGAGAATACGATGAGCACTCCTAGCGGCATATAACCCAAAACATTCACAATGGCATCAAACTGTGACCAGTAACGCGGCCATTGAGAAATCTGCGCACTAAATGCGGCGATATTTTCAAATTGCCAGCCTGAGAAGGGATACAAGCTGGCGTACACGATCAAAACTGCGTAGGCAAACAAGCAGGCGCGAGAAAGGGGCGATGCAGTATGGTCTTGGGCGGACACTATAGGGCGTATATAAATGGAATCAATCGTTAGGTTAAAGCTGAGCTAAAGGCAGCATCGCTCTTTTACCTGGTTCGTTTTATAGGGAAAATTATTCACCATAAGACTCATTTTAATTGAGTCTGTAGCCAAGTAATTAGTTCCGTAATGAGCTGATCGCTGACTTGTGGCATAGCGCGCGCTGCGCCTGCCGCGTCAGCGCTGGTGGTATTGAGTTGAGCGGTAAATACCTTTTGCGCAATAAGCTTCTTATTATTGATTAAGCTCGCGCGCCAGCGCAGCTGGACTTGACTATGCGTTGGAGTTGGAAAGTGTTGCGTAAATTCTTCCAGATCAATTCGGAGTGTGGGTAGCCCGGCAATCCCGTCGGCGCTAGAACTGACCGCGCCACCTTCTTGATTGATACGCGCCATCATTCTTTGTTTCAGTAATTGCGCCGGCGGCATGCTCCAGCGACTATTGGCATAGGCGCGTAGTTCTTGTGGATGGTCATACAGTAGCCGGTACAACATAGCTGAACCATCTAGGCTCATCGGCACCTGAATATCGGCTAGATTGAGTTTGAGCGTTGTGAGTTGTTGGTTCGCGGGCGGTGGCGCGATGTTGCTACCGAAGTCGTAGCTGCGTTGTACTTCGTTGCTGGCGCAAGCGCTTAGGAGTAGCAGCAATAGCAACAAAGAGGTGCCGATCAGCATGTTGAGTGTGTACCTAAATTTTTGTGTTGAGGATAAAGTCGATTGATTCATCATGGAGTCATCCTGATTAATGGGGTATCGGAGTATCAGAGTGCCGGAGTATCACTATTGTTTATTCGTACCGGAAGGATTAAAACCTGCTTCGCCCGGCCCTGGCGTCGCAGGTTTTGCGCCAAATAATAAACTCTGAGGGCGTTCGTTAAAATTATCGCTCGTTCGATGAATGCTACGTAGCGTGCCACGTGCGTCTTGTATTAAACCATGCATAGCTGGCAGCGTTTCGTATTGTAAGCTGGTGCTTAACTCTTCCACGTTTTTAGACAGGCGGTTGATACTGCCATTTTCGCCTTGTAAGTTGTTGATCAGATTGTTCAGATTGCTACTGGTTGCTTTGGCATTATCGGAAAACTGTTTGAACGCCAATGCACTGTCGCGCGCTTGTTGTAGCGTTTGCGGTAAGGCATTGAGTGCCGGATCGAGTTTGGCTGGCAGCGCTTCCCACGCAGCTGCGGTGCGACCAATTTGATTGACCGCATTCATTAGGGATTGTTGATTATTTGGATCTAATAAGGTATTTAAGCGCTTACTCAATTCTTCGGTTTGACCTAAGATCGCCAGGCCGTGTTTTTCGACTTCTTGCAATAGTCCGGGGCGCAATGGTATGAGGGCACCCAGTCTGGCGTCTTTGACGATGGCGGCGGGTTTGCTGCCGTCATCGTCCAACTCTATATAAGCGATGCCAGTAACACCTTGGTAGCCGAGTGTGGCGTAAGTCGATTGAGTAATTGGTGTATCTGACACGATGTCCAGATTTAATATTAATTGTCCGGGTACTTTAGTATCAAAATCGATGTCCGTGACTTTGCCGACTTTAATCCCTTTATAACGAACCGCCGCTTGAATGTTGAGACCTGACACCTTTAAAGGCGTCGCTATGGTGTACGGCGTGCGTTGAATCTCGTCTTTACCTAACCATAGTGCCAGTAAGCCTGCCATTATCGCTAAACCTATCGCAAACACGCCAGCGATCAGCGCGTGAGATTTACTTTCCATAATGAACTCCGGTGTTCGTATCCCGTGGGGACGAGGTGCTGCTTGTGTGGGGTGATAATACTTCCATAGCGCGCATACCGCGGCCACCACGGAAATAAGTTTGGATAAACGGATGTGATACTTGCACTACTTCTTGCGCATTACCTATCGCGATCATTTTCTTGTCGGCGATCACACCGATGCGTGAGGAGAGGGCGAATAAGGTATCGAGATCGTGTGTGACCATGACCACCGTCAGATGCAATGATTGATGTAAGGATTGAATCAGACTAACAAAACTGTCGGAACTGTCAGGATCTAAGCCGGCAGTTGGTTCATCCAAAAATAATAACTCAGGGTCGAGTGCAATTGCTCGCGCTAAGGCAATACGTTTAATCATACCGCCTGATAAATCGGCCGGCATTTTTTTCGCATGCTCAAAGCCGATACCGGACATGTGTAATTTGAGGTAAGCGATGTCCATGATCAGTGACTCGGGTAGCACACCCAATTCGCGTAAAGGCTGCGCGACATTCTCAATCACGTTCAACGCAGAATATAAAGCACCATGTTGAAATAACATGCCAGAACGACGGCGCAGGTGGTGTAGGTGCTGCTTTTCTGGAGCGTGAATATCCTCGCCAAATACTCTAATGACGCCACGTCTAGGTGTTTCCAAGCCAAGTATTTGACGCATTAAGACCGTTTTGCCCGAACCTGAGCCGCCTACGATAGAGAAAATTTCGCCACGTTGAATTTGTAGATTCAAATCTTGATGAATCACAGTACGTCCGAATTGAGTGCACAAATGCGCAATATCGATGATATGTTCATTGTTGTCAGTGTTGGCGGACGTGGTCATGATGTTGGCTGAATCTAATAGGCGATATTGCTGAATATGACGGCAAAAAACGCATCGGCAATAATGACACTGGTGATAGAGACCACCACGGAGCTGGTCGTGCCTTGTCCTAAACTCTCGGTATTGGGTTTAATCCTCAAGCCATAGTGGCAAGAAATCAGTGCAATTAAAATGCCAAACACAACACCTTTGCCCAAACCTATCCAATAATTTGCCAAGCTGACGGCATCGGGTAATTTATGAAAGAAAAATCCCGGTGACATATCAAGAATGACTTGCGCTGAGATCGCGCCACCGATCAGTGCCATGATATCCGTCCAGATGACGATCATCGGCATAGTGAAAGCTAACGCTATCACTTTTGGCATGATGAGTCGAAAACCGATAGGAATACCCATGACACGCATGGCATCCAATTCTTCCGTCACTTTCATCACGCCCAATTGCGCTGTGATCGCTGAACCCGAGCGCCCTGCAATCAGGATCGCAGCCAGCATAGGCCCGAGTTCGCGAATGATGCTGATTCCTAGTAAATTGACGATAAATAAATCACCACCGTAACTGCGTAGTTGCTGCCCTGATAAATAAGATAAAACGACACCGATTAATAAGCCGACTAAAGCGGTAATAGCTAAGGCTTGAAATCCAGTACGATAGATATTGGCAGAAATTTCTTTCCACGGGCCTTTGGTTGGGTGGCGCGCAAAACGAGCCAAGTCAATCACCAACTGACCTATCAGTTCTGTGATGGCAATGACATGCAGTGCAAAATTCAGCGCTAAGCCACCCAAGCGCCCAAAAGGAAGGCGGGCCGCTTTTTGCGGTGCGGGGATCGCAATTTTCTGTAACTCTTCCAAGCGCGCAAAGAGGCTGCGGTAATTTTCTTCTAGCTGTAATTTTTCTGGAAAGCGCTTTCCCCAGGTTTGCCACAGCAATTGAGCACCGATATGATCGAGTGCCGTCAGTCCGGTCAAGTCCCAACTCAAGTTGGGCTTAGCTAGCAGACCGGCAAGCAGCGTACTGAGCTTGCGCATGGTGGTGGGTTCTGCCAGCATGTCGGTTAGCCAAGCGCCATGTACTTGGACAGTGGGCTCGTCATTAGCGGAGATAAGCAAGGTGGGAGTAGTGTCGCGACGCATAGTGCAAGTGTAAGGCACAAATTGCTCTACGGGCAATTTTAGTTGTGAGGAAAAACCTGAGTTTCCTCAACTCTCGTTTGTTTAGCTAACTTAAAGCGAACTTAAAGCTCACTTTAAGTTGTCTGCTAGGCGGGCATGCGCTGATTTTGCAGTAGCGCATTATCCGTGCCGTGAGCTTATTTTTCTTGGGTTAAAGGTGTCTTGTTATCAATGACTTCACGGCAATCGCCTTTCAAATACGAGTCATCATAATTGCTCCACCCATAGCTATCGACATAGCGCGTGTGGTATGTCCATTGTGGACTGAAAACACTGCGACTTAATTTTTCATCGGGATAGCGTATATCGACCATATCAAGTACCGAATGGAAGACGTTTTCAGTGCTTAGTTTGGCATTCTGGTGGGCTTTCAACTGTTGAATTTTGTCTGGATGTTGTTTGGCATATTGATCGGAATACCAGACAAATGCGGGAATATGAAATTCAAATTGTGTGTTGTGACCGTGAAAAGCCAAATTGCAAGTGCCGTCATATAAAGTTTGACCATGGTCTGAGACGTACCACAGCGCGCTCATATGGGGTAATACTTTCAATTGTTGAATCATGCGAGCTAAGATCCAATCGGTGTACAGAATAGAATTGTCATAGCTATTGTTGATAGCTTCTTTATTCTTGAGGTCGGTGTACGCGGGATTGCTAACGCCGTACAAGGATGGCTTCCATTGATCATAAGCCTGCGGGTAGCGATGACTGTAGTTCCAGTGATTGCCTAAGGTGTGCAGCACAATCAATTTATTCGGCGCTGAGTCATCTAATGCATTTTGTAGCGGTGTTAATAGGATCTGATCGTAGCTCGATTGGTTGGTAAAACCGCCCAGGTTTAGAAATTGCGTTACGTCGGCTTCCTTCGCAATGACCGAAGTGGGAGTATCAAACTGACCAAAGCTCATTTGATTAGAAATCCAAAAAGTTTTGAATCCGGCTTCTTTGTAGGCGCTTAAAAATGATTTTTCTGAGAACCCTGCTTTTAAGCTCTGTGCCGCGGGTTTGCGGGTGGTGATAATGGGAACGGATAATCGGGTAGCGGCCACTGCTGTAATCATGTCACTAAAATTGACCAAATTAGCTTCTTGGCTCAGATACGGATTGGTTTCGCGCTGGTAGCCATTGATGCTCCAGCGGTCATAGCGAGCCGATTCGCCAATGACGACCACGATGGTTTGTTGGAAATCATTTCCAGATGCTTGTCGTGCGTGAAACAGGAATTCACGACTTTGGTCGCTGAGCTTGGATAAATAACGACGTTCTTTATAAAAATCCGTGCCACGTAATAAGATTCCTAAGGGCCAACTACGAGCAAAGCTTTCCTCGTCATATAGCGCTTCTGCCCAATTGGGCAAAGGCGGCTGTCGTGCCAGATAGTTTTCTATATCCAACCAAGTGCGCAATTGCCAGATCGTTTGGTTCCCAACGCTACTGTTACCGTCGTTGGCATTGTTGCTAGTGCTGATATTATCCGATGCGGATGCGCTTGCTACACCGACTTGCGCACCATAAGTCCAGCAAAGTAGGCAAGCGGCCAGCGCTGACAAAACGATCCAGCGGGAGCTATGTTGCCAAGTTAGGCGGGTTTCATGTTTTGCCGATTGTAATAAGCTCCACCACCAAAGCAAGATGAATGTTGCGATAGCGAATAATAGCCATACTTTATTTCCTAGAAACTCTAATGCTTCTTTCGGACTGGTTTCAGTAATAATGCCTAAATGATGGGTAGAAATGCCCTGTCCATAATATAAACGTAAGTAAATTTCTATCGGCATGGCCAAGAATGCCGGAAGTAAAACATAGTGAAACCAACGAGGTTTTTGGAAAACCGCCCACAGTCCTAACCACGATAAAGCTTGATAAGCCAGAATTCGCCAGCCATGGTCGGGCGACTTACCCAAAAGGGTACTAAAAAACGCTAAACAACTAAGTAAAAAGTAGCTGCCGAGTAAATAGGGTTTGGAAAAACGTTGCAGAAAGTACATAGAAATAATGTTGCCTCAGAATGGATGGGTAAGGCGACCAGCTCTATGAGTTTGTGATCTGGTAAAACCTGACGTCTGATTGGATAATTCAATTAACCGAGAATGGCTAGTATTTTAGCGTTGATGGCGAGCATTGGTTGAACCTTAGACAAGTAAGCACACTAATTTGAATCTGGTGTCCTATCACCGTTAGAGTTTTTCATATCCTCACACCACGCTAAGTCGTTGTTTCCATTGTTTTTCATTGACTTTGCTTGGAATAAAGGTGTACACTCGCGAGTTCTCGATTTTATATAGTTTATTCTTACGCACTGCCAATTTGCATTTAAGTATGTGTGCAGGTGTAAATATTCGAGGGCTTGTATATTTTTACGAGTACATATATAGATTTAAGTGCCCGGGCAACCGTTTCCGGGCGTGTGTTTAACGTTGTATTTTGTTGGATTAAAAACGATGCCAACCATCAATCAACTGATTCGCCAACCACGCGTTTCCGCAGTGGTTAAGAGCAAATCTCCGGCGCTGGAAAACAGCCCGCAAAAACGTGGCGTATGTACCCGCGTTTA
Source organism: Affinundibacterium danionis (assembly GCF_042432465.1). Lineage (NCBI taxonomy): Bacteria > Pseudomonadati > Pseudomonadota > Betaproteobacteria > Burkholderiales > Oxalobacteraceae > Affinundibacterium > Affinundibacterium danionis. Next base: position 77,344 of record NZ_JBHLXJ010000003.1, on the reverse strand, counting down.
TACGACAACTCCAAAAAAGCCTAACTCGGCTTTGCGTAAAGTTGCCAAAGTACGCTTGACCAACGGTTTCGAAGTTATTTCGTATATCGGCGGTGAGGGCCATAACTTGCAAGAACACAGCGTAGTTTTGATTCGCGGTGGTCGTGTAAAGGATTTGCCGGGTGTGCGTTATCACATGGTTCGCGGTGCTTTGGATACTCAAGGCGTTAAAGACCGTAAGCAAGCTCGTTCCAAATATGGTTCTAAGCGCGCTAAAGCAGTTAAGAAGTAATTTTTTAGTTCGCTAAAAATTCTTTGTAACTTGCTTGTAAATTAAACTCAGTAATATCTCCGTAATTCGGAAAGGTGTCGGTCTCGAATGAGCCGAGTAAGTGGTGGCTATGATGGCTTACCGCGAGCGTTGATAAGTTGTTATCGGCCGCTCAACTGAAGATTGAAAGGAATTGAAATGCCACGTCGTCGTGAAGTCCCGAAACGGGACATTTTGCCGGATCCAAAATTCGGTAATGTAGAAGTATCTAAGTTCGTTAACGTGTTGATGTTGTCTGGCAAGAAGTCTGTTGCTGAAGGCATCATTTATGGCGCGTTTGATCACATCCAATCTAAATCTGGTAAAGATCCATTGGAAGTGTTCGCAACTGCAATTAACAATGCTAAGCCATTGGTTGAAGTTAAATCCCGCCGTGTTGGTGGTGCTAACTATCAAGTTCCAGTTGAAGTTCGTCCAGTTCGCCGTTTGGCTTTGTCTATGCGTTGGTTGCGTGAAGCAGCGAACAAGCGTAGCGAAAAATCCATGCCACAGCGTTTGGCTGGTGAGTTGTTGGAAGCCGCTGAAGGTCGCGGCGGCGCAATGAAGAAGCGTGATGAAGTGCATCGTATGGCAGAAGCCAACAAAGCCTTCTCCCACTTCCGCTTCTAATTTATTTAGGCTTTGCGTTAAAAGTGAGAGACCATTGTATGAGATATTTACAGTGGTTTTTCCAGGTATATTGAATCAGGCCGGGCGTGATTTCTTCTTGAAAATTGCGCTCGGTTTTGTCCATTAAAAGATTTAGGAATAGCTATGGCCCGTAAGACCCCCATTGAGCGCTACCGTAATATCGGTATTTCGGCTCACATTGATGCAGGTAAAACGACAACGACAGAGCGCGTATTGTTTTACACAGGCGTAAATCACAAAATTGGTGAAGTTCATGATGGCGCAGCAACCATGGACTGGATGGAGCAAGAGCAAGAGCGCGGTATTACTATTACTTCCGCCGCGACCACTTGCCACTGGAAAGGTATGGCGAATAACTTCCCAGAACACCGCATTAACATTATCGATACGCCAGGCCACGTTGACTTCACGATTGAAGTTGAGCGTTCCATGCGTGTATTGGACGGCGCTTGCATGGTTTACTGTGCGGTCGGCGGCGTTCAGCCACAATCTGAAACAGTTTGGCGTCAAGCTAATAAGTACAAAGTCCCACGTTTGGCATTCGTCAACAAGATGGATCGTACTGGCGCGAACTTCTTCAAAGTTTACGATCAAATGCGCGCGCGTTTGAAGGCGAATCCAATCGCAATCCAAATTCCAATCGGTGCGGAAGATAATTTCCAAGGTGTGGTTGACTTGGTCAAGATGAAAGCAATCATCTGGGATGAAGCTAGTCAAGGTATGAAATTTGACTACCGCGATATTCCAGCGGAATTGGCTGATCAAGCTGCTGAATGGCGCGAGAAAATGGTTGAAGCAGCTGCTGAAGCCAGTGAAGAATTGATGAACAAATACCTCGAAGAAGGTGATTTGTCTGAAGAAGAAATCAAGAAGGCATTGCGTCAACGTACGATCGCTTCTGAAATCGTTCCAATGATGTGCGGTACTGCGTTTAAAAACAAAGGCGTACAAGCGATGTTGGACGCGGTTATCGAATACTTGCCATCTCCAGTGGATATTCCACCAGTGGCTGGTACGGATGAGGATGATCAGCCTACAACACGTAAAGCAGCTGATGATGAAAAATTCGCAGCTTTGGCGTTCAAGATCATGACGGATCCGTTCGTTGGTCAATTGATTTTCTTCCGCGTTTACTCCGGTACGATCAATTCTGGCGATACAGTGTACAACCCGATCAAAGGCAAAAAAGAACGCCTTGGTCGTATTTTGCAAATGCATGCTAACCAACGTGAAGAAATCAAAGAAGTTCGCGCTGGTGACATCGCTGCTGCAGTTGGTTTGAAAGATGCGACAACAGGTGAAACATTGTGTGATCCAGCGTCTATCATCACTTTGGAAAAAATGGTTTTCCCAGAGCCAGTTATTCAACAGGCTGTTGAGCCAAAAACCAAAGCTGACCAAGAAAAAATGGGCCTGGCTTTGAATCGTTTGGCGCAAGAAGATCCATCTTTCCGCGTGAAAACTGACGAAGAATCTGGTCAGACTATCATCGGCGGTATGGGTGAGTTGCACTTGGAAATTATCGTTGACCGTATGAAGCGTGAGTTCAACGTGGAAGCAACTGTTGGTAAGCCGCAAGTTGCGTACCGCGAAACAATTCGTAAAACATGCGAAGAAATCGAAGGTAAGTTCGTTAAACAATCTGGTGGTCGTGGTCAATACGGTCACGTTGTCTTGAAAATCGAACCACAAGAACCAGGTAAAGGTTTTGAATTCGTTGACGCGATCAAAGGTGGTACAGTTCCACGTGAATATATCCCTGCGGTTGAAAAAGGTGTTATTGAAACATTGAACTCTGGTGTGTTGGCTGGTTACCCAGTGGTTGATGTTAAGGTCACTTTGTTCTTCGGTTCTTATCATGACGTTGACTCCAACGAAAATGCTTTCCGTATGGCTGCTTCGATGGCGTTTAAAGATGGTTGCCGTAAGGCGAGCCCAGTTATTCTGGAACCAATGATGGCAGTTGAGGTGGAAACGCCAGAAGACTACGCTGGTACAGTGATGGGTGACTTGTCTTCACGTCGCGGTATGGTTCAAGGTATGGACGAAATCCCAGGTGGTGGCGGTAAGATCATTAAAGCAGAGGTGCCATTGTCTGAAATGTTTGGTTACTCGACTTCATTGCGTTCTGCAACACAAGGTCGCGCGACTTACACAATGGAATTTAAGCACTACTCTGAAGCGCCGAAGAATGTTATCGACGCTATCGTAACTGCTAAAGCGAAGTAATCTAAATCGGAAATGCAGCCTTCATTGCTTGCCGTGATGAAGGCTGATTATTAATCTAATCGTTCTTTTTGAAGGAAGAATAAAATGGCAAAAGGTAAGTTCGAACGCACCAAGCCGCACGTAAACGTCGGTACAATTGGTCACGTGGATCACGGTAAAACGACATTGACAGCAGCGATTGCGACAGTATTGTCAGCAAAATTCGGCGGCGAAGCAAAGAAATACGACGAAATCGATGCAGCTCCAGAAGAAAAAGCACGTGGTATTACAATTAATACAGCACACGTAGAATACGAAACAGCGGCGCGTCACTATGCACACGTTGACTGCCCAGGCCATGCTGATTATGTTAAAAACATGATTACTGGTGCTGCTCAGATGGACGGCGCGATCTTGGTTTGCTCCGCAGCAGACGGTCCAATGCCACAAACACGTGAGCACATCTTGTTGGCTCGCCAAGTTGGTGTTCCATACATCATCGTATTCTTGAACAAATGCGACATGGTTGATGACGCTGAGTTGTTGGAATTGGTTGAAATGGAAGTTCGTGAATTATTGTCTAAATACGAATTCCCAGGCGACGATTTGCCAATCATCCAAGGTTCTGCAAAATTGGCGCTCGAAGGCGACAAAGGTCCATTGGGCGAAGAAGCAATCATGAAATTGGCTGATGCGTTGGATTCTTACATCCCAACACCTGAACGTGCTGTTGACGGCGCATTCTTGTTGCCAGTGGAAGACGTATTCTCTATTTCTGGTCGTGGTACAGTTGTTACTGGTCGTGTTGAGCGCGGTATCATCAAAGTTGGCGAAGAGATCGAAATCGTTGGTATTAAAGACACAGTAAAAACAACATGTACTGGTGTTGAAATGTTCCGTAAATTGCTCGACCAAGGTCAAGCAGGCGACAACGTAGGTGTATTGTTGCGCGGTACAAAACGTGAAGATATCCAACGTGGTCAAGTTTTGGCTAAACCAGGTTCAATCAAGCCACACAGCCACTTCACAGGCGAGATCTACGTTTTGTCTAAAGATGAAGGTGGTCGTCACACACCATTCTTCAACAACTATCGTCCACAGTTCTACTTCCGTACAACGGACGTAACTGGTTCGATCGAGTTGCCGAAGGATAAAGAAATGGTGATGCCAGGTGATAACGTATCTATCACTGTTAAGTTGATCAACCCGATCGCGATGGAAGAAGGCTTGCGCTTCGCTATCCGTGAAGGTGGTCGTACTGTTGGTGCGGGTGTTGTTGCTAAAATCATCGAGTAATATATTTTGAATTAAGCTCTGAAGTTTGATCTTGAGTAATCACGATAAAATTTAGAGAAATTTAAAATTTGGTGTACACTAGTCGGCTGTCGTGCTTTTTTTAGTGCGACAGCCGTTTTGTTTTAGCGGTCGTAATAAGCGCTCTTTGTTAAAAATGCCACATTCACTACATCGTGGCTCGTTCTTTACAGGAAATATCATGTCTACAGCAAATCAAAAAATCCGTATTCGCTTGAAAGCTTTCGATTACAAATTGATCGACCAATCAGCTTTGGAAATCGTAGAAACAGCTAAGCGCACCGGTGCTGTTGTTAAAGGCCCAGTTCCTTTGCCAACACGTATTCAACGTTTCGACGTATTGCGTTCCCCTCACGTCAACAAAACTTCCCGTGATCAATTCGAAATCCGCACGCATCAGCGTTTGATGGATATCGTTGATCCTACAGATAAAACTGTTGACGCATTGATGAAGCTCGACTTGCCAGCTGGTGTCGACGTAGAAATCAAATTGCAATAATTGCTAACTCGATAAATCCAATTCTGGGGCGCAGCACCGCGTTGCTTGTCCTCGCAATGCCAAAGTATTGCTGCGGGAAGTGCCTTGTTCTGCATCCCCATAATTGAATTTCTCAAGCCAGCTTTCGATGTGCTGAAAAGATTTTGAAAATAGTAAGAATCGTTTTAAGTGCTAAGAAAAAAACTGACATACCATAATTTTTTTCATTTTCAAATAAATTTTTCTTGTAAGTGGAAATTATTCGGGTTAAAATCGAAGGCTTAAATTTTGATAGGCTTTGGCTTGTCTATTTTTAAGTTTTAAAAGTAAGTTTCTAAACATCAGCCTCACCCAATCGTAGGTGAGAATGGAGAAAACAATGAGCTTGGGCCTAGTTGGTCGCAAGGTTGGTATGATGCGTATCTTTACTGAAGACGGTGATTCAATTCCAGTCACAGTATTAGACGTGTCAAACAACCGCGTGACACAAATCAAAACTCCTGAAACAGACGGTTACTCCGCTGTTCAGGTGACATTCGGTCAGCGCCGTGCATCCCGTGTAACTAAAGCGGCTGCCGGTCACCTCGCAAAAGCGGGCGTGGAAGCTGGTACTGTCTTAAAAGAATTCCGTGTTGACGCTGCTAAAGCTGCTGAACTCAAAGCAGGCGATGTTGTGCCTGTTGGCTTGTTCGAAGCTGGTCAAAAAGTCGACGTGCAAGGTGTGACAATTGGTAAAGGCTATGCCGGTACTATTAAGCGTCACCACTTCGCATCCGGTCGTCAAACGCACGGTAACTCACGTTCACATAACGTACCTGGTTCTATCGGTATGGCGCAAGATCCTGGTCGCGTTTTTCCAGGTAAGCGCATGACTGGTCACTTGGGTGATGTTACGCGTACTGTGCAAAATCTTGTTATCGCTCGTGTAGATGCTGATCGCCAATTGTTGTTGGTGAAAGGTGCTATTCCAGGTGCGAAAAACGGTCAGGTGATTGTATCGCCAGCTGTTAAAGTTAAAGCAAAGAAGGGGGCTTAATCTATGGAACTGAAGCTCCTAAATGCAGAAGGTCAAGCTGCTTCTAATGTTGCTGCGCCAGATACTATTTTTGGTCGTGATTACAATGAAGCTTTGATTCATCAAGTTGTTGTTGCTTACCAAGCGAATGCTCGCAGTGGTAACCGCAAACAATTGGGTCGTGATGAAGTTCACCATACAACCAAGAAGCCATGGCGTCAAAAAGGTACGGGTCGTGCTCGTGCTGGTATGTCATCTTCCCCATTGTGGCGTGGAGGCGGGCGCGCTTTCCCTAATTCTCCTGATGAGAACTTCTCTCACAAAGTTAACAAGAAGATGTATCGCGCAGGTATCTGCTCGATCCTGTCTCAGTTGGCGCGTGAAGGTCGTTTGAATGTTGTTGACAGTATGACTGTTGATGCACCAAAAACTAAGTTGTTGTCTGAAAAATTGAAGACAATGGGTTGCTTGGATTCAGTATTGATTATCACTGAAGACTTCAACGAAAATTTGATGTTGGCTGCTCGCAATCTGGTTAACGTATTGGTTGTTGAGCCACGTTATGCTGATCCAGTTTCTTTGGTGTTCTACAAGAAAGTGTTGATCACTAAAGCGGCCTTGACAAAGATTGAGGAGATGCTGGCATGAGCGTAATCAAGCATAGTGAAGAACGCCTGATGAAGGTGTTGCTGGCTCCGGTGATCTCTGAAAAAGCAACTATGGTTGCAGAGAAAAACGAGCAAGTTGTGTTCCTGGTAACGCCAGATGCAACTAAGCCAGAAATCAAGGCTGCTGTTGAGTTGCTGTTTAAGGTTCAGGTTGAATCTGTGCAAGTAGCTAACCGCTTGGGCAAACAAAAACGTACTGGTAAATTTAATGGCCGTCGCAATCATACAAAACGCGCTTTTGTCTGCTTGAAACCAGGTCAAGAAATTAACTTTACCGAGGGGGCATAAGCATGGCACTCGTTAAGATGAAGCCAACCTCACCAGGTCGTCGTGGTATGGTTAAAGTGGTAACTGAAGGCTTGCATAAAGGCCGTCCGTTTGCTGCTTTGTTGGAAAAGAAAAATAAAACTGCTGGTCGTAACAACAACGGTCATATCACTACACGTCATATCGGCGGTGGTCATAAGCAGCATTATCGCGTAGTCGATTTTAAACGTTCTAAAGATGGTATTCCTGCAAAAGTTGAACGCATTGAATACGATCCTAACCGTACAGCGCACATTGCTTTGTTGTGCTATGCGGACGGTGAACGTGCATACATCATTGCATCTAAAGGTATGGCTGCTGGTGATCAGATCATGAATGGCTCTCAAGCGCCAATCAAATCTGGTAACTGTTTGCCAATCCGCAATATCCCAGTTGGTACAACTATGCATTGCGTAGAAATGTTGCCAGGTAAGGGTGCGCAGATTGCTCGTACTGCAGGTGCTGGTGTGGTATTGATGGCTCGCGAAGGTACATACGCTCAAGTGCGTTTGCGCTCTGGTGAAGTGCGTCGTATCCATATCGAATGCCGTGCAACTATCGGTGAAGTCGGTAACGGTGAGCATAACCTCCGTAAAATTGGTAAAGCTGGTGCGATGCGTTGGCGCGGTGTTCGCCCAACAGTTCGCGGTGTTGTCATGAATCCTATCGATCACCCACACGGTGGTGGTGAAGGTAAGACAGCGGCGGGACGTCATCCAGTTTCTCCATGGGGTCAGCAAACTAAGGGTAAGAAGACACGTCGCAATAAGCGTACGACTTCCATGATCGTCTCACGCCGTGGCAAGAAATAAGGGGTAACACATGACACGTTCAGCTAAAAAAGGGCCGTTTTGTGACGCCCATTTGGTAAAGAAAGTCGAAGCTGCGCAAGCAACTAAAGACAAAAAGCCAATCAAAACTTGGTCACGTCGTTCGACTATCATGCCTGATTTCATCGGTCTGACAATCGCTGTGCACAATGGTAAGCAACACGTACCAGTGTACGTTTCTGAAAACATGGTAGGCCATAAATTGGGCGAATTCGCATTGACTCGCACATTTAAAGGTCATATCGCGGATAAGAAAGCGAAGAGATAATATGGAAACCAAAGCAATATTGAAGGGTGTACGTCTGTCCGAGCAAAAAGGTCGCTTGGTTGCAGACTTGATCCGTGGTAAGAAAGTCGATCAAGCATTAAACATCTTAGCTTTCAGCCCGAAAAAAGGCGCAACAATCATCAAGAAAGTGTTGGAATCCGCAATTGCGAATGCCGAACACAATGATGGCGCTGACATCGATGAATTGAAAGTGACGACGATTTATGTCGAAAAAGGACCAATTTTGAAGCGCTTTACAGCGCGCGCAAAAGGTCGTGGTGATCGTATCTCTAAACAATCCTGTCACATTTATGTGACTGTTGGTAACTAAGGAGTCACGATGGGACAGAAGATACATCCAACCGGTTTCCGTTTAGCGGTAACACGTAATTGGTCTTCTCGCTGGTATGCAGGCAATGGTAACTTTGCCTCTATGTTGAGCGAAGACATCAAGGTACGTGATTACTTGAAAAAGAAACTGAAAAATGCATCAGTAGGTCGTATCACTATTGAGCGTCCAGCTAAAAATGCACGTATTACTATTTACAGCTCCCGTCCAGGCGTTGTGATTGGTAAAAAAGGTGAAGATATCGAATCCTTGAAAGCGGATTTGGGTAAGATTATGGGCGTGCCTGTGCACGTAAATATCGAAGAAATTCGTAAGCCAGAAATCGATGCGCAATTGATCGCTGATTCTATCTCTCAGCAACTTGAAAAACGTATCATGTTCCGTCGCGCGATGAAGCGTGCGATGCAAAATGCAATGCGTCTCGGTGCTAAGGGTATCAAGATCATGTCTAGTGGTCGTTTGAACGGTATCGAAATCGCACGCAAAGAATGGTATCGTGAAGGCCGCGTGCCTCTGCATACATTGCGCGCTGATATCGACTACGGTACAAGCGAAGCTTCTACGACATACGGTATTATTGGCGTTAAGGTATGGGTTTACAAAGGCGATCGTTTGGCTAATGGCGATGCACCTGTAATCGAATCCGCACCAGAAGACGACAAAAAACGTCGTGGCCCACGTCGTGAAGATGGTAAGCCAAACAGCCGTCCACGTGCGAAGCGCCCTGAAGGTCAAACTCCAACTGGTGCAGCACCAGCAGCTAAACGTGTTCGCACAAAAGCAGCTGATGGCGCAGTATCAGCTGAGAAAGCAGGAGAATAATCATGCTGCAACCAGCACGCAGAAAATATCGTAAGGAACAAAAAGGCCGCAACAAGGGTATTTCCCATGATCGTGGTACAGCAGTTTCCTTCGGTGAATTTGGTTTAAAATCAATTGCACGTGGTCGTATTACTGCACGTCAAATTGAAGCTGCACGTCGTGCTATGACTCGTCATATCAAACGTGGTGGCCGTATCTGGATTCGTATTTTCCCAGATAAGCCAATTTCTCAGAAGCCAGCTGAAGTTCGTATGGGTAATGGTAAAGGTAATCCAGAGTACTACGTTGCCGAGATTCAACCTGGCAAGATGTTGTACGAAATGGATGGCGTTGATGAAGCGCTGGCACGCGAAGCTTTCCGCTTAGCAGCTGCTAAATTACCATTGTTGACAACGTTTGTCGTACGTCAAGTCGGCACTTAATAGGGAGTTGTAAATGAAAGTATCTGAACTCCAAGGCAAAGACTCCGCAGCTTTGACGAAAGAATTGAATGATTTGTTGAAGGCACAATTCAGCTTGCGTATGCAAATCGCTACGCAACAACTGAATAACACTTCGCAACTCAAAAAAGTTCGTCGTGACATCGCCCGAGTTAAAACAGTCATGAATCAGAAGGATGCCAAATAATGAACGATCAAGTTAAAGTTGCACTGAAGCGCACATTGATTGGCAAAGTTGTTTCCGACAAGATGGATAAAACAGTGACAGTCTTAGTTGAGCGTCACGTTAAACATCCTTTGTACGGTAAGATCATTGTGCGTACAGCGAAATACCATGCACACGATGAAGCGAACCAAGCAAAAGCCGGTGATACAGTCGAGATTCAAGAAGGTCGTCCAATCTCCAAAACAAAGGCTTGGACATTGACTCGCGTTGTACAAGTTGCGCCAGTTTTATAAAAGTTGTTGCAGTAATCGTTTTTTGATGTAATAATGATGGGCTGTCATTTGCAAAGCATGCGAATGACAGCCTAAATGTCTCTCAGGTCAGTATTTTGAGAGTGGTTAAAAAATCGTCCACCTAATCGGTTGACTCGTGTGTTGTTATTTGTGCTTCTAAGGGCGTCTGACAATAAATGGGTTGGCTGGCGGGACCAAGACTGACTACAGATTTGCAATGTGCGGATTGTGTGGATTAAGTTGGGAAAGAGAACAATATGATTCAAACAGAAAGCCGGCTAGAAGTGGCTGACAATACTGGTGCGCGCGAAGTTTTGTGCATTAAAGTGTTGGGCGGTTCTAAGCGTCGTTATGCAGGGATCGGTGACGTTATTAAGGTCACAGTGAAATCCGCTGCTCCACGCGGTCGCGTGAAAAAAGGTGAAATTTACAATGCGGTTGTGGTTCGCACTGCTAAAGGTGTACGTCGTCAAGATGGCTCTTTGGTGAAGTTCGACGGCAATGCTGCAGTGTTGTTAAATGCAAAGCTCGAGCCAATCGGAACACGTATTTTCGGCCCAGTTACACGCGAATTGCGTACTGAGCGTTTTATGAAAATCGTTTCGCTTGCTCCTGAAGTGCTGTAAGGGGTCGTGATGAATAAGATTCGTAAAAACGACGAAGTCATCGTCTTGACGGGTAAAGACAAAGGTAAGCGCGGTCAAGTGCAGCAATGCATCGACAGTGAATACGTTGTTGTAGCGGGCGTGAATGTTGCTAAAAAAGCGACTAAGCCTAACCCAATGACTGGAGCAGTTGGTGGTATCGTTGATAAATTGATGCCGATTCATGTTTCCAATGTTGCGTTGTTTAACGCTGCATCTGGTAAAGCAGACCGCGTAGGTTTTAAAGTTGTGGATGGCAAAAAAGTCCGCGTCTATAAATCTACTGGCGAAGTTGTGAAGGCGTAAGTCATGGCCCGTCTACAAGCATTATACAAAGATAAAATCGTTGCAGATTTGACTGAGAAATTCTCTTACAAGTCTCCAATGGAAGTTCCTCGCATCTTGAAAATCACCCTGAATATGGGTTTGTCCGAAGCGATCGCTGATAAGAAAGTTATCGAGCACGCTGTTGGCGATTTGACGAAGATTGCAGGTCAAAAACCTGTCGTAACTAAAGCACGTAAAGCGATCGCTGGTTTCAAAATCCGCGAAGGCTATCCAATTGGTTGTATGGTCACCTTGCGTGGTGCTCATATGTACGAATTTTTGGATCGTTTCGTGACTGTAGCTTTGCCACGTGTTCGTGATTTCCGCGGCGTTTCTGGTCGCGCATTTGACGGTCGTGGTAACTACAATATCGGTGTTAAGGAGCAGATCATTTTTCCTGAGATCGAATACGACAAGATTGACGCGTTGCGTGGTATGAATATTAGTATTACTACGACAGCTAAGACCGACGAAGAAGCAAAAGCGCTTCTCGCCGCATTTAAATTTCCGTTCAGAAACTGAGGTCGCCATGGCAAAATTGGCACTGATTAATCGTGAGCAAAAGCGTGCAGATTTGGTGAAGAAATTCGCTGGCAAACGCGCCGAATTGAAGGCCATCATTGATGACCAATCAAAAACTGAAGAAGAGCGTTATTTAGCTCGTTTGAAGTTGCAGGCATTGCCACGTAATTCTAATCCGACTCGTCAACGCAATCGCTGCACTTTGACAGGTCGTCCACGTGGCACATTCCGTAAGTTTGGTTTGGGCCGTATTAAAGTCCGTGAATTCGCCATGCGTGGTGAAATCCCGGGTATGACTAAAGCTAGCTGGTAATAGGAGAATAGCAATGAGTATGAGCGATCCTATCGCCGATATGCTGACTCGCATCCGTAACGCGCAAGTTGTTCAAAAGACTGCCGTCGCGATGCCGTCCTCTAAGGTAAAAGTTGCAATTGCAAACGTACTTAAGGACGAAGGCTACATTGAGGATTTCGCAGTAGTAGAAGCTGCTGGTAAATCTGAATTGAAAATCGGTTTGAAATATTATGCAGGACGTCCTGTTATTGAACGCTTGGAACGTGTTTCACGTCCAGGTCTCCGTATTTACAAAGGTAAAGACGAGATCCCAAGTGTAATGAACGGTTTGGGCGTGGCCATCGTGTCCACACCTAAGGGCGTTATGACTGACCGCAAAGCGCGCGCAACCGGTGTCGGTGGCGAAGTTATTTGCTACGTCGCCTAAGGAGTGCAAGATGTCTCGAGTAGGTAAAATGCCAATCGCGTTGCCAGCAGGTGCAGAAGTTGCCATCTCCGCAGCAGCGATTACAGTAAAAGGCCCTATGGGTGTATTGACACAAGGCTTAAATGGCTTAGTGTCTGTAGCTAACGAAGGTGGTTCGTTGAACTTTAGTCCAGCGAACGACAGCCGTGAAGCAAATGCAATGACAGGTACTTTGCGTGCGCTGGTCAACAATATGGTGACTGGCGTAACTAAAGGCTTCGAGCGTAAGCTGACATTGGTAGGCGTTGGATACAAAGCGCAAGCGCAAGGCGATAAATTGAATCTCTCCTTGGGTTTTTCTCATCCTGTCGTACACGACATGCCTGCTGGCGTGACATGTGCAACACCAACTCCAACTGAAATCCTCATTAAAGGTGTGGATAAGCAGAAGGTTGGTCAGGTCGCAGCAGAAGTTCGTGCATACCGCAGCCCAGAGCCTTATAAAGGCAAGGGTGTCCGCTACGCGGATGAAGTGGTTGTGATTAAAGAAACCAAGAAGAAGTAATAGGGGTTAGACGATGGATAAGAAACAATCACGTCTGCGCCGCGCGACTCAAACCCGTGCCAAGATCGCAGAGCTCAAGGTCACACGTTTATCTGTGCACCGTACGAACCTGCATATCTACGCTAGCATCATTGATGCAGATTCCAAAGTTTTGGCATCTGCTTCTACAGTGGAAGCTGAAGTGCGTGCAGAATTGGCAGCGGCATCCAAGCACGGTGGTAATGCTGCGGCAGCCACTTTGATTGGTAAGCGCGTTGCGGAAAAAGCGTTGAAAGCAGGAGTTACCGAAGTCGCGTTTGATCGCTCCGGTTTTCGTTACCACGGTCGTGTGAAGGCGTTGGCGGAAGCTGCGCGTGAAGCCGGCCTTAAGTTCTAAGGAATATTGTCATGGCAAAAATGCAAGCAAAAACAGCAGCCGACAAGCCGGATGATGGCATGCGCGAAAAAATGATCGCGATCAACCGCGTAACCAAAGTGGTTAAGGGTGGTCGTATCATGGGCTTCGCAGCGCTGACAGTTGTTGGTGATGGCGATGGTCGCATCGGTATGGGTAAAGGAAAATCGAAAGAGGTTCCTGTAGCTGTACAAAAAGCGATGGAAGAAGCGCGTCGTAAAATGATCAAAGTTACATTGAAGAATGGCACGTTGCAACACACCGTTATCGGTAAGCATGGTGCATCTTCAGTCATGATCTCTCCAGCTAAAGAAGGTACTGGCGTGATCGCTGGCGGTCCAATGCGCGCTATTTTCGAAGTGTTGGGTGTTACTAACGTTGTTGCAAAGTCAAACGGTTCCACAAATCCATACAATATGGTGCGTGCTACTTTGAATGGCTTGGCAAAAATGAGTACGCCAGCTGAGATCGCAGCGAAACGCGGCAAGTCCGTTGAAGAAATTTTGGGCTAAGGTGATCGCAATGACTAAAACAGTAAAAGTACAATTGGTCAAGGGTTTGATCGGTACGCGCGATTCACATCGTGCGACAGTGCGCGGCTTAGGTTTGCGTCGTGTCAATTCAGTTTCTGAATTGGAAGACACACCAGCAGTGCGCGGTATGATCAATAAAGTCTCGTATCTTGTGAAGGTTGTATCGTAATCCCTTGGGCTTACGATCGGAGCAAATTATGGAATTAAATACAATCCAACCAGCTGATGGTGCAAAACACGCTAAACGTCGTGTTGGTCGCGGTATCGGTTCTGGTTTAGGTAAGACGTCTGGCCGTGGTCATAAAGGTCAGAAGTCACGTACTGGTGGTTTTCATAAAGTCGGTTTCGAAGGCGGTCAAATGCCTTTGCAACGTCGTCTGCCAAAACGTGGTTTCAAATCTTTGGCTACGCCATATAAAGCAGAAGTACGTTTGTCTGATCTGGAAAGTTTGCCAGTGACAGAGATCGACGTATTGGCTTTGAAACAAGCTGGTATCGTTTCTGATTTGGCACGTGTAGTTCGCGTGATTTTGTCAGGTGAGATCACTAAGAAAGTAACTTTGAATGGCTTAATCGCTACCAAAGGCGCTAAGGCTGCGATCGAAGCTGCTGGCGGCTCTGTCGCTTAATAATTGATTGCGAATTCTGGAGCAATAATTGGCAACATCTCCTCAACAAACAAAGAGTGCTGCAAGTGGTTTTCCTTGGGGGAGACTATGGTTTTTGCTGGCAGCACTGGTTGTATATAGGATAGGCGCACATATACCTGTTCCTGGAATTGATCCAAAGGTATTGGAAGATCTATTTAAACAAAACCAAAATGGTATTTTGGGAATGTTTAATATGTTTTCTGGTGGTGCTTTGTCTCGCTTCACAATTTTGGCGCTGGGAATTACGCCTTACATTTCTGCCTCTATTATTATGCAGTTAATGTCTGTCGTGTCCCCTCAGCTGGAAGCTTTGAAGAAAGAAGGCGAGTCGGGTCGTCGTAAGATTACCCAGTACACACGTTACGGCACTTTAGTGTTGGGTGTGGTGCAAGCATTTTTCATTGCTTTTGGTTTGGAAACGCAAGCAGGTCTGGTATTAGATCCTGGAATGGCATTTAGATTTACTACTGTCGTTACTTTGGTAACTGGCACGATGTTCCTGATGTGGTTAGGTGAGCAAATCACTGAACGCGGTTTAGGTAACGGTATTTCTATCATCATCTTCGCAGGTATCGTCGCAGGCTTGCCCGGTGCATTAGCTGGATTGTTCGAATTAGTTCGCACCGGTTCTATGCAAGCGTTTTCCGCGTTGATTATTTGCGTGATGGTTGCAGCGGTAACTTACTTGGTCGTGTTTGTAGAACGCGGTCAGCGTAAGATTCTGGTCAACTATGCGAAGCGTCAAGTTGGCAATAAAGTTTATGGTGGTCAAAGCAGTCACTTGCCACTGAAGTTAAACATGGCAGGTGTAATTCCTCCGATTTTTGCGTCTTCTATTATTATGCTTCCTGCCACGATAACTGGCATGTTCGCAAAAGGAGCGCAAGATCAGGATTCTGGTTTTGTTCGGTTCTTGCAAGATTTGGCAAGTTCTTTGACGACTGGTGAGCCTGTGCATGCATTGTTGTACGCTGTAACGATTATTTTCTTCTGTTTCTTCTACACTGCGCTGGTATTTAACAGCAAAGAAACAGCGGATAATTTGAAGAAAAGTGGTGCGTTCGTGCCAGGGATTCGTCCTGGTGAGCAAACTTCCCGTTACATCGACAAGATTTTGATGCGTTTAACTTTAATTGGCGCGGTGTACATAGCATTAGTTTGTTTGTTACCGGAATTGTTGATCGCACATTGGAAAGTACCATTTTATTTTGGCGGCACTTCGCTGTTGATTATCGTGGTGGTGACAATGGACTTTATGGCTCAAGTGCAGAATTACGTAATGTCACAGCAATACGAATCGCTTCTTCGTAAAGCAAATTTCAAGGGCGGCATGCCTTCACGGTAAGCACCCAGAGGAACAGCAGATCGAATGGCAAAAGACGACGTTATACAGATGCAGGGAGAGATTCTTGAGAATCTTCCGAATGCAACATTTCGAGTTAAGTTGGAAAATGGGCATGTTGTGCTTGGCCATATTTCAGGAAAAATGCGAATGAATTATATTCGCATTCTCCCAGGTGATAAGGTAACAGTAGAATTGACGCCTTATGATTTGAGTCGAGCACGCATCGTGTTCCGGACCAAGTAACGCATTAGTAGCATTAAATTGAACTAGAAGGGAAGAGGGCAAAAATGAAAGTTCTCGCATCAGTTAAGCGGATTTGCCGCAACTGCAAGATCATCAAGCGCAAAGGTGTTGTTCGTGTTATTTGCACAGAACCACGCCATAAACAGCGCCAAGGTTAATTAACGTTATTGAACGAGGAATAACGAATGGCACGTATAGCAGGGGTTAATATCCCAAATCATCAGCATACCGTAATTGGCTTACAAGCTATATATGGTATTGGCGGCCCACGCGCAGCAGATATCTGTGCAGCAACGGGTGTACCGACCACTAAAAAGGTCAAAGATCTGGACGACAACGAGTTAGAAAAGCTTCGCGACAGTATTGCAAAATACGTCGTTGAGGGTGATCTTCGTCGTGAACTCTCGATGAACATCAAACGTTTGATGGACTTAGGCTGCTACCGCGGTCTGCGTCATCGCAAAGGTTTGCCTGTTCGCGGTCAACGTACACGTACAAATGCACGTACACGTAAAGGCCCACGTAAAGCAGCGCAATCATTGAAAAAATAATCCAGCGTAGTTGAACAACTGGATTCAAGGAACCAATTATGGCAAAAGCACAAAATAACGCAGCGGCAGCACGCGCTCGTAAAAAAGTTAAGAAAAATGTTGCTGAAGGTATCGCACACGTTCACGCATCTTTCAACAACACCATCATCACGATCACTGATCGTCAAGGCAATGCATTGTCTTGGGCAACCGCTGGTGGTCAAGGTTTTAAAGGCTCACGTAAATCTACTCCTTTCGCGGCACAGGTTGCAGCAGAAGCAGCAGGTAAAGTTGCGGTTGAGTGCGGTATTAAAAACCTCGAAGTTCGCATCAAAGGTCCAGGTCCAGGCCGTGAATCTTCTGTGCGTGCTTTGAATAATTTGGGTATCAAGATCTCCTTGATCCAAGACGTTACGCCAGTACCACATAACGGCTGCCGCCCTCCAAAGCGTCGTCGTATCTAATTCAGCGCTTAGCTTAGGCTAAGCTTTGGATAATTCTAGCAATCATGTTAGAATGCAGCCCGCCAATTCATTTGGTGGGTTTTGTCTTTCGTATTTTTGATACGATTTTATTTTTTCTTATTCGATCTTTATTTAATAAGACCACTGTCTGATTGCAGGTAGATCAGACTAGCGTAGGTTGTCAAACGGCACTTACGTCATTTTTAAAGGAAATTATTGTGGCACGTTATATCGGACCTAAAGCAAAATTGTCCCGTCGCGAAGGCACGGATCTGTTTCTGAAAAGCGCACGTCGCTCTTTGGATTCTAAATGCAAATTAGATGTAAAACCAGGTCAACACGGCGCGAAATCTGGCGCACGTACGTCTGACTTTGGTAATCAATTGCGCGAAAAACAAAAAGTTAAACGTATGTACGGCGTGTTAGAGCGTCAATTCCGTCGCTATTTCGCAGAAGCTGATCGTCAAAAAGGTAACACTGGCGAAACTCTGTTGAAATTGTTGGAATCTCGTTTGGACAACGTTGCATACCGTATGGGTTTCGGCTCTACACGTGCAGAAGCGCGTCAGTTGGTGAGCCATAAAGCATTCACAGTTAATGGTACTGTAGTGAACATCGCTTCTTACCAAGTGAAAGCTGGCGACGTTGTTGCAGTTCGTGAAAAAGCCAAAAAACAAACACGTATCGTTGAAGCTTTGTCTTTAGCTGAACAAGTTGGTATGCCTTCTTGGGTAGCTGTTGATGCGAAGAAAATGGAAGGCACATTCAAAGCCATGCCAGATCGTAGCGACATCGCTCACGATGTCAACGAATCTTTGATCGTTGAATTGTACTCACGTTAATATTAAGTTTCACCGCCTGCCCATTTTACGATGGGCAGGCTTTTTTCTTTTTGCCATCAGCCTTATCGGTGTAACGAGCCGAGGGTATTGAAAAGGACAAATAATGCAAAACAATCTGTTTAAGCCTCGTATTATCGACGTTGAAATGTTGGGCCCTGGCTCAGCTAAAGTAGTGATGGAACCATTTGAACGAGGTTTTGGTCACACACTCGGTAACTCTTTACGCCGTGTCTTGTTGTCTTCTATGGTTGGTTATGCGCCAACAGAAGTAACAATCGCTGGTGTTGTACATGAGTACTCAACTCTCGATGGCGTGCAAGAAGACGTCGTGGATATTTTGTTGAACTTGAAAGGCGTTGTCTTCAAGTTGCACGAACGAGACGAAGTCACTTTGACTTTGAAAAAAGAAGGCGAAGGCGCAGTATTGGCTTCCGACATCGATTTGCCACATAACGTAGAACTGATTAATCCAGATCACGTGATTGCTAATTTGACCGCTGGCGGCAAATTGGATATGCAAATCAAGGTAGAAAAAGGCCGTGGTTATGTTCCTGGTAACGTTCGTCGTTTGTCTGAAGATGCCAACAAAACAATCGGTCGTATCATTCTGGATGCGTCTTTCTCTCCAGTACGTCGTGTTTCTTACTCTGTTGAGTCTGCTCGCGTTGAACAACGTACGGATTTGGATAAGTTGATCATTAACATCGAAACCAACGGTGTGATCACGCCAGAAGAAGCAATTCGTCAATCTGCGCGCGTATTAGTCGACCAATTGCACGTATTTGCTGCATTGGAAGGCACAGAAGCAGCCGCAGAAGCACCATCTCGTGCGCCTGCTGTTGATCCAGTATTGTTGCGTCCAGTTGATGATTTGGAATTGACAGTACGTTCTGCAAATTGCTTGAAAGCAGAAAACATTTACTACATTGGTGACTTGATCCAACGTAGCGAAAACGAATTGTTGAAGACACCAAACTTGGGTCGCAAGTCTTTGAACGAAATCAAAGAAGTATTGGCTTCCCGTGGTTTGTCTTTGGGCATGAAGTTAGAAAACTGGCCACCAGCTGGTTTAGAGAAGTAAAAGCTTTAGAATCTAAAACCTCTCAACACAGAGACTCAGAGAAAATCAGGAGGAAGTGCAAGATTTTCTCTGTGAATCTCCTAAACTCTGTGACTCTGTGGTGAGAGGTTTTGAAATCTCAATTTACCGGTCCGCGTCAAATGGTTTGGCGATAGAAGAACTGGAATTTTTAAACAATCGAAAGGAAGTACCATGCGTCATCGTCACGGCTTACGTAAGCTGAATCGTACATCATCCCACCGTTTAGCAATGTTGCGCAATATGACAGTTTCTCTGTTGCGTCACGAAGCAATCAAAACAACTTTGCCAAAAGCAAAAGAATTGCGCCGCGTTGTTGAGCCAATTTTGACTTTGGGTAAAACAGATACATTGGCAAACAAACGTTTGGCATTCAACCGTTTGCGCGATCGTGAAATCGTACAGAAATTGTTCGCTGAATTGGGCCCACGTTTCGCAAATCGTAACGGTGGTTACCTGCGTATTTTGAAAATGGGTTTCCGTGTTGGCGACAATGCACCTATGGCTTATGTAGAATTGTTGGATCGTCCAGAAGTCACTGACGCAGCAGATGCACCAACAGTTGACGAATAAGCTAAGTAGCTATTAGCAGTTCTGAAATAAAAAGCCGTTCAGTAAAATGAACGGCTTTTTATTTTGTGTATCGCAGCAATGTTGTCATGAGTGCCCTCAATGACGCGATTCTTCGTAATCCGTTAAGATGACGAACCTTGCCGCCGGTCTGATTTTATTTCGACGTTTTGAACCATGCGAGCGTAAGTGACTCTGATGGGCTATCTGTAGAATTGTAAAGAACATGATCAAACTTTTTTTAAGTACGCTTTCAGGACAAGATGAATCACATTCAAGGAATGCACTTAATCGCTATCTAAGGGTGTTCTCCGCGCTTGTGATTACCTTTCTCTTGTTCATATCATCTGCTAAGGCTGAGGACTTTCTCGAGCCCGAGAAGGCGTTTCAAATCAAGGCGCAGATGGTAAATGGCGGCAAAGTGCAGATTACTTACACGATTGCAGATGCCTATTATCTTTATCGTGAGCGTTTAAAATTTGCTGTTCAAGGAGCGGAGTTGGGTGAGTTTCAACTCCCTGCGGGTAAAGTGAAATTCGATGAAACTTTTCAAAAAGATGTAGAAACCTATCATCACGAATTGGTAGTGCAAATTCCTGTCAAGGCGACTACCGATTTTCAATTGAAATTAGAGTTGCAAGGTTGCGCCGAAGCCGGCCTTTGTTACCCACCTATGGAATTAACATTGCCGGTTAGGTTGGCTGACATCGCAAATGGTAATAGCAGTGCGGCAGGACTGGCTGGTGCAACTCCAAATACAACAGCAAACCTGAAGCCGGATGCAGCGTCGCAGTCAGTGCCAGCTAGTAGTGAACAATCCAGTATTGCTGATGCCCTGAAAAGTGGGCGTCTTAGCTTGATTATCCCTTTGTTTTTGGTACTTGGTTTGGGCTTGTCCTTGACGCCTTGTGTGTTGCCTATGGTACCTATTCTTTCATTCATTATTGTGGGTGAAGGTGCGGGTGTAAAACGTAGTCGAGGATTTTTCTTGTCCCTCAGCTACGTGCTGGGAATGGCATTGGTGTATACCAGTTTGGGCGTCGCAGCTGGCTTATTGGGCGAAGGCCTTTCAGCCACTCTGCAAAATCCTTGGGTACTGTCGGCATTCGCGTTGCTGATGATAGTTTTATCCTTGTCGATGTTTGGGGTGTATCAATTGCAAGTGCCGGCTGCGATTCAAACTCGGCTGACCTATTTTTCCGAAGGCCAGCGCAATGGGAAAATGGCAGGTGTTTTCTTAATGGGCGCGATTTCGGCATTGATCGTTGGTCCTTGTGTCGCTGCACCCTTAGCGGGAGCGCTGGTGTATATCAGTCAAACCAAGAATGTCGTGGTAGGCGGAACGGCATTGTTTTCTTTAGCGATGGGTATGGGAGTTCCTTTACTGTTGGTAGGCTTATCGGCAGGTAGTTTATTGCCGCGCGCTGGAGTCTGGATGGAGCAAATCAAACGCTTTTTCGGCGTATTGATGTTAGCGATGGCGATATGGATGGTGTCACCTGTTTTGCCACCTGCGGTGCAAATGAGCTTATGGGCAATCTTGCTGCTTGGTTATGGGATTTATCAGTTAGGCTTCTATCGAGGTAAATTATTTTCCAAACTGATTGCTTTTGTTTTTGTGCTGGCCGGTAGCGCGCAACTTATTGGCGTTGCGACAGGCGGGCGCGATGCACTTGCGCCTCTCGCGCACCTTACTGGAACCGTGCAGAATGTCAAATTTCATCGTATCAAATCTTCAGCGGAATTGGATGCGGTGTTGGCACAATCCAAGGGCAAAATAGCGATGTTAGATTTTTATGCAGATTGGTGCGTATCTTGCAAAGAGATGGAGAAACTGACTTTCGTCGAACCTAGAGTGAAAGCGCAATTAGATCAAATGTTGTTGCTGCAAGTCGATGTGACTGCAAATAACGCGGATGACAAAGCCCTATTAAAACGCTTCGGTCTATTCGGTCCACCAGGGGTTATTTTCTTTGGTGCTGATGGAAAAGAACTACCTAATACACGGGTGATCGGCTATCAGAATGCGGACACATTTTTGAATTCATTACAGAAGTTAAAATGACGCTGCAAGCTAACACGCTGAAACCAAGGCATTGGCTTCATTAAGAGAAATAAAGAAGCTGGCTTGGCCTCGCATCAAGTCAGCTTTTTATTTTGTTTTATCGAACCGGAACTACCAGTTCAGCGTAGTCATAGAGCGCCCCAAGAATTTCTTCTGCATCATCATCGGCAGATTCGGATAATTGATCAATCTCATTGAAATACATGTCGACAGTGCGTGCATTCGCTGCGCCATCCAACAATCGCGCTACCCGATGATCTTCCCATGCGGCCATCTCATCTTGGTTGAGTGACTCGGGGAAATTGCGGGCACGGTAGCGGAACAATAATTCACCTAAGCGCTGATCGTTAAAATGCGGATGCGCGTTCGCCAATTGCTGGGGACTCATTTGTCGTAAATCATTCAATACTTTTCTATCCGCACCGCTGATAAATCCGCCGTATAAATCTTCATCCACATCGACTGCTTCAAAACTAGGGCGCGCATAGACTTGCTCCCATAGTTGCGGGTTGAGCTTGGTTTGAGTGTCTTGTGCGATCTCAGCGTGCGCCATGACTTGTTGCATGTCGATGTTCCAGCGCTCCGCCATGTTAGTGCTAAGTGTTTTCAGATTTCCAATCACGATAGGTGATTTGTTCAGATGTATGCTCTTGACAGGCAAACGTAATATGCCTTCGGGCAAATCCGCTGTTTTGCTAAACATGCGTTGCTGTATCGTAGCCACATCCAAGTGCTGCAATTCGCTGGGATCAAATTGTAAGTCCCAAGCGATAACTTCATTTTTATTGGTTGGATGTATAGCTAAAGGCCACATCACCGCAAGGCAACCGCGCTCCGTACTGAACATGCCAGAAATATGTAAGAATGGTTTGCCCAATAACGGCAAACCGATTTCAGCCGCAACTTTCTCTTTCTTATGAAGTCCGAAACAAAAATCAAACAGTTTTGGCTGCTTATCTTTGATTAATTTTGCCAAAGCAATCGTCGCGCGTACGTCCGATAACGCATCATGTGCTGCTGTGTGTGAAATGCCATTTGCTGCTGTTAAATGTTCGAGACGAAAACTAGGTTTGCCATCCTCATTTAATGGCCAGTTGATACCTTCTGGACGTAGCGCGTACGTCGTGCGTACCATGTCCATAATGTCCCAACGCCCACATTGATTTTGCCATTCACGTGCATACGGATCAATCAGATTGCGCCAAAACATGAAGCGCGTGATTTCATCATCAAAACGTATGGTATTGTAACCGACGCCTATAGTGCCGGTGGTGGCCAAAGCACGTTCTACTTGTGCGGCGAATTCATGCTCAGGTAGTCCTTGTTCAAGACATTGCTGCGGCGTGATGTGAGTGATTAAACAGGATTGCGGATCCGGTAAAAAATCATTCGCAGGCTGGCAGAAAATATTGATAGGTTCGCCAATTTCATTGAGATCTGCATCGGTGCGGATGGCAGCAAATTGTGCAGGACGATCGCGCCTCGCCTGCGCGCCAAATGTTTCATAATCGTGCCAGAGAAAGCTATGTGTATGCATGCCAGGAGAATGTCAGTGATATAGATAAGGTTTTAGGTTTGAGAACTTCAGCGATCCGCGCGTTGTCCGCGATTTGCGAGATAGCTTTGCACGCCTAAGGCAATGAGAAACAATAATACCGACAAGCCCATTAAACCTATAGTCCATTTAAATCCAGTCTCTTCATTGATCCAAGGCATCTTGGTGAAGTTCATTCCAAAGATGCCAGTGATTAACGTTAGCGGCATGAATAAGGCCGTGATGACAGTCAAGAGTCGCATGGTTTCGCTGGTCTTATGAGCGACTGCGGCGAAATGAATTTGCACGGAAGATTCAAGAGAAGCTTCTAATCTACGGGTGTGATTCAAGACGCGATTGATATGTTCCATCACGTCATTAGTGCGCACTAATAATAAATCTTTGGCGCGACTGAGTTCTCCGCCTTTCGCATCATAGGTATCCACAAAATGATCGCGTAATTCCTGAATGGCGTCGTATTGTTCTTCACACAGATGTTCTAGTTTGCGTAGTTCAACGCGTGAATCAAGCAGGGCGACCCAATTATTAAAGGGCTTGCGTGGATCAAGTAATGCGTGTTGCCAACGGTCTAATTGATTGGTCAAAGGCTGACGTAGATCGAGGTACTGATCGACCATGAGATTCAACAAACGTAGCATCAGATCTTCTGGAGAGACGGGTAAGCGAGTGCTCAGGTTATTGCCATCTTTCGGTTTGTAATTGAGCAGACGTGCACGCATGCCTTCGATGGTGCGACTTTGTGTCGAGCGTATCGTGACTAAAGTATTGCCAAGCAGAAGAAATGAAATCGGTTGTGTTTGCAGGCGATGTAATGCTGCCGGAATTTTCTTCTTATTAGCTTCCGTTGTCGTAGTTGCTTCACCATTTAAAGCCAACTTTTGAAATACCACTAATTCGTAATCTTGTGTGGCATCAAAATATGAAGGATGGCTTAGATTGCAAATATCTTTTAGATGTAAATCGTAGATACGGATGCCTGTTGCGGTCTCGATTTGATCACGCCATGCTTCGGTATCGCAAGCAACTTCATCGTGCGTGCAATCGATCCAGGTATAGACTGAGGCTTCATCAGCGTGATCGTTTTCGCCGTCACCAATATGACCGAGGTCAGGCGCGACAGTTTTAGTATTTAGGGTGACCTGAGTTTCGCTGATGAAGAAAATATCCATGTTTTACAAGCTAAGCCATTCAAATGGTATCAAGATATCTTGCGCTGAATTATTTGAGTAAGCGGGCAATGTCACGCGCAAAGTAGGTTAACACGCCATCGGCGCCAGCACGTTTAAATGCCATGATTGCTTCCATCATCGTCTTGTCATGATCGAGCCAACCATTTTGTGCGGCGGCTTTGATCATCGCATATTCGCCACTTACTTGATAAGCAAAAGTGGGAACTTTAAATTCGTCTTTGACGCGGCGTACGATGTCGAGATAAGGCATACCAGGTTTGACCATGACCATGTCTGCGCCTTCTGCTAAATCCAAGGCCACTTCGCGCAGTGCTTCGTTGCTATTGGCAGGATCCATTTGGTAGTTGGCTTTGTTGCTCTTGCCCAAGTTGCTTGCGGAGCCAACGGCATCACGGAAAGGACCATAAAATGCCGACGCGTATTTAGCCGAATAGGCCATGATGCGGGTGTGGATAAATCCATTGCTTTCTAAAGCCGAGCGAATCGCGCCTATACGTCCGTCCATCATGTCGCTAGGCGCAACTACATCGGCGCCCGCCGCAGCATGGGTTAATGCTTGCCTCACTAACATCTCGGTGGTTTCGTCATTGAGTACATAACCATCTGCATTGATTAAGCCATCTTGGCCGTGGCTAGTGTAAGGATCTAAAGCAATATCCGTCAAAATTCCGAGTTCAGGACAGCGTGCTTTTAAAGCGCGAATAGCACGTGGAATTAAGCCATCAGGATTAGTCGCTTCGACGCCATCTTCGGTCTTTAATGAATTATTAATAGATGGGAAGAGTGCCAGTACAGGAATTCCTAGTTGCACACAGTCATCCGCTACTTCTAATAATTTGTCCAAAGTCATGCGCTCCACACCTGGCATGGACCCGACTGCTTCTAGTTTGTTTTCTCCATCAATTAAAAAGACTGGATAAATTAAGTCAGATGCCGTGACATGGTTTTCGCGCATCAGATTGCGGGAGAAAGCATCGCGACGCATACGGCGCATACGGATGTGTGGGAAGTGAGCGGACAGTGTATTAGACATGGCAATAAAAAATTATCGAGGTTGATGAAACTTTTCTTACGAATTTAACTCATAGTAGCAGGCATTACGCTTACCGCTGGTCCTCCCTAAGCGGGGCGCCATTTGTTCCCATTCGATTGGCGTTTTTTTTGCCCCGACACCTTCAAGTGTCGGGGGTTTTTTTCTTGAAATTTTATTCAGAGCTAGGCGCGGCGTTATGTATGTTGCTTGGTTCCGTATCTAATTCTGGCACCTGATCTAATCCCGTTAATTCACGAATTTTTGCATCCGCTTCTTCCACGCCGGTGCGATTTAACGCTGAAAATAATTGTGCAGTGTAGGGGTAACTAACGCCATCTCTAGCGTTATAACTGGCGAGGATATTTTGTGCCAATCGTAAAGCATTCGTGGCTTCACTGCGATTAAGTTTATCGGCTTTGGTCAATAAACAATGGATAGGGCGACCAGTAGGTGCGAACCACTCTAACATCTGTTTATCTAAATCAGTAAACGGGCGACGCGAATCCATGATCAATATCAAAGCAGATAGTTGATCGCGCGACTGAACATAGTTACCGAGCAAAATATTCCAATGATTTTTTGCCGCGCCAGGTACTTCTGCGTAGCCATAACCCGGCAAATCAACAAGCAGGGCACGAATCTCATCTTGACGTGTTTCATCTTTACGATGTTGTCCCACATGTGCGCCACCGATGGAGAAAAAATTAATGTGCTGAGTGCGCCCCGGTGTTTTGGACGCAAAACAGAGTTTCTTCTGGTTGCATAAGATATTGATGGCGGTGGATTTGCCCGCATTAGAGCGGCCGGCGAACGCTACTTCTGGTACGGTTAATGTCGGCAAATTGCGTAAATGGTTGACGGTCGTGAAGAACCGAGCTTGCCAAAGGATAGACATAAATGGGGCCAATCAAAAGGAGTCATGCATAAATAGAATGCAAATAAATGCGAAAAACGGGGCAAAATGCGGGTGTTTCCCCTTGAAAAGTGAGGTTTCCTAACGTCAATTGACTTGGAATAGCTCAACATTTCCACTAAAGCTATTGTACAATAAGGGGTTGGCTACGTGGGCTTCATGACACATTGTGCGTTCCGTATGCTTTTTAGCTCCTTTAGCTTCTCTAGCGCTTCCAAAGAACCGATTTCCAATTTTTAGTCTCAAGGTGTTTGAATGAACCGTGCATTTTTATCATTTTCCAAGTCCCTCAGCATTATTGCTTTAGCGGCCTCTTCACTTGTTTCTGTTGCTTCCGCGAATGACGCTGCACACGCAGCGAAACCAGCAAAAGCTGATCCAGCTAAGGGTGATGCACTTTATACAAACGGTGATGCGGCGCGCGGTATCGTTGCCTGCGTTTCTTGTCATGGTGCTGCAGGTAATTCTACGATCAGTGTTAACCCAAAACTGTCTGGCCAGCATGAAGCCTATCTGGTAAAACAATTAACGGATTTCACCACACCAGCACGTAATAATGCAGTGATGACGACATTCGCAAAATTAATGACAGCCGACGATATGAAAAATGTGGCGGCATTCTTAGCAACACAAAAACCAAAAGCAGGTGCGGCAAAGAATAAAGAGACTGTGAATTTAGGTCAGACTATTTACCGCGCAGGTATCGCTGAGAAAAACGTAGCCGCTTGTGCTGGCTGCCATAGCCCAAATGGTGCTGGTATTCCAGCGCAATTCCCACGCATCGCTGGCCAACATCAGGATTACACCATCGCTCAGTTGACCGCATTCAAAACTGGCGTGCGTAAAAATAGTCCGCAAATGGTAACTTTGGCAAAACGTATGTCTGATGATGAGATTAAAGCAGTGTCAGATTACATTGCTGGCTTGAAATAATTTCTGCCTTCTTCAGTTAAGAATTCGCAGTCAGTAATTCATAGTCAATAAGAAAATTAACGGAGGGGGTGGCGCAGGCCATCCCCTTTTTGCTTTTGGAGTTGTATGGAACTTGAATCAAATACTTCTGGCATAGAAATTAAGACCCAAAGAGCTTGGCTCGCAAGCAGCGTAGAGCTGCTGTCGTCTATGCGTTTTGCAATTAGTTTGCTGACGATTATCGCGATTGCTTCCATTATTGGTACTGTCTTGAAGCAGAATGAGCCACTACCTAATTATGTGAATCAATTTGGACCATTCTGGTTCGAGGTATTTCAGCATTTGAGTTTGTATTCTTTGTATTCAGCGTGGTGGTTTTTGACCATCATGGGCTTTTTGGTGTTATCAACCAGCCTTTGTTTGATTCGCAATGCGCCTAAGATGTTAAAAGATATGCGTAGTTGGCGCGATAATGTGCGCGAGCAATCTTTGCGTAATTTTCATCACAAAGCAGAGTGGCACAGCACAGTCCCAGCGGCGGATTTGACCGAGCAATTATCTGCCAAGATTAAGCGGCTCGGTTATCAATTTAAGGTAGTGAACAAAGATCAGGCGACCCTGATTGCGGCCAAACAAGGCGCAGGTAATAAATGGGGTTATATCTTCGCCCATGCTGCGATAGTTGTGATTTGCGTCGGTGGTTTGCTTGATTCGGATTTGGCAATTCGTTTTCAAACCTGGTTCGGTGGCAAAGTACCTTTTGAGGGGAGTGGTGTCCTGATTTCACAGATTCCCGCGCAACATAAATTGTCTTTGTCTAATCCTACATTCCGGGGGAATATCGCCATCCCCGAAGGTATGAGTGGTAATACGGCGGTAATTCCACAAACCAAAGGCGTATTGCTGCAAGATTTGCCGTTTACGATCGAACTAAAAAAATTCAATATTGATTTCTACTCTACAGGCATGCCAAAGTTGTTTGCCAGTGAGGTCGTCATTAAAGATCATGAAACGGGTAAAAGCTTTCCAGCTACGGTGAAAGTAAATCATCCTCTAATCTACAAAGGTATCGCGGTATTTCAATCAAGTTTTGATGATGGCGGTAGTCGTTTGAAGATCAAAGCACATCCTATGCAAGGTAGTAATTTAGCGTCATTTGACATGGATGCGACGATAGGTGGTGCTACGCTATTAAGCGCGCAGCAAACCGGAGATCGGGGTGATTTTACGATTGAGTGGACTGGTTTTCGGCCATTTAACGTAGAGAACATGGTGCGTGATGGGCAAGACTTGCGTGCTGTCAATCCAAACGAAAATTTCGCGCAAAAGTTACGCTCTGATCTCGATAAACACTCTGGCTCAGCGGGTAAGAATGCGAATAATAAAGATCTCAAAAACGTCGGGCCAAGTATGCAATATAAATTGCGTGATAAGACGGGGCAGGCGCGTGAATTCCACAACTATATGGTGCCAGTGCAATTGGAAGGTCGTTGGGTCTTTTTAGCCGGTACGCGTGAATCACCTAATGAGGCTTTCCGTTATTTGCGGATTCCTGCGGATGAGAATGATAGTGTCAACGAGTGGATGCGATTACGCGCAGCGCTGGCTGATCCAGAGTTACGCGCTAAAGCTGCGGAAGTCTACGCTAAGCGTGCTTTGCCTGCGTCGAGTGCTCAAAGTATGCAGTCACAGCTTGCCGCATCGGCAAAAAAAGGCCTGGGTATTTTTGCGGGTGAAGGCGCTACGCCAAAGCTAGCGGGTTATACCGCGATTGCTGGCTTCTTGGAAAATATTCCAAGTGCCGAGCAAGGTAAAGCCGCCGATGTATTTATGAAAATTCTCAACGGAAGTATGTGGGATTTGTGGCAGTTAGCACGTCAAAAGGATGGCTTACCTGTTTTGGAATTAAACGAAAAACGAGCTGAATTTTTACAACTAGCGACGGCAGCATTATCCGATGCGTTCTTTTATGGCGCACCAGTGTATTTGCAAATGACTGGCTTTGAAGAAATTAAGGCATCGGTGTTTCAAGTGACGCGCGCGCCAGGACAAAATGTCGTGTATCTTGGCTGCTTATTTTTAGTGATAGGCGTATTTGCCATGTTCTATATCCGTGAACGTCGTTTGTGGTTATGGATTAAGCAGGAGGGGCAACAAACTAGTGTGCTGATGGCGTTAAGCTCACAGCGTAAAACACTGGATTTTGAAAAAGATTTTGAGCAGTTAAAGTTGCAATTGGGTGTGTCTGACAAAGGGGGGAATAGTCAAACTGAAACCCCAGCTAGTAATGAAGTTTAACGCCTGACAGGAATTTATTATTATGGAAACGTCAATGGAAACGAATGTAACTTACCCAAGTTATTTTAAGCGCTTGTCAATTTTTGACTGGATATACGCGGTCATGCTGTGTTCGGGAGCTATGTTTGCGATGAGTCGCTACGGCGCTTATATGGATGGCTATGAAAAAGCGATCTTAGTATTGGCCGTGCCAACATTCGCCTGGTTGGGGTGGAATTGGAAGCCAATGCGAGCTTTGATGATCGTGTTGGCGGTGTTGTCATTATTTGCGATTTCTCAGTACGGCGGTACTTTAGATGCTGCCAATAAAAAATTCTTTTTGAAGTATTTGTTGTCGAGTCAATCTGCGATTTTGTGGATGAGTACTTTTTTCTTTTTGTCGACCTTGTTTTATTGGGGGGGGGTGATCGCTCGTTCTGATTTTGGCGCTTCGGTGGGCTCGGCTTTATGCTGGGCGGCCGTGGTGATGGGATTTACCGGTTTGTTAGTGCGTTGGTACGAGTCGTATTTAATTGGCGCTGATGTTGGTCATATTCCGGTGTCGAATCTCTACGAAGTGTTCGTTTTGTTCTCAATGATTACCGCCTTATTTTATCTGTACTACGAAGCTAGCTATGGTACTCGCCAATTGGGTGCTTTTGTCTTGTTGGTCATTTCTGCTGCGGTCGCTTTCTTGTTGTGGTACACGGTGAGTCGTGATGCGGCTGATATTCAACCTTTGGTGCCAGCACTGCAAAGTTGGTGGATGAAAATACATGTGCCAGCTAACTTTATTGGTTATGGTACTTTCTCTTTAGCCGCAATGGTCGGTGTCGCTTATTTGTTCAAGGCAAAAGGCATGTTACATGACCGATTACCAAGTCTGGAAGTGTTAGACGATGTGATGTATAAAGCGATCGCGGTTGGCTTTGCCTTCTTCACCATCGCGACTATCTTAGGTGCCTTGTGGGCAGCGGAAGCTTGGGGCGGCTATTGGTCTTGGGACCCGAAAGAAACCTGGGCGTTGATCGTCTGGCTCAATTACGCGGCGTGGCTGCACATGCGTTTGATGAAAGGTTTGCGAGGCCAAGTAGCGGCGTGGTGGGTAGTAATAGGATTGTTGGTTACCACTTTTGCCTTCTTGGGTGTGAATATGTTCTTGTCCGGTTTGCATTCTTACGGTGCTTTGTAACAAATAGAGCAGTTGCAACTAGTAGTTAGTTTGAAATATCTGAACGCGGTACTGATTAACTTGATCAGTACCGCGTTTTGTTTTTGTCCCGGAAAATGCTCGAAACGCAGAAACTTTCTCTGTTTTGTAAGGTTCAAACGCGATAAGCCGACTTATGACACACTAATGCAATTCAATTTTCGTCGGTAGCACTAACAAGGAGTCATTATGCGCGCACCGTTTCAAAAATTTGGTGATCATCCACCTGTAGCATCCGAAATTACACCACGCGAGATGTTCGAATCGCGGCGGGATTTTATTCGTCAAATGGCGCTCGGTTCGATTGCTAGCGCTGGCCTCTTAGAAATGGCGCAGCGTGAAGTCTTTGCGCAAAATGCGGGCGCCAAGTTGGCGGCGGTGAGTAACCCTAGTTATA
Source organism: Affinundibacterium danionis (assembly GCF_042432465.1). Classification (NCBI taxonomy): domain Bacteria; kingdom Pseudomonadati; phylum Pseudomonadota; class Betaproteobacteria; order Burkholderiales; family Oxalobacteraceae; genus Affinundibacterium; species Affinundibacterium danionis. Next base: position 46,266 of record NZ_JBHLXJ010000003.1, on the reverse strand, counting down.
TTAGTCTCGATAAGAAAACGGCTTATAAAGATGCGACTAGCTATAATAATTTTTACGAATTCGGAACCGACAAGTCCGATCCTGCAGAGACTGCAAGTAGTTTAAAAACCCGTCCATGGACAGTCACGATAGAAGGTGAAGTCAAAAAGCCGATTACTCTCGATATAGATAGCTTGTTGAAATTAGCACCTTTAGAAGAGCGTGTGTATAGGCTGCGGTGCGTTGAAGGTTGGTCTATGGTGATTCCGTGGATAGGTTACTCTTTATCGAATTTGCTGAAAAAAGTGGAGCCAACCGGCAATGCTCGTTACGTGGAGTTTATTTCGCTCGCTGACAAGCGTCAGATGCCGGGCGTGAATCGCCCCGTTTTGCAATGGCCTTATACCGAAGGGCTGCGTATGGATGAAGCGATGCATCCGTTGACGCTGCTTACCTTAGGCATGTACGGTGAAGTGTTACCAAACCAAAACGGAGCGCCTGTGCGTTTGACCGTACCTTGGAAATATGGGTTTAAGTCAGCAAAATCGATCGTTAAAATTCGTTTAACTAAAGATCAACCGCGTACTTCTTGGAATGTGTCTGCACCTGATGAGTATGGTTTCTACTCAAATGTAAATCCAGATGTGGATCATCCACGATGGTCGCAGGGATCTGAACGTCGTATTGGTGAGGACGGTTTTTTGACACGCAAGCGCAAGACTTTGATGTTTAATGGTTATAGCGAAGTCGCTAGCTTGTACAGCGGCATGGATTTGAAGAAGTTTTATTAAGGTAAGGCATGAAATCTTTCAGTAAATCTTTAGGTAAGGTTTTAACTAATCGTCAGTTACAGCTGCTTAAAATTACCGTTTTTCTACTCGCGGCATTACCTTTTTTACGCCTTGTTTTTGCGGTATATCGCGAGGATTTAGGCGCTAATCCTTTAGAGTTCATAACACGTAATACGGGCGATTGGACTTTGTATTTTCTGTGTATCACTCTGGCACTGACGCCACTGCGCAAATTGCTACAATGGCATTGGTTGATACGCCTGAGGCGCATGTTGGGCTTGTATAGTTTTTTCTATGCATCACTGCATTTCCTCACCTTTTTATGGTTCGATCACTTTTTTGATCTTAGTGATATGTGGCACGATTTGGTAAAACGTCCATTTATTACGGTGGGATTTGTAGCTTTCGTTTTGCTTTTGCCATTGGCTATCACCAGTAATAACGCCATGATTAAACGGCTCGGTGGCAAGCAATGGCAATTGCTCCATAGACTGATCTATGTGATTGTGCCTTTGGGTGTATTGCATTATTTTTGGATGAAGGCGGGTAAAAACTTGTTGCTGCAGCCGCTGCTTTTCGCCGCCTTGGTCAGTGTTTTGTTAGGTGTACGTTTGTACTGGCGTTTTCAGCCCGCGGCTAAAAAATAAGTGGATTATTTTTTAACGTTTTCTGATGTGCTAGTACTAGTGGTGGGTGCGTCGGCTGGAATCGTGGTCGAGCTCGGCGTAGCCACTTTTTTCTCCGGCATGTAAAGCGGGCCTTTTTGACCACACCCGCTCAAAAGTAGTTGGCTAGAGAATATCAGCCCTGACAAAAGTAAGGCTTTTAAGTTTGTGTGAGTGCGTTTATTCAAAGTCTAAGAACCCGTATAGAATGCTGCTTGAAGAAATGGTAGCAGTAGAACCTTAATCAAAGCAGGAGTGTAACATGACGGAATCAGAATTTTTATCGCTGGCGGATACTTGCCTGCAACAAGCGCAAGATATGTTTGAGCAGGCGTTTGAGAGTGATGTGTGGGATGTGGATTGCAAACGCAGTGGCAATGTATTGGAAATCGAGTTTGTCGAAAATGGTTCCAAAATTATTGTCAATAGTCAGGCGCCTATGCAAGAGATGTGGGTGGCGGCGCGTGCGGGTGGATTCCACTATAAATACAATGGTGAGCACTGGTTAAATACGCGTGATAATTCAGAGTTGTTTGCAACTTTGCGCAGCAGTGCTGAGGCTCAAAATGGGTTGTAATGCTGTCTAATGATTGATGTTGGGTGTCGCCTCTGTGGCAAAAACATCCAGTGTAGTGCATAAAAAAAAGCGAGACTGATTTTCATCTAGGTCTCGCTTTTTTCATGTTATTCGACGATAACTTCTTCGGAATTCAAATTACGCAGGGCTGAGTTCGGTGGATTTTCCACATAAAAATAGTCTCCTTCTGCCTGAATAATGCCATTCGGTACCGGTCGTTCCATAATGGGAATGTCGCGTAAAGCTCTTTGCATGTAGCCTATCCAGATTGGTAATGCGAGGCCACCGCCGGTTTCCCGATTACCTAGATTGCGAGGTTGGTCATAGCCAATCCAAGCAACTCCCACGATCTTTGCTTGATAGCCGGCAAACCAGGCATCAATCGAGTCATTGGTGGTACCTGTTTTACCTGCGATGTCGGGGCGTTTTAAGACCAATGCTTTGGTGGCGGTGCCGAAGCGAACTACATCTCGTAACATGCTATCCATCAAGAAGGCGTTACGCTCGTCAATGACGCGATTGGCTTCATCATCGGCGGTATCCGGACGTGCTTGCGCTAAGACTTTGCCCGTGGTGTCGGTAATTTTGCTAATGAGGTAGGGATTGACTTTGTATCCTCCATTGGCAAATACCGCGTAAGCACCCGCCATTTGCAATGGGGTGACTGCGCCAGCACCTAAGGCGAGGGTTAGGTAGGGCGGATTTTTTTCAGGTAGGAAACCAAAGCGGCTAGTATATTCTTGTCCATATTTAGCACCTACTTTTTGCAAAATACGGATAGAAATCATATTTTTTGATTTGGTCAGACCTTTACGCATGGTCATAGGGCCTTCGTATTTTCCATCGTAATTTTTAGGCTCCCAGGCTTGCCCACCCGTTTGTCCCGCATCGAAACTAATCGGTGCATCGTTGATGATAGTGAGTGGTGAAAGTCCTTTTTCTAAAGAAGATGAATAGATAAAAGGCTTGAAACTGGAGCCAGGCTGACGCCAGGCCTGAGTTACATGGTTAAATTTATTTAAGTTGTAGTCAAAACCGCCAACTAAGGCTCGAATCGCACCATCGTGCGTATCCGCTGCGACAAAAGCTGATTGCACTTCTGGCATTTGTATGATGGACCAATTTTTCCCCTCTAGCATGACGCGTATCACTGCGCCGCGCTGAATGCGCTTGTTGGCAGGAGCGTTGGGCTTAAGTCCTGATGCCGCAAAGCTCAACCCCGGGCCAGTGATTTGGATTTCTTCGCCATTCGACAGTACGGCGCGCACAGTCGTGGGGTTGGCGTCTAATACCATCGCGGCCAGTAAGTCATCGCTATCAGGGTGGTCAGCCAATTCTTTTTCTATGGCTTCGTCGGCTGCGTCTTTATTTCTAGGTAGTTCGATGATGGCTTCGGGGCCGCGATATCCATGACGGCGTTCATAGTCCATGACGCCTTTGCGCAATGAGGCGTATGCGGTTTCTTGCTCTTCTTTGGTTACTGTGGTGTAGACGTTTAAGCCACGTGTGTAAGTTTCTTCTTTGAATTGCTCGTAAACTAGCTGGCGCGCCATTTCTGCAATGTATTCGGCATGAATGCCAAATTCTGCGCTATTTGTTTTAATGTGTAATTTTTCTACTTTGGCTGCCTCATATTGCGCTTCGGTAATGTAACCAAGTTGTTTCATTCGTTGCAAAATGTATTGCTGACGAACGGCGGCGCGCTTTGGATTGGCAACGGGATTATAGGCTGAGGGCGCTTTTGGCAAACCAGCTAGCATCGCCGCTTCGGCAGCTGTAACGTCTTTTAAACTTTTGCCAAAGTAAATTTGCGCCGCAGATGAAAAGCCATAGGCACGCTGTCCCAAATAGATTTGGTTCATATAGACTTCTAGGATCTGATTTTTGGTCAAATTCTGTTCTATTTTCCACGCTAGTAAAATCTCATAAACTTTACGTTTGACGGTTTGTTCTGTCGACAAAAAGAAGTTGCGCGCAACTTGTTGTGTGATGGTTGAGGCGCCTTGTTTGTTACCACTAGTAACATTATTAAGAGCTGCGCGTGTGATACCGATATAATCCACCCCGCCGTGTTCGTAGAAGCGATCATCTTCAATAGCTAGTACTGCTTTTTTCATGACGTCGGGGATTTCTGCAAAATGCACGACATTGCGGCGTTCTTCGCCAAATTCTGCAATGAGCATATTGTCCGCAGAGTAAACCCGCAGCGGCATTTTGGGTCGATAGCTGGTAATGGCATCGATTTCAGGCAAATTGGGATAGGCCATGGTCAAAGCAAATGCTAGAACAAGTAAGCCTGTAAGCCCAAGACCGAAGACAACCAGTAAAATTTGCAAAAAAATACGCATGGCCCGGCTTCTTGGCTGTTTTTCCTCAGGCTGCGATAGATTTGGGGTCTCGGGAGATGATGTGGATGACATGGCATTTTTCGATAGGGAATACAGGCCTGCATTATAACGGGCTGCGACAAACTATAAAAATTGCATTTGGGGCTTTTTTAGGCCGAAGTGGAGAATTGACAACGTAAAACATGCTTTCAATCTTGAAAATGCTTTACATTACACTCCCCTTATTGCTAGGATTTAACGTAAGCTAGTATGAGTGTCTGCTAAATAGCGGTTTTTAAAAGAAAAAATGTGTTTTGAGATGATTTAAATTGTTTTTTATTTGCAATTTATCCTTCAAATAACAGGTACGATTGTAAATAAAATATTATTTTTTTGAGGGGATATCCTTGGCTTTAGATCTCGCATCATTGCTCGGAAAAAAGAATCCACCCTTGGTGGGTTTGGATATCAGCACGTCCGACATCAAGCTGGTGGAACTCTCCCGTTCCGGCGAAAAAGCTTACAAACTAGAACGTTGTGCCACTGAACCTTTACCTAAAGGCGCGGTGGTTGACGGAAATATTGAAAATTTAGAACAAGTTTCAGAGACCATACTGAAAGTGTTGAAGCGAGCGGGTACTAGCACAAAAAATGTTGCTCTGGCGATGCCAGCATCTTCCGTTATCACAAAAAAAATGATGTTGCCAGGCCATCTCAGTGAGCAGGCCTTGGAGTTGCAGGTTGAATCAGAGGCAAGTCAATATATTCCGTTTGCGATGGATGAGGTCAGTATCGATTTTTGTGTGATGGGACCGAGTGCCAATTCCGAAGAAGACGTAGATGTGCTATTGGCAGCTTCGCGCAAAGAAAAGATTGAAGACCGCGTCGCTGCAGCGCAGGCAGCTGGTTTGCAAGCAAAAGTTATGGACATTGAATCCTATGCTGCGCGTTCGGCGGTGGAGCGACTAATTGAGCAGCAAGCGAATGGTGGTCAGGATCAAATTTATGCCTTGTTCCAAATAGGCTCAAAAGTTACTTACATCTCAATATTGTTAAATGGAGAGGTGGTCTACGAGCGAGATCAACAATTTGGCGGCAACCAGCTAACCCAAGACATTGTGCGTAATTATGGATTGTCTTTTGATGAAGCCGAAACAAAAAAACGCCAAGGGGATTTGCCTGATAGCTATGAAATGGAGTTATTGGAGCCTTTCCTTGAGAATGCAGCCTTGGAAGTGACTCGAGCAATACAGTTTTTCTTCACGTCGACGCCTTATACCCGCATTGACCAAATTTTCTTGGGCGGCGGTTGTGCCATGTTGCCTGGATTGGTTGATATCGTAGCTGATCGAACTAAATTATCGACCTCAGTCATTAGTCCTTTTAAAGGAATGGATTTAGGATCCAATGTCAACGAGAAATCTTTGCGTAATGATGCGCCTTCTTATCTGGTCGCATGTGGATTGGCTATGCGGAGGTTTGGCTAATGATAAAAATTAATTTACTTCCCCATAGAGAAGAGAAGCGCAAAGAACTAAAAAATAAGTTCTATACGCTGATGGCATTAGCGGCGTTAATTGGAGCAGTGATTCTGATTTTGGGTGGGCTTTATTTTTCATCTCAAGTTTCTGCTCAGAATGAGCGGAATGCTTTCATTACGAAAGAGAATCTCTTATTAGATGAAAAAATTAAAGAAGTCGCTACTCTAAAGCAAGAGATTGACGCTCTGAAAGCTAGACAGGAAGCGGTTGAAGACTTACAAAGTGATAGGAATCAACCCGTTTTCATGATGAATGAATTGGTTAAACTTTCTCCTGAAGGACTTCACTTAACCCTGATTAAGCAAGATGGCCAGCGAATTTCTATCAAAGGTTATGCGCAATCTCATGCGGTGGTTGGTATTTTCATGAATGAGTTGAATGCATCTCAGTGGATGTCAAAACCTGAAATTATTCAGAATAAAGCCACGGTCATAGGAAAAGACAGAGAAGCTAAGCGTGTCATTGAATTTGATATGAACGTAGGCATTCGTCGGCCACGTGAGCTAGAGGCTGCGGCTGCCAGTGCAGCATCAGCCCCCAAAGCTAATGCGCAAGCCACTAAGAAACCGTAATAGAGATAAATATGGCGAATTTTAAGGAAACAATGGAGTCAATAGAGTCACAATTTCGTGACCTAAATGGCTTACATCCAGGATTGTGGCCTGTTGCACCGCGTATGCTGGCTGCTGGTGCTTTGCTGCTTGTCGTATTGGTGGCGGGCTGGTTTTTTTACTGGGATCCACAAATTGAAGAAATCGATCGTGGGCAGCAGGAAGAACAAAAATTAAAGGATACCTACAAATCTAAGGTGCAACAGTCGATTAGCTTAGAAGCTTTAAAAGAGCAGAAAAAGCTGGTTGATCAATATGTTTTGCGTATGGAGAAGCAACTGCCTAGCAGTGCTGAGATGGGAGCTTTGCTTGACGATATTAACTCTGCTGCTAATGGTCGTGGTCTGAGTTTTGACTTGTTTAAACCCGGCGCGGTTGTGGTTAAAGATTATTACGCTGAACTGCCTATCGATATACAAATGGTCGCTAATTATCACGACTTAGGGCAGTTCGTTAGTGATATCGCTAAATTGCCGCGCATTATTACTTTGAACAATTTAACTTTTTCTGTCAGTAAAGACGCTAAAAAACCGGGTATTGTTTTGGATGGAATTGCAAAGACGTATCGTTATTTAGATCCTGAAGAGGTTGCTAGTCAGCAGGAATTAAAGAAAAAAGAAAAAGAGAAAGGAGCTAAAAAATGAAAATGATAAAAATACTTAGCTCCGTATTCGTGCTGTTGGCTTTAACTGCTTGTGGTGATAACGGTGTAGGCGAGCTAAAGGTCTGGATGGATCAAGTACAAAAAGAAACTCAGGTACGTGTCAAACCAGTGTCTGAGCCTAAATTATTTGTGCCCGTTTCCTATGAACATGGCAACCTGATTGATCCATTTGACGCAAGTAAATTGATGGTGGTATTTGCCCGCTTGAAAGCTGCAAATGACAATGGTCTCAAACCTGACTTTGATCGTCCCAAAGAGGCACTGGAAGGTTACCCACTAGAGTCGATGAAAATGGTTGGTACTTTTGATAATCGCAAATCATTTCAGGCGTTGATACAAGTAGGGAAAGCAGTTTTTCCCGCTACTTTAGGTGCTTATATTGGACAGAATTTTGGCAAGATCGTCAGTATTAGTGATACCAAAATCGACATAGTAGAGACCGTACAGGATGCAACTGGTGAGTGGACTGAACGAAAAGCAAGCTTAGAATTGCAAGAGGCGAAAAAATGAATGCATTGATAAATAAAAGCACGAGGAGCGCCATGCGCATTAAGTTTCTTTTTCTGGGATTGGCCATGGTATGCCAATCCGTATTCGCTCAAAACGATAATTCGATTGATTCCATTACGGCAAATCAACAAGGTGCGAATGTTATCGTCAAAATTAATCTGAAAAAACCAATCGAAAAAAATCCGATTGCATTTTCTATCGCTAATCCAGCTCGTATTTCTCTTGACTTCGCTAACACTACCAATGCCACTGGGAAATCGGCGATAGATATTGGTTTGGGGGAAGTGCGTAATCTGAATCTGATTGAAGTCCCTGGACGTTCAAGATTAGTGTTCAATTTAAATCGATCATTGAACTATGCGACTTTGGTGGAAGGAAACTCATTAATTGTGACGATTGATGGTTCCGGTGGTTTGGCAACCCCGGTAAATTCTGTTGGCTTGCCTGTTGTCGATCAAACTAAGCAGGCCATTGGTAAGCAGAGTATCCGCGATATTGATTTCCGTCGTGGCGTAGCTGGTGAAGGACGTGTGATTATTGATTTACCGAGTAACCAAATTGCCGTCGATCCTAAATTACAAGGACAAAAAATCGTTGTTGACTTGTTTAATGTGAGTTTGCCTGAAATCTTAAAACGTAATTTGGATGTTTCCGATTACGGCTCACCAATACAAAAAGTGAGTACTGAACGCAAAGGTGAAAACGTCAGAATGACGATAGAACCCAAAGGTCTTTGGGAACACAGTGTGTATCAAAGTGATACCCAGTTAGTGATCGAAGTTAAGCCTATTAAAGAAGACCCAAACAAATTGACTCAAGGTACCCAAGGGTATAAGGGCGAACGTTTTGGTATGAACTTCCAAGATGTTGATATACGAGCAGCCTTACAAATTATTGCTGAACAAGGTGGCGTTAATATTATTGCGACAGATTCAGTGGTTGGTAGCCTGACTTTACGTTTAATTGACACGCCATGGGATCAAGCCTTAGAAATTGTCATGCAGATCAAAGATTTGGATATGCGTAAAAATGGTAATGTCATTATGATAGGACCAAAAGAAGAACTCCAAACCAAAGAAAAATTGGAACTTGAACGTAAAGCGCAGATCGCAGAGCTTGAGCCTTTGAAAACGGAAGGATTCCAACTGAAGTATCAAAAAGCTGAGAACCTCGTTAAACTTTTCTTAGGTGAGACACCCGCAAATCGTATGATATCTAAGCGTGGTAGCGTGTCGCCAGAACCTAGAACCAATCAATTGTTTGTGACTGATGTCTCCACCAAGTTGGAAGAAATTCGTAAACTGATCCAAAAAATAGATGTGGCAACTAAGCAAGTTGTTATTGAGGCTAGAATTGTTGAGGCAGATAATAAATTTAGTAAAAATCTTGGTGCAAAACTAGGCTTTGCCGATATGCGAGGGTTTAGAGGTGGGGATGTTGGTTTTGGTATTTCTGGCAATCAGAGAGCTGCCATCACAGGTAATTATTTAGGTGTGGGTGAGCAAACTGGGCAGGCAAAGATTACTGAGAAGAGCTATATACCCAATACGCAATTTATTAATTTGCCCGCAGCTGGTATTGGTGGTCTTGACGCTGGTAGTTTTGCCGTTAGCTTGTTTTCTGCGGCTGCCAATCGTTTCCTTAATCTAGAATTGTCGGCATTAGAGGCAGACGGTGATGGCAAGATTATATCTAGCCCACGTGTTGTGACAGCGGACCAAACTCCCGCGCACATCGAGCAAGGTCAGGAAATTCCTTACCAAATTGCGACTCTAAGCGGTGGAACTGCTATCTTTTTTAGAAAGGCGACATTAAGTCTTGATGTTACCCCTCAAATTACACCTGATGGCACGATTATTCTTAGCGTTGATGTTCATAAAGACAGCCGAGGTGAAGAAACTCGCGGCGGCCCTGTAATTAATACTAAGCAAGTTAAAACCAATGTCTTGGTTGAAAATGGTGGCACTGTTGTACTCGGTGGGATTTACACGCAAGAAGAGCGTAATGATGTGACAAAAATTCCTTTCTTAGGCGATATTCCCTTGTTTGGTAACTTATTTAAGTCTAGTGGTAAAACAAATAATAAAACCGAACTCTTGATATTTATCACACCAAAAGTTCAATTGACAGGTAGTTTAGCCAATCAGTAATTAGTAATCAGCAATCAGTAATTCGAGGGGCGTTTTTAGGTTCATATTAAAACGCCTCTGGTATCAATTTATATTTAATAGGTGTTCCATGATGAAGTATATTCGCGCAGTTCTAGCATTCACCACATTTGCTCTGCTATCTGCCTGTGGCGGTGGTGGCGGCTCTCCTGGTAATACGAGTGGTGCCGCTCTGTTTACAACTGCGGCGGAGAAAATCACGATCGCCCCTAATGAAGTGCAAACTTATAATATTGGTGGTGGTGTCGGTGGTTATAAAGCGACTAGTAGTTCAGGTGCTGCTAGTGTCAGTGTTAATGGAAAAATTTTGACGATCACTGGCGGCGGTGGCGGAGCTGCCACAATCACTGTAACCGACAATAGTGGTGCACGGGTATTAATTGAAGCGACCGTTGGTTCTGGCGTAGATTTATTTACTACTGCACCTGAAAAAATGACATTAGGAGTTGGTGCAACTTCTACTATATTTTCTATAGGTGGTGGTAGTGGAGTTTATTTTGTAACGAGCGGAAGTCGTCAGGTAGCAACGGTGGATCAAAATGGATCTAAGTTTTCCATAGTAGGTGTAGCACCGGGATCAACAACGATTACTGTTACTGATAGTTTGGGTGGAAATAAAAAAATTGAGCTGACTGTCGTGTCTGGGTCGACTCTATTTACATCTGCGCCTAGTACATTGATTGTTGCGGTTGGTACTACTTCACCTGAGTACTCTATCAATGGTGGCATTCAACCATATACAATAACTAGTAGTAACACAAGTGTCGCTGCGGTAACAATGAATGGGAAAAATTATGTTGTGAATGGCGTTGCTGTAGGATCCGCACAATTGTTAATTCGTGATGCTACTGGTGTTACTGCGGACGTAAATGTGACTGTTACTTTAGCCGCGTCGGCGTTGCTGGAAGTATTGCCTGGTGATTCAACAGGTGCTTTGGGGGATACATTAAATTTCTCGATTTTAGGTGGAATCGGACCATTTACCATTACGAATAATAATCCTAGCATCGCTACTATTGTTCAATCTAACAATACTTTTACTGCAAAATTAATAAATGTCGGATCTACAGTGGTTTCTATTGTAGATGCGCAAGGGGTTGCAAAAAAAGTGTCTATTACAGCAAAGCCGGATGCCTCATTGATGCGTATCTCACCTTCAACAATTGAAGTGGGCGAAGACAATACAGGTACAATCGTTTTGGAAATAAAGGGTGGCACTGCTCCATATCGTGCGCTGACTAGTGACTTAGTAAAGTCTAATGTTACAATTTCTGGCTCTTCCATTTCTATCGGCGTCGGAAGTCAAGGGACTCGATGCATTCATCCTGTAGATCTTTCTAATGTTTATCAGCGTGGTTCCACTTATTTACTGACAATTACTGCTTTAGATAATTTGGGCGCGACCGCGACTAGTACATTGGTAATTCGCGATAATTCAAGAGGTGCTGGTGCAGATGGTTGTGGCAACTAAACGATTAGTCATAATTTAAGCAGAATGCAGTGAACAGTAATATATTTTTAGTAGGTCTGATGGGCTCTGGCAAGACAACGGTTGGCAGAGCCCTCGCAAAAAAACTTAACAAGCGATTTGTGGATTCTGATCATGAGATAGAGGCACGTACTGGTGTCGCTATCTCAGTGATATTCGAAATTGAAGGGGAAGCGAGTTTTCGTCAGCGTGAAGCTGATGTGATTCGCGATCTTTGCCAACAAGATGGCATCGTACTGGCCACAGGTGGTGGTGCGATTTTGAATCCACAAAGCCGTGCCCTTCTTCATACACGTGGAACGGTGGTTTATTTGAAAGCCGGTATCAGCAGTATTCTGCATCGAACCCGGCATGATAAAAAACGACCGTTGTTGCGTACCGCAGATCCCCGTAAAAAACTCGAAGAGCTGGAGCAACAACGTGATCCTTTGTATCGCGAAGTGGCACACATGGTCATCGAGACTGGGCAGCCACAATTACAAACCTTGGTGCAGACGATTATAGAAAAGATGCCTTCAGAGCGAGATGCATTTGCCGTCACAGAGAACTTGTCTAAACAAGTAATAAAGCAACTTAATCCGACAGCCAAAATAAAGTCAACGATGGAATTTGAATCAGCGCAAGCACATACCTTAAACGTGGATTTGGGCGAGCGCGCTTATCCGATTTCCATAGGCCAAAATCTCCTGTCGAATGATGGTTTGTTACAAGCGCGAATCAAAGGACAGCGCGTGGTGATAGTCACCAATACCGTGGTTGCTGCGCTGTATTTGGACGCTTTGCAAAATCAATTAATTCAACTCGGAAAACAGGTCGAAGCTATCGTACTGCCAGACGGTGAAGAACATAAAACCTGGGAAAGCCTGATGCTAGTGTTCGACGCATTGTTGGCGAAAAAGTGTGATCGTAAAACCACCTTGCTGGCATTAGGTGGTGGTGTGATCGGAGATATGACTGGTTTTGCCGCATCGGCTTATATGCGTGGTATTCCCTTTGTTCAGATCCCAACTACTTTGCTAGCTCAGGTTGATTCTTCGGTTGGTGGAAAGACTGGGATTAATCATCCCTTAGGCAAAAATATGATAGGCGCGTTCTATCAACCGCAAGCCGTGATTGCTGATATTTCTAGCTTGAATACTTTACCTGATCGCGAATTGTCCGCAGGTTTGGCCGAGGTGATTAAGCATGGTGCGATTATTGATCTCACATTCTTTGATTGGATAGAAGTCAACATAGAAAAATTACGTGCTAAAGACCCAACGGCGCTTGCCTATGCGGTGTTACGTTCCTGTGAGATCAAGGCCAATGTGGTGCGTCAGGATGAACGCGAAGGTGGATTGCGTGCGATCTTGAATTTTGGCCATACTTTCGGACATGCGATTGAATCGGGGCTTGGTTATGGCAAGTGGTTACATGGCGAAGCGGTCGGTTGCGGTATGGTGATGGCTGCAGATTTATCGTATCGCCTTGGCTATATCGACTATGTGACTAAAGTCCGCATCAGTAAATTAGTTGAAGCCGCTGGATTACCTACCGTCGCACCAGATCTGGGCGAGCAAATTTGGTTGGATCTGATGGAAGTGGATAAGAAGAATGAAGGCGGTCAAATCAAATTCATTCTGTTGAAGCCTCTGGGTCAGAGTATGATTACTCAGGTTCCTAAAGCCACTTTGTTGGCGACATTGAATGCTTGTATTTTGCCTACCTGATGTCTGCATAAAATCACCGAGGACAGTATGTTCACCGATACGCATCTAGCCCCTTATGCTGCACAATCCGCGCAAACTAAGGGGCGGCGTTTCGTAGAACCTAGTCCCGGTACCCGCTCCGAATTTCAACGCGACAGAGATCGTATCATCCATAGCGCAGCGTTTCGTCGCCTAGAATATAAAACTCAGGTCTTTGTGAATCATGAAGGCGACTTGTTTCGTACTCGTCTCACACATAGTATTGAAGTCGCCCAAATCGCACGTTCTATCGCCAGAAATTTACGTTTGAACGAAGACTTAGTGGAAGCGATCTCTTTAGCCCATGATCTCGGTCACACACCTTTTGGTCATGCTGGACAAGACGCTTTGAATGCCTGCATGAGAGACTATGGTGGCTTTGAACATAATCTACAGAGCCTGCGCGTCGTTGATACTCTTGAAGAGCGCTATGCCAGCTTTGAAGGTTTGAATTTAACATTCGAAGCGCGTGAAGGCATACTTAAACACTGCTCAATAAATAACGCCAAGGCCTTGGGTGAATTGGGCCTGCGCTTTATTAATAAAACGCAACCTAGCTTAGAAGCGCAACTCACGAATTTGGCGGATGAAATTGCCTACAATAATCACGATATTGACGATGGGCTGCGTTCTGGCTTGTTGACCGAAGCACAGTTAATGGAAGTGGATTTCTATGCACGTTTTCGCCGCGAAGTGGATGATACTTATCCGGGTATCAGTGGTCGGCGCGCGATTTCCGAGACGATACGGCGCATGATTAATATGCTGATTAGTGACCTGACCCAGACAGCGCAGCAAAGGATACGCGACGCAGCGCCCAAGTCGATTAATGATGTGCGCACCTTGCCCGCTATGATGGCATTCTCAGATGCGACCTACCAAGATGCGAAATCATTGAAGCAATTTTTATACGAGCATTTGTACCGGCATTATCTGGTGAATCGCATGAGTCATAAAGCCAAGAATACTGTGCGTGAATTATTTGAAGTGATGATGGCGCAGGCTAATTTGGTGCCACCTGACTATCGAGTGCAAGCCTCGTTAGATAGTGAACAATCGCGCTTGTTACAAGCACGTCGTATCGCCGACTATATCGCGGGAATGACGGATCGTTTTGCGATTCGTGAGCACAAGCGCTTATTCTTGATAGAAGAAGTTTGAGAACTGATAGTGGTACGTAGCACCTAGAATTTCTTGAAGAAGTGCTAAAGTGCATTTGACTCGTATTTGATTCGCATTTAATTCGAATTGAATTAACCGTAAGGACATAAAATGAAACCATGGGTAAAACACAGCGCTAGCGTGATCGTCGTGGCCTGTGCAAGTTTTCAAGCGCATGCTGCCGATTTGAGTAAGCTTAGCAACCAAGATGCGAATGCGGGTTTAAAGGCTGCGCTAGAAACGGGCGCAAACGCTGCGCTACAAAAGCTCGGTGTCGCCGACGGATTTTTAGGTAACGACAAAGTAAAAATCCCGCTGCCGTCAATGTTAGAAAAAGCACGCCCTTTGTTGAAATTGAGCGGACAAAGTAAGCAGCTAGATGAACTCGTCGTTGCCATGAATCGAGCGGCAGAGTCAGCGGTGCCGATGGCAAAACCACTATTGATGGATGCGGTAAAAAGCATGTCGGTAACGGACGCAAAAAATATTTTGAGTGGCGGTGATACTTCGGTCACCAATTTTTTCCGTGAAAAAACATCGGTATCTTTAAGCGCAAAATTCTTGCCTTTAGTCAAAGGCGTCACCGATAAAGTTGGACTCTCAACCAAGTACAACGCCGTGATGGGCAAAGCACAAAAGTTAGGTGCAGTACCTGAGAAAGAAGCGACGGTCGAATCTTACGTCAGCAACCGAGCAGTGGATGCGCTCTACACGATGATTGCAGAGGAGGAAAAAGCCATACGCCAAGATCCTTTGGCTGCGGGTAGTAAGATTATCGGTAAGGTGTTTGGCTTACTGAAATAAGCTGCTACGCAATTACTAGATATTCGAGATTCGATAAAAAAAGCCGAAAGATGTTCGCATATCTTTCGGCTTTTTGTCGTCGGTATTAGGTATTACGCTGAGGTGCCCTACGGTAAATGCGCCAAAGGATGCGCATAGCTTGGCCATACCTCAACAAAAAAATCGGATATCATTTCTTCAGTCACTTCAGCAATAGTAGCCGGTGACCACTTTGGCATATTGTCTTTATCGACGACCAAAGCACGCACGCCTTCTAATACTTCACCATGCTTGAAACAATGCCTTACCATGGTACGCTCCAGACGTAAGCAGTCAGCCACCGATCTTGATTGGCAGCGACGTAATTGCTCTAAAGTGACAGCCATCAATAGTGGTGAACGTTTATGCATGGTGGCTAGGGTTTTCTTTGCGAATTCGGTGTCATCACCTGCAAGCGACGCACAAATGTTATGCAGACTATTGCCAGAAAAATGTTGGTCTATTGTCGTTCGGTATTGTGCCAGCTGTGAATGCTCTGGCGAAATATCAGATGCAAATTGCGCTGAAAATTGACGTATCGCTACCCGTAAATCCGCTTCTGTGTGGTGTGCAATCAAATCCATTAAAGCCGGAATTTGTGTGGTGGGAATATAGACATCTGCTAAGTTAGCATAGATGGCATCAGCTGCCTGAATAATTTCTCCCGTGAGACCTAAATAGCTACCGATTTCGCCTGACGTTTGATTTAGGAAGTAACCACCGCCCACGTCAGGAAATAAGCCAATATTCACTTCCGGCATCGCCATTTTCGTACGCTCTGTGACGATGCGCAAACGACTGGCAACACCAGACTGCGCGATACCCATACCGCCGCCCATCACGACACCATTCATCAGAGCGATATAAGGTTTTGGGTAAAAGTGAATCAAATGATTGAGCGCATATTCTTCCGTGAAAAAATCTTCTAACAAAGCGCTGTCACCCTTAGGTGTCAGTGTGCCTACATCGTAGAAAAAGCGGATGTCTCCGCCCGCACAAAAAGCTTTTTCGCTACTGCTGTGTATGAATACAGCACGAATATTAGGATCGTTATGCCAAGCGCGCAAAGTGGCGGTGAGCACACGCACCATGTCTAAGGACAGGGAGTTTAGTGCTTTAGGACGATCTAAAGTAATGATGCCAACATGATTACGGATTTCGGTGATGACGTGAGAGCTCATTTTATTTGCCAAAAATAGTGATGCTGAATTTTACCTTAGGGCATAAAGTAAAAGATGAAAAAGACCGACAGTCTTTTAAGTTGAAATTTCCGATGTCTGCCAGTTTTAAGACGTAAAAAAGGACGCTAAAAAGCGTCCTAGGGATCATCAAATTGATGAATCGGGATTCTGAATTAATCTAATTGTGTAGAGGCCGGATCAGGGATATGTTTGATCGCATCATGTTGATGGTCTTGAATTTTATCCTTGTGTTTGATGACCTGACGATCAAGTTTGTCGATTAAGGTGTCAATGGCGGCATATAAATCGTGCGCCAGACTTTCTACATGAATATCTTTGCCGCTGAGATGTAAATTAATGTCCGCTTTGTGGCGTTTGTCCTTTTCTCGGAGCTTATCAACCGTCAGGATAACGGCGATATCAATGACTTGATCGAAGTGTCGTCTTACCCGCTCTAGCTTGTTTTGTACATATTCACGAATTGCAGGAGTAACTTCGACGTGGTGTCCACTGATGGTGAGATTCATACTACGCTCCTATGGTGATATTGCTTCATTTGTTTCTATACTGCCGTTACTACGATCGCTCATTGGCAGAAATTTGTTTTGAGCTAAATCATATATAACGATAGAAAACAATATTTCAAGAACTGGTTTATAAAGATTTTCTTAGACTCACTGGGGGAATTTTCAGAGCTTCGCGGTACTTCGCCACTGTGCGGCGCGCGATGACCATGCCTTGTTCTCCCAATATGTCGGCGATCTTACTGTCCGAGAGGGGTTTTTTCTGGTCTTCTTCTCCTATTAATTGTTTGATCAGCGCACGTATCGCAGTAGAAGATGCTTCACCACCCGTTTCCGTTGCGACGTGACTGCCGAAAAAATATTTCAACTCAAACATACCATGGGGTGTCAGCATAAATTTCTGAGTTGTTACACGCGAAATAGTGCTCTCGTGTAATCCCAGTGTATCAGCTATTTCGCGCAAAACAAGGGGTCTCATCGCGACTGCGCCGTGCGTGAAAAAATTATATTGCCTTTCCACTATGGCTTGTGCAACGCGCAAAATCGTATCAAAACGTTGACGCATATTCTTGATCAGCCAACGCGCTTCTTGCAGTTGTGGGTTGAGACAAGGATCTCCGCGTTGTTGCTTCATTAAACTCGCGTACATCTGATTAATCCGCAGACGCGGCATGACATCACGGTTTAACATCACCTGCCATTCGTCGCCGATTTTCTTGACCACAACATCCGGCACCACATAGTCTGATTTCGCTATCGCAAATGCCAAACCCGGTTTGGGGTTACATTGACGAATGACCACTTGCGCTTCGCGTAAATCTTCATCATCGCATTGCAAAAATTTGCGTAATTTGGTGAAATCTCGTTGCGCGAATAAAGGTAAATATTGCTCGACAATTTGTAGCGCCAAGCGGCGTGTCACAAAAGGAATTTTAGGAAAACGTTTGATTTGTAAGGCCAAACATTCCGCTGTATTGCGCGCTCCGACGCCTTCAGGCTCGAAGCTTTGCAGCATAGTTAGGGCGAACTGTAGTTCTTCTAATTCGACACAAAGGTCAATTGGAAGACTCTCGTAAATTTCGTCCAAGCTCTCGCACAAATAGCCATTTTCATCGATAGCGTCGATGATTAATTCTATCAAGGCACGATCACGCGGCTCCCTGATGTTCAGACGCATTTGCTCTAACAGATGTTCTCTTAAAGTGGTCTGCGCGGCTTCTAATTGCGGGCGACCATCTTCTTCATCGTTGTTAGATTTAGAGCCATTACTAGGCGCATCGTCGAAGCTCCAGTCATCATTGTTAACTGGCCCTGCATCGGCATCTGGGGCTGTCTCGTTAACTGTCTCGTTGCTACTCGTGTCGGGTGTTTTTTCTGCGCTTTGGAATTCTTTTTCATTTTGCTGAGTGGCATTATTAATGCAGCCATCCGCCAGCAAACGCACAGCATTGTCCAAAGCATCATCGACGCGTTCTAACAATGGATTTTCAGTCAGTAATACCTCTAACTCTTGATGTAATTCTAAGGTCGATAATTGCAGTAATCGTATGGATTGCTGCAATTGTGGCGTCAAAGCCAAATGTTGCGAGGTACGTAGCTGTAAGCTCTGCTTCATGATGAGTTCGTCGCTTACATGCGGAAATGTTCACCCAAGTAGACTCGGCGCACAGTCTCATTGGTGATGATTTCATCGGGGCGTCCGCTCGCCAATACCGAGCCTTGATTGATAATGTATGCATGATCACAAATGCCGAGTGTTTCTCGCACATTGTGATCGGTGATCAACACGCCGATATTGCGCTCCTTCAGAAAACGCACGATACGCTGAATTTCAATCACGGCAATCGGGTCTACACCAGCGAACGGTTCATCGAGTAAAACGAAGCGTGGATTGGTTGCCAAAGCACGCGCAATCTCCACCCGGCGACGTTCGCCACCCGATAAGGCACGAGCAGGATTCTCGCGTAGGCCATCAATTTGCAATTCTTCTAGTAGCGTGTCGAGACGTTGCTTGATCGCGGCTTTAGACAGTGCCTTACCCTCTTCATCGCGCTGCAGTTCGAGCACGGCACGCACATTGTCTTCTACAGACAGTTTGCGGAACACCGATGCTTCTTGCGGTAAATAAGACAAGCCTAAACGTGCTCTTTGATGAATCGGTAAATGCGAAATGTCAGTGCCATCGACATCAATTTTTCCGGCATCGGAGGGCACCAAACCAACGATCATATAGAAGGACGTGGTTTTGCCGGCACCGTTTGGGCCTAGCAATCCGACGACTTCACCACTTTTAACTTGTAGCGAGACGTCACGAACTACCTGGCGCATGCCATAGCGTTTTTGCAGACCTTGAATTGCGAGAGTGCTGGATATCATTTTTCTTGTTTAGCTTCTGTCTTAGCTTGCTTAGGTTCTGAAGTAATCGTCACGCGACCGCCACCGGGAACACGTTTGCCTGAGGTTGAATTAGTCGCAGTAAAAACATCGTTAATACTGTCATACGACAAAAATTCACCATTTTGTTCTTGCGTCATTTTTTGTTGACTCAAATAACGCACATTGGCTTTGGCAATAAATTTCACGACTTCTGTTTTCTTGTCATATTCAACGCGATCTGCGGAGCCTTCTATCCATAAGTCGGGGCCACCATCACGTTTTTGACGGAAAAATACCTGGCTACCGGGTTTGCCAGACAGCGTGACCATGCCGCCATCGCTAGTTTCGGTTTCTACTGCGTTCTCTGCTTTAATCAACAAAGTCCCACGCGTCAATTCGACATTCCCCGCTAAAGTTTTGGTGCCGGTCTTGCCGTCATAGACAGTGTGTTCTGCATTAATTAAGGTCTTTTTTTGGCTATCTGCTTTTTCAGCGTGGGCGGACGAAGTCAGTGTTGCCGTCAAAAATAATGCGCTGCCAAAAAATGTTAAGAAACGCGCAGTGGGATTTAGTTTGAAATCCATATTTAATCCTTTTTCATTGATGTTATAGCGACTTAAATGTGAGATATTTTTACAGTATCTCGGTATTTCCCCACCTCGGTAATGGCTTTATTTTGCTATTTTATTGTCGATCTCTATGTGTACGTTCTTTAAAAAATGAACTTTTTGATCTGCGTTATTGGCTACCATACCAAATGCGCTAATCGTCGCTCTTGCAGTCGTCATTTTGATTCGTGCATCTGTTTTCATTTTTTCACTATCAGGGTAAAGAATTAAGGAACTCGTTTCCATGATAATCGCAGCAGTACGCGCACTCTTTGCTCTTTCTATGATCACATTGTCCATCATGTGAATCTGGTCTTCTGGTTTGGCATTTGCCGACTCTTGGACTTTCTGTTTCACGATCGCGCGATCAGCACGAATTAACATCGGCGTCTTGTCTTCATCAATGCTGACAATACGCGGCTGTAGGATTTCAAATTCATCTTCTTGCGGAAAGTGAGTTAGTTTTTCACCTGTCACGCGGTAATTAGTATTCCCTGATTGCGACAAGCGCACGAAATTAAAATCTTCCACAAAATAGTCTGGCTCACTACGCACTTTGGCGCCATTTGCACGCTCTTCACTATTTCTGCGCATAACCTCATAGGCCCAGAAACTGCCTAGCATTAATAGTCCAAGCAGTGAGACGCCTAGCCATACTCGGATACGATCAGCCGTCATTTGTCACATCCAACCGCACATCCAAATTCACATCCAAACGCACATCCAAATTCACATCCAAACGCACATCCAAAAAAGGTGCTAATGCCGTGTCATATTTGTTTTGTGCTTTCAGAATGAAGTCACATACCTCGCGCGCTGCACCGCGTCCGCCGCTGGCTTGGGTAATATAGTCAACTCGGGTACGTACTTCTTGATGGCCATTGGGTACGCTGGCAGCGAAGCCCACGCGTAATAAAATTGGCAGGTCAATCACATCGTCGCCAATGAAGCCGCAGTGTTCGTGCGCTACACCTAACTCTCGTGTTAATTGTAAGAATGCCGATTTTTTATCGTGTATCCCTTGCATCACATGTGTGATCCCCAAGTCCGAGGCACGCTTAGAAACAATCGCCGATTGTCGGGCGCTGATAATGGCGGTGGCGATACCTGCTTGTTGTAGTAATTTAATGCCTTGGCCATCAAGTACATTGAAGGTTTTCATCATTTCGCCTTCGGGACCAAAATGCAAACTACCGTCGGTCAAAATACCGTCAACATCAAATATCATCAGGCGCACTTGCGCGGCCTTGTTTTGTATTTCTGTGAAAGTGATGTCACTCATTAAATCACCTTGGCACGAGTTAAATCATGGATGTGCAAAGCGCCTACTAATTTGCCTTCCGCATCCGCAACCAGTAATTGATTGATACGATGCGTTTCCATTACTTCCACAGCTTCAACTGCTAATTGTTCAGGACGTACTGTACGTGGATTTTTTGCCATCACGTCAGCAATACTGAGGTTGGAGAAATTACTTTGTTTTTCCATCATGCGGCGTAAATCGCCGTCGGTAAATACACCAACTATGCGATTGTCGTCATCAACGATCGCCGTCATCGCCATCCCTTTTTGGGTAATTTCGAGTAAGGCTTTGGTCAAAGCAGTATCGGGTGTGACATGAGGAATCGCAGCGCCTGCGCGCATAATATCTCTCACATGAGTCAGTAAGCGTCGTCCTAGCGCACCACCTGGATGTGAGCGAGCGAAGTCTTCTTCTTTAAAACCGCGTGCATCCAATACCGCGACCGCTAATGCGTCACCTAAAGCTAAAGTTACTGTTGTACTCGCAGTCGGTGCCAAGTTGAGGGGGCAAGCCTCTTTTTCTACATGCACACTTAAATGAATATCGGCCAACTTGGCGAGGGTTGATTCAGGATTGCCAGTGAAGGCGATCAATTTGACACCCAAGCGTTTTAAAATCGGCAAAATAGCGATTAGTTCACCCGCTTCGCCAGAATACGAAATCGCGATAAACACATCTTGTGCCGTTACCATACCTAGATCGCCATGCGCTGCTTCGGCTGGGTGAACAAAAAACGACGGCGTTCCGGTGGAGGCAAAGGTCGCCGCGATTTTTCTGGCGATATGTCCTGATTTTCCGATTCCGGAAACCACTACTCTGCCGCTGCAATGTAGCAGCATAGACAAAGCATCTCCAAAACTGCGCGCATCGTCACCCGCGAGTCGTTGTTTGAGATTTAAGATGGCATCTGCTTCGATTTGCAGGGTTTCGCAAGCCAACTGCAAAGCCAGACTTGTGGTCTGCTTAGTAGTTGCATCAGGGGCGGCCGAGAACGGCATAGGGGAAGAATTTGATGTACTCATAGTTGGAGTATAAACCAAATACGAACAAGCAAGAACTTTGCCAGAGCTAATTTGATGTCTTCTTGATGGGTTCGAATATCATGAGCTAATGAAAAAAGTGTTGGGTAAATGTCCTAATTCGAATTTGTACAGATAGAAAGAATTGCTAAGCTTGTAAATTAAAATGTAATCAAGGATACTTTTGCGGATACGAATTTTCGTATTTGTATTTTGCGCTTTTTTGTATTGTTGTTTGTGTCGTTGTTTGTGTTTTTTGGCGCAGATATAAAAGTTTTTTAAGCATATTTAATTAGATTATTTTGTGAAAGTCATACTATGAATCCATACTCAGTAGATCCTAACGGTAGTTCATCCGATCCAGCGTCACAAGTTGTAGAGGCGCAAACTACGCCAGATGGCGCCCAGTTCGTTCAAGAAGGAAATTCCGTCGACGCCGGAAGAGCAACCGCTTGGTATGGTTATGGCTTTGATCAGTTCAAGGCAAATGCCGGTGTTTGGATCGGTATGTTAGTTGTATTATTTGTCATTATGATGGTGTTGGCCTTCGTGCCTGTGCTGGGTAGTTTGGCATCGAATGTGTTAATGCCAGTCTTTTTTGGTGGATTGATGTTGGCCGGTCAGGCTAGCCGTGAAGGCCGTCCAGTTACATTTGATTATTTGTTTGCGGGCTTTAAAGACAAATTTGGTTCCTTGGCTTTGTTAGGTGTATTTTGGATGATCGCGATTTTGTTGATTACTGTTGTAGCAGGTATTTTTGCTGCGCTGTTATTTGGCGGTGCGATGGCAACGGGTGCACTCGTTGGCGGCGCGGGAATGAGTGGCGGCGCTGGCTTGCTGGGCTTAGGTTTAACGGCGATCTTGGGTTTTGTTTTGGTTGCAGTGATTATTTCCATTCCTATGGCAATGGCGATCTGGTTTGCACCAGCTTTGGTCGTTTTTCACAACATTTCACCTATTGATGCGCTGATGACTAGTTTGAAAGCTAGTTTGAAAAACTGGGTCGCATTCTTGGTATTCTTTGTTTTGTATATCGTTTTTGCGATTATCGCGACCATTCCATTGGGCTTGGGTTGGTTAGTGTTGGGGCCAGTTTTGATTGGGGCTATGTACGCTGCTTATCGTGATATTTTCTTGAAATAAAATTCATAGTCGTTTTTAAAAAATGAACGCAGAGCCGAAATGCTCTGCGTTTTTTTTCGGCTTCATTTTTATATCGCGATATGCTTCATTTGTGGTGCCGCCGATATTTTCTGCAACTTACATGAATTCTCTCTGCCTATGAATAAGCAGAATCGGTAATAATAGAACGCATGAATGCTCTCGATACCACTTTACTTTTGCTCAGTAGCGCCGTGTTAGGCGTAGTTGCTTTACGTTTATTGAATTTGCCACCCATGCTCGGTTATCTGGCTGTCGGCATTGTGATTGGGCCGCATGCTTTGGGATGGGCGCAAGAGAGTTCGACCACCCATTTGCTGGCGGAATTTGGCGTTGTGTTTTTGATGTTTTCGATTGGCCTAGAATTTTCCTTGGCGAAGCTCATTTCCATGCGACGCGCGGTATTTGGTTTGGGCATGGCGCAGGTGATATTGACGATCGCGTTGGCAATGGTGGTCTGTTTGGGGGCCGCAATTATTTTGCCACAGTATTTTGACATGACTTGGGAAGCGGCCTTCGCCATCGGCGGCGCTTTGTCCATGTCGTCTACCGCGATTGTGTCGAAAATGCTGACCGAAAAACTGGAGCTGGAGAGCCCGCACGGGCGTCAGATTATCAGTGTCTTGTTGTTCCAAGATTTGGCCGTTGTTCCTTTGTTGATCTTAGTTCCGGCCTTGGCATCTAATGCTGAAAATTTACCTATGAGTCTGGCAATCGCAGGCGGGAAAGCGGTGCTCGTACTGTTTCTTTTGTTCTTCGTTGGTCAGAAAATAGTACGCGAATGGTTTGCGATAGTCGTGCGACGTCGTTCTCAAGAACTCTTCATGCTCAATTTGTTGTTGTTCACTTTAGGCGCAGCGTGGTTGACTGAGAAAGCTGGTTTGTCATTGGCATTAGGTGCTTTTGTTGCCGGCATGTTGATTTCAGAGACGGAATATAAACATCAGGTTGAAGAGGATATCAAATCTTTTCGTGATGTTTTATTAGGCCTGTTTTTTATTACCGTTGGCATGCTTCTGAACTTGGGATTGATCTTGGAGTATGGTTGGCTCATTCTCATTTTATTGATCGGTCCGGTTTTGCTGAAATGTGGTTTGATCTTCGCTCTGGCTCGTTTGTTTAAATGTCCGACCAGCGTCGCTTTGCGCACTGGATTGGGCTTGGCGCAGGCAGGCGAATTCGGTTTTGTATTATTAAATCAGGCGGGTGGTTTGAATTTGATTGATCCTTTATTGCTGCAATTGATTTTGGCGTCCATGGTGTTGTCGATGCTTATCTCTCCTTTTATTTTGGCGAAATCGGATTGGATCGTATTGAAATTGTCTTCCAGTGAATGGATGATGCAATCACTCGCTTTGACGCAGATCGCAGCCAGAACCATGACCACCAAAAAGCACGTGATCATTGCCGGATTCGGACGTAGCGGACAAAGCTTGGCGCATTTGCTGACGGAAGAAAAAATTGATTACCACGCGCTTGATCTAGACCCTGATCGCATCAGCGAAGCACAAATTGCTGGTGCCAATGTTTCTTATGGCGATGCTGGGCGACGAGAGAGTTTGACAGCGGCGGGTATTAATCGTGCGGCTGCATTGGTCATCACTTACACCAACACACCTTCTGCATTAAAAATTCTACATTTAGTGCATGAATTAAATCCTAGTTTGCCGGTCGTGGTGCGTAGTCATGACGATACTGATTTAGAAAAATTGCGAGCCGCAGGAGCGACTGAAGTCGTGCCCGATTCTATGGAAGGTAGCTTGATGTTGGCATCGCACGCTATGGTATTGCTGGGCGTTCCTTTACGGCGCGTGGTGCATACGGTGCAGGCGGCTCGCTATGCGCGCTACGAATCCTTGCGTGGATTCTTCCGGGGCGCAAGTGACGCAGCGGATGATGCTGAGACTATGCAAATTCGCTTGCACACCGTCGTGCTTACCGAGCGATTGAAGGCGCTAGGTAAAACGATTGCTGATTTAAATCTGAACGAATTCGAAGTCGACGTAACGACCATACGACGTGGTAAAAATCGTTTGGAGCCTACGGAAGATTTGCTGTTACAGCCGGCCGATGTGGTAGTTTTGCGTGGTACTGCGGAAGGCGTCGCACGTGCAGAACAGCGCCTGTTGAAGTGATAGCTGTGTTAACGACGCCATGAGCCGAATAGACTAAGTCAACAAGGCTAAATAAGTTAGCCAACAATCGCACACAAGCGAATAGAACATAATAGAAAGAGCGCCACCATGATGAACGTCAACGATTATATTAAACAGCACATACGCACCGTGGCCGATTGGCCGCAAGCGGGAATACAGTTTCGAGACATTACGCCTTTGCTGCAAGATCCTAAGGTGTTTCGCGTATTGATCGATATTTTTCTGGCGCGTTATGCAAACGCCAAACTCGATCTAATTGCTGGCTTAGATGCGCGTGGTTTTATTCTCGGTTCGGTAGTGGCGTATGAATTGAATTTAGGTTTTGTCCCGATTCGAAAAAAAGGTAAATTACCGTTCACCACGGTATCCGAACAATATGAATTAGAGTATGGGAGTGCCACTGTAGAGTTGCATACCGATGCCTGTAAAAGCGGTGATAGGGTGTTGTTGATTGATGATTTGATCGCCACGGGTGGCACCATGATGGCGGGCAAGAAGCTGCTAGAGCGACTGGGCGCTACTGTGATTGAAGGTGCGGTGATTGTGGATTTGCCGGAGCTAGGTGGTTCAAAATTGATTGAAGAAAGTGGTTTACCCGTTTTTAAAGTATGTGATTTTGCTGGACATTGAGTTGGACTTTTTCTTTGGAATTGAGTTTGCGCCTAACATTGAGTTGCCTAATATTTAAGCAAATATTTTTTAGACCTTACACCAGCCCGCCCGAATTGCGTTATACTTCGAGTCCTCCAAGGAGCGCTGCGACAGATTTTTGCCTTCATTATCTTTAATGAAGCACACTGCCAGGCTTGGATCAGACGAGTAGATCGCTAGAAAGTCTAGAGATCGTACTCACAGCAACTGCGCTCACGTTACTTTTTTCTTGATCATTTATTAGAAAGGAGGGCGTGAGAACGCCACCATCATGACATCTCAAACCACACAAGATTTCCACGTCGCAGACTTAAGCTTGGCTGACTGGGGTCGTAAAGAAATTCAAATCGCAGAAACAGAAATGCCAGGCTTGATGGCGATTCGTGAAGAATTCGCTGCTAGCCAACCTTTGAAAGGTGCGCGCATCACTGGCTCACTGCACATGACGATCCAAACTGCGGTGCTGATCGAAACCTTGAACGCACTCGGCGCGCAAGTACGTTGGGCATCTTGCAATATCTACTCAACCCAAGATCACGCTGCTGCGGCAATCGCTGCTGGCGGCACGCCGGTGTTTGCATTTAAAGGCGAAAACTTAGATGAGTATTGGGAATTTACACACCGTATTTTCGACTGGAAAGATGGTGGATACTCCAATATGATTTTGGATGACGGCGGCGATGCAACTTTGTTGTTGCACCTCGGTACCCGCGCGGAATCTGATATTTCTGTTTTGAACAATCCAGGTTCAGAAGAAGAAACTTGCTTGTTCAGTTCCATCAAAAAACATTTGGCGATTGATCCAACTTGGTACTCTAAACGTCTCGCTGCAATCAAAGGCGTGACCGAAGAAACGACAACTGGCGTGCATCGTTTGTACCAAATGCACAAAGAAGGCAAGCTCGCCTTCCCAGCAATCAATGTCAATGATTCTGTCACTAAATCCAAGTTCGATAACCTATATGGTTGCCGCGAATCTTTAGTCGATGGCATCAAGCGCGCAACCGACGTCATGATCGCTGGTAAAGTTGCTGTGATCGCTGGTTATGGTGATGTAGGTAAAGGTTCAGCGCAAGCGATGCGTGCATTATCTGCACAAGTGTGGGTTACAGAAATCGATCCTATCTGCGCCTTGCAAGCAGCGATGGAAGGTTATCGCGTCGTGACTATGGATTACGCTTGTGAACATGGTGATATTTTCGTGACAACTACGGGTAACTACCATGTGATTTCACACGAACACATGTTGAAGATGAAAGATCAAGCCATTGTTTGCAACATCGGTCACTTCGATAATGAAATCGACGTTGCTTCGCTCAAGCAATACAAGTGGGAAAACATTAAACCACAAGTGGATCATGTGATTTTCCCAAGCGGTCGCCGTATTATTTTGTTGGCGGAAGGTCGTTTGGTCAATCTTGGTTGCGGTACTGGTCATCCATCCTATGTGATGAGTTCTTCTTTCGCGAATCAAACCATCGCGCAAATCGAATTGTTCTGCAATACCGATAAATATCCAGTGGGCGTTTACACTTTACCGAAACATCTGGACGAGAAAGTCGCACGTTTGCAATTGAAAAAACTCAATGCACAATTGAGTGTGTTGACGGATGAACAAGCGAACTATATTGGTGTGAAAAAAGAAGGTCCGTATAAACCAGAGCACTATCGCTACTAAGTCGCGCCATAAATCCAATTGCTGGGCGCATACCTTTGTCGTGAATAATCGCAATATCAACTATTGCTGTGCTTCACTTCGCGGTCTGCTTCCCAGTAATTGAATTTCTGCCGATCTTAGCTTTTCAAATTTGTAAAAACTTTGGAGATGCCATGCGCTTACTCGCTACCTGGCTAATCAACGCGTTGGCATTATTAGCCCTGCCGTATTTACTCAGTTCCATCACGATAGATAGTTTCACAACTGCGCTATTAGTCGCAGTAGTTTTGGGTTTTGTGAATACCGTGATTCGCCCTATCTTATTAATCCTTACATTACCTGTAACCGTCTTAAGTCTAGGCCTATTTATTTTTGTGATTAATGGACTGATGTTCTGGGCAGTTGCCAGTATGTTTGACGGCTTTCATGTTGCAGGTTTTTGGTCAGCCGTTTTTGGTGCTTTGTTATATAGCGTGATCTCATGGACACTCTCCACCTTACTTCTTTCAAACAATGAATCCACATAATTTTAGTATTGAATTCTTTCCGCCTAAGACGGAAGAGGGAACCGAGAAATTACGGGTGACACGTGCCAAGTTGGCAGAGCTTAATCCCAAGTATTTTTCTGTCACATTCGGTGCGGGTGGTACGACTCAGCAGGGAACTTTAGATACGGTTGTTGAGATCCGTAAAGAAGGTTTTGACGCTGCGCCTCATTTGTCTTGTGTTGGCGGCACTCGTGAATCGATACGTCAGATTTTACAAACATATAAAGATCACGGTATTCATCGCTTAGTTGCCTTGCGTGGCGATTTACCGAGCGGCTACGGTATGGGCGGCGAGTTCCGTTACGCGAATGAACTCGTTGAGTTTATTCGTGCCGAAACGGGCGATTGGTTTCAGATTGAAATTGCAGCGTATCCTGAAATGCACCC
Source organism: Affinundibacterium danionis (assembly GCF_042432465.1). Classification (NCBI taxonomy): domain Bacteria; kingdom Pseudomonadati; phylum Pseudomonadota; class Betaproteobacteria; order Burkholderiales; family Oxalobacteraceae; genus Affinundibacterium; species Affinundibacterium danionis. The sequence goes on along the minus strand of NZ_JBHLXJ010000003.1, from coordinate 17,663 downwards.
ACAAGCCAAATCACCACAAGATGATTTGAATAACTTTGTTCGTAAAGTGAAAGCGGGTGCCAATGCCGCAATCACTCAATATTTCTATAACGCGGATGCGTATTTTCAATTTGTAGAAAATGCGCAAAAAGCGGGTGTTAGCATACCTATCGTTGCCGGAATTATGCCGATCACGAACAGTAGTCAACTCATGCGTTTCTCAGAAATGTGCGGCGCAGAAATCCCTCGTTGGGTACGCCTGAAGTTGGCAAGTTATGGCGACGACAGCGCATCGATTAAAGCTTTTGGTTTAGACGTGGTGACGCAGATGTGCGAACGCCTATTAGCGGGCGGCGCGCCGGGTTTGCATTTTTATTCTTTGAATCAAGCGGCAGCGACGACGGCGATTTGGCAGAGATTAGTGAGCTAGTTTCCGACAATCGCATTCACTTAGTAACAAACATGCCACGGAGTAGATTCTTTTTCCGTGGCATTTTTTATTGGTCAAAGTTTTTAGTACCTTTTGCTGTTAGAAAAAATGGATTTCTTAAAAAAATCCTTTTAGCTATGAAGATAAAATAATATGTTGATTAATATTGTTGACTAATCTGATACAGTACCGCCTTTACTTTATTATCAAGTCCAAAGTGAGCTAAACGATGGAGACCTTTACATAATGATTTTTAGTACTGTTACCTTTCTTTTCTATTTTTTGCCTCTCTTTCTTCTTATCTATTTCGTATTGCCATTTCGAAATACCGCTTTATTGATTGCGAGTCTTATTTTTTATGCATGGGGAGAGCCAGAAAATTTCGGTTTGCTGGTGATTTCTATTTTGTTAAATTATGGATTCGGATTAGCAATTGGCAAGGCAAAGAGTCAAGGACGCACTGGCAAACCAGAGTTAATTCTCGGCATCATTGTTAATTTAGGTGGGTTGACTTACTTCAAGTATTTCAATTTCTTAATGGCCGGGATTAAAAGTATTTTTGTAACTGCCAATGTTGCGCTGCCTGAGTTTGAAGTCGTAGCACTGCCTTTAGGGATTTCCTTTCTCACTTTTCATGCGATTTCGTATTTAGTTGACGTCTATCGAGAAAAGACTAAGTGTGAGAAAAATGTATTTGCGCTTTCAACCTATATGACGATGTTTCCTCAATTGGTTGCTGGGCCCATTATTCGTTTTTCGACAGTCGCTCGACAATTGCATCACCGCCATCACACTTGGAATAGGATAGACATAGGGCTACAAATTTTTATTGTGGGTTTGGCGCAAAAAGTATTGATTGCCAACATCGTAGCGCTCCCAGCTGACAAAATTTTCTCCGTAGCCGCAACTGACCTGAGTTTTGTCGTCGCTTGGCTAGGTATTGTTTGTTATTCCCTGCAAATCTATTTTGATTTCTTCGGATATTCAAATATGGCAATTGGACTTGGATTGATGCTTGGTTTCACCTTTCCGAGAAATTTTAATTTGCCTTATGTCGCGCGGTCTTTGACAGAATTTTGGCAACGCTGGCACTTAAGCTTGTCACGATGGTTTAGAGATTATTTGTATATTCCATTAGGTGGAAATCGAGTTGCTCCATGGCGTACCTATCTTAATCTTTTTGTCGTCTTCTTCCTTTGTGGTCTATGGCATGGAGCAAGTTGGACCTTTGTTTTTTGGGGTGTTTTCCATGGATTTTTTCTGATTGTCGAGCGAGCAGGTCTAGGAGAATTATTAAAAAAAGCGCCCAATTTTTTGCGTCATTGTTATACCTTAATAGTGGTGATGATTGCGTGGGTTTTCTTTCGCGCTGACTCGTTTTCTCAGGCGGCCGGCTTTTTGTATGCGATGTTCGGTTTGAATCATTTCCAGATCGCAGCAGCACCAGTGGGCAGCTTCTTGAATGGTGTGACGACCACAGCATTGATCATTGGTGTACTTCTCGCGCTGCCAGCTAAAAATATCGCTGCTAATGTATTTCGAGCATATCGTCGTAGCGTGTGGGTAAGGATGCATTTTCTTTTCGCGACTGTTCGACGCGCCTCCTTATTAGGTATTTTCGTTCTTTCCGCTATCAGTCTTGCTAGCGGTGCGTACAATCCATTTATTTATTTTCGGTTTTAAAAAGGGCGAGATATGATTAAGTTAGAGAATGCTCGTTTTATTTTTAATAGACTTCTAGCCGCCGTATTCATTTTTCTCTGGTTTGGGCTATTAGCCACACCTTCCTATATTCAATTTTTTATGCCGAATAGCGAAAAAGTGAATAGCGAAAATAGAGAACTAGCAGCTTTGCCAGGGACCCCGTTCACTTCGCAGGAACGTTTGTCTTGGCCAGGGAAAATGGATCGCTATTTGAATGACCATTTCGGCCTACGTATGGAAATGATTGAGTGGAATAATCTATTCCACTTTAATGTATTTGGACATCTGAATTCTGTTCAATTGACATCAGGGAAAAATGATTTTCTGTTTTTCAATTCTCATAGCGCACAAGATCCTTTGTCCATGATTCATTTTTTGTGTGGACGTAGGACCAAGGCTGATGATCATCAACGTATGGCAACTACGGCGAGTGCATTTATGCACTCCGCGCTGTCCGCTATCCCAAATAGCCATTTCCTCGTTGTGCCGACTAAACCTGTTGTGTACCAAGAGATGTTGCCGGATTGGTTGCAACAACAATGCGCGGGGTTGACGCCACCTGTTCCAGAAATCGTTGGGCAATTGAAGCGCGATCCAAGCTTGACTACAAAAGTCATTTTTCCCTTATCAGAAATGAGAGCGATCGCGTCGCAACATGAGTTTTATACCAAGGCAACTTTCCACTGGACCGGTGATGGGGCTAGACCCGTCGCGCAATTAATTGCTTCAGAATTCTTTCATCTGCCATCGATTTCGACTTTGTCTACCGTTCCCAAAAGAGAGGTCGCGGATATGCAAAGATTTTTACCTGGCGTTCTTTTGGAAGATAGTTTTAAAGAGCCCGATTATCAAAAAGCTGGCATTACAGAATGTAGAGGGGATACTTGTTTTCCTGAATTTTCAAGCGCTTCCACCAAAATTGGCGATCTATCTCGCTTTACTCAGAATGAAAAGAAAGGACCTAAACTATTGGTTATTTCTGATTCCTTTGGACGCGGAATTGCCGGCATGTTTTCAGAATATTTTGGTGAAGTTTGGCATATTTCCGTCAATAATTTTAAAACCCTCACTCCTACAGAATTGAGTGCTGTTCAGGATATCTCTTTAAATCAGTTTAAGCCCGATCATGTTTTGTTTCTATGGCATGATTTCTCTATTGGCTATTTCGATCAGAATGCAAAAGTATTTTTAACCGCTGCTAAGAACTAGTTTGCATGAAATCGCAACCAGTTGGGCTTTGGGAGCAAAAAAGCCCTGTACATTGATTCTATAGATTCGAACTTACATTCTGTTTTCTTATTAAGCTCCAGTAAACTAGATGTCCCAGTAAAGCGATTTTTACTGGGACATTTTTTTGACCTAGCGGAGAATATTCATTGATTAGATTGAGCAAACCTCGGAAAACATTAGGGCTAGCATTGCTATTGTCGGTGCTCGTATTGTTTCTATGTTTATTGTATGTGTGCTTGGCAGCTGATGAACATCAAGGTCGGAGCGTAGCTAATCCGACCGAGCAATCACCTAAGTGGTTTGAGCAATTGCTGGCACCAATGACTGCCGCCAATCGAAACGAGATTGACCGAGTAAAAGTATTATCAGACGTAAGCGCAACAGCGAATAGTGACAGGCGTGATGCAGAGGTTTGTCATGATTTTATGAGTAAAAACGATCCCCAGAAAATAGCGACGGATACTCGGGGTGTGATGTACGCGTATTTACGTCGGGCCGATCCTAAGCTTAAAGAAACCTTGATGCAGATAGCGGCGACTGGTGACCCATTACAAAAAGCGACGGTTTTACTACTGTCTGCCGAGATTGAGCAAAGGAATGCGCGAGAGTCTTATTTTCAAGGCCATCCCCATTGTGAATTAAACGACGCTTGCCAGCTTGAGTTAAGTCGCTTGCAAATGTCCGCTAGTAGAGCGAACGTCGATGCAGTGGCGAAAATGGCGGTTTATTCTAAAGACCCAAGCTTATATGCCACCGCATTTCATGCTTGCGCTAGCTCACCTTCAAAAAAAGACGGTTTTTGCACCCAAGTGAATGCCGCGCAGTGGGCGAGTCGAGATCCCGAAAACGGTATTCCGTGGTTACACGTACTGCAAGAATTAAGTCAAGGTAGCGAAGGAGAAAATCAAAGTACCATCGCTGATGCCCTATATAAAATTTCAAAAGCAAAACGTTTTGATGCGCAAACGAATATTTTGTCGCAGTTACACAATCAGACACTGTCCGAGAGCGATAGTATTTCGCATGCACGTTTGCAGGATTTAGCGTTCAATATCACGACGAAAATACCGATGCCAAGCTATAAACCGATTATCAATGCTTGTAAAGGAAGTGCGCTGAATGATGGAAACAGGCGCGCGATTTGTGAAGATTTAGCGAGTCAGTTACAACGCGAAAATGCTTCAATGATTGAAGTCATTTTATCTGGGAAAATTGGAGAACAACTAGGCTGGGATAAGGTAAGAACGCAGTCTATTCAAGATGATCGTGATGCCTTCCGTGGATTGATGATCGATAAGGCAAATAAAGCACTAGCGAAGAAAAAATCTCAAGAAGACGTCATGAAATTGTGTCTTGATGATTTAGGTGCGTCCCGTAAGTTTAGCCAGATGAACGTGGAAGGCGAGTACAAACAATATCAAGAAGAATTAAAACATTATCCTGTCCCACGTGCTGAGTTAATTCGTATGGGTAAGAAGTAAGGGGAGCATTTAAAATTATTGTAGATGGAATTGCCGAGCATGGATGTCGCTTATTTAATGGCGTACATGTTCTTCCAAAGAGTTAGTCTCAATAAGAATGGCGACAATTACGTGTTAATTTAGAGATATTGACGAATACGAACCACACGCTTGATGTTGACGACATAGAACGCATCCTACGAGCCCAGATAGCTTAGATCCCTCGTTCCAATTTTACTGCGTTCCATCATTCTTCTTTTGCAATGCAGCATGCTGAGCGTTGTTTACGAGAATGACACTGCTTGCCAATTACCGCTTTCGCTTCCGGTGCCTTGAGCCCCTACTTAGAAATCTTAGAATTTTTTAAAATTACGGCGCGATCGGTCTCTTATTATCGATCTCTTAGTGCGACGCATTCTTTCGCAAAATAATTTTTCATTCAAAACAATTTACTTGCCAATCAAAATAACTCGGCGTATTTTTGTACTGCTTCGATATAGTACAAGAAGATACTAGAAGTAATGTTGATGAGCTAATCACCAAAGGCGTGAACTATGGACCTAGAAATTGATGAAGACAGTAGTGAACCTGTATATGAACAAATCGTGAGATTAATTCAACTGGGTGCACAACAAGGTCGTTTGGCGGCAGGCTTGGCACTGCCTTCGATAAGGCAGTTGGCTAGTGATTTGTCGCTTAACCACAATACCGTGGCGAAGGCGTACAAAATCTTGGAAAGTAAGCGCGTGATTCGTACTGCGGGAACTAAAGGTACGTTTATTCATAGCGAGGCTGCATCTCATGTGGAGCAGCACAATCAAACGGATGCACTTCTCTTGATGCGTGAGTTGGTCGCACGCTTGCGTGAACAGGGAATGAGTAATAAGCAAATTCAGGCGGCGTTTAAGGCTGCGATCAGTCAATAAAATTAGGAGAATTGGCATGAATGATTGGATTATTGTTGCATTGGCGGTGAGTCAAATTGTGGTGTTGTTTTGGCTCAGTACGCGCAGTTGTCTGGCGTTGATTAATAAGATTTATTTGGATAAAAATGTGGCTTGGGTACGAGATAATCCGACATTCTACAAGCGCTTTTCACAACCCAAATATGCCAAGTTTATGATGTACCTTATCGGTGCGTTTTGGCTGTTTAGCCTATTTTCGATGCCGGACGATAGGAGTGACGCGAAGCTATTTTTCTACACAATAATGCCGAATTTTGTCTGGCAGTTGTTGCTGGCTGTGTATGTAGTCGCGATGTATTTTCTGATTGCGAAGAAGATACCTTTGGCGGCTAAACGCAGTGCCAATCTCGCTCGGCGCAATTTGCGTGATTATGTGCACCCACTTTGGACGGCATTGTGTGTGGGTTGCTATCTCTTTGTGTTCGGCGCTTATGTTGTTGCGCTCTCGAATCAACAAATTGAGATGAACACTTTTCTCTATCGAGTGACGTATGTGTGCTTCGTGCTGTTGATTACCACGGTGCTGCTGCGTTATAGCATTCGCAGAAAGAAGCACTTTCTTGATGACGTTTTTGGTCCTTCATTTAGGCGTTGGGAGGTGATTGCCAACTTCGTCTTTTCCATGTTGGGTGGTGCTTTGGTGGTGCTGTGGGTCATGATCAACGATCTCACAGCTAGCCTATGGGCGACTCAAATCAATATTGCTGTGGCCTTGAGCGTAGTCACTCAGATACTGTTGATTTATTTGACGTTCAACGCGCGCATTAAGTTGGCGATCGGATATGCGGCGCCCGTTGAAATGAAAATGTAAACATCTTCATAACTATAAACACAAATAAGGAAAGACCATGTTAAAGAAAACCGTTTTGCAACTCATCATCGTAGCCTTAAGTTTAGTTAGCACGATGAACACGATGAGTCAGTCGCATGCTATGCCAATCAAAGATATCGTCAAGAAGAAATCTGCTGTGACATCAAGAGTTACAGTGATCAGTGATGCGCAGGTGAGGGAAATTTTGGAGCAACGTATCGGTCAATGGCAGCGAGGTGTGGGGGCAGTAGTGGGCATCATTGATGCGCGTGGTACTCGCTTTATTTCTTATGGCAAATTTGATCAAGCGCGACCTGAATTGATCTCGCCTGACTCACTCTTTGAAATCGGTTCGGTGACTAAGGTATTTACCTCTTTACTCTTAGCCGATATGGTAAAACGGAGTGAAGTCGCGCTGACTGATCCACTCTCTAAATTTTTGCCGAGCGGTGTCAAACTACCGCAAAGAAATGGTCAATCGATACGATTAATCGACCTCGCTAATCACACTTCTGGCTTGCCGCGTTTGCCGAGTAATTTGAATCCTGCTGATCCAGCAAATCCCTATGCGGATTACAGCGTGGAACAGCTACTCACATTTTTATCGACTTACGAATTACCGCGTGATATCGGCGCAAAATATGAGTATTCTAACCTTGGCGTTGGCATCCTTGGGCAGGTGTTAGCCATGCCTGCTGGGAGTGATTTTGAAACGCTGATCAAAACCCGAATCACACAGCCTTTGGGAATGAACAGTACGACGATTGCGCTTGATGCCGATCTTAAAAGTCGTATGACTATCGGTCACAATGAGCGTCTAAATCCAGTTGCGAATTGAGATATTCCAACTTTAGCGGGGGCGGGGGCTTTGCGTTCAGATGCTAACGATATGCTTCAATTCGTTGGCGCACATCTTGGTTTGGTGAAGACTTCATTGAAACCTGCGATGCAGTCTATGCTCACAAAGCTTACCCCGACAGAGAACCCCAATGTCTCGATTGGATTGGGTTGGCATACCCTGAAACTTCATGACGCGAACATCGTTTGGCATAACGGTGGCACGGGTGGGTTTCGCAGTTTCGTTGGATTTAGTCCAGCACGTAAAGTCAGCGTTGTAGTGTTATCCAATACGGCCAATGAAGGAGTCGATGACATCGGACGTCATATTCTCGATGCGCGCTTTGAACTTATCAAGCAACCCAAAGCACCTACAGAGAATGTCAAGGTAGCAGTAGATCCCAATTCCTTGGAGAGCTTTGTTGGAGAATATCAGCTCATGCCAGGCATGGTGCTGACGGTGAGTCGTGAGGGCGATAAATTGTTTGTGCAGGCGACGAATCAGGCGCGAGGTGAAGTACATGCAAAATCAGCTCGCGAATTTATCTCGAATGATGTGGATGCCTGGGTCAGCTTTGATGCAGATGTGAATGGAAAAGCGGCGAGTTTGGTTTTGCATCAAGCTGGACAAGAAATGAAAGCCGTCCGGTTGGAAGAAAAGGCGGCGAGTAGTTCTGTTGCTGCTGCCGTTGCTACAGTTGAAAGTAAGAGTGACAGTCTAGTTTCAGCTCAGATCCTGGATCAATATGTGGGCGACTATGCGATCACACCGAGTTTCATTCTAAGCTTGAGTCGAGAGGGTGAAAAATTTTACGCTCAAGCGACGAATCAACCTAAGTTTGAACTCTTCGCTAAAGATGCTAAAAACTTCTATCTAAAAGTCGTTGATGCACAAATTAAAATGGACGTCGATACCAACGGTCGCGCAACGAGTCTGACTTTATTTCAGGGTGGGGCTGTGATGCCTGCTAAGCGCATACGCTAAAACGAGATTAATTCAAGTTTGTAATTTGTAATAGTTGCGTCCCGATCTGACAGCCACCTGTTTTGTTAGGCTGACTGTCAGATTAGATGTCAGATTAGATCAGAGTAGATTCCAGTCAAACTCAGGAAAAGATCTTTTGTAGTTCTACTCCAGGTTCCTGCGCACGCATAAATGCCTCGCCAACTAAGAAGCTATGTACGTTCGCAGCGCGCATCGCAGCTACATCTTCGCGCGTGAAAATGCCGGATTCCGTCACTACTAGTTTATCGCTTGAAATCTGTGGCAATAGCTGTAGGGTTGTATCAAGACTCACTTCAAACGTACGAAGGTTGCGATTATTAATGCCGACTAAATTCGTTTTTAATTTAAGTGCCGCATCGAGTTCTTCCCCGTTATGCACTTCAACCAAAACACCCATACCGAGTTCGTGTGCACAGGCTTCTAGCTCTGCCATGAGGCCATGATCGAGTGCTGCAACGATCAATAAAATGCAATCTGCGCCCCAGCTTCTGGCTTGATAAACTTGATACGGATCGATCATGAAATCTTTGCGTAGCACAGGAATAGTGCAGGCAGCGCGAGCTTGTTTTAAATAGTCGGGTGCGCCTTGAAAGAATTTTTCGTCGGTCAAAACGGATAAGCATGCAGCGCCATGATGGGCGTAACTGATAGCGATATCGGCAGGTATGAAATTCTCGCGTATCACTCCCTTGGATGGCGATGCTTTCTTAATTTCTGCAATCACTGCTGCCTCACCATTTGCAATTTTATTGCGCAGGCTTGCTTCAAAGCCGCGTAAATTTTGTTTTGCTTCTTTGTTGGTTTCAACATCGGCACGCAAGCTGGTATAACTCTGCACCTTCTTATCGCGTGCAACTTCTTCTACTTTGACTTCGAGAATTTTATTGAGTATGTCTGACATGTTTGTTCCTGAAATGCGCTGATAGAAAACGCCATGAAATCTTCATCGTGTAGGGCGGGTGCAACCCGCGCCGCTCAGGTGCTTGATATCCTGGCGGCGCGGGTTGCACCCGCTCTATGATTCTGCGTTTGAATTATCTATTTTCCCAACTGATGCGTGACTTCCACCAATTGATTTAATTTCGCCAAAGCGGCTCCTGAGGCGATTGCAGCTTGTGCTTTCTTTACCCCATCGGCAATTGAATCGGCAATCCCTGCGCCATATAAAGCCGTACCCGCGTTCAGGCTAACGATATCGGTTGCTGGACCGGCGACATTGTTCAGTACATCTAAAATACGTGCTTTAGACTCATCAGCGCCCGACACTTTAAGGCTCCGGTTAGAAACCATTTGTAAGCCAAAGTCTTCAGGATGAATATCGTATTCACGAATCTCACCATTCACCAATTCGCCGACCATCGTAGGTGCGCCGAGTGAAACTTCATCCATATTGTCGCGCCCCCAAACGACAATCGCGTGTTGCGCACCTAAGCGTTGCAAGACACGTACTTGAATACCAACCAGATCAGGATGAAATACACCCATCAAAATATTCGGCGCACCAGCGGGGTTGGTGAGCGGCCCCAAAATATTAAAAATCGTACGCACGCCGAGCTCACGTCGCACCGGTGCTGCATGTTTCATCGCTGCGTGGTGATTCGGTGCGAACATGAAACCGATATTGGTTTGCGCTATCGATTGTGCGATTTGCTCAGGTTGCAAATTGATATTCACACCCAGCGATTCGAGTACATCTGCGCTACCTGATGAAGATGACACGCTACGACCGCCATGCTTAGCAACGCGTGCGCCTGCTGCTGCGGTAACGAACATCGACGCGGTAGAAATATTAAAAGTGTGCGCGCCATCGCCGCCGGTGCCGACGATATCAATCAAGTTCTTGGTGTTCGCCATCGGTACTTTGGTTGAGAATTCACGCATGACTTGTGCTGCGGCAGTGATTTCTCCTATGCTTTCTTTTTTGACGCGTAGTCCCATGGTGAGCGCCGCGATCATGATTGGCGACATTTCTCCACCCATGATTTTGCGGAACAGCGACAACATCTCATCATGGAAAATTTCGCGATGTTCGATGAGGCGGGTTAAAGCTTCTTGCTGTGAGATCGTCATTTTATTTTCCCAATAAAAAATTCTTCAACAATGCATGACCGTGTTCTGACAAAATTGATTCAGGGTGAAATTGCACGCCCTGTAAATCAAAAGTCTTGTGACGCACACCCATGATTTCACCGTCTTCGGTCCATGCCGTGACTTCTAAACAGTCTGGCAAACTGGAGCGCTCGATCGCCAGTGAGTGATAACGCGTCACCGTATAAGGGCTAGGCAAGTCGCTGAATACGCCAACACCGGTGTGGGCAATTGGTGAAGTTTTACCATGCATGACTTCTTTGGCGCGAATCACTTTGCCACCGAAGGCTTCGGCGATACTTTGATGGCCAAGGCAAACACCGAGAATAGGAATCTCGCCCGCAAAGCGTTTCAGCACAGGTACAGAAATGCACGCTTCTAAAGGCGTGCAAGGGCCAGGTGAAATACAAATGCGATCAGGCTTCATCGCCTCGATTTCTTCCAGCGTAATTTCATCATTGCGATACGTGCGAACTTCCTCACCCAATTCAGCAAAATACTGCACGAGGTTGTAAGTGAAGGAATCGTAGTTGTCTATCATGAGTAGCATTTATATTTCTCCGTCTAAACCATCTTGTACTTGTTCCGCGGCTCTGAGCATCGCACGCGCTTTGTTTTCTGTTTCTTGCCATTCCATTTCAGGCACGGAATCGGCAACCACGCCGGCAGCCGCTTGTACGTAGAGCATGCCATCTTTAAGCACGCCAGTGCGAATCGCAATTGCTAAATCCATTTCGCCACCGAACGATAAGTAGCCGCAAGCGCCGCCGTAGATGCCGCGTTTGACAGGTTCTAGTTCGTCGATGAGTTCCATGGCGCGTACCTTCGGTGCGCCCGATAAAGTGCCTGCAGGGAAGGTGGCTTTGAGTACGTCGAGATTCGACATATTCGGCTGTAATAAGCCTTCGACATTCGATACGATGTGCTGTACGTGCGAGTACTTCTCAATCACCATTTTTTCGGTGAGCTTGACGCTGCCAGTTTGGGCGATACGACCAATGTCGTTGCGGGCGAGATCGATCAGCATCACGTGTTCAGCGATCTCTTTAGGATCGGCCAATAATTCCACCGCGAGTTCTTCGTCACGCTCTGGCGTTGCGCCGCGCGGACGTGTACCGGCTAATGGGCGTATCGTAACTTTTTTATTGCCATCGCTGAGCTGCTCGTTACGCACGAGAATTTCTGGTGAAGCACCGATGATATGCATGTCGCCAAAATTGTAGAAGTACATATACGGTGATGGATTAATTGAGCGCAGCGCACGATACAAGGACAGCGGTGAGTCAACATACGGCTTCTTGATGCGCTGTCCAATTTGTACCTGCATCAAATCGCCCGCCATGATGTATTCCTTGGCTTTGAGCACGGCCTTCAAATAATCTTCTTTGGCGAAATCGCGGATGGCTTCTGTGCGTACCGATGCTGAGGTCACTGGAACATCCACACTGCGACGTAACATCGCGCGTAAATCCTTCAACCGTTGGCGAGCTTTGCTCCACGCCTCAGCTTGCGTCGGGTCGGCATACACGATTAAATACAATTTGCCAGAGACATTGTCGATCACCGCGAGCTCTTCGGTGAGCAGCAGTTGAATGTCGGGCAATCCGAGATCATCTTTTGGCGCAGTTTTTTCTAAGCGCTTTTCTACATAGCGCACGGCATCATAGCCGAAGTATCCAGCCAACCCGCCACAAAAACGTGGCAAACCAGGGCGCAAGGCGACGCGGAAACGGGATTGATATTTCGCGATGAAATCTAAAGGGTTGCCCTCATGCGTTTCTATCACTTGGGCGTTTTTGATGACTTCGGTGTGAAAGCCTGTTGAGCGCACCACGGTGGAAGCGGGTAAGCCGATGAAGGAATAGCGACCAAAGCGTTCACCGCCTTTGACCGATTCCAATAAGAAGCTATTCTTGCCGCCATTGGTCGCTTGTGCGAGTTTGAGGTAAAGCGTGAGTGGCGTTTCCAGATCGGCAAAAGCTTCGGCGATCATCGGGATACGATTGTAGCCTTGTGCGGCCAAGGATTTAAATTCGAGTTCAGTCATGATGGTTGTGCGTTAAATGTGTTTGACCGCAGCGTCTCCACACGATCTTTGCCAAACGTCAGAAAGTTAGACGAAGCCAATGATTCAATAGGAGATTAACAGTCGAAACGGTACAGCGAAAACTTACAAAAACTTGTCAAAGATGACGAGAGATGAAAAAACGTCGTTGGCGCGCATCAGGGTTTGGATAAAACTCAGACACATAGACGAAAGCGCCCACGCTGGTCAGTTAGATTGCCAGCGTCGCCATAGCCAGGCCTCAAAAGTGCCTGGAGTAGTTGATGGACGTTTCTTATCGAGGAACATTCTAATTTTGTTAGAAGCTTGATGAAATTATTGGGTTTTTTCTACTGAGTAAAAATTGTGCAGCGCTCAGTAAGGTTTCGACTATACCATCACTTTCAATAGTTTGTACAGCCTCGCCGTGATTGTAGCCATACGGCACGATTAAGACAGGGCAGCCTGCAGCACGCGCAGCCTGCGCATCATTGGAAGAGTCGCCAATCGCCACCACTTGTGCTGGCGCTAAGTGAAAATCGAGGCAAACTTGCAGCAGCGGTAGAGGATCAGGTTTTTTGCGAGGCAAAGAATCGCCGCCATACACCACACTAAAAAAATCGCTTAAGCCCATCTTTGCCAGCAAAGGCGTGGTGAACGCGATTGGTTTATTCGTCACGCAGGCCAGACGTAATCCTTGCGCCTTGAGTGCTTGCAATCCTTCGAGTACCTCTGGATACAAAGTGCTGTAATCGCCATTGATCGCTAAATAGTGTTTTTGATAGCTTGCCATGGCTTGTGCAAAATGCCGTGTGACTTCGGCTTCATTGAAGTCCGTTGCTAACACGCGCTGGATTAAATTTTCTGAACCTTTACCCACGAAATGCGTAATGGTCGTGAGGTCTAAAGGCGCGAGTGAAAATTCTGCACGCATGCGATTGATCGCGACCAAGAAATCCGGCGCGGTGTTGAGCATGGTGCCGTCTAGGTCGATGATGGCGGCTTGGATGTCGGCGAATTTTTGCATATGGTGAGTTGTCATTCCCGCGTACTTTTAGCGGGAATCCAGTGTCTTTGATGAATTAATTAGGTGATTGAACTTGGTGGTTTATGCCAGCGCCAACTCACCCCGCATAGCATCAATCACAGCCTTGTAATCAGGCTTACCAAAAATTGCAGAACCCGCCACGAAAGTATCCGCCCCCGCAGCAGCAATCTCGCGGATGTTATCGACTTTCACACCGCCATCGACTTGCAACATAATGTCGCGGCCAGATTCGTCAATCATGCGGCGCACGGCAGCGATCTTTTTCAATGTATGAGGGATGAAGGATTGCCCGCCAAAGCCGGGGTTGACTGACATCAGCAAGATCAAATCCAGTTTGTCAATCACATGTTCTAAGACATGCAAAGGCGTGGCAGGATTAAATACCAAACCTGCTTTGCAGCCATGATCGCGAATTAATTGCAAGCTACGATCAATGTGCTCTGAGCCTTCTGGATGAAAACTGATGATGTTCGCGCCCGCTTTGGCAAAATCAGGAATGATGCGATCGACAGGTTTTACCATCAGATGCACATCAATTGGCACTTGCACATGCGGACGAATCGCTTCGCACACCAAGGGACCTATGGTGAGATTGGGCACATAGTGATTGTCCATCACGTCAAAGTGAATCATGTCGGCGCCTGCGGCAACGACGTTACGAACTTCTTCTCCCAAACGGGCGAAGTCTGCAGAGAGAATGCTAGGAGCGATGCGGAAGTTTGTCATAGTGAAATCTCGAAGAATGAAGCAAAATGTCTGTAAAAGCCATATTTTACTCCTGCGAAGATTGCTGCGCTCTTGTAAGATGCTTGTTTTAATTGCTTTCTCACGGTGATTAGCGGTCGGCTTTGGGGTAAATTTTGCTGGCTTTGCTGAATTTGCCAATATTTGGGGCGAGGTTTTATAGCTATGAAATATGAATTTAAAGTAACTGTCGCGACGCAATATTTAGAGGATCAGTCGAATCCAGATAAGGCGCATTTTGTATTCGCTTATACGATTATGATTAAGAATACAGGCGACATTCCAGCGCAATTGATTTCACGTCATTGGATCATTACCGACGCGAATAATAAAGTACATGAAGTGCAAGGTTTAGGTGTGGTTGGACATCAACCTTTGTTAAAGCCGGGTGAAGCCTTTGAGTACACGAGCGGTAGTTCTTTGGAGACACCGCATGGGACAATGAAGGGTACGTATTTCTGCGTGGCGGAAGATGGTCACAAATTTGATGCCGTGATTCCTGAATTTGTCTTATCTTTGCCGCGCACTTTGCATTAAATCTCAAATCGATTGTCTTATTTTTGATCTGTTTTATTCGGTTTTTTTATGTTTTTATCGGATGGTTTTTTTCCTGAGAACATGGTCCACCAAACGATAAAAGCAAATAAACAGAAAGCGCCCAGAGCTTCGACGGCTAATAACCACATAATTAATCCTTTATGAATTCATTGTTTGCACAAAAACGCATTTTAGCAGCATCATTAGTTTTGACTTTGGTCGCTTGTACCACGCCACCAAAGCAAACGCCAGTAGAATCCAAACCTGTAACGCCGCCGGTAACGACGGCGGTGACGCCAACGGTAGCGGCGTCTACGCCGACTAAACTAGCGCCGATTTCAAATTACACTCAGGCCTATAAATTAAGTTCTTACGCTGATATGCCGGGTTGGGTGAATGATGATCTGAGAGAGGCGTGGCCTGCTTTTGTTAATTCTTGTTCGGCTTTGAAGAATAAAACAGAGTGGAGAGAGGTTTGCAGTAAGCTTAAAAGCGTGGATGCAAAAGATTTAACCTCGATTCGAGGATTTTTTGAAGCAAATTTCTTGCCTTATCAAGTGCAGCATCTTGATGGTGCAACCGAAGGTATGATCACCGGTTATTATGAGCCTTTGTTAAAAGGGGCTCGCAGCAAAGGTGGTGTGTTTCAAACGGCGCTATATGCGGTACCAAATGATTTATTGACGATTGATCTTGGTAGTGTATATCCCGATTTGAAAAATATGCGTTTGCGAGGGCGCTTAGTCGGCAATAAGGTCGTGCCTTACGCTTCACGTGCAGATATTTTGCCTTTCCTCGCTGGTAAAGAATTGGTTTGGGTCGATGATCCTGTGGATGCTTTTTTCTTGCAGATACAAGGTTCAGGTCGCGTGCAGTTGATGGACACTGGCGAAACAGTGCGCGTTGCCTATGCAGATCAAAACGGACATCCATATAAATCGATTGGGCGCTATTTGGTCGATAAAGGCGAGCTCACTTTAGATCAGGCGTCAGCTCAAGGTATTAAAGGCTGGATCGCTAAAAACCCATCCCGTCAGGAAGAATTATTAAACGCTAATCCTAGTGTTGTGTTTTTTAAAGAAGAGAAATTGCTGGACCCGAGCATTGGCCCCAAAGGCGCCTTGGGTGTGCCATTAGTGCCGCAAAGATCAATTGCGGTTGATCCAACGCAATTACCACTGGGCGCGCCAGTATTTTTGTCGACTACAATGCCACTGAGTAGTAATCCCCTTCAAAGATTGATGATGGCGCAAGATACGGGCGGCGCTATTCGTGGTGCAGTACGTGCTGACTTCTTCTGGGGCTTTGGGCGTGAGCCAGGCGAATTGGCTGGGCGCATGAAGCAGCGCGGCGCGATGTGGTTATTGCTGCCTAAGACATTTGAAATCAAAAATAACTAATGTACCTATTCATTAATTTATCGGAGTAAATGATGGAATACCAAAATATTATTGTAGAGACCAAAGACAAAGTGGGCGTGATCACCTTAAATCGCCCGAAAGCTTTAAATGCATTAAATGACAAACTGATGGACGAATTGGGACATGCATTGCTAGCTTTTGATCAGAACGATGAGATTGGCTGCATGATTATTACTGGCAGTGAAAAAGCTTTTGCGGCAGGAGCAGATATTGCGGCAATGGCTGATTACAACTATATGGATGCCTATAAAGGAAATTATGTGACCAAGAATTGGGAGCATATTCTCCGCGTAAGAAAGCCAGTGATTGCGGCGGTGGCGGGTTATGCCTTGGGTGGTGGATGTGAACTCACGATGATGTGTGACTTCATTATTGCCGCGGACAATGCTAAATTTGGTCAACCGGAGATTAAGTTGGCGACTTTGCCTGGCTGCGGTGGCACCCAGCGTTTGCCACGCGCTATTTCTAAATCAAAGGCAATGGATTTGTGTTTGACGGCGCGTTTAATGGATGCGAATGAAGCCGAGCGTGCTGGTTTGGTGTCGCGTGTTGTACCCTTGGAAAAATTAATGGAAGAAACTTTGGCCGCGGCTACTACTATTGCTTCCATGTCTTTGCCAGTAGTGATGATGATCAAAGATGCCGTGAATCGTTCGTTTGAATCTGGTTTAACTGAGGGAGTACATTATGAACGCCGCTTGTTCCATGCGAGTTTTGGTACGCATGATCAACGCGAAGGCATGAAAGCTTTTCTTGAAAAACGACCTGCCAATTTTCAGAATAAATAATTCATAATCGATAAAGATGTACGGTGCGCCGCGCGCACCGCAGTGAAGGTAATGAGGCGCTCAAGTATTGAGCGCCTTTTTCGTTGCAGCTAGGGAATTAAACGATTTATTCGATTTATCCAAATAAGGCTTGCCAAATCTGAGTAAGGCTTGCTATAGTTCGCCTCCCGCAGAAATGCGGGTGTGAAATAAGAGAAGTGCAGGCGGTAAAGCGTTGATTTTCCTGAGGTTTAAATCGAGTAGTAAGAAACGATTTAAATCAAAACAAAAAACAGGGGGTTGACGGAAATAAAGAAGTGCTGCATAATCTCGTTTCTCTGCTGCTGACGAACACAACGCTTCGAAGCAAAAGCAGAAAAGAATTGAAGATCTTTAACAATTAACAGTCAATAAATGTGGGCACTTGATAGTGATGGCGACTAACTGCAGTCTGTATAAGATGCATAGTTAGGAAACTTAAAATATATCAAATGTTCACAAGAAATAACAAAGCAAGACGATTTTCAGAAATGAGAATCGAACTGTCAGTATTTTGAGTGAGCGACACCATTTAAGGATGGAAGCAGAAATG
>NZ_JBHLXJ010000029.1:0-8943 GCF_042432465.1 Affinundibacterium danionis | reverse complement strand
GGACAAGGTCGCTTTGACTCTAGACTTCGTCGGATTACTTAACCGAGCACCTGATCCCGTGACCTTTAATGAGATACTTAATCAGCCTCATTCTGATACCGTGACTCTCATCGGGCAGTTTATTCATAGTGAGGAGTATATTGCTCGGTTTATGGAGTAATAACTATAACGTGGCGCCTAGTAAGTTCCTTTGTATTGTTACAGCGTACTCGACAAAGCATCTCAGCCAGTTTCAATGTCTATAGTCTAATTAGACTATAGACATTGAACACTCTTAAACGTATCGTCGTTAGCAATCGAGTTTGGTAATGAATGGCAGACTTTTTGCTTCTTCAATAAACATGAAGTTTGCACTTGGCACAGCAGCGAATAACTTAGCGTACTTGAACTGTGCGTTAAAAATCGATCACTCTTCACACAGAAATCCTCCCTTGGGTAGCCAAAGGTGAATTTCTGTGCTTTTTTGTTTATACGGTGCATCACGATGGAATACTAATACTAAAGCAATATTTTCCATACAGAAACATTATTTTGTTTTCTTGACTTACATCAATAGCACTCATACTATTCGCCCCCTTTATTACGCAAATTTTGTTTATGGAATTTCCTCAGTACGACTCATTCCTTCAATCCCTACATAGTTCGTTTGAAGTTCATTCGGATATCGGTATTACTATCGACCTAGTTTTACGAACAGTAACGGCTTCTGGCAATAACTCATCTGATACAAGTTCACAAGCACATCAATCTTTTTCCTTGATCTTTGAAGGAAATATAGAGAAGCAAATTCCGCAAGGAATGCACAGATTTCGTCATACACAGCTAGGTGAATTTGATTTGTTTATTGTGCCCATCGGACCCGAACGTGGAAGTAATCAAATGCGTTACGAAGCCATCTTTAATTAAATAAAAATCGGAGTTTTCATGTCAGAAATACCTGGCTCAAACCGCAGACATTTTCTTCTATTTGGGGGAGCAAGCGCCTTAGCGGCTACCGCAGTCGCCAATAATGTGACGTCATCTCGTATGCTCGCAGCCGATCATGCCGAAAGCAGTGCGTGTGAATTAAGCTTGGCAGCTAATTATTGTCTGCAAAATTTCTCACTCAATGACTTTAAACCACTACTAGGAGAGAAGTTTAAAGTTTCAGGCTTTCTATTTTCTACAGCACTACAATTACATGCCGTCACCTCACACTTAAGGGATGGAGATAAGCGCCCGCAAGAAAGTCGTAGCGAACCGTTTAGCTTGCACTTTATTGGAACAGGTAGAACCTCACTCAGTTCAGCTATCCAAGTCTTACATCATCCGCAGATCGGTTCTTTTAATGTGTTCGTCAACCAAATTGGTGGCGCAAATACTGCAAATGAAAAACACTATGAAGTTGTGTTCGGATAAATGACAAATCTTAATTGCGCCGATAAGGATGACGTGGTGATTAATTCGCACTTAGCGAATTCAATCAGCTTACGCGCGGTCGCGCAAAGTGATATGCCATCGTTACAAGCAATGTATAAGGACTCACGTGCTAAAGAAATGGCTTACTTTCCATTTACCGAAGAGCAAAGCATACAGTTTCTAGACATGCAGTTCAAAGCGCAACATCAGCATTATCAAACGCATTATCCGAACGCCTCGTATGACTGCATTCTTTTAGACAATGAGCTTATCGGACGACTTTATGTGAACCGCGACAAAAATGATATTCAACTCATCGATATCTTACTTTTTTCCTCGCATTGCAATCGCGGAATCGGCAGCTATCTCATCAGTCAATTAATAAATGAAGCCAACGACAGCCAGCGCCGAATCACGGCACATGTAGAGATATCAAATCCTGCTCGACATTTATATCAACGATTGGGATTTGTCGAAACGGAAAATCAAGATCCGTATATCTTAATTGTAAAAAAGCCGCTCTCAAGCTAGCGAGCCTTAGCGTAAAAATTATGAACAAAATTCACTTAAGAAATTGAAAGAAGCTACTTATGGCAACACAATATTTATCTGAAATACGCACCTTTAGCTTTCCTTACGCGCCGAAAGGTTGGGCACTGTGCAATGGACAGTTATTGCCGATTAATCAGAACACAGCACTTTTTTCTCTGTTAGGCACGATGTATGGCGGTAACGGAATAACTACTTTTGCGCTACCCGACTTGCGAGGCCGTACGCCAATTCATCAAAGCAATACTTACCCGCAGGGCGCAATCGGTGGGGAGGCAAGCCATGTATTACAGCTTAGTGAGATGCCTAACCATACACATCTGGTGCGCGCATCGGATACTACTGCCAGCCTTCTCATTGCCGATAATGCACTTTTAGCAAAAGCCTTAACGCCCAATTTTTCAGATACTTCACCAGGTAATGTCTATGAGCAGGCAAGCTCAATGCAAGCATCCGTTAGCGTTAACTCAGGTTATCAAGCACATACCAATATGCAACCGTATCTAACCCTAAACATCTGCATTGCTTTGCAAGGCATTTTTCCATCAAGAAATTAAGGAGCTAACTATGTCTGATCCATATATTGGAGAAATCCGGCTCTTCGCAGGCAATTTTGCGCCTAACGGCTGGCTATTCTGTGATGGGCGATTATTGCCAATTTCAGGAAACGATGCTCTGTTCAATTTGATTGGCACTACTTACGGTGGTGACGGACAAAATACTTTTGCCATACCCGACATGCGTAGCCGTCTGCCCATCCACCAAGGGACTAGCAACGGAAACAATTACATACTCGGCGCTACCGGCGGTGTAGAAACAGTCACTCTAACATCCAATCAAATTCCATCCCACACTCACGCGATGGTGAGCATGGCACCTACTGGCGCAGCACCCCAAGGTAATGCAACCCACCAATCGCCATTGACTCGATATCCGGCAGGCGGATCAACTAAAGTCTTTGCCGCCATTCAACCGGACGTGATGTTAAATGCTGCGGCTATCGAAAGTGTCGGCAACGGTCAGCCACATGCGAACTTGATGCCTTTCTGCTGCATCAACTTCATTATTTCAACATATGGGATTTACCCATCTCAGTTTTAAGGACTTCTCATGGCTGATCAATTTGTTGGTGAAATACGTCTGATGGCTTGCAATTTCGCGCCGTCTGGATGGGCCATGTGCAATGGCCAAATAATGGCTATTTCCCAAAATACAGCGCTATTCTCATTATTAGGAACTACTTATGGTGGCAATGGCGCATCAACTTTTGCGCTACCGAATTTGCAAGGAAGAGCCATCATGCATCCGGACCAAGGATCGGGATTGACCTCGCATTATTTAGGAGAGACAGGCGGAACTGAATCCGTTACCTTAACTAAGAACGAAATGCCGGCTCATAATCATCGCCTTCTTGCCACTCACGCTATAGCTACTACAAGCTCTCCCGCGAATGCGGCTTATGCTGTCGGCGCCAATGCCAAACCACAATATGGTCCGGCAAGCGGTTCGCCCGGAACGATGCATGCGTCAACCCTAGTCCCAACGGGAAATGGTACCGCCCACAATAATATGCAACCTTTCCTCGCGATGAATTTTGTTATCGCTCTAAATGGCATATTTCCTAGCCGTTCATAAGCTTGCGACGCTCCACAGGTACCATCTGCAACGATAAAATTTACAGAATACAACTATATGAATTACTTAACATTAAAAACAATCTCCCTTGGTTTTATCATACTTTCTTTGAGTGCTTGTGGAGGCAGTTCTTCATCTAGTAATGCCGCGAACAGTACCGCGAGCAGTACCCCGACGCCAGTAACATCGGTAAGTTGTAGCGGTGCAGTGAAAGAATTATTTGTTGCAATCCAAGGCACCTATAAGGGAACAACAGATCCGGCTTTTACAACAGGAGCTGGAAATCCTTTGACAGCTGGTGGAACCTATCCTGTCACCATTTCCGGCCAAGACTGTTCTATCCGTTTTACCGGAAACAAAGAGGCGAAATACAGCTTCGCGTTTAATGACCCAAGCAATACCGGCGCAAGTAATTTTGTAGGATTTTCTGGTAGCAGCATCACCTCCAATCCAGATAACTTAAATTTAACAGAATCTCAATACAACATTGGTATTAAGGGCGCCACCACTACGATAGAGCTCGAACGACGTATTGCTAAAAATGCGCCAGGAGAGGCTGTAGTAGATGGTGATTTACACCTTTTCTCAACGCCTGGCCCTAACTCCTTTGGCGGGCTACACCTTAAAGTCGCCAGCAAACAATAAATCTCATGCATGAGATTGAACAAGCTCTTATTTAACATCTTACAAACTATGCGCGTTCGAGCGCAAACATGCCAGTATCGGGTATCAAAATGACTTACGAATCAAATGCAGTGACCACAGAAAATACGACCAAATACAATCAAATTGCATTTATCGATAAGAGACTGCCCGACTACGAAACTATCGTAAAAAATCTAGCGTCCAATATTCAAGTTGTCCTATTAGATGGCGGTGCTAACGGGCTGCAAACCATATTATCGGCATTTGATGGTCGCACCATGTACGACGCGATTCATTTATTCTCACATGGCAGCGCAGCTAGCTTGCAGCTGGGTGACAGCTACTTGAATATCAACACCCTCAACTGGAGCGACAATCAATCCGCTTTAGAGAAAATTGGTGCAGTGTTGAAACCTGGCGGCGACTTCTTTATCTACGCTTGCGAACTCGCTAAAGGCGCGGACGGATTGCAGTTTATTGAAGACTTAGCACAACGTACTGGCAGCAAGGTCTCAGCATCGGATGACACAACGGGCGCAAACCATTTAGGGGGAAATTGGAATTTAGAAGTCACTGCAGATGCGAGTGGCCATCTGATCCAACAGTCCGCTTTAGGCCAAGCAACGAATGCAAGCATCGCGATACAGATGCAAACTTACGATGCTATTTTAAGTGGCACTTTATCAGGAACTGCGGTCGTTGATGTAGCAACTGGTCACGACTATCTATCCGCAACGCCTGGCACGACGCCACTCAATGCGCAAGGTGCGATCGAATTATCCAACGGTACACGTGTCGTTTTACTTGCGAATACAAGAGCCGACTACTACGGCATGGCGAACTTGGATAATCTGCAAATCGCGTTAGTTGATGGCGCAGGAACTGTGACGACTACAGTCTTAACAGGACAAGTGGCAAACGTTATCAATAACAACGGTGGCAATACGCATGACAGTAGCTCGACACAGACGAATGATGGCGCGAATATCGTCGCATTAAAGAATGGCTTTGTGGTCACCAGCTACTCTAATGATGGCTATGGCGTACAAATGTACAACAATGCGGGCACCAGTTTAAACATCAGTGCTCCGGGGAGCTATACATCGTCAGTTAATCCTAACTCTTATGCCATTGCGAGCTCTGATGGTGGCTTTATTTTGCTCTGGACTAAGAATAATTATCAGACACTCGAATTCCAGCGTTACGATAGTATTGGGAATCAAGTTGGTTCAACTGTTTCCACCGCATTCACCACTACAACACCGGTGATTCAAGGTGCTGCGGTGGACGCCAATGGTAATTTAGCGATTCCTGTCAGCAGCAACGATGTCTACACACACAGTCAGGTCATGATGTGGAGTGCAGCGAATAGTTTAACGGGCACTTATGACACTCCCTATTACCAAGTAGCGCCTAACGTTGCCGCTATATATGGCGGTGGCTTCGACTTGTTTGGGAATGACATTGCTTCAGGTGTCGGGAATACAAGTAGCTCCTACTATATTCAGTCATTAGCACCTGATGGAAGTCTGAGTAAATTAATTTCCAATACGATTCAAATCGGGCAAATCAAATCGATCAGTCGATCCTTGTCGGGAGATTATTTTATCGTCGGTGGAGCGGATTCGAGTAGCAACGATGGATACTTTGTAAATGGATTTAATCCTTCTACGGCAAGCACTAGCCTCATCGTATCGGATGCGACTAAGTTAGTGACGGCACCAACATTAAGTGCCGATGGTGATGTCATTGGTGCTTGGTCAAACAATCCAACGAAACAAGCGAATGGCTTTATAACCGATGGAACAATTTCTACGGTCAATTACAACGCCGCTTATCCTGCGGGAAATTTGCCCCCGACGATTTCTGGCTCCTATATCAACAACGGCATGCTCGATGACAATGCCTCTACGAATCCTTTTGCAGGCTTATCGGTCAGCGATGCCGATAGCGCAAATGGCTTTCTAACGATTACCTACAACTCGGCAAACGGAACCCTATCTGGTGCTGGTCTAACTGGAACGGCAGGCAATTACACTCTAGCGCTAGGAGGAACATCGTTTACCAGTTTAAGCAGTCAACTACGCGCCTTGGTTTTTAACCCAACATCCAATCAAGTCGCGCCAGGTAATTCAATAACTACGACATTTACCATCACACCTAGTGATGGACTACGCAGTGGGCGCGCCAATACGTTTACCAACGAAACGGCACTCTCAATCAATGATGGTCCATTAATTGACAGTAACGGCGGCGGCGCAAGCGCGACCATCAATGTCACCGAAAACACCACCGCAGTAACCACAGTACATGCAAGCGATCCAGATGTAGGTGGGGGGCCTACCGTTGTTTACAGCAAATCAGGAACAGATGCAGCGCTCTTTAATCTTAATACGAGCACGGGACAATTAAGTTTCATCACCGCACCGAATTTTGAAGCGCCCGGCGATGCGGATCATAACAATGTCTATAACGTCACCGTGACAGCATCCGATGGCAGCTTGAGCGATACCCAAACTTTAGCAATCACCGTTGTCAATGCCAATGAAGCTCCCACCATTACCAGTAACGGTGGAGGTGCCAGTGCCGCCATTTCAATAGCAGAGAATCAAACCGCAATCACCACCGTACAAGCAAGTGATGTTGATGCTGCGACCACCATCACTTATAGCATTTCAGGTACAGACGCTGCTCTGTTTGATATTAACAGCGCAACCGGTGTACTGACATTTAAAAATGCCCCCAATTTTGAAGCACCTGCCGATTCTGGCGCAAATAACGTCTACGACATTATCGTATCGGCATCCGATGGCGCATTGAGTGACACCCAAGCTATATCCATCATGGTAACAAACGCCAATGATGCACCTATCATCAGTGGACTTTCCAGCGCAGATAACCAAACCGTCTCTGCGAGTGCTAGTGCGATATTAATTGATCTGGGAACACCTACAACCGTCAGCGATGACGACAATGCTAATTTCAACAATGGTAGTTTAACTATTGCATTCACCTCAGGGCGCGCCAGTGGCGATGTACTTTCATTCTTTGTCGGTGGCAGTATTTCACTCTCAAACGGCAGCAATGTCGGAAGTAACGTCTCGGTAGGTGGGCAAAATATAGGTTCAATCGCTAACAACGGTACTGGCATTGGCGGCGATAATTTAATTATCAATTTAAACTCCGCAGCAACCGCAGCGCGTGTCTCAACGCTCTTACAAAACATCACTTTTGACGCCACAGGCACCCAAGGGGATAGGGTCATCAGTGCCACACTCAACGACGGACAGCTAAATTCAAATAGCGCCAGCACCACTATCACTGTAAATACCAATCCAACGGTAGCGATTACAAGCAATAGCAATGTACTCAAGGCTGGCGAAAGCGCTATTATTACCTTTACATTCAATGAAACGCCTGTTGGATTTACTGATACGGATATCACACTTACCGGCGGCTCAATAAGTGCGCTGACCGTTGACGCAATAGACAATAAAATCTACACCGCCACTTTCACTCCTACTGCCGCAACGCAAAGCTTGAATGCATCAATCAACGTAGCTGCAAATACCTTTAAAAATGCAGCGAATGAAGACAATTTAGCGAGCACAACTAACGTTTCGATTACCGGTGACACGCTCACGCCTTGGATTACCAGCATTGTTCGCCAATCACCCGCTAGCGCAACCACCAACTCCAGCAGTGTTACTTATGCAGTGAGCTTTAACGAGAGTGTTTCTGGTGTTGATATTAGTGATTTTTCCTTAACTAAAACGGGAGCGACAGTTGGAAATATTTCTGCCATCAGCGGTAGCGGAAGTAGCTACATCGTTACCGTTAACGGCATTAGCGGTGACGGTACTTTACGCCTAGACTTAAATGCAAGCGGCACCAATATCTCTGATGCTGCGTCAAATGCGATCAATGTGGGATTTATCTCTGGGCAGACTTACACTATAGATCAGCCTGCCATTATCAGTGCAAACTATGACGCCAATTCGGGATCACTTGTTGTGACAGGCAAAAGTTTTGTTTTGGGCGACGCGATTGATGTCTCCAAACTCAGCATTATTGGTCAGGGAGGCGGTTCTTATACGCTAACGTCACCAAGTGTCACCGCTAGCAGTACCACAGCATTTTCTGTCACCTTAAATGCGGCCGACAAACTGGCCATCAATGGCTTGCTCAATAAAGATGGCACGACAGCAGTTGATACCACTAGCTTCAACCTAGCCGCTGCCGCTTCATGGAACGCCACCACCACTTCCGGTGCAGATCTAACAGGCAATGCAATTACCGTTTCTAACGTCACTGCACCAACGATTACGTCAGCGGCTTACGACGGGACTTCCCATGTCTTCACCATTACAGGTACTAACCTCGTTAAAACGATTGGTGCCACCAATGATGTGACGATTTCTGCCTTAACCATTACGGGTGAAGGCGGTGCAACGCGCACATTGTCGACAACTGGCAATGTGGAAATCACAAGCGCCACGAGCTTTACCTTCACTTTATCAGGCGCCGACATTGCAGCTGTCGACTTATTACTTAACAAGAACGGCAGCAGTTCTGCTGTTAGCGCCACTGCCTATAATATTGCGGCGGCCGATGACTGGAACAGCGTCATCACCGGTGGCAATATTGCCGACCTGACTGGCAATGCCATCACTGTCTCGAATGCGGCACCGAACATCCTGAATGCAACCTATGACG